>NZ_JBFUEK010000021.1:0-63576 GCF_056404235.1 Mesorhizobium sp. P2_E10
CATCCTGACCTCCTGACCAAGGACGAAGGTGGCCGTCACACGCCGTTCTTCACCAACTACCGTCCGCAGTTCTATTTCCGCACGACGGACGTGACCGGCATTGTGTCGCTGCCGGAAGGCACCGAGATGGTGATGCCGGGCGACAACATCACGGTCGATGTCGAGCTGATCGTGCCGATCGCCATGGAAGAGAAGCTGCGCTTCGCCATCCGTGAAGGCGGCCGCACCGTCGGTGCCGGCATCGTCGTCACCATCAAGGAATAATCGACACCGGCAATCGCCGGATCGACAAGGAAAGGGCGGTCTTCGGGCCGCCCTTTTTGCTTTTTCGCCCAACGCCATAGCGCGTCAGCATCCAGCGCAAATCCTGTTGCAAGCCCCCAGACCTCAACTAGTATAGGTTGCATCGAGGGGGCTTGTTCAAATGGTTGCAAAGCACCGTTGGCTTGGCCGGGCATGGTGGTTGCCGGCGCTGATCTGGCTGGCTTTGCTTGCCGCGGGCACCATAGCTGTCGCGGCGGATGCGGCCCCGGACCTTGGCCCGACGATGCGGTTTGTCGTCGTCCGCAGCTATGCACCGGGTTGCGAGCCGACCTGCCCGGAATGGATATCAGCCGAAGGCTCGATAGAAGCCGGGACGCCGGCGCTTTTCAAACGCACGCTCAAGGCGCTTGGCGGCCGAAAATTGCCCATCGTCGTGGATTCCCCCGGGGGCAACGTCGATGCGGCTCTCGCGCTTGGCCGGCTGATCCGCAAGAACAAGCTCGATATCGCCGTCGGCAAGACCTGGTTCATCGGCTGTCTGCCTGATGAGAAGGATTGCAAGGACAATGACGGCAAGGGCGCCCGTTATTTTGGCAATCCTTATGCCAGCGGCGCCATCTGCAATTCCGCCTGCCCTTTGATGTTTGCCGGCGGCATGCGGCGGGTGGTCGGTGAATGGGCCTATCTCGGCGTCCATCAGATCACCACCACCTATATCCGAACGAAATTGCAGTACCGGACCACCTATCGTGTGGTGGGCGGCAAGAAGAAGATCCTCAACACAAAAATCATCAGCCGAAAGAGCGCCGGGAGCTACAAGACCTACGAGATGAGCAAGGCGGTGGAGAAAAGGCTGGCGGCCTATCTCAAGGAGATGGGCGTCGATCAGGGCGTGCTCGAAACGATGAAGAAAACGCCGGCTAGCGATATTCAGCAACTTGAGCCGGAAAACATGCTTCGGATGAAACTCGTTACCAGCCTGGATTCCCTCGACCTGTTGACCGCCGGAAGCATCTGCAACGCCAATCCGCTGCCCGCCAATTGCAGGGACGTAACGCCGCCAGGAAAGAAAACCAATCAGCCGGCCAAAGCCGTCACGGTTGAAGCCAAGGCGACCCCTATCACACCTGTCGAAGCTGAAACCGTGAAGCAGGGCGGCGGTGGCGATATGCGCTTCGTTCTGGTTCGGGGCAGGAGCTTCCTCTGCGACCCTGATTGTCCCGAATGGATCTCGGCGGAAGGCACGATTACGCCGGGCACACCGGAGAGGTTGCGCCAACTGCTCGACACCGTCGGCGACCGGCGGTTGCCCATCGTGATCAACTCGCCGGGAGGCGATGTGCTCGGCGCTCTGGCCACTGGGCGACTGATCCGCGAACGCAAGCTCGACGTGGCGGTTGCGGGGACGGATTTCGTAGGGTGCGAACCGGAGGAGGCGGATTGCAAGGCCGAGGGCGGCGTCTATGTCGGGCTGACCAATGATGCCGTGGGCGCATGCGACTCGGCCTGTGTGATCGTGCTTGCCGGCGGTGTCAGGCGCCTTGTCGGCCCCCAGGCGCGCTTGAGCGTGCACTCGCTCGGACTGGAGCAGAAGGTCAAGACCTATCTGGAAGACATGGCGGTCGGTCGGGGCCTGTTTGCGGCGATGCAGTCGGTGCTGTATTCAAGCCATCGCCAGCTCGAACCGGTCACGATGTTGAAATTCGGACTGACGACCGGGCGTCAAACCGTGGATGAGCTGACGGGCGCTACCGTTTGCAAGTCGACGCCGCGGCCCGAGAATTGCCGCATGCTGCCGTCACCCAACGCCCAGGCCGACTCGCCCGCCAAATTGTAGGCATCGCAGAAACTGCCCATCGAGGCAGGTTGAGCCATGCTCGCTGCTTCGGCTATCCGTTTACTTGCACCGTGCACAACAAGTCTTGCGCGGTTGTTTCAATGCCATTGCAAGCGTCGTTGCCGTAACTATTATGGGTTGCATAGAGGGGGCTTTTGCCAAGCGTGGTTTCGGGGCGCCGTTCAGACAATATGGCAAGGTGTTGGCGGGCGTTGGTTCGGCTGGCGCCGGTGCTTGTGATGGCGATGGCTGCTTTCGCCGTGAAGGCTGAGGATGTCTTCCCGAAGACATTGTCTGATCCGAGTACATGGGATCCCAGCACATGGTACATTCCCGGCATGTCGTCCGATGATACGTCGGAGAGGAGGTTTGTCGTCGCGCGCAGCAGCGCACCAGGCTGCGAGCCCAACTGTCCGGAATGGATATCGGCCGAAGGCCCTATTGCAGCCGGCACGCCAGCTCTGCTCAAGCTCACCTTGAAGAAGCTCGGCAGCCGCAAACTGCCGATCATCGTCAATTCCCCTGGCGGCAATGTCGACGCCGCGCTCCAGCTCGGCCGGATAATCCGCAAGAACAAGCTCGACATCGCCATAGGCAAGACCGAGTTTTCCGATTGTTGGCCCGGGACGGATGGCTGTGGATTCAGCTACGGCAAGAGCTCCGCTTATCTCGGCCAGGCGTCCGATGGCGCCAGCTGCAACTCCGCCTGTCCGCTGATGTTTGCCGGAGGCGTGCGTCGCGTGGCCGGCGGCTGGAACTACCTGGGTGTTCACCAGATCACCACCACCTGGTTCCCCTCCACAACGCACTATCGGACCACCTATCGCGTCAAGCGGGGCAAAAAATATCGGGTCACCACGGAAACCGTCACGCAGGGCGAAAGCTACAAAACCTATAAAATGAGCAAGGGGTTTGCGCGCAAGATCTCGGCCTATCTCAAGGAGATGGGGGTCGGAGAGGGCGTGCTCGACCTGATGAAGGCGACGCCAGCCAGCGACATCAGGCAGATCAGCCTCCACGATATGCTGACGATGAAACTGGCCACTAGCACGGACACTGAGGAGCTGTTTACCAAAGCAGCTCTGTGCATGTTCGACCCGCCGGCTCCCAACTGCAGGGAAATACCGGGAAACAAGCCAGCAGGCGGACAAACGCCCGCGGCCAAGCCGGCCGTGGTGGCTGCGATCAAGGCAAAGACCGGCGCCCCACTTTCTCAGCCGGCCAAGGCTCCAGCTCCCAAGCCGTTGCAGGGAGCGCCAGGGAATTCGACGCCAGGTATGCGCTTCGTTGTCGTTCGCGGCAGAGACTCGCTCTGCAATCCCGATTGCCCGGAATGGATCTCGGCGGAAGGCGCGATGACGCCTCAGACCCCGCAAAAGTTGCGCCAGTTGCTCGACACCCTTGGCAACCGACGGCTGCCGGTGGTGATCAGCTCACAGGGGGGCAGCCTGTTCAGCGCTCTGGCCGCGGGAAGGCTTATCCATGAACGGAAGCTCGACGTCGCCGTCGCCCGCACCACTATCGTCGGCTGCGACCCGCCCGAGGCAGGCTGCTTGGCCGATAACGGTGCCTATGTCGGGCTGATTAGCGATTTTGGAGTGGAGTGCGATTCGGCCTGCGCGCTCATGCTTGCCGCCGGTGCCAAAAGACTGGTCGATCCCAAGGCGAGGCTCAGCATGTCCTCGAGGGGACAGACGCAGTTGGTTAAAGCCTACCTGGAGGAGATGGAGATGGACCCAGCTCTGTTCGCCGCGATAGGCTCGGTCGAGCGTCAGCTCAAGCCCGACATGATGCTCAAAGTCGGGCTGACAACCGGGCCGGAGTCGGTGGAGGCGCTAACCGGCCCCGCTATTTGCAAAACCTCACCCAAGCCCGACAACTGTTTGCTTCCGCCAACCGCCAAGGCCGAGTCGCCCGCCAAACTGTAGGCATCGCAGAAACTGGCCATCGAGGCAGGTTGAGCCATGCCCGATTTCTCCGCTATCGTCGTGGCAGGCGTCGCCCAGGGGAGGATCGAGAATGAGCCGGGATATCCCGACACTTTACGAATGGGCCGGCGGCATCGAGGCGCTCAACCGGCTGACGGAAACCTTTTACGACAAGGTGTCCCGCGATCCGGTGATCGGGCCGGTGTTCAAGCACATGTCGCCGGACCATCCCGCCCATGTCGCGGCCTTCATCGGCGAGGTTTTCGGCGGGCCGAAAACCTATAGCGAAAAGCATGGCGGCCATCGCGAGATGGTGATGCACCATCTCGGCAAGCATTTGAGCGAGGAACAGCGCCGCCGCTGGATCAATCTGCTTGCCGATGCCGCCGATGCCGTCGGGCTGCCCGACGATCCGGAATTCCGCTCCGCCTTCATGGGCTATGTCGAATGGGGATCGCGGCTGGCCAAGATGAATTCCAATCTCGGCGAGACCTGCGACCCCGAGACCGAACCGATGCCGGCTTGGGGCTGGGGCGTGCCGGGCGGGCCGTACAAGCCTCCGACCAAGAGCTGAGTGCCGGTGAGCTGGGCCGCGAATTCGGGACCCAGGGGGAGGAGCTGGTCGTTGCCTGCGCGGATTTCTGGCCAAGGATATGAATCGGCCTCAGACCGCTCTTTACAGAGCACGCGGAAGCTTTTAGGAAGCGCCTGCGCCGAAACGCGCATGTACGGGCATAGCTCAGTTGGTAGAGCGGCGGTCTCCAAAACCGCAGGTCGTAGGTTCGAGCCCTGCTGCCCGTGCCATTTTCTCAAGGAAATCAGGCACTTAGAAATGGCCTTGCTAGGCCAGGACGCCGAAACTACCCTTACACATCTCTTGCACAAACTTGCACGTGCTCAGGGAGTGTCTGGCGATGGCGGAAAAGCACACAATTTTAGGCGGGAAGGTTCATGTCTATCGGCGCAACGACAGCCCGATATGGCACTGCTCGGCCTATCTCAAAGGCAAAAATTGGCGGGTCAGCACCAAGGAAGAAAGCCTATCGAAGGCCAAGGACTGGGCTGAGGACTGGTATTTCGGCCTCAAGGACAAGGGCCGGCGCGGTGAGTTGGTGGGCGAGAAGACGTTCAAGGATGCCGCCGACCAATTTGTCGCGGAATATGAGGTCCTGACTGAGGGCGAACGGAACGCCCGCTGGGTACAGGATCATTATCGGCGCGTTCGCACCTATTTGGTGCCGTACTTCGGCAAAATGGGCCTCTCCACAATCAATGCCGGCACTGTGCAGGAGTACCGCGTGTCCCGGCTGGCGCCGGAGGAAGGCAAGATGCTCCCGTCGCGCAGCACGCTCCACCACGAAACCGTGACCCTGCGCCTTGTCCTGAAGACCGCCGTTCGGCACCGGTGGCTGTCACATCTGCCAGATATCTCCCAGCCCTACAAAAAGTCAGCGAAGGTCGTTCACCGCGCCTGGTTTACGCCAGAGGAGTACAAACAGCTGTACCAGGCGACACGTGAGCATGCGCGAAAAACGCGGGAGGCCAGCCATAAAGCCAAGGAGGGCGAAAAGGCTCATCGCGTTTGGTTGGCCGAACAGCTCCACGATAAGATCCTATTCCTGACGAACACGGGGCTGCGCCCAGACGAAGCCAATTGGCTTGAGTATCGGGATGTGGAGGTCGTCAAGGACGCGGCGACAGGCCAAAAGATCCTGGAAATCCAGGTGCGCGGCAAGCGCGGTGTAGGGTACTGCAAAAGCACATCCGGGGCCGTATTCCCCTTCGAGCGGATGGTGGCCCGGAACAAGCCGAAGGCCACAGACCGGCTGTTTCCGGTCGACCATAAAAAGCAGTTCAACGGCATCCTCGACAAGATCGGCCTCAAGCTCGACCGCGAGGGCAATCGGCGCACGTTGTATTCCCTCCGTCACAGCTACATCAGCTTCCGATTGCTTGAGGGCGCCGACATCTATCAGGTTGCCAAAAACTGCCGCACAAGCGTCGAAATGATCGAGAAGCACTATGCTGTGCACCTCAAAAACCGCCTCGATGCAGCGGCCATTAACGTGCGCAGGCCCAAGCCCACGAAGCGGGCGAAGCCAGAGAGGGTCGAGCAGATTGAGAACTAGGTTGCGGGCTGACCTAGCCGGACAATCTTGAAAATTGGCGCCAGTTTAGGGCAATGCAACAGCGCACTTACGCATCGCCCAATGTGTACGCATTGGACGAAAATTTGCGATGCGTTGCTCGGTTTTCTAACCTCTGGCGAAACGCCAATCGGAGAAAACCGGCAAGTGCGCCAGGGGCAAGCCCCTTGGAACCCCGCTGCGCACCTGGAGCTGCTTTTCAACTTGACTGTACGCCGTGGCCCGACAAATTGCAGATAGACAGGTGACCAGTGGCGATCTTTCATCTGCACGTCAAAAACATCAGTCGTGGTGACGGTCGTTCCGTTGTCGCTGCGGCCGCCTATAGGGCAGGCGAAACGTTGCCAAACGACGCCGAAGAACGCGAGAGCGCGTTTGGCGGCCGACGCGACGTTGTTCACGCCGAGATCCGGATACCGGCTGGGGCTCCTGTCTGGATGGGTGACCGTGCCAAGCTTTGGAATGCCGTCGAAGCCGCCGAAAAGCGCAAGGACGCGCGGCTTGCCAAGGAGATCGAGTTCGCGCTGCCGCGTGAAGTCGCCCCGGCGATTTGGCGCGAACTGACCAGCGCGATGGCGGATGCGTATACGCGTCAAGGTTTTGTCGTGGATTTGGCGATTCACGAGGACGGGAGCAACAACAATCCTCATGCCCACATGCTGCTGACAACGCGTCGGATTACGGCTGGCGGTTTCGCCGAAAAGATCCGGGAGGCCGACGGGGTTCGCTTCGTGACCGAGGCGCGTGCCAGGTGGGCCAAAATTGCCAACGCCAGCTTCGCCAGCGCCGGCCTCGATGCCCGCATTGATGCCCGCAGCCAAGCCTCCATAGGTTCGGCTCAGCGCGCCGGCCGGCACATGGGTGCCGATCGCCAGGCGCGGCTGTCACGCCGGGCGAACATCGACGTAGAACGCATAGCCACGGTCCGACAGGAGCTGAGAATGCCCAACCCGCTTGCCGAATTGTATCCCCACCTATCCCTGAGACGCGATTGGCCGCCGGAAAGCCGTGAACCGGCGCCGGATATGAGTGAGCACGAACGTAATGAATTCTGGCTCTATTGGCAGTCGCGGGATCACGAGCAGGGCGGCCCTGTTGCCGAGCGCGATCTGCCCGTCCTGAATCCCGAAGGTGACTTGATCCCATCGCATGAACTGGAGGCGGCGCAGGACAGGATGATTGCCGAGGTCGAGCAGCCGGCCGAGCGCTATCCGCTACCAAACGATCGGGAGCTTGCTGCCGAGACCGACAGGGCGTGGTGGGTGAGCACGCAGCATCATCGGCAGCCGGAAACCGAACATGATGCGCCTGAACTGGATCGCGATGCCTGGTGGCGGAGCCGGTGATCGGCGACGGGAAGGCGTGCCACGCAACCTAGGAACGCAGTTCCCCGTGAACTAGTTTACCGTGTCTTTTGGAATGCGCTTGGCGGGCAGCGCGCCAGCCAGCATGTCGCCTCGCACGCGGGTCGCGGTATGGCTGGGTGGCAACCCTTCTCTATAGGTTCCCAGTTTCCGACGACGGTGCAGCATGTATGCATAGTAGGGTCGTTTGACCATGTGAAACCAGAACCATCCTGGCCAATCTCTCCACGGGCGGCGCTTTGCTAGCGCAAGTTCGTAGTCTAACCTTCTCATCCAATACGGCCGCATAGTAGGAGTAGGACATTATTCCTATTCCCTGTCAAAGGAAATTGCGATGGCGAAGGATCTCGATCCGGAAGCAGACATGCAGAAGCTGACCACGCGGATGGTTCAGCTCAACCGCCAGTTCGACGAGCTTTTTGAGCGTTGCTTTGAGCGGCCTGACCTCGCCTACGAGAAGTGGGTGAAGTCCGCCTTAAACGATGCGCATTCGTATGAGCTCCTGAAGAACCACCTCTTCTCGCTTGGCGAGATGCCCCGGGACGCGGCAAGAAAGGAGAACGCCATAGACGCCAGCTTACGGCTGCCGGCCATATTTCAGGAATATCGTGGTGTTCGTGACCAGTTGGATGAGATGCGCACCGTCAACCTCGCGCATTTCGACGGCAAGCAGCGCGAGATGCGAGCCGACCCCGATCCGTGGTGGGTCAAGCGAAAACCTGAATCGCCTGAGTCCGAAGACCGAGAGCAAGAGCAAGAGAGGGACATAAGCCGACAATGGCTGCGGGACCGCTAGGCCCGCAAAGAGCTCAGACCGTTCTCCTGCGTTGCGGCTGGCTTGTGACACGGTCTCGGCAGGTTTGCCCGAGATACCAGGGCACGAGCTTGGCCTGGATCGGGCGGACGCCGCGCGCAAAGACAAGGCCGGTACGGGTCTGATCCGTGGCGGTGCCACTGAGCAGCTCCGTCACTTCATCCGGCGTCAGAAGGGCACGGCCGGTATAGGCGATGCCGTGATTGACCGTGCCCGTCCCTGACCCGTTGCCACTGAAGATCGGGCCGGTCGAGGCGCTGTTGCTGGTCCCTGCTGTCCGGTAACCCCGCGTCTGGTCGCCGAGGAAGTCCGAGATCATCTCTGCGGTAAAGTGCTCGTCCGTTCCAAAGAACGTTTTCACCGATGTGTTGAAGAACGTCTTCCACCCGCCGGGGTAATGTTCTTCCAACGTGGGGACGTCCTGAAGGAAGAACCAGAGGCGGACGCCGGCGCCGGCATGTGTTCGGATTGCGTCGCGGAAGCGCGGGAACGGACCCAGGCTCAGAAACTCGTCCAGAATGAACAGGACGGGTATTTCGGGGATGGTTTCATTCTGGAGCATCGCCTCGAGAGCGGTGGTGAGCGTGATCTTCAGGAACGCGGCATACGCCGACATCTTGTGGAACGGCACGGTGATGTAAACGGTCGCCGGTTCGTCCTTCAGCGATCGGAAATCAAACGAAGCGACCGAGGTGGCACGGTGAAGCCCCGGGTCGTCCCAAAGGGCAAACTCGGTATTGATGGTATCCCGCAGGTTCGGAATGCCTTTGCCACGGTCCTTCCCGAGGACGATGTTGGCGGCGTTTGCAATCGCAGGATTGCGCGAGTCCCCCATGGTCTTGATGGCCTCGGTGAAAAGATCGAGAGGAGCGGCCGTAATACGCCGCACCTCGGCCATGTTGCGATGGCCCGGCGGCGCAGCCTCGGTGACGAACATGATGATGGCAGTCAGGACTGAGATCGCATCCTTGCGGAAGAAGTCCGGCGCATGCGGATCCGGCGGCATGATTAGGTCGGCGAGCGCCTGCGCATCGGAAAATGATGCGATGCCGTCGAGAGGGTTGTAGGCGTCAGTTTCGGACTGAAAAGGTGAAAGACGATAGACCGGCCCGACGTTCTTCCGGCGCCAAGCCGCCGTTTGGGCGTAAAGCTCGCCCTTAGGGTCGAGCACAACGCACGAGCCCTTGTAGCGGACCAGGTTGGGGATGATCGTCGTCGTCGATTTGCCTGAGCGTGTGGGCGCCACGGTCAGGAGATGGCCTTCGCCATCCCAGTGAAGTTGACCGGCGACTGCGCCACCGAGGGCCGGGTCCTCCAAGACTCCTAGCAAAATGGAAGAGGGGCTATCGAATTTTGCAGTCGGGTGCAGCAAGCCCGCGTTTGAGAGCTCCGAGGCATCAGCCCAGCGCGCCGAACCATGCAGGGGAGGTGGGTTGGCAACCGCCTCGTCGACGCGCCGTTTCTCCTCGCGCTGCTCGTTTTCCATTTGTTTGCGCGCCCGATGTTGGGCGAACATGTTGCCGATGGCGGTGGCAATCTTGAATCCGGTTGAGAGGCCTTGTCCCGCACCCCCTTTGCGAGACGATCCGAACGGCTCGACTCCCTTCAGGGGATCGAAATCCTTGAACCAATCTGGCATACCCCCAGCCCCCGCTAGACTGGATGATGTAACACCAAGAAACATCAGGCAGAAACCCCTTTAGAAGGGGCGAGATGAACTTTTCTTGTGTGTTTGCAAACGGATTTCCCGCGAAGAGAACGGCTGCAATGAATTGGACCAAAAGCTCCCGGGCCAGCATACGGAAGCATCCTTTCAAACAACACAGCAGAACTGCTGTTCCAGCGGCCTCCGGAAGCGGAGGCAATCAAACTAAAGAAGGGGATGAACATCCCCATGCCGCTTGAGTAGGCGAACGCCCTTTCCCGTTTTTTGTAGCTGTCCTTGTCTCCGGCCGCACCAGCCGAACGAACCGGTGCGGAATAGGGGGGCCGTCATTTCCGGCCCAATCCTCGCTGCAACACGGGTCGCGAGCCGCATAATTCCGGAAGAGGACAGACATGGACAACCAGCGCGCACTCGAACTTCTTCAGAACCAATCCCGGTCTTTGAAAAAAGCCGTCGACGATATCGACTATGAGATTAAAAACTGCCTTCCCCGGCTGGAGGCGGACTCCAGACCCAATCGCATCAGTTCGTTCCTGCAGGACCGTTACGGCATTCAACGGGATCACATGTATCAACTCGGCAAGGTGCAAGCGCAGATCGAGGATTTGGAGCGCCGCGTCCAGCACCGGGAGGAACGAAAGCAGCCCCTTCCCAGCCCGGCCGGGAACCACCTGGATTGGCTTTCCAAAGTCGGGACGCTGGTTCATCGATCCGATGCCGTACCGGAGCGCGCCGAAAACCACCTGGATTGGCTCGATACGGGGCGCCACGAGCCGGCCGGGGGGTAGATGACCGCCGGGGGGAGGAGTCCGACCGCAATCAGAGGTAGCACTTGCGGGAACCGAAAAGCCGCCCCATCATCAATTCATGGCCAAGTTACACAGAGGCTCGATTTTCGGAATTCCCGAACTGACGCCGGAACAGCGCGAGAAAACGCGCAAGGCGTTGGAATGGTTGGAAAAGGACCTCATCCGGCGCCGTGAGCGCCTCGCCTACTGGACCCTTCGCAAGACGCAAGCGGAGACCCTTGCCGGTATCCCCGAGGAGTTGCGCCAGGGTGCGCTCCATTCTCACGCCTGGGCCCAGGCGCTCGTCAATTCTGGCGAGAAGCTCAGGGCTTATCTGATTGTCGAGCTGCAGGAGCAGCCAGAGCACTTGCCCGCCTACCACTATGAGCACTGAGCGGAAAAAGGATGGCAATTTTCGGCGATGAGGTGACGCTCACAGACAAGAAACGGGACCCTGTCTAAGCATAAGCTCTAAGTTCGCTTGAACACAGCGCTTTGGTGCGTGATGTCGGAAGCCGCCCAGCGACGCGAGAAACCCATGAAGCGTGTGGAAAAGGCACGGCCTTTCGTGCCGACCGAAATCCATGTCGGCACGGCGACTGACGAGAAAGGCACCCTTGGCATTCTCTCGATCCGGACAACGGAAGGCCTCCTAGACATCGCACTGGACCGGCAAGCCGCCGACACCATCATCAAGGCGGTCGGCAAGATCCGGGCAAAACTGGACCCTACGGGGAGCTGAACTCTGTCTGGCCGAGGCGAGCAGAGACGTCCTGGGAACACCGACCAGCGGTCGGCGTGCCTAACTTGCGATGCCGTCATGACCGCCGGATGTAGGCCATACTTGCCTGTCGCCAAGCATCAAGCGGTAGCCATCGACCAAGCAACCCAAGACGGCTAATGCCTCGGCCGCCGAATAGAAAGTGACAACAGTTATGGCGCGACCACCGTCAATGCGCACGAGGCGGTAGGCGTCACTTTGCGCGTGCTGTACGTCCACCAACGATCAATCGCTCCCCCAGGAAAAGCACGTTTACCTGTCATTCATGACACTTCCGTGAGAGCGGCCGAGTAGGCAAGCCCTCCTACTGGACGCAAACCTGGCGCGTCACTTCGCAAGGCCGCCGGTTGCGCTGATAGCACTCGGAAAGTGCCATTTCTTCGGCGTCCTCGATCGTCGCTTCCAACTGCAGTTCATAGCGCGACCGCTTCGTCGCCGGAATGACCCGCGCCACGGCCGCACAGGTGTTGCGGAACACCTGTTTCACCTCGCATTGGCTTCCGCCGCTGAATTGGCGGCATTCGGCCAGAGCCGCGTCAGTCGCAGCCTCCAGGGTCGCGAAGCTCCGGTTCGTCAGAATGACGATGCCGTTTCCAGCGGCAGCAAATGCGCCGTAACCGCCTTGCGCCGTGGCCGGCGCTTCGCGGACGGCCGGCACGGCGGATTGCTCCTGGCTTGCGGGTTCGCCGTTGGTGAGATTGGCGATCTGATCCTTGAAGGTCTGGATTTGCCTGTCGAGGTCGACCCGGGCCGTGTCCCGGTCGGCGATCTGTCCCTTCAGCTCGAGGTTCATCTGCCGAAGCTCGTCATTCCGCCGGACCATCTCGTCCCGATCGGCGGTCATCGTGGCCAGCTGTTCGGTAAGGGAGGCGATTTGATGCTGCGTGTCGGCTTCCGGAGCCGCGGGGTGTGTTCCAGCCTCAGGGGTTTTCTGCTGGGCAAGACGCGCCGTCAGCGCCGTGCGGTCGGCGTTGGCCGCATCGAGCTTCAGGAGCAGGTCCTGCACCTGCTTGCGGGCCTGGTCGCGCTCGGCGAGGGTGTTAGAAAGGCTTACGCTGCCGCCGGAGGTCTGCTGGGCGAGGGCCGTGCGGTCGTTGGCAAGGCGCGCTTCCGCGGCCTTCACTGCCTGCTCGCGAGCCTCAAGCTGTCCAATGCGAGTGGTGGATTCGGCGTCACCGAACCACCCTTCCTTGGTGTCGGCCACCCAGTTCCAGGAGGACGACAGCGCCTGGCCTGTTGACGCCTTGGCGTCATTGAGCCTACGATCAAGGCCGTAGAAGCTCACGATGGCAGGCGCCACCACTGCCAAGACCAGGCAAACCGCGCCCAAGGTCGCCAGCCGCCGGACATTGACCTTTGCGCGAAAGGCCGTGAGGCCGCGCCGTGTCCTGCGCCCGAGGCCGTAAGCCAAGGAGGCAAGCTGCGCACGCAGAAGGCCAAGGCCTTTCGTCCCGTCGACAGCCCCAACCGAGGGCTGGGCAACGGCCGCCTTGGCGGTTTCGTGCGAAATCCCATGCGCGTCCAGGGCTTTCAGGCGCGCTTCTAGGGGCGGGTGCGTCGCGAAGAATTTGCCGAAACCTGCTCCCCGAAACATCAGGTAGCCGTACTGCCGCTCTTCGGCGGTCGGCTTGTCCGCAACGCCATGAACGCGCTTGAGGGCGCGGGCCATGGCATCGGGAGACGTTACGTGCGCTCCGACCGCGTCGGCGTGAAACTCGCGGTTACGCGAAATGCCTTTGGCGACGAGCTCGGAGGCGACGAAGACCGTTTTCCGGACAACCAATCCGCTAACCCAGGCCAGATACGCGTCCTGGCGAGCTTTTGCGCGACTCTTCTTGCCGCGCAATGCCACTTTGACGCCGGCCCGCGTCAAGATGTTCACCACGGTGACCAGCACGCGCTGAAAGCCTTCCGCGAACTGCATCCGCGCCACGTCGTTATGCAGGATGTGGCCGAGTTCGTGCCCGATAACAGCGTCTAGCTCGTCTCTCTCAAACACGAAGAGCGGCTTGCCGATCACGACCATGGACGATTTCTGGTTCGCCCCCATGGCGAAGGCGTTCATGACGTTGGTGATACCCACAGCCGGCTTGGGCAGGTTGAGCTGTTCGGCGAGGCGATGCACACGTTCCGCCAGCCAGTGATTGTCTTCGACCGGCATCACCCCGAAACTGGTGCTGACGTCGCCAGAGGCCCGCGCGATGTAACGGCCGCCAAACATCAGACCAAGAACGGACAGGACCAAGCCAACCAGAACTGACCGGTCGGCATAATAGGTTCGCATGAAGTAGTCGAAGGGTGCCCATTCCCTGTATCCGAGCATCAGCGCAACCCAGGTTACCGCGCAGCACGTGAGGATAAGCACCCCGGACAGCTGGAGTGCTGTCGGCATCCAGGAACGGTTGCGTGGCGTCAGATGCTGTTCGGCTCCGGTGGCGCGGGCCGAAAATCCAAGAAACGCACTGAACTGCGTGGCGTGGCGCAACGCGAGCAGCCGGCCAATCCGGAGGGCGGTGCGGAACTGGTAAAAGACCAGCACCCCGTCCGCCACCCACACGGTCCAAGAGTACATGGGATACGGCCAGGGGACTAAGGCCCAGGCCAAGGAGAGCGCGGTCGGTCGATAGATGTTGATGGCGAGCCAGCCGAACCGCAGCGCCGTCACAACGAGCACTGTTTTGATGAGCGGACGCAACCGCGTCTCTGACCCGAATATCGCCGTAGCGAGCGTCATGTGCCTGGCCCTCCGTCCATCGTGCCAACGCGGGTCTTGCAGGTCTCGCTCTCGGTGTAGGAGACGAGCCTGGTTTTGAAAGGCCGGGCGCCGCGGGCATAGCTGATGCTCCAGCGCCAGCCGTTGCGCTGCCAGCCTGACAGCGCAAGCGCGACGCCGCGATCTAGGTCGCCAAACAGATCAAATTTATCGGCCATATTCCACCCCAGCCCGACCGAGGCGACAGTAGCAACAGCGAAGCCGAATACAATGGGATTTTGAGAAATTGGTTGAGCTAACTTGGGACCGAAGACTCGGGCCCCAAGGTTGTTAGCTCAAGCTAGAACTATCCTGAGGTTGTTGCTGGTCAATGGTGTGCGGATAGGGAATGTTGAACACATTCTGGCTTTTTGAACGGGACAGCAGAACTGCTGGCCTCAGGAAGATATGAACATCCCCCTCTCACTTGTCCGGACGGACGCCAAGGATTTTCAATTGCTTGTGGCTGTTTTTTCTTTCGGCGCGTTACCATGAAATCTCCAACTCCGGGTATTCCGTGACAATGGGCGGACGGAACGTGCTCCTCTCAATATAGGTGTGGCGCCAGACATAGTGGAATTCCTCGGAATCGAGCCATTCCTCGAGCGCCTTGGCGGCCTCTGTGTCTGAAAGGTCGAACGCGTACTCCTGGACGACACGGTAGTGGCGATGTCCCTGCTTGGCCGCCTCGTCGATGGCGGCGGCGATCGTCGCTGGCTTGAACAGTGTATCGGCGTACTTCGTCCTCATGCCGGTGGCCATCAGGAAATTACCTTCTGCGCGTTTCATTAGAAGGCCCTCCCAAGATAGGTGTCGGTGATTTTCAGGCGGCCATGGCCGAGCTCCGCGGAAATCCTGTGGCGCGCCGCGCGGTCGGCGGCGCGTTCATTTCCGCTCATGTCACCCCAGCGCTTACCGCCTGCCAGCGGGCAGGATTGGCCGGTCAACGTCGCGTAGCGTTGCTGGGCATAGGCATGGCGCAATCCGTGGGTGTTGCGGAGGCCCGCCTTGAGCGTCTGGTACTCGAACCGCTTCAACTGTTCGACATAGCTCATGTGCGCGGGGATTAGAGAGCCTCGGCCGGGGACAAGGCGCATGACGTGTTCGAGGACCTGTCGCTGCTCGAGCGTGTTAACGGGCACGGTCCGTGCCCGGCCACCTTTCGTCCAACTCGCCTGGAGGGCGATATGATCCGCCCTGACGGCCGCTTGCGGCTGGAACTTCATCGCTTCTTCGCGCCGCAGGCCAAACGCCGCCTGAAGCAGAACGGAGGCCTTGATATGCGGGCACTCGATCTTGCCATGCTTGGCATGGTCGAGGGTCTGGGCGCGGTTGCGCGCGACTTCGCCACGTTCGGCGACGCCGTACGCGGCGTTTTCGCGGTTGACGACATTAACTTTGTTGATCTTCTCCGCCCACCAGCGCAGCCAGGTGAGGCGGTTGCGGACACTGGCGTCCGAGGTATCGGAATCGAGCCATCTTTCGACAAGGGACTCGACGTGTTTGGGTTTTAGCGAACCGGCGGACGGCAGTTTGTAGCCGAGGTCCGCGAGGTCATTTGCCATTGCGGACAGGCCGCGCCGGCGGTTGTTTTGGGTGCCGTAAGAGCCGTCCCTGTTGCGTTGGCACAGCCGCACCAGGTCCATGGTCAGATCGTCCATCTTGCTCGCTTCCTTAAGGTGAGTGTTGATGGCCGATGCACGTCCGTAGATCGTGGCACCCCGCGAAGGTCATTCGCGGCATGGCCGGAATGCGTAGTCTTCCTTACGGTACGAGCCTCCCGGGCCAGCCGGGTGGCTGGCCGATATGGTTTGCCCTGTTGGGCATCCGGTTACCGAGAGGTCGAAACCGGAGGTGTGGCCGCCGCGGCGGCGCACGAATTCGATAAGCAGGCATTCTGCTCTCCTTTGGTTGGGGAAAAGGTCGGGTGAGATGGATCAGGCTTTAGTTGCCCGGCGAGACAGTGATGGTGTTGCCTGCTGATGGCCAGCGCGTTGCATCAGAAATGATCGACGAAGCGCAGCGTCATTTGGGAGTCATGTGGCGGCGTTTGCGCAAACCCGGCATCCACCGAGGCTTTGGCGGCGGTCTGTCACTCCCCAATTCATTGGCGAGTGACAGACCGCCGGCCGCCCGCCATGTCGGACATTCCCATGCCCGACATGGCTGGTCACGCCCCTCCGCGTTCCTGGCCAATGCATTGGCCCGGCACCCGGATTGGCGTCGGCACGGCAAGCGGAGGCCCTGGTTCAGGGCCAAGCCCTTGCGGGTCGTGGCGGCGGACGCGCCTCTATCGCAGGTGGATCGCCCGGGCCTCGACATAGCATGGCTGGTCAGCCGCTTGGCGGGGGTTTCGTCGTCTTTCTCCTCTTTGTGCCGGTCACAGGTCAAAACGGCCGGAAATGGGTCGTGTGTGCACCGCGCGTGCCGTCCTGCAAGGCATCCAACCGTCTCCCAGAGGGTCCCTCGGTCGAACCCTCCGTTGCAGGCCGGCTGAATCGCCCGGCGCCTTGGTCACCCGACCGGCCGCAATGACGTGGCCGGGGTAACAAAGGAGAAAGACTATGACGAAAACCACCACCACCAAACGGCCGACCCACACCGTATTCGTTGTCGAGGGCGAGGGCGATAAGACCACCTGGACCGAAATCGGCGCGCTTTGGAGCCACGATGACCGCAAGGGCTTCAACCTCAACCTGAAGGCGCTGCCTCTCAGCGGACGCCTCGTGATCCGCGAGCGCAAGGCCAAGGAAAGCGTGGGGGCGTGAGCCCCCACCGCTTCCGCGGTGCGGACGGCCTCGCCGGTGACGCGTTCGCCGGCAGAAGTGAAGCCGATAGAAGGGAGTTGGTGCGATGAGCCGCTTCATTTCCATCCAGCGGCTGGGACCCGTCCCGGCAGCGGCTGCCGTCACGTGTCCCCGCAATAGCGTGCTCCACGGCGACTGCATCGACGTCATGGCGGGCCTTCCTGCCGAATGTGTCGACTTCATCCTCACCGATCCGCCGTACCTGTGCCGCTACCGCGACCGTACCGGCCGCACGGTAGCCAACGACAATAACTCGCATTGGCTGAAGCCGGCCTTTGCCGAAGCCTATCGTGTGCTGCGGCCTGACAGTTTGTGCGTCAGCTTTTACGGCTGGAACGCTGCCGACCAGTTTATCGAAGCGTGGCGTGCGGCCGGGTTCCGCATTGTCGGCCATCTGGTCTTCAGCAAAAGCTATGCCTCCTCGACGCGGTTCGTCGCGGCGCAGCATGAGTCCGCCTACATTCTGGCCAAGGGACAGCCTCCCTTGCCGACGGAGGCGGTTCCCGACGTATTGCCGTGGCAATACACCGGCAATCGCCTCCATCCCACGGAAAAGCCCGTAGCGCCGCTGCGGCGGCTGGTGAAGGCGTTCTGTCCGGAGGGTGGCTTGGTACTCGACCCGTTTTGCGGGTCGGGTTCGACGCTTGTTGCTGCACAGGGCTGTGGCCGAGACTGGCTGGGCATCGAGTTGAATGCCCGCCATGCCGAAACGGCGTCTCGGCGGCTAGAGCACTAGCTGCTAGCTGTGAGTCTGGACGGTGCGACGGGCACAAAACGAAATAAGGGCCGACATGGGCCCTTATTTCTCAATCTAGCATCCCGGGACGCCTAAGAGCAACGTATGGCGGATGATTCCGAAAAAGCGGCGAGACTGGATGAAAAAGACATTGCGCCAATCGCCTGATCCAACCATTTGCAACCGAAGTCCCTTGGGCGGACCATCTAACCGCCTATGACAACAGGCATCTCACGATCTATTTGGAGCTCATGGACGCATGCGCCAATAGTGCCAGCGAAGAAGAGATGGTGCAGCACATATTGGGTATCGATCCGGCGTTCCTTATCCGGGGCGTCGGCTGGTGATCACGGTCGACGGGGTATGCCGGTGGTTTTTCCTGTTGGGGAGGAATCGGCCGCCACGGTATCGTCGCGTCTAGGTGGGCCATCATTTATTTAGTAGTATCTTATTGTCTATAATGAAGTCAGTTCCAAGTTTCTGTTTAAACGCATCTAAGGAATTGTGAGGAACGATAGCGACTGCGCTGTCGTTGCCAATGTCGAATTTCGTTCCGCTCGGAGGTACAACGATGGTCTTAAATTCGGGTCCGGGCAATGTTTTCATGATAGTATTGCCAGACGGGCTACCAATAAATATAGATGCTGCGTCGGCATATCCCTTTTTGTAGCCCAGCTTGTAGGCGTCTTCCAGCGGGTCTGCCATGGTCTGGCAAGAGCTGCTGATCGAAAGGAAGACCGCTACGGATATGACGTTCCTAATCATGGTGTCGATCCCCTTCTTGAAGTCTCTTCAAGCTCTGTTTCATGGATTCCTGGAAATCAGGTGAATCGAATGTGCCATCTGGGGGAGATGCGGCTTGAGCCCCGCGGCCGAGAAAGACTGGAGCATCGAAAACTTGGATGGCGTCGCTTGCGAGGTAAACAACGCCTCCGATAAGTACTGCGCCCACGATCGAGACAATAATTCCCGGTGAACTGGACGACAGCGCCCACTTCATGCCGCCAATCGTTGCGTCACTTGTCGTCGCAACGCTGTCAACACGAGCAAGGACGAAGACCGCTCCCAAAAGAGATAAAACTGTGCCGGCGATAAGGGCGAGGAATTGAGTGTAGGCCCTCATATAGAGGGCAGAAATCGCGCGCTTGTTGCGCATACCTAGTCCGTCATGTTCAAGTCCAAGCAACACTGTGTCATTGTTAACGGGTGATGTCGACAAAATCTTACTGAAATCCATCTCGGATTTATAGGCTTGCGACGCTTCGACCATTCTGTCGAGGTACCAGAAGCCAAGTCCGATCATTCCGATTAGAGCTATGGCGCAAAGGCCACCGAACCATTTGACGGTGTTGACCTTAAACCGGAAGTCTTCTCTTGTCCGCAATGCCAAAATTGCTTGGCTTTGTACCGGGACTCCCGTGCCTATAGATGTGGTTGCTGATGTCGCGCCGGTATCGTCGAGGCCAGAATTGTCACCAGCGCCGGTCCTGCGAAGATCGGCCTGTACAGTATCAATATTTTCTGTAGCGTCTGCTGTCGAATTCCCCTCGCCAGGATCCTGAATCTTTGGAGAGGCCGGATTTTGGACGCCCGTTTCAGCCATTGCCACCCCCGAGTCAGAAAATGATTGACAAATTAAGTGTGCGTGCGGTTCAGCATAGAGATTTCTATCGAGGTCACAATAGAGATTTTGAATGCAGCCCGGCCGTTTCCATCGGGTTGCCGTGGCAATACACCGGCAATCGCCTCCATCCCACAGAAAAGCCCTTTGAGCCGCTGCGGCGGCTCGTTGGTTCCTTCCTAAAGCGCCTGAGTCCTGTTTCGCAGTGTCCGCCTACCCATCACAGGCACACCCTGGCGCCTTATGACAGCGCTTGTCCCTCGAAATGCAGCTATCGCTGCACGCTTTGCCCGCAGAGCAGGTCTTGCAGCAACCTTCGACGGGGAACGTGGACCAGGGTATCGGCGCATCCGGTTGGTTGATGATCGACCCGAGTTGCGCCGGCATCAGAACGCCGGCGATCAGCAAGGCGGCCACGATCCGAAACATGATGCTGCCCCAAGCAGAGTTTCTGTCGGCCCTGCACCATGCCGCGCACTTATTTCCCAAAATAGGCCGAAATCCGCCGATCCGCCTTGGTCTGCCAATTGTCGTCAATGCTCAGGAAGCCATCGGTCGGGCTTGACGATGCGGCGACGCCCGCCCGCTGCAGTTCGGCCGACTTCTCTGCCTCAGCTGCACGGAAGCGGTAATGATCGAATACGTCGAGGACATGCGTCGCATACGCTTGGGCAAGCGCGGGATCGCGCTGCACGATTACCAGGTTTTCGTCGTTGGAGTAGGAGGCCTTATAACCGAGGTTGTGGCTGCCAAACGCGACCACGCAATTCACCGGGTCAAGCGGGTCAATCACCAGGATCTTGTCGTGGATAATCGCCTTGCCCGCGCTCAAAATTTCCTTGTTGACGAAATTGCCGAGCTCGCGGCCGATATCCTTGTCGGTGAGCGCGGTTGCGCGCACGACATTGACGCCGCCCTGCTGGATGATGAAGGGCGAACTCGGCACCAAAGGCTTTCCATCTGGGCCGGTGCCTGAAGGCTGGTAGCCCCAAGCCAATGGATCGGAGACCGCACCGACCACCTCCAGGCTGGTATCCGCCAAACCGAGGTCGATCGCTTGCGAGATGATCGAGTGCACCCCACCTTTGGACGGCAAAAACACCGCGAACAAAATCATACGGTGCGCACGGCGCATCAGCGAGAAGAGACGGTCCATGTCCGGTGGAGGTGGCAGTTGACGCTTGGCACGCGCCGAAGGCGGCTGTTCGGCACCCGGAACGTTCGGCGAGAACCAACATTCGAAAGCAGCACCGTTAGCGAGATTGCCGGTCACCGGAGTACGGTCGGCGTCCTTCACGATATCGCCCTGGTCGGCGGCGGTGTTGGCATCCCCCGTTTGCGCGGGCTGCGGCAAGGGATGATCGAACAGGCGTTGCCAGTAGTCGAGGTATGCGCGCGCCACGTTCGTGTCTTCGATGACGATGCAATTGTTGCTCTGGCCGGAGATGCCACTCCACGTCCAGTTGGTCGAGCCGGTGAGCACGGCTTGGGGTGTTCCCTGGTCATCCGACCAGACGACGAATTTGTTGTGGCCGATGTGGCCGCTGCCGTTAAACAGCCGGTCCTGCATACGGAAGGTCGCTCCAGGCGCATCCGCTATCGCGCGCAACGCCGCGCGAGCTGCTTTGTTTCTCGTATCGTAGTCGGTATGGATGACCTTCTTGGTAACCTTGTCCTTGGTGTCGCTGGACCCGGCATCGGACAGGATCAGCTGCATCCGCGGTGCCGCCGCGACAAGGAGGTCGAGCAACTGCCGGTCCTCCAGCTCGTAGAGGGCGGCATGAAATTGCCCGCCTGCTCGGCTCAGGAACTCGGTTATCGTCGTCGGGACGTCGCCGGCCAGGTAGCGTCGCAGGGCGTCATTTGGATCGCGCAGACGAACTTCAAGTTCGTTGCGCCCAACTTTGCCATCATTCTCTTCGAGCATGCGGATCAGGAACTGGCTCGACAGAATACCGTTGGTAAAGGTGGAGACGAACGGTCCTAAGCGGCGGCTAGCCTCAACAATGTTGGTGAATGCCGCAGGAGCCAGGTAGCCGAGCCGGACAGGTGCGCCCTGATAATGATGCTCGACGCGCTGTTTGGTTTTTGCGTCCCAATGGCTTTCGGGGACGGGCACCACTTCCTCGAGGCCATCGCGCAAGCGACCTACCGGGCGGATACGGTATCGTAGCCGCTCATTTTCGGGCCGGAGACCCAACTTGTCACGGTGTCGCCGCAGCGTGAGATCACGCCAGTTAAACTTCTGAACCGGCCATACGGTTGTGTTCTGCGCCTGCCAGTCCGGGTTCGACTGCCCTTCAAAGGCGACATAGGCGGCAAGCGGGCGCTCGGCGGTTACCAGACCAGTGGCATCGAGATATTCCCGAACAATGTGGAAGCCCAGGCAATCAGGAATCGGGTCGGGGTTGGTCTGCCACGCAAGAAACGCAACTTCATTGTTGACGATTGCAGTTGCCTTGACGATCTGCACCCTCTCATCCCCCAAAAAGAACAACGACCTGATCCAGCGATCTGACCTACCGCCAATCGTACTGCCACCCAGCCGGCTCGATTTTATGAGACGGCTAATGTATAAAGAAAGCCGAAAACCTTTAAAGTTCCGGCCGTCAGCGCACCAAGAGTGTTATTCTTCAGAATAAACTGCCAAAGTAAAGTCTAGCTGCGAGAATTATTTTGGACTGATTTTGTTAGGGATCAAGCGCCGACCTTGCCGTGCGGACGCTTGCGGCCGTAATATGGGCGCCGAGTAGCGCCAGGAGGGTGGTACGGAAATATGGGGGCGGACGATGCCAAGTAGGCTTGTCATGATCATTAGGCATGCCGAGAAGCCGGTCCTAGGGAGTGCGGATTTTGGGGTCACAGAGCAGGGCGAAGTTGATCCGGCATCGTTGACCGTGCGTGGCTGGCAACGGGCGGGTGGGCTTTGCTCACTCTTTTCTACGCCGCCTGCGCCTATTGAAAGACCGGCATCGATTGTTGCGTCGGGGATGATCAAAAGAGATGGTTCGGAAACCCGGAGCAAACGGCCTAGCCAAACAATCACGCCACTGGCAAGACGCCTCGGTCTTCAACCTGATGTCACGTATTCGAAGGGCCAAGAGGCGCTGGCTGCAGAAGCCATCCGCACAGCCCCAACACCTGTGTTGGTAAGCTGGCAGCACGAATCGATTCCGAGCCTGGCGGCTGCGCTCGTCGGTGGCGCGGGTATCGCCCCGGAATCTTGGCCGGACGAGGATTTCGACAGCATCTGGGTGTTGCAGAACGATGGCGCAGATGTCTGGTCATTCTCGCGTCAGAGCCAAGGGCTTCTCGACGGTGATGGGTGACCGCGCTCACACACTGGCAAGCATGGTGTGCTAGCGGAGCAGGGGCGCCGCTCTAAGGCTGCCGTATGCACGCCGCGGCCGGAAATGACAGGCGTTCTGGCTATGTTGTCTGTCATTTTACTATGGGCTATATCGTCAGGGCAAAAGGGCCGAGCGACAGGTAAATTGTGCGCACGCATCGATTTATGAGGCGAAATGGAAAGGGCGAAGTGGACAACCCGCTTCGCGCCAACATTGCGAAGGTTCTCAAGGCCGAACGCCGACAAAGGCGGCTTCGTCACCAAGACATGGCGCAGTTGTTTCATACTTCGCCTGGTAAGGGTCTCGCCTACCGGACCTATATCAAAACTGCTCGGCGTAAAAACAATATCACCTTGCGTACCCTTGACATGATGGCCCGTTCTCTTCGGATCTCCATTGCGACGTTGTTGACAGCCAAAACCGATATCGAGCCCTGGGTTCATGAGCTTGGAGACCAAGCAATCCGGAGGCGTCTTGGCGCCATTATCAATGGTGAGCGCGAGCGCCGAAACCTTCTGTGCTATCAGATGGCAGAGTTGATTGGCGTCTCGGAGATGACGTTCGCGAAGTTGGAACGCGGCGCTGGAAATATCAGTGTCGATACAATTGCTGGCATCGCTAAATCGCTATGTCTGGATCCCACGACATTTCTCTTCCAAGACCGGATTGCTTGCGACCAGCGACCGCTCCAGCCCTGATGCCGTCAAATCGCCGCTGGCAGTGCCGTCTTTTAGGACGCGCCTGGCTGCTCCCGCACGATCCACTCCAGCAGGTCCGGGTCAACCTCATCGTCGCCGGTGAAATCTCGGATCATTTGGGCGGCGTATTCCCGGGACTGGCTTTCCGGGATTTCCCCTTCGGTGATCGCACGGCGGAGGGCGCTACGCAGGATTTCGCAATCGAATGCAGACACCTTGGCGCGTGACATTGTCAGGCTCCTGGCCATAGGCGGAAGCTCCAACGCTCGAGCCTCCGCAATGCCCTTTCTTCGATAGGGGCGATCTGGGGATCATACGCCTTGCCGCGCATTTCGCGAGTCGAACGAATGAGGGTCCATCAGCAGGACCATCGACCGTCACTACGGGAATGCTTGGGAGGGCAAACCCGGCCATCACACTTGGTGCCCATGCGGTTGGCAGTCGCCTTTTCCGTTGCTGGTCCGCCCGGAGCTGATGACGTTCCCTTCTAGCCGGCGCAGCCGTCTTGTCCCGATCCTGCCCGCTCCATTCGCTGCGCTCCCGTGTTGGGGACAAGCCCGCTTTGAGCGCCGTCTCCTTTGGAACCGTCCTCCGGGACAGAAACCATCAACCAAAGGAAAAGACCATGACCAACAACCGTAACACCAAGTCCGAGGCGAAATCGCCGCTCTACCAAGCCTACACCGTACGTGACGGCAAGGAAGGCCAGAAGGGCTTCTGGATCCGCATCGGCTCCTTCTTCGCCCACGACGACGGCGAGGGCGGGACGCTCCTTCTCGACGCACTGCCCATCGATGGGCGGGTCGTCCTCCGGACGCCCAAGGCTGACGAGTAGGAGGCCGCCATGCAGATCTTGACACAAGAGCTGCGGGAGAAGCTGCTGGCGAATGGTCGCCAGCAGCAACCTCTCCGGGGCACAGAACAGGAAATTGACTTCGTCCCGGTCGTTAAGCTGTTCACGCCGGATGCTGGCGCGACCTGGCTTCTGACCGAAATTGACCCGGAGGACCCGGACCTTGCATTTGGTCTTTGTGACCTTGGGCTTGGCTTCCCGGAGATCGGTAGTCTGAGCCTCTCGGAGCTCACTGCCGTTCGTGGCCGCCTGGGCTTGCCGGTCGAGCGTGACCTGTATTTCAAGCCGGACAAGCCGCTGTCGGCCTATGCCACCGAGGCTAACCGCATCGGCCGCATCCGGGCGTAACATCCGCCACGGTGCTCAACGCCATCCTTCGGGATGGCGTTGAGTGTCGAGGGGATAGCGGCCAGACCTCAGGCCCTGGCCTTACGTTTCGTCGCTGGTTTCTTGGCTAGAGCTGGCTTCCGCCCCAAGCCTAGCGACTTTGCCAAAGCCGATCGGGTGGCCGAATAACTTGGCGCAACCATGGGATAGTCCTTCGCCAAGCCCCATTTCGCCCGGTATTCATCAGGCGTCAGCCCATGACTGGTCGCAAGATGCCGCTTAAGCGATTTGTATTTCTTACCGTCTTCGAGGCTGATGATGTAGTCCGGAAACACCGACCTTTTGGGGTTAACTGCTGGCTTGGGCGGGGGTTCTGCTATTGGAGATGGCGGGCTAATATTCGACAACGCCGAATTCACACTCGCGATCAAATCAGACAATCCGGACACTGGCACCGCGTTTTTCTGGACATAGGCGGCAACGATATCTGCAGTAAGTTCAATCATATTATTGTTTGGTTCCCCGGGCATCGACGTGCTCCTTCAATCACCATATTCTCATATCCGTCAAAGAGACGATATGCGCTCAACCTATGCCATTTGAAATTTCCCGGATCAAGCCGGATATTTGGCATTTCAGTATGACGCAGGGGCAAAAACGAACTTTCGTTTGGTGGCAAAGCGTATGCACGCAAAACGGGCACGTTGGCTGGTATAGAGCGAAAGGATGTTGAAATGGCCTCGGTTGACGGTAGACGAGGAGCTCCAAAGGTGGGATCTGGATTATGCGAACCGGGATATCAAGGAGTATAGATCACAAATATCTAATAAAGCTTTTGCTGCTTCTGTCCATGCCCTTTGGGCTGACCATCTCAATGCTCCTGGTAGAGATCGTTAGCCTACCTATTTGAAGCTCCTGGAGGAGAGGCGTGGTTCGACGAAGCCAGTGTAGAAGAGAAGACGGAAATATTGGGTATCGATCCGTGGGAGGAGCCAGTTCGCGCCCGCGACGTGGTTCGCAGCCATCTCGGCAGCCATCTCGATCGAGTGGTGTGGCTGCTGACTACGGGGTCCAAGGAGCTTTTCAAATCCTAGCCGCAAAGTCCCATAGAATCGGCACGAATTCTTTGCCGGGTGATGGGCCAAATGCGCGGCCGGCGCGCTCGGGTGGAAAGCGGTCAAGCTTGCGCTAACGCCCAGAGCTCTCCGGTAGTTCGCCGATGCATTCCTCGAGCTTCTCCAGGCGGAACTTCGCTACGCGAAGTTCATGGCCGGCTTCGAAACGTCGATGGCGTCCCAAAGGTGCGGTCGTCGTGAGGTCGCGCTCCAGTTCGGCAATGCGCGCGCGCACCTGTCGAGCGTCGTCCTGACGCAACGCTCTAATCAATCCACGTCCTCGCATTAGTCTTCCTTGCAGCACCCAAAAAGCCATGCCTGTTTACCCAGGGAGACCCTAATTTCCGGCAAGCCGAAACGTTCGAAATTTAACTTCAGCTACTTTAGCGAAGACAAGGTTGCTCTTGGGAAAAACCTCCGGCGAGGAGGGCAGCAAAGGGCTTGGGTATGAAGTGGACCAGCAAAGGTAGCGCCGATCGCAACTGCGATGGCGGATCGGGCTGCGGGACGGCGGCTGGGGTGTGGATAATGAGCCCTGGCCTATTGCCGATTGCGCCAGCCGGCGCGCACCTTCGGAGCTATGGTGGCGGCTCATGTTGAATTGGCGTTGTTTGAGCAGTCACTCGGCGATCGCGAGGGCATACATCAACCGTTCGGTGACCGCGTGGCTGACGCCGCGGAGAAAACCGCAGGATCGGTTCTGTTCGACGTACGTGTCGACGGCGATATCTGCGTTCAGCGGATGGCTGCGATCGGATATGGCGAAACCGGCACCGCGATAATCGTGATGGAGAAGCGCGGACAGCTTAGATGCGCCTCGATCAACGGGGACACAGCTTTCTTGGTGGCAGAATTGGCTGCTTGGTCTGCGTCTCCGCTGAGTGAGCAAGCAAAGGGTGACCACCGCGGGACCGCCATGATGCTGCTAGCAGAGCTTCGTAGCTCGGGTCACTTTGTACCGTCCCCAGGCGGCTGAGCGCTGGCTTTTACGCGGGGAGGCATATTCACCGGCGGCACGGCAGCCCTAGGCAAGAAAAAAGGCCCGCGACGTCGTCGCGGGCCTTCCGTTCTGATCGGCAGGGATTCGATCAGAACGAGCGCTGGAAGCGGAGGATGCCCCCGACGCTGTTTTTCTTGTCGGCTTTGGTCCAGTTGGTGACGGTGTCGTCGCCAAGGTGCAGGTAGTCGACTTCGGCCGTGACCTTGAAGCCCTTGACGATTTCGTAGGCAATGTTGGCTGCGACGCCGAGGTTCTTGCCTTCGTCATACGAGATCTGGGTGTTGAACGAGGTCTTCTCGTTGATGGTGTAGGTGCCACCACCCCAGACTGCCCAGTTGCCGCTCCACTGCTTGTAGAAGCCGCGGCCGTGGGCGTCGATAGCGTTGCCCGCGTCGTCCAAGAGGTTGTCGTCGGTGCCGTAGCCGCCCATGATGAACAGTGACAGGTTGTCCATCGGCTTCACGTCCAGGCGAACCTTGCCGGCCACTTCCTCGTAGTTGCTGTCGTAGGCGACGACGCCGCTGATCGCACCCCAGCCCTGCGTGTACTTCACGCCGCCGACGACATGCGGAACATAGCTGTCGATGGTGCCGACTGTGCCGGAACCTTCTTCGAGAGAGACCACGGCCGAAAAACCATTACCTGCGTCGAAGTAATACTGGACGACGTTGGTGTCGAAATCGCCGTAGGGAACGAGCGTATCGTTGATGACGTTGCCGGCGTAGCCGATGAACGTATCAAAGGCCGATTCGTCCTTACCGACGCGCAGACCGCCGAGCTGGATCCAGGCGAAGTTCAGCGTAACGCCCTTGTTGAAGGCATAGTTCTGAGGGCTGTCCGGACCCGCATAGGCGTTGCGGTTGCCGAAGTTGAAGCGGGTCTCGGTGTAGGTCTTCAAGGTGCCGAGTTCTGTTTCCTGGCCGGTCCAGGTCTTCAGGTCGAAGCGTGCATTCTTCTTCCAGGTGCCCTGGTCGCTCCCGTCCTGCACGTCATGGGTGCGCGCACCATCGAACGAGCCGACGTCGCCACCGGCGATATCGTAGCGGACATAGCCACCGATGCGCAGGCAGGTTTCGGTGCCGGGGATGTAGAAGTAGCCAGCGCCGTAGACGTCGCAGATCTTGACGTATTCAGCGGGTTCCGGCTCGGCGACGACGACGGCGTCGGCGGCGCGCGCACCGGAAACTGCGATCAGGGCCGCAGCGGAGCCGAGAAGAAGGCTCTTGATGTTCATTTTTGATCTCCACTCAAAGGTTAAAAAAGGGCTGGGGTGTCTTTTCTAAAGACAGGATCCCTCCCTGGTCCCCACGATCGAAAAAGATGCGCACCGGCGCCACTTCTTCGCGCTCGACATGGCCGAATTCGCTGCAGTGCACAAACGGAGATTGAGACCGGAAAGCGGCTATTTGACTGTTGGAGAAGTATTGTTGCAGAAATATCACGAATATGCGCTCAAATTCGGCACACATTGCACAAGAGGCACAAACGAAACGTGTGCATATCCAGATCGATTCTAATTATGACTGGATATTAAATGAGAAGTTCTCGAGCAGTGCGAGTTATTACTGTTGCAAACTAATCGATTTGAAAACTAGAAAGTCAAACTGAAGAGTTGATACTGCAGGTCGACAAAAAGTCGCGTGCGGCCATCACGACTTCGCGCACCATGTCGTGCTTGAGCATTTCAATGGGAGAACGACCATCGAGATCTTGTGAAGGGCGGGCCAACCAGAACCAGGCCAGCCTTGGATTGGGAATCAGCGACAACACCTCACTGATCCCTAGCGCCGGCCTTCCGTCGACGAACTGGGCCAGCGGAAAGACATGCTTGCGGCCGCCCTTGCGCAAGGCAATGACTTCGTTGCGCCTTTGCCAGCGATGAAGCGTCGAGCGCGGTATGCGGAGCTTCTCTTCCAGATAGGTCGATCCGGCAACTTCG
Source organism: Mesorhizobium sp. P2_E10 (assembly GCF_056404235.1). Taxonomy (NCBI): domain Bacteria; kingdom Pseudomonadati; phylum Pseudomonadota; class Alphaproteobacteria; order Hyphomicrobiales; family Phyllobacteriaceae; genus Mesorhizobium; species Mesorhizobium sp. P2_E10. Next base: position 28,788 of record NZ_JBFUEK010000021.1, read on the forward strand.
CCCGCCCAGTCCTCGATCACCATCGATTGGAGCTCTGGGGCTCCCCCGACGAACGCAGGCTGGCGGAGACCGGCTGGCGGCGCTGGGCTCTCGGAGGTGCGGCCCGTCCCGGTCGAGCCGCCGCGCGCGATCTTGTCCGCCATCGTGCGGAAGAATTCGGTGGCGAGCGCCGTGAAGTCGCCCTTGAAAGAGCCGATCGCGAGCCGCTGTGCCTGCGACAGGAAGGGCAGGGCGGCGACCAGACTCCCGGCAATCACGCTGGCGGAAATGAGCGCCTCGGCGTCCAGCAGGACACCATGCTGCAACAATGCCTGTTGCACCGCCTCGGACACCAGGCTTGCCAGGGCCGCTTGTGAAATCCCGTCAGGCGGGTTCTGAAATCTGGTCATGTATCTGTCTGCGGGCCACGCGGGCTCGACCCTCGCCGCGGCTGGTCGTACGGCGGGAAGTGGAACGCGCAACGACAAAAGGTGCAGCGACCAAGCAGGCAGCTGTCTTGCATTTTTTACACCCCAACTGGCTGCCCCGAAATGTCAGTCGCGGGACGCCTGAGTTTGCCTGTAGGTGCGCTCTATGACAGATTCACGACAGGGGCGTTGTTTGATGCCGTTATAGGGTAACTTACCTTTACTATTGCGATCTTGCTGCCTTTCTGCGCGGGGCCGGTCGGGCGTCGCGGGCCGATATGCAGGGTCGCCAGGCCGGCCCACGCGAACCAAGTCGCTCCGTCAACCAAGGGAACTACCAACCGACCTCTGCCCGTTGGAGGACATCTGCGAGGGGTCGATTGGCGGTGTCCGACGATGAATATGGTGCCCTTCGCCGGGGGCGGTCGGTCCCGCATCCCGCCTGCGGCGGCGCTATGCTGATGCTCCTACGGCCGCCCTGTTGAACCGGTCTCAGGGCCACGAACTTTCTCCAGCACCGAACTGACTTGGTCCCGCTGGCGGACATTTCGGTGCTTCCGCCTTGTACGCCCTTCTATGTTGGGGCCGCCCTAGCGGCACGGCTACGCCGATATGGATGTGCCTGGCGGCACGTTTCCTCTGTACTGGGGAAAGAGGCGCGCGGCCCTCTCTCCCAGCAAGCCGCCGCGGGCGGTATCCCCCATCTTCCTGCGCTACGCTCCGTGCAGACCGGGGACACCCCTCCGCCCCCGGGGCTTGCCCCCTCTCTCCCCGCTGCTCGCCGCGAGGCAGGGGTTCMGGATGGCCTGAACCCGCTGGGGAAAGGGCTGTCCTGAAACGACAATCAAAGGAGCAAGACCATGAATACCGCTGAAATCACCATCCCGCTCGGCAAGCTGGTGCCGAGCAAAGCCAACGTCCGCCGCGTTAATTCCGAGGCAGGCAGGGCCGAATTGGCGGCCAGCATCGAGGCCCACGGCCTCATCCATAACCTTGTGACCCGCAAGGCACCGAAGGGAGCCAACAAGTTCGAGGTTGTCGCCGGAGGGCGGCGTCTGGGGGCGTTGCGTTTGCTGCTGGAGGAAGGCCGCACCGTGCAGGGTGTGGCAGTGACTAAGGATTTTCCGGTCAGGGCCATCCTGCGCGAGGAGGGCAGCGACACAGAGATTTCGCTAGCGGAGAACGACCAGCGGGAGCCGATGCACCCGGTGGACGAGGTCATTGCCTACCGCGAGCTTGTCGAACAGGGCATGGCCGCCGAAGACATTGCGGCGCGCTTCGGTAAGTCCATTGTTACCGTTCGCCAGCGGCTGAAACTGGCCAATCTGTCGCCACGCATCCTCGACGTCATGCGCGCGGGTGAACTAACGCTAGAGCAGGCCAAGGCCCTTGCCGTCAGCGATGACCACACCGCTCAGGAAGCGGCTTGGTTTGAGCAGGATGGCTGGAGCCGCAACCCGGCCAACATCCGCTCGTTCCTGACCAGTGCCCATGTGCGGGGCAATGACCGGCTGGCACGCTTTGTCGGCATCGAAGCTTATGAGGGCGCAGGGGGCGGGGTGCTGCGCGACCTTTTCGCCGAGGATGGGCAGACTTTCCTGACCGACCGGCCCTTGCTGGTGAAGCTTGCCAGCGAACGGCTTGAGGCGGTAGCCGACGAGTTGCGGATGCAGGGCTGGAAATGGGTGGAAATCAGCCTCGACAACACGTTCATCCACAGCGGCGGGTTTGGGCGCATCCATGCGGTGCGGCGCGACCCGACCGAGGCCGAACAGGCCGAACTGGCGGCGCTGGGCTTGGAGTACGACAAACTGGCTGAGGCCGTTGATGCGTACGCCGAAGGCGACCCGCAAATCGAGGCCGACGAGGCCAAGTTGCAGGCGTTGGAAAGCCGCATCGAGGCCATCCAGAACGCGGCGGAAGCCTTTGATGCCGGTGAGATGGTGTTGGCGGGCTGTGTCGTGGGTATCTCTCACGGCGACAGGTTGCAGGTCACACCGGGATTGGTGAAGGCCTTAGACCGCAAGGCGCTCGCTGCGTTGCAGAGCGGCGGCGTAGATGAGGGCCAGAACGAAAGCGACGAGGCCAGCGAAGCCGGGGAGAAGGAAGGCCCCGACGAGGAAGCCGTGGGCATATCGGCAGCCCTGACCGAGGAGTTGACCGCCATTCGCACGGCAGCGCTGCGCGTCGAGCTCTCGAACCGTCCCGACGTTGCGCTGGTTGGCATCGTGCACGCGCTGGTGAGCCGAGTGTTCTATGACTACCATGGCCGTATTGAGCCAGCGGTGGAGGTCACCGGCCAGCGCCGAAACCTTGCGCCCTCCATCAAAGAGCCGGACGCCTGCCGTGCGTTGACGGGGTGGAATGAGGTTATAGAAGGCTGGGCAGACCACTTGCCCGGAAACCCTGTCGACCTGTGGCCGTGGCTGATGGCGCAGCGGCAGCAAGCGCTGCTTGACCTGTTGGCAGTGGTCACTGCCGCCAACCTCAACGCCGTGGTGGCCCGCCACGAAACCGGCAAGGAGCGCATAGCCCAAGCCGACCTGATGGCCGACGCGGTCGGGCTGGACATGGGCCTGTGGTGGGCACCGGAAGCGGCGTTCCTCACGCGGCTGTCGAAAGCCGATATTGCTGGCGTGATGCGCGAGGCCGGATGCCCGGAAGATGCCGCGAAAGCGGTCGAGCGCGGCCCCAAACCCGAGGGCGTCTTACAGGCCGAGAAGGAACTGGACGGCAAGGGCTGGTTTCCCGCTGTGTTGCGGAAGCCGGTCAAGCCCGAGGGCGAAAGTCCTGATGAGATGGCGATAGCCGCCGAATAAAGACCAGATGAAGCCCGGGGCAGCGATGCCCCGGGTCTTTTTTTGCGTCCGGCCGAGGCCGGGCGAGGGTCCCCTGGACCCGACCCTCGCGCTCCCGCCCACCCCGCAAATTCTTCGTCCTACAGTAGGAAAGGTGCGCTCAGCGGCCACCTCGGCGGGTTTTCGGCCTGCCTTACACCGTCCACCAAGTGGCGAATGCTATCGCGAAGACGGTTACCACGATCCAGAAGATACACGTCCGATCTCTGTTTCGGCCAGATTCCCCATCTTCGAACAAGTCGGCACCTCCCATTTCTCCAAGTATAAGCATTCCATACCACAACAGGAACACGATCAAGCTGCCCGCGAGCGAGGGGAGTGACATAAGTCGGTTCAGTCTCCGCCAGAAAAGTCTCGGGACGTACCATTGGGGTCGGTAACCCGTATCCAAGGCCTACCGGGTACTCGACCAGGCTTGAGCGGTCGCGGAATCGCTTTCACCACAGCGTGAACATGGCTTTGAGCCGCGACTGACACGCTATGGACGATCTCTGAGCCGTCCATCTCATCGACTTTGAAACGTTCCATCGACCAGCTTCCTCGCGCCGACCATGACCAAAATCCGAAACAAATGGAACTCCCACAGGCCGCGTCTTCGTGAACGGCCGGAAGGTTGCGAGATCAACAAGAATCCTGCTGTACTGTCGGATCGGAAATGGAGATAATGCAAAATTCAAGAACTTAGACTCAACCGTAGTGCCAGTGTGGCTTTGGCTCTGTGCCTAAGAACATTACTCCGAGCTTGTCTGCTCGTCGCCACCGAACAACTGTCCTATATCCTATGCCGTCATTCGGGATGTAGAGAAGGAATTCATCCGGAACGCGCGCTTCCATTGACACCTGCAGCTCCGCGCCTTCGGAATGCATGTTTCTGACAGTGCACTTGACTTCTGAATTTGAGATACCTGTCAGAATCGTCGCTCCCTTGAGAACGCGCCGACGTCGCCTTTTTCTCAATTCTTCACCGCCGTGCATAAAACACCCATGAGCGAGTAACGTTGGATTGCCTCTGGTGCTTCTTTACTTTTCCGCGACGTGGTCGGCAAGCCAGAAGCCGCTTGTTCACAGAATAAGCAGCAAGCCTCATTCCAACTTTTCTACTGACGGCAGTAATAGGGATGGCCATTGACCATTTTCATGGTGCCGTAGGTGGATGGACCGCAGGTGATGGCGGGGCCGTCCGCCAAGTGCAGTACGGTGGCTGAGACGGTGCCGGAGATCTGACTGACGCCGAGATAGCCCCACGTGGAAGCGCCGCTGGTGAGAGAGACATAGCCACTAGCGCCATTGGCGATGACCTGGGCGGTGCCGGAAGTAATGCGGTCGGCGGTGGCGACGGTGGAGGAGGCGTCGGCAAGGTTGGCCCAGCCGCCGGTGCCGTAGCAGACCTGGAAGGTACCGCCAGTGTAGCGGATGGCGGAGTAAGAGCGCAACAAGCCGCCCGGTGGGGCGGCTTGTCAGTTGCCTCAGGCCTAGTTGACGATGTTGGCCGCGTAGCAGAGGGTCACGAGGTTGGCGGTTGGCTGCGCGGTGGGAACCGTAGCAGCGCCGCCGATGGTGCCGTTCAAGCAGGCTGCAGTGCCGTAGACCACGCGGCCCTTGGTGGCATCAACTGCGCCATCAACGGACTTGTCGGCTTCCTTAGCTTCAGCCAGGGGGATGTCGGCGAACTGGACGACCATGTATTTGTCGGTACCCACCGTGGACATGGTGTTGACCTGCTGCGTGATGATACCGGTGGTAGACGAACCGCTACCGAAGCCGTGGTAAACCACGGCAGCCGTACCGGTGCCGGTTACGCGGAAGCCAGGGAGGATGTTACGCAGGTCGGTTTGGTCGATATTGGAAGCCCAGCTAGCTGCGGGAATGCTGTTGTTAACCAGCACAGCCATGTTGCTGCCGGGAGTACCGGTAGCGGAAAGAGCCACGTTGGGCCAGACGTGCTGAGCGGAATAGAACTGGCCGTTGGCGTCTTCAACCTGCTTGAGCTGGGCACCGGCCTTGGTACCGCTGGAGCGGTTGATGAGCTGCCAGCCCACGGTGATGATCACGAGGGTAATCAGAATGGCGATGATCGCAACGATCAGAATGGTCTGGTCAATCGTATAGCCCTTGTTGGAGGACATGCGGCTGAGCAGGCGGTTGAAGGTGAGTTGCATTGTCAGAAGGTTCCTTTGCTGTTTGGTGGGTTCTTGAAACCTATGCTACCTCGCTCCAGATGTTCTGACAGGCGATAGGGAAATTTCTGACAGGCCGGTGTGTGATTTGTGCACTGGCCCCGTGGGTTACATTGTCAGGTAGGAAAAACGAGGGAGGCGGAGCTCAAGGCTGTGCCTCCTTCTTTTTTCACTTCTCCTCCAAAGGGCGATACTTGGTCGAGAGGAAGCGCCGCGCAAAACAGATCGGGCGAGGGGGCAGTGGGTGGCACGATCGCGGACGAGAACCCAAGCCGCCCCTCCGCCCCATTCCAATGACTATTCATGCCGGATGATCGTCCCGATCCAAAGATCGGTTACATGAAAGATACATGGGAAGAATCGACTGGATCGGTTTCCATGTAACCATTTGAAAACTTTGGCGCACCCGACGCGATTCGAACGCATGACCCCTTCCTTCGGAGCGCCAACCGTACGATAATACGAGATTATTGAAATTCGTAATCATTTGTTTTTTGGTCATTTTTATTGACCTAGTCAACATCATTACTTCACCTTCCATGTAACATTTGCTATAAATTGGTTACATGGAAGTTACATGAAATGCCTAAACTGTTTTTGACTGACGATCTTGTTTTTACTGCAAGTTGCCCCTTGGGGAAAGGCCAGGAAATTTACTGGGATTATCCCGTTGGAGTGGACGGTCGAATACGAAGTGACTCGGTTTCGGGCCTGGGACTCCGGGTGACTGAGTTGGGGCACAAGGCCTTTGTCCATGCCTACAGGTTCAACGGCAAACGTTATCGAACAGTGCTCGGGTCTACCGTCGTCCTTAACGTATCATCTGCCCGGCTGGCGGTCGGCCAACGGCAACGCCGCCTGGAGGCTGGGGATAATCCAGATTTCGACCGAACCGACCCTCGCCGTGCTCATCTTCTAACGGTCCGTGAGGCGATCGACCGCTATTGGGAAAGCCATGTAAGCGGCCTCTCGGCTGGCTACCGCTACAACTTCGCGATCTTTGTGGCGCATTGGCTGCGGCCCACGCCGAAGGTGGAAAGCAAGCGCGGCCACAACAGTCGGCGTCGTTACAAAGATTTCGGGACGATGTTCGCCGACCGGCCGCTTTCCTCGATCAAACCGCTAAATATCGAGGAATTCCAGAAGCAATTTTCGTCGGGATACGTGTTCAACAGCGCGCTGCGGCACGTTCTGGCGCTCTATAACTGGGCCATCCGTATGCAGTTGGTGGACATGCGCAACCCCTGCACCCCAATCCGAGCCCGGAAGGTTATACGCCGTCGCCGGGACTACTCAACGGAGCAGATCCGCCAAATCGCAGCTCACATCTTCTATCCGGTGTTCGAGGCACCGCTTGAAATCGATCACCTGGAAGGGTTCGCCAAACGGAACATGGCTCTGGTCAAGGGACAGGTGGCAACCGCGAACGACCAGATGGAGGAGCTCTGCAATTTCATGGGCATCCTGTTCCTGACCATGGCGCGGCCCAGTGACCTGGCCAATGCTGAATTCGACCACTTTGATTTGGAGAAGCTCGTCTGGCGTAAGCACAACACCAAAGGCATCAAACTGTCGCGCTCGATCTATGAACACGCCTACCGTTCGGTGCCGATCCATCCCCGGGTTGCCGGGATGGTTCAGGCCCAGCGCCTTCGCTGGCCTGAAAGCAGGTTGCTCTTCCCATCACATTCGGATCCCACCAGGCCCCGTGACAACTTCCGGAAGGGGTTGGACAGATTCAAATCCTTGCCCGGCGTACCAGACTATTTCCAGCTCTACGACCTCAAACGGATTGCCATCTCATTGATGCTGACTGCCCAAGGCGTTTCGCATGAGGCGGTATCACACTACGTCGATCACAAAGGAAATCTCGGAACGACGATGATCTACGATCTCCACCTGGTGGACCCCTTGCGTCCGGTCACTGAAAGGCTCGGCGCCTTGCTCGGCATCAAGAGCTAGACGTCATTTTCGGCGTGTGAGGCAATGGTCGGGGGCAATCTCCGTCGCAAAATCCCCGCAAGGAAAGTATGGTTCATGGATGCCTTGCAAGCGCTGGTGCTGACGAGTACCCAATTGCGCGACATGCTGACCGAAGCAGCGAGGCTGGGAGCCGTACTTGCCGTCACAGAGCTCCGCGCAGATCTCCACCAGGCACCCGAAGACGTGACTCTACAAAAGCTCCGCGGCTATCTGTCCGATCCCGCCTCCCTTTCAAACCCGAATGACCATTGGGCGCATAGCGAGCTCATTCGCCGGATTCAGCCGACGGCATCCGGCAAACCCAAATCCACGGCGTGGTTTATGCGGTTCCAGAGGGAGACAGGACTAAACCAGTGCTTTACCCGCCCGAGCCCCACCTACGGTCGACGCAGGGAATGGACATTTGCGGATATTCGATTGGCGTGGGATGCATATTACCGCAAAGGGTAACATTCCATATTGCGTTGGGGGCGATGACAGAGGGCAAATATCCGGGGGAGCTCGCCTCCCCGAAGCAGATTCATAAACTGGCTGAAGAGTACCGGAAGGCGGCAACCGAGCTCCTTAAGCTCGGCCGATCCGGCAAGCCGCTTACTCGAGCGCCGTTCAGACTGTGCGCCATCCACGCGATCGAACTCTACCTGACGGCGCTTTTGCTCCACCGTGGGCACAATCCCAATCAGATCCGCAAGATGCAGCACGACTTGGCGGCGCGGTCGGCGCATACAGTCGACGCGGGGCTGCGCCTTCGCGCGAAAACCGCCAATCATCTTCAGTCCCTCAGCCAGAACCGGGAATATCTCATCACCCGCTACGGCCCGGAGCTGGCGGCAACTGCATCGCAGATCAACCGGCTTACCGCCACCCTTGAGGAGGTGGCGGTAAAGGTCACGGTATTGATCGGGCTGCCGCCAGGAACGCCGGCAGGCCCAGTTGCAGGCGGCGAGGCTCAAGGCAGGGATTCAGCGGCCTCTCGGTCCGCTTCGGTTGCCAATCCGATGACATGATGAACCAGGAATACATCGACGTAGTACGCAACTTCGTCGCGCGGCATCGGCAGCTTATCGATGAGGTCTGTAGCCAGCCAACTGTCGATGTAGTCACCGGCATCCCAGAGGCTTCGGGTCAGTTCCTCATTGTTTGGCTCAATCCCCTCGATAACGCGCTCGAATGCGGTAACGGTGAGCGCCGCCATCTTTACCGACACCGTACACGGAACGTCCTTTTGGCGCTTGCGCGCAGTAATGTTATGCGGCGGTTGCCTAAAAAAGAAGCTCGGCTGAGGGACAACCCCGCCGAGCTTAAGATGTGCAGGCTGGACGGGCATCCAGCGTAAAACATTTTGCAGACACGTACTTAAAGCTCGTAAACGTGGAAGTATATTTATGAAAGGATTCCGGCTCGCGAGTTTTGCGTATCATCACAAGACGGACCTAATCCGTAGTAGACTGCCAAAGCAATACACGCAGCGATATCCCTGGTGTGGACAGTCACAGAAGAATCAAGCACACCGGCAGGCAAGACTGCAATGGCATCGGTAGCAATTAAATTTCCAAGCCAGTCACGTTCGGCTGTGCATCGATTTGGCGCTCAAATCATCCAACCTCGAGATCTCTAGACAGGAACTAGATGAGTATTCGCCAAGGTCAGAACGTGAGTTAAATGCTTGCGAGAAAAGGCAACTAAACTCTGGTCTGCTTGCTTGCAAGTTCGCGTGAAACATGGATATCTGAGTTCGGGTGTACTGCTTCAGGCGCAAGCCTCTCGAGATCGCGGCATTGGGGTTGTCGATATGTATTTTCCAAGGTTTCTTGTCGGTGCAACGATCGCCCTGCTGGTGGTCGTTGGCTGGGTTTACTATGCAACAGATTCGATCTGGCGTACGATCGGTTGGGCGGTATTCATAGCTACCATTCTCCAGGTGGGGTATTTTGCCGCGGTAGTGTTGATGGTCTATCTCGGCGTGTCCAAGCGCGCGGAGACAATTGATTCGAGCACTGGCGATGAAAGTGGTTCGCTTCCGATCAGGCGAGACGGCATATCTCTCTGATATCTCTGAAGGCGTATGACCTTCTGAGCCGTCGTGGCGGCGAGGCCGCTCGCGAGGCCGACGCAATTAGCAACCCAGTCCAGCACATCAACATCGCGCGCGATCAATGCCAGCCCTTGGAGAACCTCGATATTTGGGCCGGATCGGTGTGGGGCAGGGGCCATGTTGTTCGCGCACGATTGCATCGGTTATGACGACTGCAGTGAACGCTGGGTTGAAAGAATCTATTCGACCGTCACTGATTTCGCCAGATTGCGCGGCTGGTCGACATCGGTGCCCATGACCACGGCGGCGAAATAGGCCAACATCTGGATCGGCAGCGCGTAGATGATCGGCGAGATGATTTCCGGCACGTCGGGCAGGATGATCGTCTCCATCGTCTTCACGCTGGCCTGGGCCGCACCCTTGCTGTCGGTGATCAGGATGATCTTGCCGCCGCGCGCCGCCACTTCCTGCATGTTCGACACAGTTTTTTCGAAAATGCGATCGTGCGGGGCGATGACGATGACCGGCATGTTCTCGTCGATCAGGGCAATCGGCCCATGTTTCAATTCGCCGGCGGCATAACCCTCGGCGTGGATATAGGAGATTTCCTTGAGCTTGAGCGCGCCTTCCATGGCCAGCGGAAAATTGGTGTCGCGGCCGAGATAGAGCACATCGGAGTAGCGCGACAGTTCGTGCGCGATCCTTTCGATCTGCGCTTCGAGTTTAAGCACCTGGTTGGCATAGCGCGGCGCTTCCGAAAGCGCACGCACCAGAGTTTTCTCCTGCTCCTTCGAGATCGTGCCGCGCGCCACGCCGGCGCGCACGGCAAGCGATGCAAGCACCGACAATTGGCAGGTGAAGGCCTTGGTCGAAGCGACGCCGATCTCTGGGCCGGCAAGCGTCGGCAGCACCACATCGGATTCGCGCGCCATCGTCGATTCACGCACATTGACGATCGCGCCGATCTTCATCCCCGCCTTGCGGCAATAGCGCAGCGACGCCAGCGTGTCGGCGGTTTCGCCCGATTGCGAGATGAAGAAGGCGGCGTCATTCGCCGACAGCGGCATCTCGCGATAGCGGAATTCCGAGGCGACATCGATGTCGACTGGYAACCGCGCATAGCGCTCGAACCAGTATTTGCTGATCAGCCCGGCGAGATAGGCGGTGCCGCAGGCTGAGATCGCCAGCCGGCCGATCTTGGCAAAGTCGAATGGCAGGTCGAGCGGCTTCGAGACCCCGCCGACGAAATCCACATAATGCGCCAGCGTGTGCGAGATCACTTCCGGCTGTTCATGGATTTCCTTTTCCATGAAATGGCGCCGGTTGCCCTTGTCGACCATGAAGCTGGTAGAGAGCGACTGCTGGCGCTTGCGCTCGACCTTTTTGCCGTCCATGTCGAAAATGCTGACCCCGTCGCGGCGCACCACCGCCCAGTCGCCGTCTTCCAGATAGGTGATCGAATTTGTGAACGGGGCGAGCGCGATGGCGTCGGAGCCCAAAAACATCTCGCCGTCGCCATGGCCGACGGCCAGCGGCGGGCCATTGCGGGCGCCGACGATCAGGTCTTCGTCGCCCCTGAACATGATGGCCAGCGCAAAGGCGCCTTCCAGCCGCTTCAGCGCCTGGTGCGCCGCCTCGACCGGCTTCAACCCCTTGGCCAGTTCGCGCGCCACCAGATGCGCCACCACCTCGGTGTCGGTCTGCGACGAGAAAGAATAGCCGTCGCGGATCAGCTCCTCGCGCAGCTCGGCGAAGTTTTCGATGATGCCGTTGTGCACGATGGCGACGCCATCGGAAAAATGCGGGTGCGCGTTGGTCTCGTTGGGCACGCCATGCGTCGCCCAGCGCGTGTGGCCGATGCCGATCGTGCCGTCGAGCGGCTCATCCTTGAGCCGGCGCTCGAGATTGATCAGCTTGCCCTCGGCGCGGCGGCGGCCGAGCTGGCCATGCTCGATGGTGGCGACGCCGGCCGAGTCATAGCCGCGATATTCGAGCCGCTTCAGCGCATCGACGATGAGCGGCGCAACCTGCGAATGGCCGACAATCCCAACGATACCGCACATGGCCATTGCTCCCAATTCCCTGCATCCCGGCCCCATCTGAGGATTGCCGGCCTGCCGTAAAAGTCACTTTGCGTTTCGTTCCGTGTCAACCGAATGACAAACCGCTCTTGCGATCCGGTTACTACAATTGTTCGATTTGTTATTTTGCAGTCGCGGCTAGCCGTAATGCCAAATTGGCGTGGGTTCTGATCCCAAGAACAACACGCCGATATTATCTGCTCGTTTCCACTTAACCACTGTCTTATAACCTATGCCGTCAGTCGGGATGTAGAGAAGGAATTCATCCGGAACGCGATCTTCCATTGACACCTGCAGCTCCGCGCCTTCGGAATGCATGTTTCTGACAGTGCACTTGACTTCTGAATTTGAGATACCTGTCAGAATCGTCGCTCCTTTGAGAACGCGCCGACGTCGCCTTTTTCTCAATTCTTCACCGCCGTGCATAAAACACCCATGAGCGAGTAACGTTGGATTGCCTCTGGCGCCTCTTTACTTTTCCGCGACGTGGTCGGCAAGCCAGAAGCCGCTTGTTCACAGAATAAGCAGCAAGCCTCCTTCCAACTTTTCTACTGACGGCAGTAATAGGGGCGGCCGTTGACCATTTTCATGGTGCCGTAGACGCCTGGGCCGCAGGTGAGGGCAGGGCCATCCGCAAGCTGCAGGACGGTCGCGGAAACGGTGCCGGAGACTTCCAGAGCGGCTGCGGGGGTGATGGTCCCTATGCCTACCTTGCCGCCGAAATTGGTGGCGCCCAAATAGGTCTGACTGACGCCGAGATAGCCCCACGTGGAAGCGCCGCTGGTGAGAGAGACATAGCCACTAGCGCCATTGGCGATGACTTGGGCGGTGCCGGAAGTAATGCGGTCGGCGGTGGCGACGGTGGAGGAGGCGTCGGCAAGGTTGGCCCAGCCGCCGGTGCCGTAGCAGACCTGGAAGGTACCGCCAGTGTAGCGGATGGCGCCGGAGCGGTTGGTGTCGCAGGTATTGAGCGTGGTGGAGGTTTCCTGCGCGATACGGATAGAGCCGTTGACGTGGAGGGTGGTGGAGGGTGCATTGCTGCCTATTCCAAGATTTCCGCCGTTAGAGATCCAGCTATTCGCTCCGGTGGCGGTATTTAGGCGGATATTTTCTACGTTATTTCCCCATAGTGCCATGACGGCATTATTACCGTTTGTAACGTACCAATTGTGCGTCAGAATTGCACCTGAATAAGCAATCAGAATGTTATTACTTGTGGCGTTCCAAAGACGTATCCTCAATCCATCATTCGTGCTTGCGCTTGTCGATACATCAATAGCGTAATTTGATGAGGGCACCCCGATACCGAGATTTCCTGAGAGATATGCCGATGTGGCGGAGACGCGGCCAGTCGCACTCACCCCACCCGCCACCCAGACGCCGTTGTAGTAGTAGCCGGTGGTGACGCCGGATTCGGTGATGCTGATGCTGTTGGTGGTACCGTTGGCGATGACCTGGGCGGTACCAGAAGTGATGCGGTCGGCCGTGGCAACGGTCGAAGAAGTGTCGGCAAGGTTGGCCCAGCCGCCGGTACCGTAGCAGACCTGGAAGGTGTTGCCGTTGTAGCGGATAGCGCCCTTGCGGCCGGTATCGCAGGTGTTGAGAGTGGTGGAGGTTTCCATACCCATGCGGATGGAGCCGTTGACGTCTAGGGTGGTGCTGGGAAGCGTTGCGCCAATGCCGACGGTGGAGTCGGAAGTGATGACTAAACTGTTGGGGTAGTTAAACGAGCCGAATGAGAAGGCGTCCTGGGTGCCATTGGTGGTAACGCGTATCCCAAACTTGGTTGGGAACCCCGTGCGGGTGAAATAGAAAGGTTGAAGCCCGACGGCATTGAACTGCAATTGGGACGTCGGGGCGGCCGTTCCGATGCCGACATAACCGTTGCTCTGGATGACCATGGTTTGGCTGCCACCATTGGTGAAGATGGTGCTGGCGCTATTGTTGACGGTGACGTTGGTAGTGCCGGAGACGATGCGATCAGCGGTGGCGGCCGTCACGCCAGTTAGGCCGGAGCCGTTCCCCACAAACGTGCCGGTAATGGTCGAGCCGCTAATAACCGGCGCGTCCGCCGGGCATCCGATGTCGCCCCGGCTTCCCTCGCCGTAGCAAAGCCGGTTGCCACTGATACCCATGGTGGCAGAGACATTGACGACTTGACCCCAATCCTGCGCTTGTGCCGTCGCCGACAGGGCGGTTATGACCGCCACCATCATCCATACGCGCAGTTGATTTAACACCGCGCAATCGTACGCTTTTTCGGGGCCGACGGCTACCGCATCGCCTATTTCTTGGGCTGTGGCGTGGCCATTCAGCCGCGGTCTCTGGCTAGAGATGAACCATGGCGGATGTGTCAATTAATTTTTATCTTAGCGTCTGAAATAAGCTAAAAGCACGGAATTTTGTATGTACAGTAATATCATATCACATGTAAAGTTGAAGAGCTCCGGCTGACGAGATAAATTAGTATCCGCATCTTCGATATTTCGAAGAGGAGCCTCAAAAATATCGCTTTAACACGTTCAAAAACGCATACCAGACCGTTTGGCAAGCCCCGCCATGATCTTCAGCAATGGAGCTGCAAATTGGTTAAGTCGTGCCGGCGCTAGCACACCTGCACGGATCGCTTCGATCTCATCTAGGACGTCTTCAACCTCGCAACGCAGTCCGCTTTTGATACTACGGTAGCGAGGGTACAGGATCAGCGCTGCAGCCACCATTTCGTCAAGCGTAGGACGCCGCGTCCTTCTCGGACAGGAAAGGCAGTCATGAGTTAGGCCCCAACCAGCATAGAAGGGCATTCCATAGGTCGAAACTGGTACCTCACGCATCAAGGCCTCAAACCCGGCGAGCGAAGTTGCAACGTGTATCCGCTCCGTCGTTGTCAGCCAACTAGAGAGCGAACCGCCCGTAGATTGAATATCGGCATGTAAGCTCGTACGATCACCGTTCCTTAGACCCGCCGCGACGTCAGGGTGGGCACGGTACGCGATCTTAGCGCTCGGATGAAGCGCTCGGACCAATTTCACGAGCTGATCGCCGGGTCGCGTGAGGGCACCGCCCATCAACACAGATTGGTCATCGACGACTTGACCTATTACAAGATGCACACAATCGTCCATGACGGGTCGGGTGCCATCGTCGACATTGTATTTCTCGATCGCAGACCCTACTATTCGCTCACGAAGCCTCGCGGCGCGGTCCACCAGCGTGTCCGTCAGTCCCTGGCCCGATTCGATGAGGGTCTCAATGCGGCTAGGCCGTGACGCGTCATAGTAAAGCCCAATGGGATCAAAGACGAGCGATGCGGGACTCACGAGGGCGGCTCCCAGACCCACCGACCGAATGAAACCGTCTTCGACGCTTATATAACCTTGCTCGCCATCTAAGTCCTTTCCGAAGGCACCCCAGATCAGGCTATTTCGGCAGCTGTTGAGTGCCCGAGGGCGAAGTCGCATAGAGAACGACACAGAAGCCCCAGGATGGGCTGCCATCGCTCGGACGGCTGCCCGTTTCCACCTGCCAGTTCCGTAGATTGTGATGGGCTTGTCATCGAAACGTTCTGCCGCAGCCCAAGAGGCAAGTCGATGCAGGGCTTGAAGCGCATCGCAGCGCTGGCGCTTCACTGGATCCCACCACAGGGTCATGTCCTCTAGCGCAACGGAGACGACAATGTCCGTCCGTCGCAGGATTTCATCCTCGGATTGCGGCGGGTCGCAGGCCCGCCGCCCCAGCGCCGCGACAGCATCCGCAGAACACGCGAGATCGGTTGTCAGGCCGAAACCCGCATAGAATGGCGCACCGAAGCATGTAACCGGAATACCCCGTACTAGGGCCTCGAAGCCCGCACTGCTGGTGAGCGTTAGAACCTCGTCAATCTCATCGAAGAAGATGGGCGCCGAGGAGCGATCCGACGTTTTGATATGTATTCCGTATGCCGCGCACATACGCGGCAAGATGGAAGCGAGCGCCGAATGGCCCCTTCCAGCGGCAACGTCTGGGTGGGTTCTGAATACGAGCTCGGCATCCTCGCTGAGCGACCGGTTGATGGCGTATTTGGTCATGGCAATCACAGCACTATCGCTGCCGCCACCGTGCAAGAGAGAACGGTCATGTTTAACTTGGTCGATGATCCCTATTCTAATTCGGCCTTGCTGTCGGATGGGTCCTAGTGAGTTGGAGGGGAGATTATACTTGCTTAGCCGCGCCCCGATTATTAAGTCCCGCAAATCCGTTTTCGGCCGGTCTCCTTGGTCGCCAATGCGGGTCACCATCAACCGTTCGGCGGCAGATCCCGCTCCGCTACAGTCATAAGCTGGTTGATTGGCATCAATCATAACGCCCACCGAAGGCGTAGCGTAGGACTGTTTCGAAAGCCCCCAAGAGCGAAAATAAGGATCCTCGAGGAACAAGAAGGGAAGTCCGCGCATCGCACACAGGGTGCTTATCGGTTCATTACGCGGATTTCGACCCCAGCCACAGCCACCTTCGAACCCTCGGGCATCACCGGTCCTCTGGACGAGGCGAGCGTCTAGCAGCAAACCTATTTGCGTATCGCGTGAAAGCGCTCTGGAGCCCGCAAGAATGTTCGCGCCACTGCGCCAGGGCAGCGAAGGCCCGCGGGAAGACCTTTGGCTGTTTGCTGTATTCGTCAATGTATCAGCCAGCCATCTGAGCGATCGAAATCGGCCCCCGAATGATGCCGTAAGTTTGGCTGACAAGGCCGAGGAACTTGTCGATCTCGACCGAAGGAGCGTTGGCCACATAGAGGATATCTCGATCCAGAATGCGTACTCGGCTCATGACCAACAGCGAGGCGGGATCCGACAAACGAACGCGGTAGACTATTGGGAAAACGTAATCAAGGGATTGCGCGTTTCCCCGCGCATTGCCCATGATATCCCAACCGATGACGGAGGGATCGATGCGATTGCCGAGCGCCCGAACAAGTTCGGGGCGTTCGAAGCGAAAAAGAAAGACGCCCGACTGGTCTGCGCGACTGTCATTTAGCCCTCCTGCAGCTCCCAAGGCTTCCGACAAAGTGAAATCATTAGACGGAATCGGCAGCGTGCCTTGGCGGATCACGGCGCCTAACGCCGTAAAAGCGACGCGTTGCCGGATCACAAGAATGGTGTCTTGCGGTTGCACATAGATATTCTCGCTGGGTCGCGAGATTATCGTGTGTAGAGCGACAGAGGCCGTGCGCTGGCCACGCATCAGACGGACGATTACTTCTTGCTCCGGAGCCTTGATCCCTCCTGCCGCAGCGATGACGTCCAGAATTCGTTCGCCACGGATACCAAGATTGACCTTGCCTCCACTCGTAACTTCACCGAGCACCGACGCTGTGGCCGCTGCATTGTTGGTGAGGGAAACCATAACTTGCGGCTCAAGCGCGCGAGGACCAAGCTTTTTCTGGATGTCCGCGGCAACCGCCTTTGGCGTGCGACCTGCAGCTCGTACTGTTCCAGCATAAGGAATGGTTATCGATCCGTCTCGGTCAATGGTCTGGTTAGGGATCACGGTCTGGTGCCCACCCGCCGCAAACGGCCCGTCGGTCTGCGCGGTGAACAAACCACCTGGGCCCGCCTCGAATACGGTGACGGAGAGGGTGTCGCCGATCCCGAGTTGTTGCGAAGGAGCCCCTGGGTGGCTGCCAAACCCATCTGCCAAGGAGGAGCCCGATAGGCGCTCAAGGATCGAAGCCACGTCAGCGTCAAGGTCGATTACTTGATAGCCTTGGTTTGCGCGGCGTCCCTTCGGGTCTATTGTCGACGCATTTGGTCCGGACGCGGGGAGAGAAGCGCAGCCCCCCGTTGCAAAGAAAAGTCCAAAAATCAGAGTCCGCCGGGCGATCATGCGAAAGGCCGAATTGCGATTTTTAGCAACATTGATTCAGGGTATCCATTCTTCTACGTCGACGTCATGAATCAGCCGCACAAACACGATTTAAACGCACCCGTCGTCATCGGAGGACATACGGGAAGATCGCGAGTTGATCAAGCGGCTCCAAGTCGATAAGTGAGCGATTCACTTGACGATGGTAAGTACAGCACATTTTGTCTCAAGCGCGTCTTTGATCCTCGGGCACTTGAGTGGTCTGATGAATGTAAAAAGCATTCGACCGGGCATACTGCTTTCGTATATCAGATCGGTCACAGATCTAGTACAGGAGCGTAACAGAAGTTCTCGCCTGCCTACTCGGTCACGCTGATCTAGGGATGAACCCAACACTCTTAACGAAGAATATGTTCCTGCCAACTTGACAGCATGGCAAAGATTGCGGGCCATTCTCTTCGCCAGTGCGCTCGTCGGTCGCCCGGATTATTGCTGAGAAATCGCTCGCCCGCCGGTTCTGTTCCCATCTTAAGTGTCAGATTTGGCATTGTTTCTTTTTGACGCCCAAGTTGTCCAAATTGATCGATGGCTTCGAGGTGCGCCATGTAGGTGTAGGCTTCGCCCTTGCTCCGGTCGGGAAATCTCGAACTGAGGCACTGACACCGATGATGGCATTTTGTCGCATGACCACATCTTCATTTCACCCGATCTAGGGGAATACTGCCGCCTTCCGGCCTCGTATCGGACGAAAGCTGCTAGCTCCTTTTTCTCGGATAATTTCATGACTGCAACCTGCGGTTACTATTGCTTTTTGACAGCTAGGTTGCTCGGCAAGGGCTAGCCTCGACAGTCGCTGGATAGATCCTGCCATGGGAGGGCGCCGCGGCTCCGAGCGATCCCGGTTTCGGCTTCTTGGGAGTCCTCGGCAAGCGTCTGAACCGGCGACTCGACACCGCCCCAACCGGTCGTGTGAAAGCCTTCCTCGATAACCGCAGCCATCAATAACCCCCTTGAGTTGCCCGAAACGGATATCAAGAATCGGAGTAACGAGGCCGTGTAAACGCAATTGTAATCCCGACCCCGTTCTCGGTTGTTTTTTGATGGGATCAGTAATGCCGTAATTACAATTTAGACGGCATACAACCCTATCATTCTCTTGTTCGAAATGAGCTTGACTCAGCAAATATGGATTGCCATAACCCCGGCACAAAAGAGAACGACAAGCATTGCAGCGAATGATGGCGAAGGCTAAACGTGACAATGACTTTTTGATAACGCCATAATATTAGAGATTTGTAATAAGATGCGGATAGTGACGAATATTGTAGTCGTGTAGTAATACATGTGTCTTGAATAGTGAAGTATTGTTGGCAAGTATACCTAAGCCCATATGGGATCTGTGCGATCGACCAGTAGATGTTATGGGGAATCTTATGCTTGGTGTTGTACGGGCTGATCAGAAAGCTTCGAGTGTAACCGCTTTTTTCGCCGAGACGACTTTCGAAAACATCTTTGTCGTCGACGAAGAGCAATGTCTGCAAGCCGAAATCCGCCATCATGAGTGGCGCCGTCTGCTCGCGCTTGGCATTGATGATCAAACCTGCATCGAGCTCTTGCTATCTTCTTATGACGAGATAGAGCGCAAATGCCGAACGCCTGCGCGCATGGCTCTTAAAAGCCGCTTCCCACAGATCGAGGCGAAATATGAAGAGCCTGGGCAGCGTATTGTGCACACAGAGATTCGCATGCCAAGCGCCACAAAGCTCGACGCGCACGGACTAATAATGGCAGGCGGCTTCGGTCGCAGGCTCGGCGATCTGACAAAGACCACACCTAAGCCAATGCTGGATGTTGGCGGTAAACCCATTGCCGAGCATTTGCTCGACAATTTGGTAGACAATGGCATCAGTGATATTTTCGTGTCGCTCTTCTTCGAAGGGGATGTGGTTAAGAGTCATTTTGGCGATGGATCTTCTTTCGGTGCTCGCGTTCGCTATCTCAAGGAAACTACACCGTTTGGCACGGCAGGCTGCCTTTCGCTTCTACCTCGCGAGATCAAACACCCCCTCCTCGTTGTCAACGGCGATGTCGTAACCACTGCGCAGTTCGGGCGCCTTATCGAGTTCCACAACGCGGCAGGTTATGACATCACCGTTAGCGTCCGTCCCTATCCTATCCAGATGCAATTTGGCGTCATTGATCAGGTCGACGGACTTATCTCCCGAATTCGCGAGAAGCCAAAAATCATCCACCAAATCAACGTCGCAATCTACGTCCTGTCACCGTCGGTTCTGGAGCATGTCCCGGCCGGCAAAGTCGACATGCCGTCACTGATCGAAACTCTAATTCCACTCGGCTTTCGAGTCGGCGCGTTTCCGTTGATCGAGGACTGGATTGACGTCGGAACCCCGCCTGATCTCGAGCGGGCTCGAACTAAAGTCGAGGCCGGCCACCATCGTCATGAGCTATCCATTGATAGCGCCAAGGTCATGGTACTCAAGGAGACTAAGGCTGCACTATGCACATAGACGACATTTCAACAATTTCGGGCAAAACAGTTCTGGTGACTGGCGCGGACGGATTCATCGGTTCGCATCTCACCGAGGAGCTTGTTCGCCAAGGTGCTAATGTCCGGGCCCTCACAATGTACAATTCACTTGGTACGAAAGGGTGGCTTGAACATGCTGATCGTGACATCCGCGAGGCGATTGATAACCGTCCGGGCGACATCCGCGACCCATTCTTTGTGAACACGATCACGAAGGATGTCGACATGGTCTTCCATCTCGCCGCGCTGATCGCCATACCCTATTCGTACGTAGCTCCACAGGCGTATGTGGAGACTAACGTTGGCGGGACCACCAACGTTGTTGAAGCGGCGCGGTCTAATTCTGTTGAACGTTGTATCGTCACGTCGACTAGTGAGGTTTATGGCACTGCACGTGCGGTTCCGATAACGGAGGACCATCCGCTGCAGGCGCAGAGTCCGTATTCAGCCTCGAAAATTGGGGCAGATATGATAGCGCTTTCATACCATAAGAGTTTCAACACGCCAGTTTCGGTGGTTCGCCCGTTTAATACATACGGTCCTAGGCAGTCGGCTCGAGCCGTTTTGCCGACGATCATCACGCAAATTGCTGCTGGGATCACTTCGATCAAGCTCGGGGATACGCGTCCGACGCGAGACTTCAATTATGTAAAAGATACAGTTTCTGGTTTCATAGCGCTCGCCAAATCGGCGAAACCGATCGGGCATGTGACCAATCTCGCATCAAACTATGAGATATCGGTCGGTGATGCGGTGAAACTGATCGCCCGCAAGATGGGTGTAGAGGTTGCGATCGAAATTGACACGGCTCGCCTGCGCCCAGAAGCAAGTGAGGTCGAGCGCCTCTGGGGCGACAATGGTCTTGCGCTTACCCGGGCAGGTTGGAGGCCGACCTACGCTGGTCTTGACGGCTTTGAGCGGGGTTTGGAAGAAACGATCGCCTGGTTCCGCGATCCCGCTAATCTCGCTCTCTACAACCCTGGCCGCTACGAAGTCTGACGATGCAAACCGTCTCGACTATCCCGCTGGCTGTACCTAATATTGGTCCCGAGGAAATCGCTTCTGTCAATGCCGCAATCACCGATGGTTGGGTGTCTTCCGTTGGCCCCGATGTTCCTGCGTTCGAGCAAGCTGTGGCTGCTGCTAGCGGCACCACCTCTGCGGTAGCGGTTGCCTCCGGAACTGCCGCCCTCATGATCGCGTTGAGGGCCTTGGGGATCGGCCGTGGCGATCTGGTTCTATGTCCAACATACACTTTCATTGCTACCGCCAATGCGATTCACTCAGCAGGAGCTGACCCGATCTTCGTGGACATCGACCCGGCAACTTGGGCAATTGATGTAAACCAAGCGGAACAGATGGTCAGCCGACTGGTTGCGGTTGGCTTGCCCAAACCGAGGGCAATTATAGTTGTGTACCCAATGGGTAACCCGATCGACATGACTGATGTCAAGGTGTTCGCAGAACGTCATGGAATCCGGGTTGTTGCCGATGCCGCCGCGGCAATCGGGTCGACCTTTGATGGGCGGCCAATCGGAGGGCTCGCCGACGCAACCGCCTTTTCCTTTAATGGCAACAAGACCATGACCACGGGGGGCGGCGGGGCGATCGTGGGTGATGACGATGTTGTCGCAGCGGCAAGGAGCTTGGCGTCGACTGGGCGGTTGGGAGTCAATTATGATCATGATAGGCCCGCTTTCAACGAGCGGATGACCAATATCGAAGCGGCTCTCGGGCGAGCGCAGATTGCACGCCTAGATAGTTTCATCGCGGCCAAGGCGAGAATACGAGCGCGGCACGATCTTTTTGCGCAGAAGCACGGTCTGGACGTATTTCCGCGACACCGCTTGGCGGAGCGCGGAGATTGGTTTTCCGGTGTAATCTTACGGCCTGAAACAGATATTCGAGGTATCGTTTCCGTGCTCAACTCTCGTGGTGTTGGCGTTCGACTCTTTTGGAAACCGATGCACCTCCAAGAGGCCTATGCTCCGCTTCTCAACTCTTTGAAGCAGGCAGGTCTCTTGGTCAACGATCTCTACCCCGTGGCGGACGCCCTATGGCGAAGAGTTCTACCTCTCCCGTGTTCGACCAACATAACCGGTCGACAGATCGACAAAGTGCATGCCGTTTTGTCCGACGCTCTAGCCAAAACCGAAGGCGCCAATGATATTCTGTTGACACAACTGGCGGCAATCGCTTGACCAGACGTATCGGAATCATACTTGCGCGGGCCGGCTCTGTCCGTCTTCCAGGCAAGAATACCCGCGAGTTCGCAGGCAAACCAATAATAACTTGGACCTACGAACGCGCGCTCGCTCTAATCAACCTGGGCCATCTCGATCATGTCGTGGTCTCGACCGATGACCCCGAAGTCATCTACCTGGCGCCCGAAGGTATCGAGGTGATCGAGCGTCCTATGCATCTGGCGACGTCAACCGCCACATCGTTCGATGCCGCCGTTCATGCACTTTTGAATGCCGAAATGCGATTTGGGCGGATGGACATTGTCAGTCTTCTACAACCCACTTCGCCACTTGCATCCGTTGCATCCGTCGCGAGTGTGATCAGATCGGTGTCTTGTGGCTTTGCCGGCTCCGCCATTACAGCTTGCGCCATTGGTGAACGTGACCCTTTAACTGGATGGGCGCCCACGCTGAAATCAAACGGCATGCGGCGTATCACCGATATCTCGACAGGCCTAACTTTCCCGACCAAAGATCCTGAAGGTCAATTCAATATCGTGAGTATGAAGAGGGCTGAAGATTTCGATAATCCGACGCATGTGATCACAGGAGCGGCTTACTCGGTGGAACGGAATGCCTTCGTCGAACGCCAGGCGTTTATACTTTCCCGTTGCGCCGGCACACTTGTCCCTGCATCTGAGGCAATTGACATTGACACGATAGAGGATTGGGACACAGCTTTGAGAATTGCCTTGGCAGGGGCGACCGATATGGGCGCGACTGAATGACGGATGGAGAGCCAAAACAAGGGGAAGCGCTGGAATCGGAAATCCTGACGAAGGTCACGACGTGCCTGCGCAAGGGTGACCTCGGAATGGCTGCAAAGTGGCTAGGCTCGCTGGATCGGGACCGCGTGCCGACGGCAACTCAAGTTATTCTGGCTAGCCGATTGTCGCGAATGATCGCTGCGGCCCTCCGTGGGCCGCTAGACGAACAGCGTCTCGTCGAACTCATTGCGATTGCCATCCAATTGTCGCCAACCGACGAAGTAGCAGTCGACTTCTCAAAGGCCCTTGCTCAAGGATTGCGTACGCTGGTTGCGTCCACCGTCGCTCAGGGGGAGTCTGTCACCGGCACATTCGACCTTCTCGTAACGACGCTACCGCTCCTCTCAAGCAAAAGGATCGACGGCGACTTGTTCGACGCCGTTCTGTTCGCGATTGGGCATATCCCTGATGCACCAGAACTTACGCAATTGCTTTCCGAGATAGCAGGCCAATGGCGCAATGTCGGATTTGACAGTCTCTCATCCGAGCGTATCGAGGGTCTCGCCGAGACAGCCTCAAGACATCTTGCTTCGCTGTACCCCGAAACCACGGGAAGAAATGCTCCTAGGGAGGCCAAGACGGTAGGCGATATGGCGAATTTAGACAGGTCCACGTAGAATGCAGAACCGCCCTAAGTCCCGGACAAAAGGCCATTCCATGTCAAATAAAATAGGTAAGCACGCGCCGGAGAGCCAGAAAAAGGTGCGGAACCGTAGGATGCCGGCGCGCCTGAATACGCCTGAGCTCCCTGTATCCGATGTGGCATTGGGTGTTGCCCGACGCGAAGCGAGCCCAGGGCGCGGAGACCATCGCATGATATCGGCGCGGGACATGGCCCGTACCGGCGATCATGAAGGCGCGACAAAAATTTATATGGATATTCTTTCTGAGCGACCCAAGGACAAGCCCGCCCTTGCGGCCATTGCGCGTATTGGCATTTCGCGCAACAACATTGACATACTTTGTACTGCAGTCAAGCAAGCTGGCCTTCTCGATCGGGCGATATTGGCATCGGTGGTTGGTCTTCTTCTCCGACTTGACGCGGTATTTGTGTTGCGCGATATGATCCTGCGAGAAGGAATGCTTGCTGCTGATTTTGCCGCCCCGACGGTCCGCCGGTGTCATGCCATGCTGCGCAATATCGATGGTGGCATTGATGAAAGGCGCGCTCGTCGGGCTCTTCTTTGCCATTGTATTCTCGACATCGCTTCCGACGATGCGTCCGCCCGGAGCGGTCTAGCCCGCCTGTTCGAGAAAGACCTCGTTGCCGCCCGTAAGCTTTCGGGGACCGAGCTAAGGAAGGCCGCGGAGAAGGTGCTCGAAGAAGACCCGCGAAATGCCGAGGCCTTGCGATTGCACGCAGCCGCATGCCTGGACACGGGCGACCTTGCTTCCGCCTATGTTTCGCTGGCGCGGCTTCCTAATGCCGATTTGACACAACCTAGGCTTTCGGCCCAATTCGTCGTTGCCTCGTCTGCATCGCGCTCACTAGAGGAGCAAGCGGATGATCTGCGTCGGCTCGATGGTAGCAAAACCGATAAGAATGCTGTGCTCGTGCATCGCGCGAGCAGAATAGGCCTGAAAGCCGCGTCCACGGCAGGGAACTACGTGGCTGTTGTTGCCTTCGCTGACCTAGTGCTGGCGCAAAATGAAGGCGACGTTACCGCAGATAAACTGCGTTCGGGTGCCATCAAACAGCTTAATCGAGGCGTCCAGAGGGCCATACGAGCCGGGGCGGCTTCCCAGGTTGAGGCCTTGTGGGACAGTATCGTCAATGTCGCTGACGTTGAGGTGAGTGGCACCGCTATGCGCTTTTTTCTCCGCACAAAGGACTATGGACGGGCAGAGGCTATCGCTGAGAATCTGTTGCTGATCGACCCTGAACACTCGATGGCTAATGGGGTGAAGGCAAAACTACATCATGAGCGCGGGGAATATGGTCAGGCGCTTCACCGGGCAATGACCGTTCTCAAGAACAACCCACAAGATTTGGCCATGATGCGCATCATCAAATATGCTGGTGCAAGGCTCACTCCTGCGCAGCGCCCGAGAAGTATATCCGCGAATAATGTCAGGAACGGATGAGTCCGGAAGTGCAGGAGCCTGCCGTCTTGGATGTATCAACGCTCTCCATGGAGGCCGAAGCATCTGCGCGGATCGCGATATATAACAGATATGTGGAGCAAGCCAATGGAACTGTCGAGCGTCTCCGGCGTGAGATTGAGGTCCTTGCTTTTGAATCGGGGCGTCGAAAGAAAATAGCTGAGTCGCTGGCTCGCAAGGGTCGTACTAGTGTTGGCAGTTCGCGCGCCGACGCAATCCTCATACAATCGATCGGTGGCACTGGGGGCGCCGTGGAAGCGCCGCGTCCGCCACGCCGCGCGCCTGCATTGGTTGTTTGGTCTGCGTTATGGGGGTTAAGATTCCATACTGATATGAATAGTGATCGGCTCGGTATGTTCTGGTGGCTTTTTGAGCCTCTCCTCCACGTGGTCCTGATTACGTTTGCTACACTTCTCTTTCACGGCGGAGACGTGTTCGACATGCCAGCCTTTCCATTCGCGATTATTGGCGTCACGGTCTGGCTTACCTTCCGTGCGACCTTTTTAGCAGCGCTAACCGGCCCAGGCGCCTTGGTGCGTTTGATGGATCATCCTGAAATTTCACGATTCGATGTGATAGTGGGTAGTTCGCTCAAAGGACTGATCGTTAATGGCTGCGTTGGGATTGTCATGCTTGGTGGCTGTATCTCGGCCGGGATGACCAGCCTGCCCGAAAATCCGCTGATCGTTACGGGAGCACTCGTGGCGACTGCCGCTCTAGGGCTTGGTAGCGGTTTAATTGCATACCACTTTTCCATATATTATCCAGGTCTCAGAAAAATTTACGTAATAGTTCTTAGAATGACGGCGACAGTCTCTGGTCTATTCTTTGTAAGCGAGCAGGTCCCCGGGGAGTATGCGGGGTATGTGTTGTGGAATCCAATCTTGCACCTATCGCAATTTGCGCGAAGCGGCTGGTTTCATACGTATGATAGCACGGACGCTTCGTGTATCTATGTCTTCGCCTGGCTTTGCGCTACGTTAGCTATCGGATTTGGCTGTGCCGTTATGAACCGCCGTACACGCGCAAGACACGGGGAATATGCGTGAGGGCAGCAGGGCGCATAAGCTTGAGGGGCGTTCACCTTGTTGAGCGGGTTTCGCCGGTAGGGCGTTCTTCTCGCCGTCGTATAGTATTGTCAGGTGCTAGCGTCGACATTACCGCTGATCGCTATATACTTACAGGTGAGGAGAAGGATCGGCGTTGCCTGGTAGATCTGATCGTTGGACGCAGGGACCCAGCACTGGGGTCTATTACCAGACAGGGTCGCTGCTCCTATCCAGTGGGGAGGACCAGTGCCTTCGCAATTCCGGTACGTGGGGCCGAAATCGTGAATTTCATGGGGGAGCTATATCGTTTCGACGCAAGCCATGCATTGCGCGAGCTTCACGATATTCTGCCATGGCCCAACATACTCGAAACCAGGCTCGACAAGGCTCAAGGTCATCAGCTTCTTGCATTGTCAATAGCTATGGCAAGGTTTATCGATGTTGATATTCTTGTCATCGACGGCGCTTTGGCTCACCCAGCCTTTCCTGAGCGATTCCTTCGCTACATCGGGGGACTGCTGTCGGAGAACGTAGCGGGGCGTCTCGTTTTGTTTTCTTCACGGCAGTTTAACGTCGCCCGCGCGTTTGCGAATGTTTCAGTTAATATCGCCAACGGGAAACTCTTTATAAGTAAGGAGATTGTGGGGCCTCTTGCGTCCAGCGATGTTGAAGAGGAGCCCGAGGGTGAGCCTGAGGTGGTGTACGGGGAGGTTGATTTGATCTGACGTAGAGACTTGGGCTGTAATTACTAAGAGGGCGTCAATGATTCTTTGGTTGCGCCTCGACTGCGGTAGGCGCTGAACAACTGGAACAATGACGTGAAAAAGTTTTTGAGAGACAAAACTCAGATACTGGCTTCCAAGCGATCCAGGTCGTATATGATAGAGGCATCTGAACGGCCGAGCGCGTTCAGGTTAACGACAATTCATTGGATCTATTTGCCCGTGTGATGTGAGCACGAAGGCTCAATCGTCCAGACAGTCAAAGGTACCCTTATGAGCAATGCAGTAAACGTGCGCACCGAGAAACGCGTCTCAGTGGAACAGTCAATAAGCCAATCTATAGCACTAATGAAGGCAGGCGACCTCGACAAAGCATCACTGATTTGCGACGCAATTATTCTGCTTCAACCGTCAAGCACACTGGCTTTGCGTCAACAATATCGCATAGCCGCTCGGCGTAGCGATACCAGCGATTTTGAGAAGCTGCTCCCAAAGCTCATCGATCACGCTCCGGATCTCGCAATGTCCGCCTGCAAATTGCTCTTCCGTGCAAAGAGATACGAGGTCGTCGCCCAATCACTCATCCAGATGAATGCTAGCCTCAGAACTAAAGAGGTCGAAGATCTCTCACTGCTTGTTGCAAAGCGCTTAGTTTCCATCGCCAGGGTTATGGCAACTGATATAGAGGAACCCTTAACCGCTACGTATCTTGGCCTTGCGATTCACTTAGCGCCGACCCTTTCTGAACCGCGAACAATACTAGCTAGATTTATTGCGCCGACTGTACGATCCGCCCAGCAAGCACTGCGAGCTGGAGATACGCAGGCCGCCCGAACGCACTATCTGGCGGTTTTATCTGCCGATCCTGACCACGTAGTCTCTCGACGAACGCTCGCTCTGATGCTGTCTCGTGTTGATTTACTCGACGAAGCCAACACGCATTTTGAGATTCTGTGGAGTGGCGGACATCGTGACGTCATTAAATCAGCTATATCCTGCGCCAGAAAGACGAAAGACACCATGCTAGTTCTGCAATGGCTAGAGCGCCTGGCCGGGCATGACGGGGCGGAATTCGATGGATCGGACCATATAGTGAAGATAGCAATTCCTATTGCGCGAAGTGCTATGGCAAGTGGTGATGCGGTAAACGCGGTCCGCGCTCTCCTCCTGGTAAACAAGGTTTCACCCAGCCACGCAACGGTATCACGCCTTCTGGCCAGTGCGCGAGCAGCCCTTGTACATTCACTTGGGGCGTGTTTGGCTGGTACTGACCGTGCTGAAGGCGTTGTACGGGCTAAGCAAGCCGTTAAAACTGATCCAGACTACCCACCTTTATTGAAGATTGCGGCTCGCATTTTTGTTGGCGCGGGCGCCTTCAAAGAAGCCTCAGCGTGTTACGCATCTCTGGTCAGTCAAGAGCCGGACAGTGGTGAACTCGTCGCGCGTTTAGCGGTTGTCGCGTTGCAAGCGGGAGATGCTACGATCGCGAAAGAGGCGTCGGAACGGGCATTGAGGCGTACGCCTGATGATGTGCGTATGCAACGCGTGTCGTCGCGGGCCGATGCCTTGCTGAAGAACCGCTCATAGCGCACACCCCCAGGGATCATCAATGAAAGCGCTGAACGAGGCGGATCTTAAACCGCAGCGCAAATACATCTTTTGGGTCGAAGGCCGACGGAACTACAACGATGTCGCTGTCTTGCTTCGGCGCGCCTCACTGAAGCGAGTGCGTCTTTTTGTGGGTAACAGCAAGCAGGGTAGCCTCCTCGGCGAGACGTTGGCTTCGCTGGACCCTATGTCATATAAGGTGCTGCCATTCAGCACCGTTGACCCCGACGTTGATGAAGATCTATATCGGGTGAGCCAATTCTTTGCCGAATGGTTCTGTAAAATTCTGCTTCGGACATTGGCAACTTTAGGCGGCCATTCATATCAAGCCAGCCTCCTGTATCCACTTAGTGTAGCCATCATGGACAGGATCGTTTCTGCACTGCGACCGGTCTTTGCTTTCGCGGCACTTGCGCGCCAAGAGCCGGGGACACCCATCCTGATAAGCGAGCCGCAAACCCCGAACTTCAAACGCCAGATCGAATCCCTTGACGTCGGTATTCGGGCAAGACTGTATCATTTGGCGCAAGCAGGTAAGATCTACTATGAGGCCCCGCCACTTCCATTGCCGGATAGCGTGCGTATGGGCATTAGCGCCTTTGGAAGGGATGAAATTGCCAGGGTAGCTAATTCTTCGGATATTCTAATGGTATCTAACTTACATGACAAGCAGTACCGCTTTGTATGTGAACAGATATTAGGAGAGCTTTGTATTGATAAGAAAGTTGCGTTATTCTCAACCAATACGGGCATCTTCGATGATGTAGCTTCACCGGCGCTTCATGCGCTGATTGGCGGAGGAAATTTGAGTATCACATTCGCCAGTCGGAGAGGTGTTTTTGAAATTTCGGACGCCGTCCTGAGATGCTTCAATCGATGCCGGAATGCACTTCTGGATAAGCCGCCATTCATCGCATTACCATCGGGCCTTCGAGACGTCAGATTTTTGGTGGCCGAAGCGCTTGATAAGCATGCTCTTCCGACGCTTGATGCGGCGCATGCCATGATCGAGTCTTTCTGCGCTGCGGTTGAGGGGAAGCAAGCGGTCGTGGTCAGTCCCGGTCGATATCTAGGGGCTTCAACGTTGGTTGCCGCAGCGAACGCGTTGAACGTCCCGAGCATTGAACTCCAAGGGGGTGTCATAGCAAGCTCGCGCCGCTTTCTTCGGCCCAATGCCTTGCGGGTTCTGGCTATGGATCCTGCTTCGGCAGAGATCTACACGAGCTTCTTAGGTCTTACGAAGCAAAGTGTTGAAGTTGTTGGCTCGGCCCGCGTTGATCAGTCTATCAAGCCGGCACGCGGCTTTACCCAAGCGCAGGCACGCGAGCAGGCAGGATTGAGTGGAAGCTTGCTAACCCAACATCCGCTATTGGTGCTGGCTACTCAACCTGTTGGCGTTCCGCGTGCAACAATCATCCTGCAAACGGTTTTGGACGCCCTCTGCGCAAGCGAAACTTCGACACTTGTCATCAAGACACACCCGAATGAAGGCCCAGAATACCTTGAGGCCTATGCGGGCATCATAGCTAGATACCGAACGCTGGATGTCACGATCTCGACAAGCGGGGAGGCTCATCATTTTATCAATAGTGCTGATATCATACTCACGTTTTTCAGTACGATGGGCCTAGAGGCTTTTGCGCTTGACCGATCTGTTATTGCAATTAATCCATTTAAGACGCCGCCGCCTTTCGATCTCGCCGCGCTTGGCGTTGCCATGAGCGCCCGGAGCTCTGACGAATTAACAAGCTGCATCCGAATGATTGCACGCGAAGGCTGTTCCCAGTTTTATGTGAAGGATCCACGGCTGTCGCTCCTTAAGGATGGATACTCATGCGCACGGATAAGGCGCGCGATAGTTAACCCTTTGATCGTCGAAAAAGGCCCGAATGAACAATCAAGCGCCCGCTAAATATGGGAGCAGTTTTGATTTTTTTCGGGCAGGAAAGCTCGCTGAGTGCTTTCAAGCACTTGCCGGTCGATATGATCGCACGGGAACAAAGTTGGATGCGCTACCAAGGTGGGATCCTGGTGCCCCAGTCCGGCGGCTACTTATCCATGCGCCACCAGGGATAGGCATAGGAGCTGAACTGCTGCATTTTGGCTTTTTAGCCACTGCCGCTCATGAACTGACAGACGCAACCATTGTCATCGATGATCGTTTGGCCCCCCGCCTTCGTCGTGCTTTTGCTCCACTCAAAATTGTAGGTAGGAGCAGTATGTCGCAAACTCAAGAATCGACACTCCTAGCAGGAATTGAGCAACAGACAACGCTCCTTAGTGCCGGTGCGATCTGCAGACAGGTTACGGGAGGCTTTGCACGCCCACGGCGTTTTATTGGTGCTTCTCGACACGACGTTCACGCCTTCCGCCAACGTTTTCCGCCAACGAAGAAGCTCATTGGCTTCGCTTGGAAGACCACAAACGCGAAATGGGGATTAACTCGCAATGTCTCGATAGAAACGCTGTCGTCAATCGCACAGTGCAATTCGTTTATCGTGACTTGTCTTCAGCATGGTTGCACAGACACTGAGTTGCATGAGCTTTCACAGGTCGGCATCATAGCGGATAGGAATTTTGATTCGACGATCAAATTCGATGAGTTAATCGACCGGGTTGCGGCGCATGATTTAATCGTTACTATCGATAACACTGTAGCACATGTCGCTGGTGCCCTCAACAAACGCACGATATTGTTGCCAACGGAAGCGCGCAGCTGGGTTTGGGACGGCCCCGGGGCGCTCGGATTCTGGTATGGTGCCGTCAAGGTCCTCTCTGCGGAGGAGCTTTCGGGTTCCTCTCTGATGTCAATAGTTACTAACGCACTTAGAGGCCATCCGCATGGCTGACCAACGCGCCTGGCTGGGCCGTGTTGCGGCGGCGCTGATGTCATTCTCTATTTTGCTTGTGGGGCCGGCTTGTTATGCGCAGGTCACCCCGAGTGTACCTTCCGTAGTTCCAGTCCCCCAGCTCACGGGCTCATCTCAGCTCTTACTGAGTTCCGATGGAATGTTACGGGCGTACACTTGGGACCGTACTACCGGGAGCTTGGTCTTACATTCTTCGCCCAATGGACGAAGCTGGTCGACACAAGTCGAGCCGAACGACGAGCACATCAACGCGCACGGCGCGATTTTTTTCAGTGACGAGGGGCGCGAGGCTGCCTTGTGGCTTAAACGGCGGTGCGTAGCGGACTGCCGCAAGCCCAATCGGAGTTTATTCTATGACATCATGCTTTCAGAGCGAGACGGGGCGGGCAAATGGCAGCCCGCCCGGTCGGTATACCGTGGCTATGTGGGGGCAATCCGGCAGATGGTCAAGACACCAGCAGGGCAATGGCTCTTGCCATTTGCCGAGTGGATTCCCGAGGGCAAGATCGGTCCGCCAACTGGAAGCCATGTCATCCGACTTCTTGTTGGCAGTCCAAAAATGGGGTGGCGTGTCATAAGGGCGGATTTGACGACACCGGTCCCGCCCCAGCCAAATGCTCCTGGCTTCGGCGGCATCGAGCCAGCGATAGCTAGGCTGAATGGCGGTGGCTTCCTTATGCTAATTCGCACCCAGACCCAGTACCTTTACCAGGCCACTTCTGGCGACGGCGTGGAGTGGTCAATCCCTAAAAAGAGTGTCCTGCAGGGTTCAAGCGCGCCAGCCTACCTTCTGACGCTGCGGGATGGTCGTATTGTAGCAATATGGAACAATGAGCACCAGAGGGGCGCTTACAAGGGTCGGTATGTTTATGGGGGGCGAGATGCGTTGCATGCCGCCATTTCAAGGGATGATGGTAAGACTTGGCGAGGCTTTCGAGAAATCTATCGTGATCCGCTGATCAATAGGACCCCGCCTTTAGGTGATTTCGGAACTGGCTATCCCAGCGCGGTAGAAAAGGCGGATGGGAGGATAGAGGTGCTGACGGGACAAGGTAAAGACCGTCTTGCGCTAATCACATTTGACCCGACCTTTCTAGAGGAGCCATGTGCCGCTTCAGGCGGCCTGTCGGACTCCATAATTGCCTTCCGAGAGTTTGGCCCTGTCAGACGCAGTAAGCGCGCCAGAAGCGCTCTCTTAGATCAGGGCGGCGAGATGGTGCAGATGAAAATGCTAGGTGATGAGGGCGCTCTGCAATGGAATTTTCCTGCTGCTTATTCAGGTGAGTTGAGCTTTGAAGTCAGTCAGCAATATACGGGGTCACTCGTCATTGGTTTGACGGACAGACTGATGACCCCAGGCGATACCAATCTCGTAGATTTGCGTGAGTACAGCACAGAGGTATCGGGCCTGCTAGATGATACGTGGCGGACCGTGAGTTTACATTGGGACAATAGGACTTCGTCTACCGCCCCTAACATGTTGAACTATGTGAATATTTCTGGGCACGGAAGCGGCGCTTTTGCGCTCAGAAATTTACGGATGTGTGGCCGACACTGACGACCGCTGACCTTGCCAGTGCTGCATCCGAAGGAGCTGATGATGGGAAAAACCAAGGTGGGCTGCTCGTAGCGCTCACGATCCTTGTCAGAGAAAACGAAGCAACGAAGCTGCGCCGACGCCTCTGTACCCATGCGGTGAAGACCGCAGACGTGCGTATCCGGCGGCCATGAGCACCGCGGTGCTGGGGTCAAGCTTTCGATGGGGAGACGCGATGATATTCATCGAGGAGGAGTTTGACCTCCTCGATGCCTTCATCGGTGAAGGCCAAGATTCCGTCGTCATCGTTGGCGCCGTACACCCAGATGACGCCGTCCTCGGGCTCGAGACCGAGGGTCAGGTCCTGGATGAGCGCTTCGCTGACATCGAGGTCCCTGGCGGCACGTTCGACGGTGTAGACGTGATGCACCTTATTGCGCTGCATGATCAGGCCGCCGCTGGTTGGATCCGCAATTTTGCAGATCTCCAATTCCATGGCAGCAAATCATCGATCCGCTGTGCTGGGTGGGCTGCGATGCGCGCCAGGATATCGGCGAGCCAGGCCTGAGGGTCGACGTCATTCAACTTGGCGCTGACGATCAGGCTGTAGAGAACGGCAGCGCGCTGTCCGCCGCGATCGGAACCGCAGAACAGCCAGGACTTTCTGCCGAGAGCGATGCCGCGCAGGGCTCGCTCGGCTGCATTGTTGGACAGGCAGACCCGCCCATCGTCGAGGAACCGGGTGAAGGATGACCAGCGGCGCAGCATGTAGTTGAAGGCCTTGGTCAGATCGTGTCCGCGCGAGAGCTTGTCGCGCGTCTCGATCATCCAGCGCTCGAGCTCGGTGACCAGCGGCGCGCTCCGTTCTTGGCGCGCGGCGTGGCGTTGGCCTGGCGACAGGCCGTTGATCGCGCGCTCGATATCGAACAGGGCATCGATGCGCTTCACGGCTTCAACCGCTAGCGGATAGACCAGGTTGGGCTTCTCGCCGTGCGCCTTCTTGCGCGCCGCCGCTTCGATATCGGCCAGCTCGAACACTTTGCGCCGGCTGTGGGCCCAGCAGCTGGCTTCCAGAATAGGCGCCGGCTGACGACCCGTCGCATAGAGATCACCATAACCGCCATAGGCGTCGGCCTGCAGAATGCCGCTCCAGCCGGCGAGATGCGCCTCGGGATGTTCGCCTCGGCGATCGCGGGAATAGTAGAACACCACCRCCGGCGGATCGGCGCCGCCGAACGGCCGGTCATCGCGCACATAGGTCCATAATCGGCCGGTATCGGTCTTGCCCTTGGCCAGGACCGGCACCGTCGTGTCGTCGCCGTGCAGACGTGAAGCGGCCAGCACATGGGCTTCGAGCCGCTTGAACAGCGGCATCAGCACCGCGGCGCCGGCGCCGACCTGGTCGGCGAGCGTCGACAGGCTGAGCGGCACGCCTTCGCGGGCATAGCGTTCAGCCTGGCGGTTGAGCGGCTGATGCTGGCCGAACTTCTCGAACAGGATCATCGCCAGCAGGCCGGGGCCAGCCCAGCCGCGCGGGGTGGCGTGGAACGGCGCCGGTGCCTGGCTGATCGCCTCACAGTCGCGGCAGGTGAACTTCTCCCGCACGTGTTGGATCACCTTCCATTGCCGCGGCACCACCTCCAGCGTCTCGGTGATATCCTCACCCAGCCTGCGCAGCCGATGACCGCCGCAGCAGTGGCAAGCGGTCGGCGCCGGCTCAACTGCGGATTCCGACGATTTACCGGACGGCATTCCGATCAAAAACCGGACGCGATTCCGAGAATTAACCGGACGCGATTCCGATTAAATACCGGACAGTTTTGAAGCCTGGATAGTGCCTTTGGGTCAGCAACCTGGGCATGCATTTCCTCGACGGTAGAGGAGAGATGCATGCCGAAGAGAAGAAGGCTGACCATGAGACAATTGAGACAACTGCTTCGCCTAAGCGCGGACGGCATAAGCG
>NZ_JBFUEK010000022.1:0-58591 GCF_056404235.1 Mesorhizobium sp. P2_E10
AAAGGAAGTTCACCAGTTGCAAGGGCGATGAGATGTGATGGCGAACCGGTCATACCGGGAGCTGGGATAACCCGTGCGAATGTCGTGGGCGTCATTGCCCGCAAAGCAGAGTGGGACCTGACTCGCGGATACCATCAAGGCCAGCGGTCAACATGAACGACTGCATCAACAGGCCGGACAGAAGACTGCACCTGACCCAATCGTCAAAAACGTCAAATCACCCCTTGCAATGCGGGAGCCATCCACAGAGGACGTTCCGGCCGACTGGATTGAATATTAGCAATGCGCAACAAACTAGCTGTCCGACAAGTCAAACATCGGTTCCGACTGTTGGCGCGATGGAGGTGGCCAGAGTGACGTAGCTGGCCAGAAAGTAGCACAGTTTTCATAGGCGGCACGAGGGCGCTGCGCCAAGAGTTCGCACGGGTCGCACGCCGTGCTGGTGCGTGCTCAAACAATGGCCAGCCACTGCTCGAGCAGTAATGCAGCCCGAAACGCGGTTTGCTCAGCCCGATCATCGTCAACGATAGCGCCGAGCGCGCTGCGAAGCCCGCCGGGGATGCGATGGCGAAGGCTTTCCACCTGCTCGATAGCGGGCGCATAGCTTGCTTGCTGCTCAGTTCGTGGCACCTTGCCGGCGAGATCCATCAGGCCAAGCGCGATGGCGACATCGCGCGCTGCACCGCCAAACGCGCCGAGGACGATCAGCGGCTTGCCCGCATCCAGTGTCAACACCGCCTCCTCGACGATCCCCGGCATCACCCCGTCATAGGCATCGGCCGGATCGGCCAGCACTCCCATCTTGCCGCCCAAGATCACGCGCGCATCGGCGCGGGCCGTCACCATACGCCGCGCACCGCTGTGTGCTTGTGCGGGCGAGAGGTTTGGAACTGCGGCAAACCAGGCGACAAGCTGCGCATGGTTCTTTACGATCTCCTCGCCGAGCCGGATGCCACCACCGCCGGGTCGGGCGGCAACGAATGCGTCCCCGCGAGCAATAGCCGTCCGCACTGTGCTGCGCCCCTCGTTCAGGATGGCGTAGAGGTCCTCATAGGGTGTCAACCGCGCCACAGGCTCGGGGATGAAATGGTGGAACGGCGCATCGCGGGTGCCGGCATAGGCGCCCGCCAGGTGACGGAAAATCTTAAAAGTATAGCCATCTGGTTCGAGATTGCCCCCATAGCCGATGTCGGCGCCAGAGCGCACAAGCGCGGTGCAGATCGAAAGTACCGCCCGGTCGATCTCACGCTGGGGGAAGCCGAGCCTAGCACGGTCGGGCGCGTCGCTGACCGAGACTGCAACCAGCCGGCCATCGAGCGCG
The DNA here is from genome assembly GCF_056404235.1 of Mesorhizobium sp. P2_E10. Taxonomy (NCBI): domain Bacteria; kingdom Pseudomonadati; phylum Pseudomonadota; class Alphaproteobacteria; order Hyphomicrobiales; family Phyllobacteriaceae; genus Mesorhizobium; species Mesorhizobium sp. P2_E10. The sequence continues at coordinate 1,322 of NZ_JBFUEK010000022.1, forward strand.
CTCATGTGATTTCTCCAAGCGTGACCATGCGTGTCGCGGGCGCGGTCGCTGCAAGCGCGCGCCGCAGCAGATCGGTCTCGATATCGCCGAGCGGTGGATCGGGATAGACGATACGACTCGGAAGAGCGTCGCGATGGATAATGTCGAAAAGCTCGGGCGGTCTGGGCAGCACCAGCGTATCGGTCGGCGAGGCTTCGGTGGCCTGCTGCTCAAACAGGTCGCAGCGCAACCCTTCCGACATTGTCTCGACCAGCAACAGCTCGATCCAGCTGGTATCGCCTGTATCGGGCCTCACCCGCACGCGGGGCACATTGGCGCCATACGGATAGGTGCGGCTGATTCTTCTGCCTCCGACATCGGCGAGCACGATCGGGCGCCGCCAGCGCTTGGCCTGAGTGAGCTCGAACACGCACCAGGGCCGCGAATCATAGACATCCGAGACAATCGCCAGCAGCGTGCCGCGGCCTATCTCCTCCTTGAAGCGATCCTCATAATTCTCGCCCGGCATGAGCTCGGTCGCGTCATAGAAGGTTTCGAGCGGAACGCCGTCTTTGGTCATGTTGATGAAATCGACGATCGCACGAGCGCTCTTGTCGCCGTCCGCCTTGGCGTGGCTGACGAAGATCGGTTCCTTCTGCGTCTTGCCAACCAACTTGCGCAAATGCTCACGCACGCAGATCAAGAGCAGCAGCAATAAGCGCTGGTCGCGGGCTTCGTCGTTGGCCAGTTCGTGCCATTTCTTGCGGCGCTGATACTGGATGTGGTTGGCCGCGTCTTGGACAAGCGGCGGCTCGCCGTTCGGGCTGCCAAAGGGGATGTAAAGATCCTGTTCGCCCCGCGCGGCCATGCTGGCGCGCAGATCGGACGCCCAGGCGTTCCAGGCGTGGCGATGTTCATGCATCTCCTCGTCATGCAAGAGGACAATGGCATTGTGGCGCGCGCGCGTGAGATTGATCGCCCGGGGTAGCGGCGATGCGTCCGACCAGGGCGTGCTGGCAAACCGCACTGGCACGCGGTGTGCAACGCCGTCCCGCTCCATGCCGATACCGTCGAAATGACGCGAGATTCGCTCGGCGACCCGTGCGCCTTCAGCCGAGCGCTGATCCCACACTACATGGAGTCTTACGAGGTCGATCATTGGCAACGCCTCCTGCCGAGCGTTCTGCATATCATGGTCTTGCTCACCGATTGTAGGACATCAACGCGCGGTTGTTCATGATCAGAGATCGAGGTTTGACCAGTGTTGCCTCGATTGCATTCATGAGTTGCCGATAATCGGCGATGATATTCGTCCAGCGGATCCACACCGCATAGTTGGCGTCGATATTGTCCTGCAGGCGATCGGGCTTGTTGGTTCCGTCCCCCACCAGCGGCAAGGTCGGCAGCCAGATGCCGACCAAGCCCATCTGCTGATCGAGTGACGCCTTGATCTCCCAGTCCACATATTTGCGGCGCCAAGTGTCTGCGCCACACAACACGATGGTGCAGGAACTGCCATGAAGATGAGATTCGCGTATGCGCCGCATGATATAGGAGGGGTCGGCGCTATCGATCCGCCGTTCAAGCGAATTGTCGGTGAGGAGCTGCAGCGAGTCGTGGAACGCGGCCGAGAACGCATCATAATGTCGCTGATCCCCGCGATGATGGTAGCTGACAAACACCTTGCGGCGCACAGATGGAAGCGCCCCGTGATAACCCGACATCATATGTCCCCCTCAGATTACCTTGTTCCTGCACATACCGCCCTGTGGAGTGAAGGGCCAGAGTGGCAAGTGCACGCGATTTCCCTATCATTAGGACAGTGGGTTCGCTTGTCGCGCAGGAACGAAAGGGGTACACTTTATTGAAATTTTCGCCCGGCGATCCTATTTTGGAGCGATATAGATTCTTTCGATGGGGTTGAAATGAGCAATCGTCGCCACGTTTTCGTCAGCCATCATCACGCCGATGACGTGCATGTCACGGCCCTCACGCGCATGCTCGCGCGCTCCGGTTACGAAATCCGCAACAGTTCGATTCGCTCCAAGCCGGCCAACCAGCGCCGCCTCGATGAAGGACGCATTCCCGAGCGCACGCTCAAGCGTTTGTTGCGCATGAAAATGTCCTGGGCATCGACTGTTGTGGTGCTGATCGGCAGGGATACGCACAAGCGCCCTTGGGTCGACTGGGAGATCAAGAAGGCGAACGCACTCGGCAAGCGCATTGTTGGGGTGTATGAGCGCGGCGGCACCGAGAACGACGTGCCTGACGCCTTCAACAAATATGGCGACGCCCTGGTCAGCTGGAACTCGGCGAATGTGATCGAAGCCATTGAGGGCAAGTGCGATCCGTTCGAGAAGCCCGACGGCGCGCCGCGCCCGCCTGCTAACGATACGCCCCGCAGCAGCTGCGCTGCCTGATGGCGAGCGTCTATATCTATGCTGTGAGCTATGATCTGGGTTTTGCGCCCAATCCGTTCGGCGGACTGTGCAGCTTGGCCTGCTGCAAGCCCAAGATCCGCGAGAAAGCCCTAGCGGGCGACTGGATCATCGGACTGACCGGTGTCAAGATCAGCCCCGCCATGCGCTGTGTCTTCGCAATGGTCGTTACGCGGGACACCAGCTTCGACGACTATTGGGCGCATCCGGATTTCATCACGCGGCGCCCAGTGCGCAATGGAACAGCCAAGAAGCAGGTTGGCGACAACATCTACCATCGCGACAAGCCAGCGACGCCCTGGCTTCAGGAGAACTCGGTCCACAGCCAGGTCGATGGCACGCAATGTCTGCTCAACACCGCGCATGACACGCGGATCAATCGGGTGCTGCTCTCCGACCGGTTCGTCTATTTCGGGGCCTTGGCCCCGCCTGTGCCGCGCCCCATCCGCGATGCGCTGGCCTATACGCGCAATCCGCGCGACTATCGTCGGTTCGACGCGGTCCAGGCCAAGCCACTCATCGACTGGCTCGCACCCCAGATCGCAGCTCATCCCAACCAAGTGCTTGCCGACCCTCTTGACTTTGCGTCGAGCGCCAAGCGTTTTTCACCGGAGCGCCAGCGCCTGATCTGAACCGGTAACAGCACGCCGCGGGGGTAGGGCGGGCGAAGCCGCCGCCTCGCGGCTGTTAGCGCCGTTCATGGTTTCAGCAGTACCCCCTTTTTTGGCCGCTGCCAGCCCCTATCGCCAGTATCTCGACCAGGCCCATTCGATCGGATCGCCAACGCGGCCATGCTGATGAAACCCGTTGGCCCAGGCGAGGAAATCGGCAACGTCCTGGTCGGAGTAGTTATAGGCATAGTTCGGCCGGCCAATATGGAACCGTGCGAACCTGGCTGGAATTTTCGGTGCCTGATCGCCCCAATACGAAAAGTGCCTCGAAAGCAGCACCTTGTCCGTCGTTGCGGTATCCCGCACCAGATTCTTCATGTTGGCGACGGCACCATCCTGGCTGTGGCGGGAGTCGGACTGGATCCAAGGCCCGCCGGGCACCTCGTGATGGTAGATGTTGTCGCCAAACCGGACCTTGAAGCTGCCGTTCAGGACCGGCCGCTTTCTTGCGAACTCCGGGTTGCGCCAGTACTGGTCAAAGGTCGTGATCTCATCCACCCGCATCAGGAACACGGCCCGGTCCGCACATCCACGCTTCGACGGTCCGGTGCCTAGCACCCAGTCGCCAACCACGGCTTTCCTGCGGATGCCGGGTTTGCAGGTGGCAAGGCTGCAGACCCCATGGAAGGGGTTGGGGGCAAAGCCATGATCCCAGCGAACGACATAGGAAAACAGCATCTCGGCTAGCCCTTATGCCGGGGCGTCTTCTGTTTCTCGCGCTGTTTGCCGTCCGGCAACTGCCACACCGGCTCCTTGGCGGGGCTTGCCTTCGTCAGGTCGTCCAACGTCTCAACACCATCGCCCTCGCGGTTGATGGCTGCGGGGATCGTCCCGGACGTCTGGCCTTCAGGCCAGACCCCGATGACCTGCTTGCCAGTCCTGCCAGCGTAGACGATGACGCCGACATAGTCCTCGGCCTCGGTCTCCGGGCAGATCAGGATCACCACAACGTCGCACTGGTCGACACAGGATTGGTAGTCCGAGAGGTCGGTCTTTTCGTCACAGACCAACAGGCCTCCGGCCTTGACGATTTTACTCTTGATAACCTCTATTTGCTTGGCATGCGCAGGAACTGGGCAAACATAGGCCTTTACTTTATTGAAGTCCAACGTAACCTCCGATTCTAGAGTTTGTGTGATTCTTCGCGGTTTTTCGGCTCAAGTCCACTCAAAAAGTAAAACGCCGGAATCGACATGCCCTCCTACCGAAACATTAGTTTTGCTCTTGTCCAGAGCGTTGAGGAACTCCTTCTCGACGGAGCCAACGTCTTTGTCAAAGAGCGCCAGACGAAGGAACTGATCGCCAGGACCACCCGGCTAGAACGGCCGCTGGAGCGCTATTTGTTCGCTCCCAGGCGCCACAACGATGTTGCGGCCCAGTTCGCTGAGAGCATGTGGGTCCTTGCCGGTCGCGATGACATAGCTTGGCTCAAGAAATATCTGTCGCGCGCACCGCAGTTCTCCGATGACGGCCAGACCTGGCGGGGTGCCTACGGCCCGCGCCTGCGGCGCTGGAGCGGCGTCGACCAGGTCGACGCGGTGCGCAGGCTCCTTTCCACCGAACGCACAAGTCGTCAAGCAGTCATGGCTCTGTTCGACCCCGCCCGGGACTACGAGCCCTCCAAGGACATTCCCTGCAACAACTGGCTGGGCTGGATAATCCGCGATGACCGGCTGCACATGTGCGCCACCTTGCGCAGCAACGACGTGTGGTGGGGCTTTTCGGGGGTCAACGCTTTCGAGTGGAGCATCCTGCATGAGATGCTGGCCTATTGGGTGAACGCGCAGGTCGGCCAAGCCGATTATCTTGCTATGTCGTTCCACATCTATGCCGACCATTTCGAGCGCGGCGGACAGATGGTGACCGGCTTCCAGGGACTTTCGCCCTATGATTTTGGCCTAGGCCGGGCGGAGTTCGCGACGCCGTGGGATGCGTTCCAGACGAAACTCGACCGCTGGTTTGCGCTTGAGGCCGAGATGTCCGCGCGGCCCGACGCGCCGCTTGGAAGTTTCGGTGAGATCGGTGACCCGCTGCTCGACAGCGGCCTGACGTTGGTCCATGTAGCCCAGGCGCACACGCTGTGGGGCGGAGAGCGCTTGGCCCGTGAACTGGCGCGGTTGCCTGCCTGCGACTACGTGGCTGCGCTATACGAGCAGTACGCCCGCAAATATCCCGGTTTGCTGCATGCGGTCCCGCAGCGGCCTATTGCCGATTTCCTCGCCGCGTGTTCGCGCCGCAGCGCCGACATGGTCGGTGACTTCAAGGCTGCGGTCAAAAGGCTGCATGCCGAGAAGGATCGCGCCTATGGCGGAGCCTGGAAAAAGCGGGGGGAGCTGGTCAGCATCCAGCCGAACATTGCCCGCAAGGTGGACAGACTCGACACACTGTCGGCGACCGGTGCGGGGCTTGCCGGCGAGACGGGCCTAGACACCGCTGTCGACCTGCTCGTCTACGTCGAGAAGTACCGCCTGTTCCTTGCCGAGAGCCTGCCTGCCGGCGCGCTAGTGCCGGCGGACGCGCCCGTCCCGCTCAGTAGCCATGAGCAGAACTTCGACACGTTGCTCGACCGGCTGGAGCTGAATCCACCCACCCGCCCAATCGCCGAGATCATCAGGGACGTAAACACGGCTTTTGACGCTTGCTGGCATGGGGCCGAAGATCGTGCTGAGCCCGAGGAAAGGCTCGCGCTTGCGACCACCCTCTCGGAACACGCGACCGAATTGCTCGCATTGCTTGTTCACGGCAACAGGCAGGCCCTGACCGCCTTTCTCCAATCCGGAACCTCCGCATGAGCCCCGAAGACCTCTCAAAACTCAAGCTGAAGCTGCGCGAGGCCGTCACCGAACGCGAGCCGGGCTCGCGGGTGGCCATTGCCGGTTGGTCCGCGGCTGCCTTCGACATTGCGGCGGACCCGATCCTCACCCGCGGTGCGGCCGAGTTGATCGGCATCTTTGCCCGGCAAGGCGGGGCGTCGGTTAAGCCCCTTGAAGACCTGCCCGCCCACCATCCCGACATCGTGGTCATCGCCGAGGACGCAGGGAAGGAATCGATCCTCGAAGCCATCGCTTTAACGCTGCCGGCCAAGACGAAAATCGTCATCGGCGGCTTCTCGCACTTTGAATTCAGGGATCCCGTTTTTGACAAGATCAGGCGCGACGTCTTCATTCCGTCCTTCGCCAACGGCTACCGGCACTGCCTCGTTCATATCTATCAGTGCCTACAGAACGCGCACCGCCGGGGCCTCAAGGGGTGCGTGGCGGAGTTCGGCATGTTCAAGGGCGGAACTACCATGCTGATCTCGCGCTTCATTGAGGCACTCGGGGCGGATTGGAAGGTGTACGGATTCGACACGTTCGGCGGTTTCCCAGACAAGCGCAGCCCGCTCGACATGTATAGTCATCCCGATTGCGTGTACCTGGACGTGGAAATGGTAAGAGCCGTGTTCGCCCGCCGCAACGTAGAGGTGGTCAAGGGCGACGTGGTGGAGTCCGTGTCACGCCTTGCCGCAGAAGACTTGGTGCTTTCTTTCGTGGATACCGACAATTTCACGTCGGCGGAAGCGGTTATTCGTGTCATAGCGGAGAAGACTCAAATCGGGGGTGCGATCGTTTTCGACCATTGGACCGGACACGACCGCCACATCGACACGATAGGTGAGAGAATAGCCGCAAAAAAACTCGCGGCCGACACGCGATACTTCAATCTGCACGGCACTGGTGTATTCTTGAGGCAGCTATGAACTCGTCCCCGACCCCCTTCATCCGACGTACCCCGCCCCAGGCCCGCAAGGGCGTGTACGAGCTGTACTGGACGTTCGCCTCACGGCGGCAAGCCGCCTTCGAGGCGCGCCTGGCCGGCAAGAGCCAACCTTGGACGTTTGACCCGATCCTGCAGATTTACAAGTTCTGCAACGTCTTCCGGGCGGCTGACCGTGTCTCCCAGTTCATGATCAAGGACGTAGCGTACGGCCAGGACGCCGAAACCACCGCTCGCGACCGGGTGTTCCAGATCACCGCATTCCGCACCTTTAGCAACATCGCGACTTGGGAGTCCGTTGCCTATGAACTTGGTGGGGCACCTCGCCTCGATCATTTGCGCTCAGGCGAATTCGAGCAGGCTCTGGATCGGGTCAAGGCACGGAACGGCGGGCTCTATACCGGCGCGTTTATCCTCTGCGCCAATAAGGCGTTCGGTTTCGACGAGAAGCACCGTAACCACGTTGCGCTGTTCAAGTACATGTTCCTCGATCATGCCTGTGCCGAGCGGGTGCTGCAGGCACCATCCCTCAAAGCGGTGGTCGAACTGTTGCAGAGCTTTCCGTTGATGGGACCGTTCATGGCCTATCAGACCGCGATTGACCTCAATTACTCGGAGCTGCTCGACTTCAGCGAGAACGACTATACCCAGGCGGGTCCAGGCGCGCTGCGTGGCCTGAAGAAGGCCTTCACTGATCTGGGTGATTACTCGCCAGCGGATACTATCCTCTGGATGGTTGACCGACAGGACGAGGAATTTCGACGCCTGGAGCTGCCCTTCCGCGGTTTGTTCGGCCGCAGGCTGCACGGTATCGACTGCCAGGGCCTATTCTGCGAACTCGACAAATATTGTCGCGAAGCAGTTCCTGAACTGACCAGCGCGCGCAGCCGGATCAAAGCGAAATACTCGGGGTCACGAGGAGATATCGAGCTGTTCTTCCCGCCCAAGTGGCAGCTTCCTTCGTCAGGTGTCGTTCGCGCATCAGTAATGCTCCCAGGTACCGGTGAGAGCTCGCGGGCGACAGTGGCGCGTCCCAAGCCTCTTAAAGCTGCTCGTGAAGAGCTCGCCGTTGCGGATCTGTTTGCTTAGCAAATCCAGATAGAGCTGGCTGGTGGTCCCATCGAATGGCATGCGCACCAGAAAACCCGCTTTTTTTGCTATTTTTTATACGAACGGCTCACCATCCCCGACTGGTAATTCGAAATTCTTCATTGATGATACGCAGAAGCTGTCGTTCGGGTATCGACATTGAGGCAGAGATCAGAAAGGCCGATGCACTTCGAGACCTGTCTCACAGAGATGACTGTTGACACCTCACCCCGGGCATCATATGTCCCTGCCCATTCCAACAAGAGACATCACTGCTGTGATGTCCGAAAGGCAAGCGGCATGTCAACCGAATGGCCGAAACGAATCCGCAGCAGGGCTGCGAAGTTAAAGAATGGAAATGCGCTCCTGGCCCTCGCAGAGGAATCGCCGATCCTCCCGGAGATGCGGCGCCGCATTATGAATGGCGAGAAGCCCGTAGCAGCGCTGTCCGGCGAGATGGTCGAGCGATTCGGTCAGGAACACGCAGAGCATCACGGACTCCGCCAGCTCGCAGGGGAAGCGACCGCGTTCATGGTCGAAAGCATGCTCGGTGCGATCCGTTCGTCCGGATCGCGGAAAATCCTCGACGACCAAGTTTTCACGTCAGGCACGCCTTTCCGGATTCCCGGACAGGCCGGAGAGACCGTTCTTGCCGAGCCGCTGGCGACTGAGCTTCTGGTCCGGCACCTGACCGATGCCGCACTCGCCGAGCTGGCGGCCATCCTCGCCGCCGAACAGGAACGCCGCCTTACGACCTAGCGGTCAGCCAGCAGCTTCCTGACTTTAGCGAGGCGGGTCCGGCCATCCTGACCCGCCAGCCCTAGCCGCTCGAGATTCAGCGCAACGTCCCGCTGGGTCCACAGACCTCCGTCGCCACTGCTTCCGGCATGCAGTCGAACAGCGAAAGGGGGACATCGGATTTGCGTTCGACGATCCTCGTGACGACCTTCGGCTCCGGGTCGTCACACACCATGTCGTGAGAGAAAATCTATCGAGCTGGGATGACGTGTCGCTGCGCGCGGTTGACTGTCGGCGGAATCTGCGAGCATTGGGCGGCGCCCAGGTCGGCGTCATAGTCGCCGAGATGGAACTGGAGCGCATTAAGTATGCGCTCGCAAGCCTCGACGACCTTCTTACGGTCCTTGATGGGATTGCTATGGAAGAGCTCGTTCCGGGTTTCCTTGATGACCCGTAACGTGTCGTCGAACACGGTCTTGTCGAGGTTGAATCCCAGCTCCGCGTTGGCGCAAAACATGCCCCGCATCAAGCCCCAGTCCGCCTTGATGATGCTCCAGAGTTCTCCGAGCGTAAGACAATAGTAGAACTCGTCGCTCTTGTCGGGTCCCGTGACCTTGTGAATCAGCGTAGCGCTGATCATGTCGTCGAACACCTTCCAGACGGCCTTGACGAAGCCGGGGTTGATGACCACGCCTCGAATGTTGGGGAAATTCTGGTAGGTCTGTCCTGCGTCCCGGCCGTCCCTGATGATGGTCCACCAGTCCATCCTGCCGAACCTGTCCTCGAGGTAGTCGGCCAACACTGACCTCAGGCTGTTCTCTACGGCGAATACGAAGGGGTAGATCGAGGAGAACTCCTTGACCTTCCGTGTGTATATGCGGTGGATTATCTGGCGCTGCTGGTCTACTGGTACTGCCTGCAGGCGGCGCACCTGCACTCCCTCCCGTATGCTATCCCGTAAGAGGGTGGGGTTCAGGGTACGCATGTCCACTTCGAAGTGGGGACGGGGTACGAAGGTGAGGTACTCACCTAGCAACTCTCTGGTAGGTATGTGCCTCTTCGTAATGCTGGACATGCGCTCCCCTCTTGCAATGCACTCGTATCCGCTCTATAACACCTCTACTCGCTGAGTGGAGGCACAATGGTGTCGCGAGCCCATGGGTCTTGCCATGGCACTTGGAGAGTCTAAACGAACTACCTATGGCTAGGCGTGGCTCTAAAGGCTGCGCCTTTAGTCGTTCAGGGACTGGCCACTCCTTTCCCGTGGTCTTCATGACACCCCGTAACACGCCCTGTGTGTGCCCGATGATCATCATGATGACCATGCCGAGTGTCCCTCGACAAGGTGCTGCTGGTGCTGGTGGCACGGCCACGTGTACGAGGACGACAGGTCGGCCGGGGGGAGCATGAGGTTTTGTGGGGCAGTCACGTTGCGGCCGACCAAACAGACACTTTATGTGGCTCGGCTCCGGCCGCCCAGCGTGTCTCCGCAACCAATCGCCCCACAGTCCTCATGCTCTCATCGTAGCTGCTGCGGCTCCCGCTGAGCATTTTGGAACAGGGCCTGCGAGCCCCAGTTGTACTTTGCACGATGGTACGCCACTGCCTCGGAATCGTGTAGAAGTGGATATCATACCGTTGCAGGGGGGCGCGGTGAGACTGAAACGACTTGAAAAAATGCGCATGGGCGGTACGCGAACGAAGATGCAGCTGAGCATCCCAGTGCCCAGGACGCCTGACGGCAGGGTCTATCGATACTCACCCAATGTCGACGCTCATCCGAGGCATTTTGTACTCGGCGAGACTGTCGTCGGCTTCGCTGCGGATCCTGATAGAGCCGCGCGGACGAAATATACCGCCGGCACTCCGGGGACTGTCTGCCCCTATAGCGGAATTAGGGCTGACGATTCCCAGTTCACACATCCCGAGGATCGCAAGGCGGCGGTCAAGATTGTGAAGCAAGCGGCCCTGCAGGACATGCAAGACGCGGTATCGGAAATGCTGGCCGGTGTGGCGCGAGGCAGCAAGTCGATCACTTACAAGCCGGCCCCCCGGCAGAGCAAACCTAGGCCGCGTTTCGGACGCCGTGACCTCATGCGTCTGCTGGTTTGCGACTGCTGCGGGCGGGACTATGGTGTATTCGCGATTGCGCTATTTTGCCCGGACTGCGGGGCGCCCAACCTAGCGCTGCACTTTTCTCGTGAGGCCGAGTTGGTCGGCCAGCAGGTCGATCTGGCGGAAGCGTTGGGCAAGGATCGTCAGGAGCTGGCCTATCGACTGCTCGGCAATGCTCATGAGGACGTACTCACCGCCTTCGAGGCGACGCTTAAGGTAGCGTACGCCTATCGAATTCACAATCGGCCTTTGGGATCGATGCCTGCTAAGTCGGTCGTCAACGACTTTCAGAACATTGATAAAGGTCGAAAGCGCTTCGACGAATTCTTGTTCGATCCGTTCGCGGAACTCGACGCGCAGGAGCTGGCGGTGCTGTCCCTCAACATTCAAAAGCGCCATTTGATTGGGCACAATCTTGGCGTGGTTGATGCCAAATTCACGCAACACGCCAAGGAAGCGAAGTTGGGCGAGACAGTCGAGTTGGTGGCAGCGGATATCCGTTCGTTCGCCGCGCTTTGCCGAAGGGTTATCCGCCGCATCGACGATATGCTGGCGGACATGTCGCTACCAGCTCCGGCGGCCCACGACGAGGAGGACGCGATGCCTTCACCAACAGAGACCGTCGGTGATCTGAGCCCGGAGGGATCGGCAGTGGGAAAATGGATTTGCACGACATCCGTCGATGGCCTGCCCTGGAACCTCGATGAGAATGCTCTGGTCGCCGCCTTCCCGAGCCTGTCGACGGACGAGCTCGCCGAAGCGCTCGCCGACCTTGCTGAGGACGACTACGTGAGCCTTTCCCACACGATTTCGGAACGATTGCCTCGCGTACACGTGCGTGAGGACTTGTTCCTGACCTTTGATCCGATTTGTGTGGGAAGCGATCCGGTGGCCGACGCACTGCAGCTGATCCCTCTCGTCTTGAAGAAGGACTCCGTCGACGTACCTGCCTTGCATGTTGAGAGTGCCATGTCGCTGCGCCGGTTCAATCCCGCCATCGGACTGATTATTTCTGAAATTGGCGAAGGACGGGTCTCTGGCACCTGGGTTGAGGGATACCCGACGCCGTACTTCCTCATCGTTGATTCCGATCGCGTCGCGGTCAAGCGCCTGGCACGACGGCTCAAAGGATAACGAGGATGTAGTCCTCCCCCTGCCGTCCAAATCAGCCGTGGGGAACCTGAAGTCGCAGCACACTATCGCGCGATCATCATGATCTGGCCGCAGTGCCACACCGCCAAGATCGCGTGTACCGCCGACATTCAGGCGCTTTCGCTTGAGGCTCGGATCTGACGCTGTGATCTGGTAACGAGGCGGTTATGTCGGCGTCGACGTGTTCTCGTTTTGTGCCGCGAAAGTCGCATAGTTGGCAGTCTGGTATGACGTCCGGAATTATCTGTCGTCGTGAGGGGCAAGAGTCCAGAATTATCTGTCGTCGGCCGGACTTCTAAGTGGATGATATCCCGCCGCTTTCCTCCAAAGAGGTTACCAATGCCCTTTGGACAACAGGTTACCAATGTGCCCCAACGACAATCAATTCCCGACTGACCTTAAGCGGATGTTTTGATTGAACTATTGCAGCCACGATTGGGAACCTAAGGCCAACCAACACGCGCATTGGTAACCTCCAGCGACAGGTTTGGTAACCCTCATTGAGCGAGTGGCGCCCGCACTCGCCGGGGGTGACATTGATATTGTCTCCGCGAGGTGGTCTGGGACGATCGTCAAATAGCCTACACGTTCGCGATGTAGCATTTCCCCACAAAATTCTCAGGAATTGCCCCGCGTCGACGCCAGGTTGCTAGCTATGAGTGAGTGGCTGACCACAGTTGAGTTTGCTGCGCTGGTCGGCATTGGGCGGCAAGTCGCTCACCGCGCTCTTCGTCGGCGTCGCTGGCGAAAAAATTCGCTCGAAGTGCGGAAGGTCAATGGTCGGCGCGGCGGGAACGCCGGAGAGCAATATCAGGTGAATTCCACGTCCCTGCCGCTCGAATACCAGCACCGTTTAAAGGTCTCTCAAACCCTCGTTGAAAACCACTCAAAATCAATCACCGGCAGGACGACAGAGCACACGTGGTGGCTCGATTACCTGAGGCCAGCGCTTCAGCATCCGGTCAAATCGACTGCCCGCACCGACGCCCTGGCCGAGCTAGCAGACAACCCAACGCGGAACTGGGAGGGCACGGCGGTCAGCTATTCCCTGCGGACGCTGCAGCGCCATGCCGCACGGTTTGACGAAGACATGAAGGTCGGACGGCATGGTCGATCGGACAGGGGCAAGAAGCGTGTCGTCGTAAGCCGGAGGTGGGACAAGCTGGTCCCGTTCGACGCATCCACCAAGGCAAAGATCGCGGAGGACCTAAAGCAGGAAATCCGCGGCCTGCTCAAAGGCGGCATGTCGTGGGGCCACACCCTGCAAGAAGCCGAGAAGTTCCTGATCGACGCGACTCGGGCCTGGGGCTTCCGCCCCGGCGATCCTAACGTGATGGAGCGCGCTTGTTCTGTTCCAACCGACCTCGTCTCAGCGGAACTCCACTTCCGAAACGTCCACCGGTTTAAGCGCGACCATAAGGCTTACGATGATCGCCGGCCGCGTATCCGGCGCACCGTCGCCTGCATGCAGCCGATGGAACTGGTGGTCGGCGATGTTCACCCTGTCGACATTCACCTCACTCGTCCTGACGGCATTGTCGCCACTGCTAGGCTGATCGGCTTCCTAGACTGGGCGACGCAGCGCCTCTGGATAGGGCTGATCTTTTTCGAAAAGCGCGGCGGCGTGCAAAACCGCGACGTGATCGAAGTCTTCGCGGCCATGATCGAAGCGTGGGGCATGCCGCAGTCGCTCTATGTCGACAACGGCAAAGAATTCGGCTTCGCCGCCTTTCTGGACGATGCCATGCTGCTTACCGTGCCGGGCTTCCATGGCCCGTCCCGATCAACCCACGTCATCAATGCTTTGCCCTACAACGCCTCCGCAAAGCCGATTGAGCGTTTATTCGGTGACCTGGAGACGCGCTATTTCAGCACGGCGCGCGGCCACATCGGCGGCAACCGAATGAGCAAGAAGCAGGAGGCGATCGGCCGGACGGTCGCTCCGTTCGGTGCGTTCGAAGACGTGGTGCCAGCCATAGAAGGCTTCGTGCGCACCTATAATCACACTGCGCAGGGTGAGAAGAGCGCGCTCAAAGGCCTGTCCCCTGAAGCCACGTTCCGCAAACACCTGGAGGCGGGATGGGCGCCGACTGCGATGAACCGCGATGAAGTGCGCGCGGCATGTGCGCGAACCGAAGAGCGGTCGGTTGTTCAGGGTGCGATATCGGTCGGTGGCCGTCATTGGACATGCCCGGAATTGCAGGCTTACCAGTACGAGAAGATTTGGGTCCGTGTGCCGGCCTATCACACACCGGCCGAGTTGCTATTGCTTGACCGGCGTGGTGAACAGGTTGGCATAGCCTCTCCCGATGTCGAGTTCCATCCGCTCGACAAGCGCGGCCCAAAAACATCAGCCGAACGCGCGAAGGTGCATCGGCAGGCGGTGCGTGACCTCGATCGGTCAGCGCCTGATATCGATGTGGCTGCTCGCCTGATCGCCCGCGGCGAAGCCCAGCCTGAGACGGTCCCCAACGAGCCTGTCGGCATCGTCTCGTACGATCCGACGAAGCGGCCGGCGCGGATCGTGATGCCAAAGAGGCCTTCAATCTCGGAAGAGCGCCGGCGCGAAGAGGATGAGCGCATAGCTGCTCAGATGGACTTGGCGAAGAGGATCGTCCGATGACATTTATCGAAACTCGCGCTGCGCTCACCGTGCGGGCTGCCTTCGATACGGCAGTCAAGATGCGATATCCGGTGCTTGCGGTCGGCAAAGCCGGACTCGGAAAGACCGTAGCGCTCAACTGGATAGCCGCCCAAAGCGGAGCTGCCTATTGCGAAGTTGCGCAGCATACCAAGGCCATCAGGCCGATGTTCCTGATGCTGCACGACGCCTACGGCGTCCAAAAGGACAGCAAGCACACATACGATCTTGCGAAGGATTGCATGAACTTTTTGGGCGCCCTATACGGCCCGGCGCGTCCGTTGCTGGTGGACGAATATCAGAACTTCACACCCAGTGTTTTGCGGGAGCTGCTGCATCTTCAGGAGCGCTGCGGCTTCGCTTTGCTGCTCGCCGGCAACACTCATCGGTTAGCGGGCACGAGGCGTGATATCCACGCTATGGATCAGATCGAAAGCCGTATCGGCATGCGTTTCGAGATCGGGCAGCCGACGCGGGAGGATTGCGTGAGGATCGGCGCCGAACACAACGTTGAGGGAGTAGACGCCTACGAAGCGATTGTCACCTACGGTGAGAACACCTCCCTTCGCGCGCTTTGCCACCTCCTCCAGAACTGCGCCGCCGGTACCAGCGGCTTCGGCAGCATTCGACTTCCCCGGATCGAGACCACGCTTCGCGGCATGTCGTGCGGCAGCGATGTGCTCAGGCTTCTGCACGAGCGCCGAAACGATGCCGCAGACGACCTCCGCAGCCCGGCTTAATTCCGGACAGCGACAAATAATTCCGGACGGCACACTGGTGTGACGTCCGGAATCATTTGGCATTTCACGGGGTTTACCAGTCCGGAATTTTGGGTCGCTGGTAGGTGGCCTATGTGATTGAAAACAGGAGAGTTTCCTGGCTGATGGTGGGAGTTTCCGATCCTAAGACCGAGTTTACCAATGGCCTCAATGACAGTTAATTGTGGATTGGCATTAAGTGATTGGATTTGCGTAGAATATAGCCGCCCTTATTGGTCAACCCGCCCACGGTCGACAACGGATTGGTCAACCGAAGACGACAGGATTGGTAAACCGGAGCAGCCCTATCGACCAAGGTCTGCGCTTCACTGTCGCCTATCAGCAGGTATTCGAGCGACAATCGGGACCAGTGTGCGACGCCACCTAGCGTGAGACAAGTCGGCCACGCCGCAACTCGACACAGTTTAACGGTGCGCGCACAGTACCGCACACGATCTTCTAAGCCCGGCTTAATTCCGGACAACGACAGATAATTCTGGACGGCACATCACCATTCGTCTGAGCGACTACGACGATCAGGACCCCTTTGACTTTGGCTTTGGCTCCCGATCTGCCTTTCCTGGTTGGATTTGCCGATGACCATGAACCGGACTGGTTGGCAAAGGTGCGCCGGTTAAGCAGCTGAACCGATTTAGTTTATTCTGACGGCGACTGTCGGCGCGTAACAACCTCGCAATTGCGAATTTAGCTCTTCGCACCTGCACAAAAATGTGCCAAACGCAGCCCCCATGGTTGGTAACGTTGGGGAAGGAGCCCTCTTGAGTGCGGTTGCTAATACCGGTTGTTGGGCTCGAGCATTCCATCATCATCGTTTTGATCGGAGACAAAGCGATGGCGGTGGAATGGACGGTTACGATCGAGGGGAAGAACGAGTTCGGCGACGTTTGTCGCCGGGAAGTCCGGATCGCAGAGCTGGGAGCGCCTGTACCACGGTGAGATTGGCCTATCGATCGACGATGGCAGGAAAATCATGGCGGCGCTGCAGAGCGCGGTCGTGAACCATGAGGCGAATACCTATTCCCTCTTTCGTCGTGTCTGCCCTGATTGCCATACGTTTCGGCCGGTCAAGGACTACACGACGCGACGGATCAGAACCGTCTTCGACACGGTGGAGGTTCGCAATCCTCGCTGGATGATGTGCCGGGAGTGTTACCCCGGCATGGTCGTTGCCTTTGCGCCATTGAAGGAAATTTGTCCCGATCGAGCGACACCGGAGCTGATGGAACTGACGGCGCGGCTGGGAAGCATGCTGCCCTACCGGCAGGCGGCGAAGGTGCTGGCCGGTTTCCTGCCCACTGAACCGACTGAGACGCATGCGACCGTGCGCAAGCATACCATCAGGATCGGCAAGCGGCTCGACGACCAGGTCATGCAGGAGACTTGGCGCGCGAGGTCCCAAACGGATGACCGATGCGAGCTTGAGATGCAGCTTCCCGGAGATCGGCGCAAAGAGTTCGTCATTAGCATTGATAGGGCGCACGTTCGTAGCGCTGATCAACATTCAGCGCGAAATTTCGAGCTCGTCGTGGCCAGATGCGGCTGCGGGGGACGGGGCGAAAGGGGCGGTCGCTATTTCGTCACCGGCAGCACCGACCAGCAGGCAATCCGCGATCGTGCTCTTCACTCTCTCCAGGAGGTCGGGTATCGCGGCTTTGGGGATGTGACGGTGATCTCGGACGGGGCCGAAATCCTAAAGCGGCTGCCCCGCGCCATGCCCAAACCAACGACCCACATCATCGACTGGTTTCATATTGCCATGAAGATCCAGCCCATGCAGCAGATCGCCGATCACATCGTACGATCCCGATCAGGCCCCTTTGAAGCGCTTCCAACCATCGACAGGGACATCAGAGCCGTGAAGTGGCGCCTGTGGCATGGGCGGGTCGGCCGCGCGATCCGCGACCTGGAGCAACTTCTAGCAAGACTGAAGGAAGGCGCGTTCTCGATCGCACGGCTTCACGGCCTCGGGGAGCAGCTCCTGACCTATGTCCGTTCGAACCGCGGCGCGATCGTCAACTATGGAAAGCGCTACCGGACCGGGCTTCGCATCGCCACCACTCTCGCCGAGTCGGCGGTGAACTCAGTCGTCGGGAAACGTATGGTCAAGAAGCAGCAGATGCGCTGGTCGCTTCACGGTGCGCATATGCTCATGCAGGTCCGGGCGGCGGAGATCAATGGCGAACTTCGCAACCGGCTGCGGGCGCCTTTCCGACAACCAGAACTGAACGTGCCTCCAATATTCAAGCCCAAACCGCCTCTTCTACCCGCCGCCTGACCCCAGAGAAATTACCGGTCTCTCGACAAGCCTCTGCGTACTGCACTCAGTATTCGACAAGACGCCATGGTTGCAGGAGAGGGGTATCGATGAAGCGTGGCCGGTTTGCCGGGAACGATACATGTCGACAACGGCGCCGATTTTCGTAGTCATGCATTCGAACGTGCTTGCCGGGACAACGGCATACAGATCGATTGGCGTCCGCCGGGGACGCCCCATTTCGGCGGCCACATCGAACGGTTGATTGGCACGCAGATGGGCGCGGTTCACCTGCTGCCAGGATCGACCTGGAGCAACATCGAGGAACGGCGCGAGTATGATGGCCAAACGCCATGCGACACTGACGCTTCGAGAGCTTGAGCGCTACATCGCACTTGAGATCGTTGGGCAATACCATCATGCTATCCATGGCGCGCTCCGTCGGCCACCGATTGCTGTCTGGCGGCAGCAGGAGAGCGAGTTGGTGTTGCGCCTGCCGAACGATCGAATGCAATTCTGGATCTCCTTCCTGCCGGAGGCAGAGAGAACGTTGCGCCCGACCGGCATCCATCTTTTCAACATTCGCTACTGGTCCCCGCCGATATCGGAAGGGCCAAGGCCCGCCTGATTGTGAAATACGACCCCCGCGATTTGTCGCGCGTTTTTGTTAGGCGTCACTCCGGCAGCTTTGTTGAGGCTCGCTATGCCGATGTGACACTCGCGCCCATTACGCTGTGGGAGGCGCAGGCTGCCCGGCGCAAACTCAACTCTCAGGGCAAACGCGAAATTGACATGCACGTCCTTGTTCGTACTGCGCTTTCGCAGCGCGAACTGATCGAGGAGGCGAAACATAAGACACAAGGGCGCCTGCGGCTTGCGAAAACGAATGTGGATGACGATGAAGTGGGCTCGCTTCGGGGCGTCGATTCAAGCAAACCTGTCCCCTCCGTTGAAGATCTGGATTGAGCCCCTTTGAGCACGGATAATGTCCATCTGACGCAGGCCGCCAAAGACCTCCTAGGCGAGCCTGATATCGTGCGAGTTCGCGCAATTCAGGCTCGCCGATGGATTTTTTATCCGCGCGCCAAGCAGGCGCTCGATCGTCTCAACCTGCTGGTTGACCATCCTCGCGGCACGCGCATGCCCTCGGTGGCCATCTACGGCGACAGTGGCATGGGCAAGACGATGATCCTGGAAAAATTCTGCGACAACAACCCCTCCCGATTTGCTCCGACGACCGGCGTACAGGCTATACCGGTCCTGGCAATCGAGATGACCGGGAAGCCAAGTGAGCGCCGTTTATATGCCGGGATCCTGGCTGCGCTTGGCGCGCCACAAGCACCCCGTGCCGACATCGTGCAGATGGAGCAAGCGGCGTTGCGGCTTCTGAAAACGGTCGGCGTCCACGTTCTTGTGATCGATGAAGTCCATAACATTCTCGCCGGCTCGTACCGGGAACAGCGGGTCGTGCTGAACACGCTGCGATTTCTCAGCAATCGGCTTCAGATCTCCCTCGTTTGCTTCGGCGTAATCGAAGCGCGCGAAGCGATAAGTGGCGACGTACAGCTTGCCCGCCGATTCGGCGAGCTGACCTTGAATAGGTGGGCGGCCAACGAACAGTTCGAAGCACTAGATTAGGTGCAGTGGTCGCGGTAACTCGCCGCGAGACCGGTAATTTCTCTGGGGTCAGGCGGCGCGTAGAAGAGGCGTTTTGGGCTTGAATATTGGAGGCACGTTCAGTTCTGGCTGTCGGAAAGGCGCCCGCAGCCGGTTGCGAAGTTCGCCATTGATCTCCGCCGCCCGGACCTGCATGAGCATATGCGCACCGTGAAGCGACCAGCGCATTTGCTGCTTCTTGACCATACGTTTCCCGACGACTGAGTTCACCGCCGACTCGGCGAGAGTGGTGGCGACGCGAAGTCCAGCCCGGTAGCGCTTTCCATAGTTGACGATCGCACCGCGGTTCGAACGGACATAGGTCAGGAGTTGCTCCCCGAGCCTGTGAAGCCGTGCGATCGCGAACCCGCCTTCCTTCAGTCTTACTAGAAGTTGCTCCAGGTCGCGGATCGCGCGGCCGACCCGCCCATGCCACAGACGCCACTTCACGGCTCTGATGTCCCTGTCGATGGTTGGAAGCGCTTCAAAGGGGCCTGAGCGGGATCGTATGATGTGATCGGCGATCTGCTGCATGGGCTGGATCTTCATAGCAATATGAAACCAGTCGATGATGTGGGTCGTTGGTTTCGGCATGGCGCGGGGCAGCCGCTTTAGGATTTCGGCCCCGTCCGAGATCACCGTCACATCCCCAAAGCCGCGATACCCGACTTCCTGGAGAGAATGAAGAGTACGATCGCGGATTGCCTGCTGGTCGGTGCTGCCGGTGACGAAATAGCGACCGCCCCTTTCGCCCCGTCCCCCGCGGCCGCATCTGGCCACGACGAGCTCGAAATTTCGCGCTGAATTGGTCTCGGCGCTGCGAACATGAGCAGTATCGATGCTGATAACGAACTCTTTGCGCCGATCTCCGGGAAGCTGCATCTCAAGCTGGCATCGGTCATCCGTTTGGGCCCTCGCGCGCCAAGTTTCCTGCATGACCTGGTCGTCGAGCAGCTTGCCGATCCTGATGGTACGCTTGCGCACGGTCGCATGCGTCTCAGTCGGTTCAGTGGGCAGGAAATCGGCCAGCACCTTCGCCGCCTGCCGGTAGGGGAGCATGCTTCCTAGCCGCGCCGTCAGTTCCATCAGCTCCGGTGTCGCTCGATCGGGACAAATTTCCTTCAGCGGCGCGAAGGCACCGACCATCCCTGGATGGCATTCCCGGCACAGCATCCATCGGGGATTGCTAACCTCAACGGTGCCGAACACGGTTCGGATCCGGCGTGACGTGTAGTCCTTGACCGGTCGGAACGTATGGCAATCCGGGCAAACCCGGCGAAGAAGGGCATACGTGTCCGCCTCATGATTCACGACCGCGTTCTGCAGCGCTGCCATGATCTTCTTGCTATCGCCGATCGACAAGCCGATGTCGCCGTCGAACAGGCTCTCCCAACTCTTGTCTATGCGGACCTCCTTCCGGCACGTGTCGCCAAATTCGTTCCGGCCCTCGATCGTAACCGTCCATTCCACCGCCATCGCTTTGTCTCCGATCAAAACGATGCTAATGGACTGCTCGAGCCTAAAAACCCGTGTTTGACCCCAGAGAAATTACCGGTCTCCTTTTTGGCGTGGCACGCCGCTGCCCTCGGGACTGACTGCGGCACCATTTCTCTGTGCCGATCCCGGCAGCCTAGTTGCTAATCTTAAGGACAGCGACTGACACTGCGTGGTGTTAAGGACCTCGAACCAGATGAGAATTCATGCATGAACATTGATGGTATCTGCGATCCGCGTTTTGCCGGCCTGCGCGAGGCGTTTGGCGGGAGTTTCGCACAAGGGTTGGAACATGGCGGCGGCGTGTCGGTCGTGGTCCACGGCAGGACCGTCGTTGATCTATGGGGCGGTCATGCGGATGCCGCGCGGAAACGCCCGTGGCGGCAGGACACGCTGGTCAACGTCTGGTCTTGCACCAAAGGCGTCGTTGCCTTGGCCATCGCCATGCTGGTGGAGCGCGGCAAGCTCGACTATGCCGCCCCTGTTGCGCGTTACTGGCCGGAATTCGCGGCCGGCGGCAAGGAGCGCATCACGCTCGATCAGGTGATGTCGCATCAGGCCGGGCTGAATGGCCTCTCAGTGCCGATGGACGAGGCAGGGCTGTTTGCATGGACCCCCTTTGTCGACGCGCTTGCCGCCATGTCACCCCTGTGGGAGCCGGGCAGCCGCTGCATCTATCACGCCATTACCTACGGCCACCTTGCCGGCGAAGTGCTGCGACGTGTCGACGGGCGAAGCATGGGCCGCTTCATCGCGGAAGAGATCGCTGGCCCGCTCGGTGCCGATTTTCATGTAGGTCTGCCGGCCAGCGAGGATCCCAGAGTCGCCGAGATGATTGAAGGTCCAAAAGCTTCGGATTGGGTAGAGTTTCTCCGCGCCTCTCAATTTCCCCACGCATCCAATAATCCGACAACCCGGGCATCGGCACCCAACGACCGCGCCTGGCGTGCCGCCGAAGTGCCAGGCGGCAATGGCCAGTCAACGGCACACGCACTGGCGCGCATTTACGGCATGATGGCGGTCGGTGGCGTTTGGGAGGACAAGCCCTTGGTCGGCCGTACCGCAATCGACGAAGCAACAAGGCTCCGCGTTCGCGGGATGGACGACAGCTTCGCGGCGCCGACAGCATTCGCCGCCGGCTATCTGATGGAGGATCCAAACTATACCAGCCACGCGTCGCCGCAGACGTTCGGCCACAGCGGATGGGGCGGCTCCATCGGCTTTGCCGATCCCGCCGCCGGTGTCGGGTTCGGCTATGTCACCAACCGCATGCTGGGCTTCGACGACGTGGACCCACGCCGCAAAGTCTTGATCGATGCTGTTTACGACGCGCTCTGACGCACGGCGTTCGCTGGCGGCAATGTGCATGCGTGTCAGGGGTAAATGTGTCACGGAATTCCGAGCCGATATCCGCCAATTATGAACCAACATCAGGCTCGACCGGAAACCGGGCTTGCATCTCACGGTCGGCGAGGCTCAGGCATTCGGTGGTGGTTGTGAACCTCGATAGAAATGGTCCCCCGGCCAGATGGGCCAAAGCGGCGCGCGCAGCGATCAGGTAGTCGGTCGACCAGTAGGAAACCATGGTGGCTACCGAGGACTGTCGGTTGCGAAGGAGGCGGAATGCACCGCAGGCCCCAAGAGGCACGCAGAGATCAAGCCCGGTCGCGATGGGTCTGCAACTCCCAACTATCGCAAGGTAGTGACTTGCATTCTGCTCATCGCCGGCACCATCTCCGCCCGCGCAGTCGCAACGTAAGCGCTGTGGCAACCTTCCTGGGGCCGAATCTTCGTAAGCTGGGCGACGATCCTTTCGAAGCCAATCCGCTTTCTCGGGGACCATTGTCGCTGTCTAGCTGCGACGGAGAATATGCTCGCAAAATCGGCACGGAGCTTGCGCATATATTGAAAGTTCCAACAGTCTGGCCCCGGGACGATCAACATTTCTTCCGTGGCACCGACGTTCACCTGTTTTGCTTCAAAAGTCGCATACCTGGCTCTTGTCTCGGGCGCACTGAAGCCCGGAACTCCGCTGCGGACGCATGGGATAAGGCTTCGGAGTGAACAAAAAAGAGAGCCGAGCCGGCTCTCAGTTGCCCTTGGGAGGCAAGTTTATCGGCATCACCTGCTCGAAGCGCGCTGAACAGTGAATCCACTCGACGGGCGCCGAAAACGCGATCGGCGCCGCCGCGCGCCAAAGGCCCAGCACCTGGCCTCGCACTGGGTGCAGCCGATGCCAGGCCGATGGGTTTAGTGACGCAGGCCGAGTTCGGCTGCGCGCTTCATGATGATGTCAACACGGTCTGCGAAACGACCGACATTCTCGAGAGTCACCACCGCCGAGGACGTGTCCACGATAGGCTGAGTGGCGCCACGTTCGATACGGGCCCAGACCGCTGCCGCCGCCATGAAACCCTGATGATAGAGTTCCTGTTCGATGGCGAACGAGATGTAGCCGGCGCGGATACCTTCAAGAACATCGGGGGTGGCGTCCATGCCACCGATCAGAATCGCTCCAGCGGGCACGCCTGCCTGCTGCAGCGACTGGAAGGCTGCGAGCTGGCTGGTATAACCTGATGCTGCAAAGGCAACCAGTTGCGCTCCAGCGCTGCTCCGCTTGGCGTTGTAGAGCGGAATCGACTGGGCAAGATCGTGCGATAAGTCGGCGAAATGCTCGACGGTAAATGTCGACTTGTGCTCATCATTCACCGCCTTCACGCCGTCAGCGACGCCGCGTCCGCGCTCTTCGAGCTGGCTGTGACCCGGGATCGGGATACCGTAGACGATAAGGCCATCGGTGCGACCTTTCGCAATGGCTTTCTCGGCAAGCATGCGGCCGCACGTGAGGCCCTGCTGGTAGGGCGGGGCGCCAACAAAGCCCCAATTGTGAGCGCGACGGATGTCCTCGATGCATGAATTGTTCAAGATCAAGGTGATCCCGGCAGCTTCGATTTCCTGTAATGCCGGTTCCAGAGCAGCGTCTGTCATGGTGACGACCATGGCATCGGGCTTGGCTCGGATGGCCTGCTTTATCAGGTTGACCTGCTCGACCACGCCATAGGCACCGTCATTGACGCCGGCCTTCTGGTAGGTCCACCCGTAAAGATCGCAGAAATCGCGGAATGCCGTTTCGACATACAGGTTCCACTCACCGATATGGCCTAATCGGCCCGAAGCTGGGATTTTGGCCAAGTTGTGGAACGTTGCCGGAACCGATTGACCGGCATGGTGTCGTCACCTGAGAATTCACTCCTGGCATAGGGGGTGGACGTATGGGTTTGCGTGTTTCGCTCGAGGCGTTGACCGGGGCGTGGAGCCTGTCTTTTGCCGACGTCGACTTTGTGAACGTCAAGCCGGCCGGGTCGAGGCTTGGACTGGCGGTTCAACTGAAGTTCTTCGCCGCGTACGGATATTTCGCCACCGCGGCGGCTGAGGCTCCCGACGAGGCGGTTTCGTATCTGGCCGAGCAGCTTGGCGTCAGTAAGGTAGATCTCTTCCAGTATGATTTTTCGGGGCGTTCAGGGCGGCGCCATTGCGCCGAGATTTTGCGCCATCTTGGTTTTCGGCGGATGAAGCGGGCGGATCGAGCCGCGCTTGCGAGCTGGATAGCGACGGAGCTTTGCCCTGAGGGAGCATCGGTCGCTGCGATGATGGAGGCTGTTTTTCTGTGGTGCCGGGATCGCAGGATTTTCGGTCCGTCGCGCAAGGAGATGGAGCGGATAGTGCGCTCCGAGCGGCAACGCTTTCTGGAATCCTTTCTTGGCGGTGTTGCGGATCGGCTTCGCCCGGAAACGGTCGCGTTGATGGAAACATCGCTGGCCGATCCAGATAGCCCGACCGGGCTCCATTACGATCAAAGGAGACGCGGGTGCAGCAACGCTGGACAACATGCTTGCCCTGGCTGATCGACTTGCCTTCATCAAGAAGCTGGATTTGCCGCGGGATCTTCTATCCGCTGCCGGCAAGACCTGGATCGATCAGATCGTTCGGCGGGTCGGCGCCGAAAAAGCGTCGGAGATGCGCCGCCACGCCCCGAGGCGGCAACTGGGCCTCCATACCGTTTTCCTGATGATGCGGGAAGCACAGATCATCGACGGCATGATCGACCTGCTGGTGGAGACCATCCACAAGATCGGGGTGCGTTCGAAGCGCAAGGTGGTGGCCGGCATCGCGCGTGACATCGAGAAGGTTTACGGCAAGGAGCGGCTGCTGGTCGATATCGCGGGTGCCGCGATCGAGGCGCCGGGTGGCCGGGTCTGCGATGTGATCTTTCCGGTAGCGGGCAAGGAGAAGCTTGCGGCGATCGTCAAGGAGCATCGGGCGAAGGGCACGCTCGAACGGCGCATCTACCAGGTTATGCGTGGATCCTATGCCAGTCACTATCGAAGAATCCTGCCGAAGCTTCTTTCGGTTCTGGAGTTTCGTTCGAACAATGCCGTGCATCGGCCCGTGCTTGGGGCATTGGACTGGATCAGGCGGGCCTTCGAAACCGGTTGCCGAGTTGTGCCGCGGAACGGGGTGCCGATCGAAGGGGTCATTCCGCCGAAATGGCGCGGCGCGATCATCGGCAAGGACGGGCGCATCAACCGGATCAGCTATGAGCTTTGCGTCCTCAGCCAGTTGCGCGACCGCATCCGGGCCAAGGAAATCTGGGTGGTCGGGGCGGACCGCTATCGCAATCCGGACGACGATCTGCCCAAGGATTTCGAGAGCCGACGGGCGGCCTACTACAACGCGCTCAACCTGACGTCGGATGCGCGAGCTTTCACGCGCAAAATCCAGGCCGAGCTTGAGCGGGAATTGCGGCTGCTGAATGCCGAACTCCCCGGCAACGACAAGGCACGCATTCTCTGGCGCGGCGAGAACCGCATCTCGATCACGCCGTTCCAGCCACTACCGGAACCGCAAGGCCTACGATCGGTCAAGGCCGAGATCGGCCGGCGTTGGCCGATGACGGAACTGCTGGATGTGTTGAAGGAGACGGCGCTCGACACCGGCTTTCTGGACGCCTTTGAAACGTCGGCTTCCCGTGTGGCGCTTTCGCGCGGTGCGCTCGACCGGCGTCTGATCCTGTGTCTCTACGGGCTGGGCACGAATGCCGGCCTGAAGCGCGTGGCGGCCGGATGCCCGGATGTCAGCTACGAGGAACTGCTTCATGTTGGCCGGCGCTTCATCCATCGGGATGCGCTGGAGGCGGCCTGCGGACGTGTTGCCAATGCGACGCTGGCAATCCGCAACACCGCCATCTGGGGCGAAGCCGGCACGGCTTGTGCCTCGGATTCCAAGAAATTCGGCGCCTGGGACGGCAACCTTATGACCGAATGGCATGTCCGCTATGGCGGTCGCGGCGTGATGATCTACTGGCACGTCGAAAAGGGTTCAACCTGCGTCTTCTCGCAGCTCAAGCGCTGCTCGTCCTCGGAAGTTGCTTCGATGATCAAGGGCGTGCTTCGGCATTGCACCGACATGGAGATCCAGCGGCAGTATGTCGACAGCCACGGCCAGAGCTCGATCGGCTTTGCCTTCTGCCATCTGCTCGGGTTTGAACTGGCGCCACGCCTTAAGGCGATCGCCCGGCAGAAGCTGGCCCTGCCGCATCCAGGCCTGCGCGCTGAATTGCCCAATCTGCTTCCCATTCTTTCCAGCGTCATCAACTGGGAGGAGATCGAGCAGCAGTATGACGAGATGGTCAAATATGCGGCTGCCATGCACAGCGGGTTAGCCGATCCCGAAGCGATCCTGCGCCGCTTCGCCCGCGCCGAGGTGATGCACCCGACCTATAAGGCACTCGCCGAACTCGGCCGGGCGATCAAGACGATCTTCCTGTGCCGGTATTTGCGCCACGAGAAATTCCGCCGCGAAATCCACGAAGGCCTGAATGTGGTCCAGAACTGGAACAGCGCCAACAGCTTCGTCTTCTTCGGCAAGGGTGGCGAGATCGCCTCGAACCGGCTCGATGAGCAGGAGATATCGGTGCTGGCCCTGCATCTGCTGCAGGCGTCGCTTGTCTATGTGAACACGCGCATGATGCAGTCGGTGTTGAGCGAGCCGAAATGGTCGGCGCGGCTGACGCCGGAGGATTATCGCGGCCTGACGCCGCTGATCTACGGGCACGTCAATCCTTATGGCCGCTTCAACCTCGACCTGAACAGCCGGATTGATTTTGAGCAGAAACAAGCGGCGTGAAGCATCGGAGGGAATGGTAGAAATGCCTGTATCGAAGAAGCCCCGAAAGAAGGCAGTGGCGAAATCCAAGAAGCCGGAAAATGACGATGCTCCGCCTCCGATGCAGGACCGGCGCGGCATGGAGGGTTTGATGGCAGGTCTTTTCGGCGGACGGCGTGGGAGCGACCCGACGGATGCCGCGCAAGACATCATGTATGAGGCTTGGGAAGCAACCAGTCGCAGCAAGCGTATCGCGCTGGCCAGGAAAGCGCTTAAAGTCTCGCCGTTGTGCGCCGACGCCTATGTGCTGTTGGCCGAGGAGGAGGCGGGGTCTGTCGAGGAAGTGCTGGGCTACTACCAGAAGGGCGTCGCGGCGGGTGAAGAGGCGCTCGGACCGGACGGGTTTGAGGAATATGTCGGTCACTTCTGGGTTTTTCTCGAGACGCGCCCCTACATGCGGGCGCGGGCAGGTCTTGCCGCGGTACTCTGGCGGCTTGGTCAGCATCAGGAGGCCATCGACCATTATCAGGCAATGCTCAAGCTCAATCCGAATGACAATCAGGGCATCCGCTACGTGCTGGCCGGGCATTTGCTGGCGCGCGACGATATCAAGGCCCTGAGGAAGCTTCTCAAACAGCACGAAGACGATGGCGCTGCTGCATGGCTCTACACGCGGGCACTTCTTGCCTTTCGTGAAAACGATCCGGGCGCCGGCAAGCTTGCCGAGGAGGCCTGGCTCGCGAACAGCCATGTGCCTGGCGTCCTTTCCGGCAAGCAGCCTTTGCTTGCTTCCATCGACGGCTATATCACTTTGGGGGGCGAGGATGAGGCAGCTGACTACGTCGAGGAAAACGGCCAGGCCTGGCACGCCACGCCCCGTGCAGTCGCGTGGCTGGCCGAGATTACCCGAAAGCTGAAACCACGACGACAACGGCGTAACTGACCGCCCGGAGCCGATGGGCGTGTTCTAATTTGGGTATACCCGGCCTGAACACCCGCCATGAACACGTCGCAACCGGAAAAGCCTGTATATTTTGGGCTCAATCTTCGTTAATGAACAGAGCATCGCGCCGGCACACCCAAAATGAACAGTTTGCATGACCCGCATCGGATACGCCCGCACCTCCACCACTGACCAGAACCTCGCCGCGCAGATCGCCGCGCTCAAGGCCGCCGGCTGCGAGGTCATTCGCGAGGAGCAGAAGAGCGGCTCTACCCTGGAAGGCCGTCCGCAACTAAACACCATTCTCGACTTCATTCATGCTGGCGAGACGCTTGTCGTCACCCGGATTGACCGCCTGGCCAGATCGCTGCGCGACCTGCAGATGATCGTGGACAAGCTCAAGACGAAGGGCGCGCATCTCTCCGCGACAGAACAACCTGTCGATACGTCGACCGCCGCCGGTAAGGCCTTCTTTGACATGCTTGGTGTCTTTGCCGAGTTCGAGACCAATCTGCGGCGCGAGCGCCAGGCGGAGGGAATTTCTGCCGCCAAGAAGCGCGGCACATACAAGGGCCGGCCGCCGAAAATCGACCGCGACGCGATCCATCAAAGGCTTAGACAGGGTCAGGGCCCAACACAAATCGCCCGCGATCTCGGCGTCTCACGCGGTACTGTCTATCAGGTGAGGAAGGGCAAATGACGAAGGGCAGGCTCATAACCCGTCTGACGCCAGCGACATGCGAAGAGATCCAGACCCGCATGCTCGAGGTCTGCCAGAAGATCGCTGAGGACCACGGCCTGGTCATCGAGGGCGCCGGATGGCGCGGAACGGATACCGGCTTCTTCTTCGAGCCCGTGTTCCGCGTCAGCATTCCCGCTTCCGACGGCACCGCATTCAATCTCGAAAAAGACAGGTTCGAGTTCTTGGCAGAGCACTTCGGATTGGCCCCTTCGGACTTCGGACGCGAGTTCCGCACCGGAAGCGAGCGGTTCCGGATCACCGGCATCGATCCAAAGCGGCCACGCTACCCGATCTCCGCTGAGCGAATTCCCGACCGCAGAGGGTTCAAATTTGCCGCCGAAAACGTCTCCATGCTCCTCCAAGCCAAGGAGAACAAGCTGTGACGTTCTCGGATTGTTCCGCACGTTGGCCAAAATCGCGGCTTCGGGCCGATTAGGCCAAATTGGTGTCCAACAATCGGGAATGCGCTTTCAGCCGATAGAGCATAGCGTTTACGGCCCGGGTCGCTTCCCTGACATACCCGCTCCAGAGGAGATGGCGGAGGCGAGGAACATGAAAATCACAGTCGAAAAGATAAGTACGTAGGTCCCCGCCGTCCTTGATGCCATCCCATGCCTGTTCGATGTGCCGAAGCCGCATCGACAGATGAAACCAGTCGAGAATATGAGCGATGGGGCGCCTCGTCGCACTGATAACCAGGCCCTGCAGCCCGACATCCCCGTCACTGAAAACGGTGACGTCGCCGCCTGGCACCCATCCTTGGGCTTGAAGCGCGGCACGAACAACATCATGCTTGCCGGTGGTGATGTGAGGCGAGCCCGCGAATTGACGAGGTGGCCGGCCCTTGGCCACGACACGCCCCATGGCGATTTCGAAATGGCGGCTCTGATATCCAGGAACCGCACGAATGTAGGCGCCATCGATAAACACGGAGATTGGTGATCCACCGGCGCGGCTCATTCGGTAGGGACTTGCCTGATCCCATTTCTCGATTCGATCCGCTACCTTGGCCAGTCGGTTGCTCACCGTCCGATGATTATGCGCGGTCGGCGCAAACAGGTTAAGAACCGTGGCCGCGTCTCGGAATGACAGCCTCGATCCGAGTTCAGCTTGTACACGCTCGAGTTCTGGGGTCGCTCTGCCCTTCAAGAGGGCTTGAATCCTTCCTGCGCCAGCACTTGCAGGGCACGCACAACCATCAAAGCGAGGGACGCGCATGTGGCAGACGCCAAAGAGCGAGTGGATGGAACGCGGTCGGTAATCATGAATTCCGCGGCGGCGGCCACATTCCTCGCATACCCGATCTGCGCGACCGGCTTGATCGACCTGGAACTGGACGAATTCTGCCTGCAGATTGCGCTGGATTTTCTTACTTTCTTCGAGAGTGAGCCCGAAATCCTCGAACCGCGCGCCATCGACATCACGTATGACGCTCGTGACCTCCTGCCGCCGCGGAACGCCATCCGCACCGATCATTTCCACCCAGACATTCATCTTCAACTGCGAGGTCACCGAACATCCTTTCCAGAAAAAGGACTCCGCTACGTCAAATTTCTTACCCCCACCTTTTTCCCACTCCCGATGTCGTTTTCGTGGCTGTGTGCCGTGCAACGTCCCCTAGTTCGCCTGATCCGCTGACGCTGGCAGCTTCATCAAGAGGCCAGACCGGACCCCTGACGCGCTGGTATGGGAGGCGCGACAGGTGCGGTGTACAGATTCCCCCTGAGTCGACATAGATCAGACCACGAGAAATAGGGCCGAGATCGGCGCGAAAGTGGTTCATCGCCTTGCAGGCAAGATAATCGAACGCCTCCGGCTCAATGCCGAAGATGCGAAACTGCTCCCGCTCTTCTGTCTGATTTGCATAGGTGCAGACAATGACCTTGATCCCATTGACGTTGACGAGCGCGCTTGGTCCAAGGTTGGCTTCGACGCCGTTGAAGTAAGGGCCTTTGCGGACATAGCGGCCGTCAGAAAGTGCTTCGACTGTGCAGTGGATACCGATTGGGCCGCCACCAAGATCGGGATTAGCGCGACCGCCAAGTTGAATTTCAACTTTGGCCCCGGCCCCCGCCTGCCAGCAAATCTGAACAGCAATCGGGTCCGCGATGGAAAAGAAGGCAACGTTGCGAATGTCCGCATCGATCATCGCCTTGAGAAGCGCGGTGCCATCGCCGGCTGCACCGCCACCCGGATTGTCAGTGTAGTCGCCAATCAGCAACGGCGCGCGCCCGTTTTGATCCGCCCTCAGCGCCGCGATTGTCTCGTCTATCGATAACATGGCGATCGTCTTTGTCGCACGTGTCGCCCAGATGAAACTTGAGAGTCGCTGGGCGACCAATTCAAGGCCGGACGCCTCGGCAAGCCCGGTCACCGCGACGCTTGGTCCGGCATTCTTAACGTCAGAAAAGACGAAACCAGCCTGGATGCTGATCGTCAGGATGCCGGCCTCGTGCTCCATGGCCGCACCAGCCATGCGCAATATATCCACCATCGGACCAAATCCGGAGATCGTGCGGCCGCGATCCAGCCCGTCAATTGTGGGTGGCTGTGCCAGGACGATCCGAGTGCGCAGGCGCTTTTCGCTGATCTCCTTCAAAAGCTCGCAAGCTCTCTGCGTCGTCTCGTACTGGTCGACGTGGGGTGTCGTTCGATAGGCGGTCAACGCGCTTGCCGCGGCGGCCATCGCTTGTGACACATTGCCATGTGGGTCGAGCGTCACCACGATCGGTGCACCTTCAGGCAACAAAGCCCGCAAGCGGTTAAGCAATTCCCCTTCGCAATCATCGAAGGAAGCCGCTACCATTGACCCGTGCAGCATCAAAAACGCAGCGTCTGGCTTCCCGCTCTCAGCGGCTTCCAGGATAGGTGCGCAAAGCTGTTCAAAGGTTTCGTCCGTCACCACACCTGAGGGGACAGCGTTTGCGTGAATCGTCGTGATCAGGCTCCAACCAAAATCGTCGGCCTTCTCGAATAGGCAACCCCAATCCGTATGTGTTCCACGAAACGTCTTGGCGATCTCATCGTCCCGCAGGATTCCCGATTTCGCGAAGTGATCGAGTGTAGTTGCTCGACTGTTGAACGTGTTCGTCTCATGCTGAAGTTGGGCGCAGAGAACCTTCATGGGCGTGCCTCTGAATGCTGGGGCTATTGTATTGTCATCCGCGTTTGCGTCGTAAACGGTGGGAAAGATGCCAACCAATACCTCGAATACGCTCGCACTCCATCGGCAGTTGTGGCATTCACGCGAAATCACTTACGCAGCCTCACTTTCAGAATGTGATCACATGGTTTCGACGGTAGCAAGGGCTCTGTGGCCCAATTCCAACGAAAACGCTACGGCAATCGGTGAGGCCAGCCTTTTTAAGACTATGGAATGCAACGGTTTCCAGCCAAATTGAGGCCCGGCGATGGACCGACTGGAGCAAATTCTGTTGCCAGAGAAGTGATCACATTATACTAATTGGGTTTAGTCACCCCAGATCATTTGCGAGGAATGGAATGTCGAACATTGAGCACAAGCGGCGCGGGTTGCCTAAAAAGGGCATCGAGTGGCCCACGCTGCGCGTTAAGCTCGAGGAATTGAAGGACGGTGACTTCAAATGGCGGGAAGGGCGCGTGCCGTCCTATACCTACTTTTTCAACGACGAAACTCTGAGGGTTCAAAAGGAGGCCTATTGTGAGTTCATGTCCGAAAACGGACTGGGCGCCGGAAGGGCTTTTCCGAGCCTATCGCGCATGATCGACGACATCTTTGCGATCGGGCTGGAGCTATTCAACGCACCGGACGGGTCGGGGGCATCTTTCACGTCTGGTGGCACCGAGAGCGTTTTTCAGGCGGTCAAAACCGCCCGAGATCAGGCGCGCGCGATGCGGGAGGAAAAATTTGGCCACTACAACGTCGTCACACCGCTTACAGCTCATCCTTGCCTAAGCAAGGCTGCCGAGATACTCGATGTCACGGTGAAACGGGTTGACCTCGACGCCGAGCGACGTGGCGACCTCGCGGCGCTGGAGCAGGCGATAGACGAACATACAATAATGCTCTATGGGTCCGCCCCCTGTTATCCGTACGGCGTTTTTGATCCGATCGCTGATATGGGCCGGCTGGCTCAGAAGCGTCAGCTCTGGCTCCATGTCGACGCGTGCTGGGGCGGGTTCATTTCACCTTTTGCTAAGAAGCTCGGCTATCCAATTCCCGAATGGGATTTTAATGTGCCGGGGGTTACCAGCCTGTCAGCAGACGTTCACAAGTTTGGTTATGGGGCGAAAGGCGCGAGCCTGGTCCTCTATCGAGACGCTCAAGTGCAAAAGTACGAACGCTTTGAGTTCAGCGACTGGCCGCGCGGAACATACGTTACGCCGACCTTCATGGGTACAAAGCCAGGCGGAGCCATCGCCGCAGCTTGGGCTGTGATGCAATATCTCGGCGAAGAAGGCTATTTACAAGCAACTCGAGAAACTATGGATGCAACAATGCGTTTGGTTCAAGGCATCAACAACATACCGGGGTTGGTCTGCCTTGAACCAACAGGTGAAGCAAATCTCGTCACCTTTGTCGCCACTGATCCGGCCATAGACATCATGGCCGTTGCCGATCGCCTCGAAAAGAGAGGGTGGTTCCGTGGCCGCATGCGCGAACCACTGGGGATTCATCAGGGCGTTAACCCGGCTCACCTGCCCGTCGTAGACGACTATCTTTCGGAAGTTTCAGCAGCCGTCGATTTCGTGACGAGCCGCAGGCTGTCAGCCAAATACGATGAGCGTTCTTATTGATCGGTCGCGGCTTGGCAGGGCGTCGACTGTGTGAAGTCCAGATGAGTTAAACCAAGCCTCCCAAGGCGCCGTGCTCTGTGGACTCGATTGCGAGTCCGGGGAGCACGGGACACAACACTGTCATACTTGATCGTAAGCGCTGTCCCGTTGGCACCTTTCGCGCGTTGTCGTGAGCGACGATGCTCGGAGCCTTTGAGGGCTTCGACACAGGACGATTTCAGAGCTTACGCTTAAGTCCAGGGACGAGGAGCCGGTTCGACGGCTTGAGATATTCACGGGTTCTGGACGGCGGCGCGAATGGTTGCCGGAGGAGAAGGCGCGGATCGTGGCGGAAAGCTACGATGCTGGCGAGACCGTGAGCGCGGTGGCTCGGCGGCATGCATTGTCCCCGCAGCAGCTGTTCGCCTGGCGCCGGTCCGCGCGGGTGCCGTTGGCGAATGCGCCAGCACCAGAGCCGTTGTTTGTTCCAGCGGTGGTCGCGGCACAGGAGCCCGAACCGGCGGGGAAGCGCGCGAGATCGACACGGAAGCGGAAGGCCGCGCGAGAAACCGGCGTGATAGAGCTGGAGATTGACGGCGTCGCCATGCGGGTCGGTCGTGGCGCCGACGCCAGGACGGTGGCGGCGGTGATCCGTGCGCTGAAGGCGCCGTCGTGATCGGGCCGACGGGTGTGGTCAAGGTGATGGTCGCGACGAAGCCGGTGGACTTCCGCAAGGGGGCCGAGGGCCTGGCGGCGCTGGTGCGCGAGACGATGGGCGCCGATCCGTTCTTATGTGTCGGGCGAGATTATGTGGCGGAGCCGCCCTGACCCCTTTCGGGCCGGCCAAACCCAGCTTGCCTCCGCCACATAATATTCAGATGGAGTTCAGCAGTTGCAGAACGGCATCGGTGGGCCGGAAGCGCGCCCCGTAATTGCCCTCGATGCCCGCCTTCTCGAGTCCATTGCGCATCATCTCGACATCCGCTGTGGCATAGCGGTGGGTCGTGGCGACCTGTGCGTGCCCGAGCCAGGCTTGGATCGTCAAAAGGTCCACGCCGGACTGAAGAAGCTTCATGGCGAGGGAGTGTCGCCTATGTCGACCAAGACATAGCCGTCACAGCGCTGCCATGGAGCTGCTGCAGGCGGGCGTCGATTGTTCGGTCATCGCCCTATGGCTGGGCCATGAGGCGATGGAAACGACGCTGACCTATCTTCACGCACATCTTGAGCTGAAGGAATCCGCACTTGCCAAGCTGAAGCCATACGAACGCGCAAAGGCCGAACGATTTCGACCAAACGACCGGCTTCTTGAGTTCCTGAACGCCCTTTGAGCATGAGAACTATGCCGAGTGTCAACGACCGGTTCTTGGTCGAAATGGCGGGCAAAGCGCTTCATACCGCCATGATCGGAAGAGGCGCTCGGCATAGTTCGGCGGTCGGCATAAACCGCGAAACTCAACGGCGTCGACCCGTACGCCTACCTCGCCGACGTCATCACCCGCATCGTCGCACGCCATCCGCAAAGCCAGCTCGACGACCTGCTGCCCTGGGCCTATGCCCCCGCGCCACTCAAGGCCGTGGCCTGAGAACAGCGGTTACACTTGATCGGCGGCGGGCTATGAACATCGACCGCAGGTGGGAGTATGGCAGCCAGGACGTGCGAAGCCAGCTGATCACAAGTCCAACTCTTTGAGCCACCATCTGCACGCAGCTTGTAGGACCGTGATCACAACGCTATTGAATCGATCTGGCGAATTGCGAAGGCGACTCGAAGGAACGGCTTAAATGAACGCGCGATCCCAATCCGTGCACACACCCTTCGAGGGTATGGGGGTGGTAAGTAAGCTCTCGCTTCCGGAGCAAGTTTACGCCTCCTTGCGAGAGGAGCTGATGAGCGGGCGCTTTGCTCCCGGTCAGCGGGTCCCGCTGAGGGCAATCGCGACGGCAATGGGTACCAGCACGATGCCGGTACGAGAAGCCGTCAACCGCCTCGTAGCGACCGGCGCCCTGGAGCTGCTTCCGAACCGGCGCGTGAGTGTGCCCACACTATCGGAAGATAGGTACAAAGACCTCACCAAGGCCAAAGTTCTCATCGAATCGGCAGCCGCCGAGGCAAGCGTTCCGTTCCTCACCAATGAGATTCTGGAGCGTCTTACGACGCTTCACGTGCAAATGTGCAAGGTTACAAGCTTGCCGCACAACGTCGCCAACGTTCAGGAATATCTCAAACTGAACAAGGATTTTCACTTCACTATCTACTCAATGTCGGATTCATCGGTGCTAATGAACGTGATCGAGTCGCTTTGGCTCCAGGTCGGGCCATACTTCAATCTGCTGCACTCCGAGACCACGGGATGGCGTGGCAACGATCGGCATGAAGAAATCCTAAGGGCTCTCGTCGCTAGGGACCCGCTTTGGGTGAGGGTGTCAGTCCGTGCCGATCTCAAAGGGGCGGCCGACTATATTCTGGGTAATGGCCTGCTTTCGCTGCAGCTCGTTGGCTGATCGTCAGGCGGCGTGGCCGCCGGCATGTTGGCAGGATTTTGGGTTCTGTCGCAAACTTTTCGGAAAGGTCATTTGCTGCATGACGCTTGCTCTTTTTTCCGGGAGTTTGTCATGTTCAAAGGCCGCCATTTGGTCGGTCCGTGATCCTGCTGTGCGTTCGCTGGTATCTTGCCTACAATCTCAGCCTGCGCGATTTGGGAGAGATGATGGCCGAGCGCGGCATTCACGTCGACCATTCCACTGTCATCACCGCCAACCAGAGATCCCGTTCGAGCAGCAGCGGCAGGCTGTTATTTTGGCGTCCGAAAAGAAGCTGCAGGGATTGGAGTCGCTCGCGCAGCCCTTTGAAGAGGAGAGCGTGAGGATGGTGCGCGCGCTTGGCAGACTGACGACAAAACTTCAGACGGAGCTCGATGAAAACGAACTAATCGGAACGACCGAACGAGGCCTGTTCAGAATCAACCGCACCGATCTGCGCTCGATAGCGACGAAGATGGAGCTTCCGGACAGCAGGATCGATGAAGTGCTCAAGCGTGCTGAGAAAGACGGATTCATCCGAGGTGACGGTTCGGCTGCATCGGCGCTTCGCACCTCACTTCAGGTTCTCGTATCGCGGCCCCTATGCGCCGGCCCATTATGGCATCTAAAAGTCTCTTCTCATCTGAATTCCAGATGCATCAAATCTCAATACAATATTTGACTACGGGCGACGCCGGGAGCAACTGTTCGTGCAATGCACTGCCGTTTGAGAAACGGCCGCGGTGGACCTAGTTCTGGTTGAGAATTCAAAAGCACGGGCTGTGTGCCAAGGTTAATCCGCGGATCAACGCTATCGTCGAGTTTTAAGAAGATGCTGAAACCGTTGCCGGTGCGGACGGAGGACTCTTCCATGGCGTGCCGTTCCTTCGTAAGGATCGGGGCCACTGAAGCGAACCGCCTTCAGGAAAAACGAAGCCGCCTGTTCAAGGACTGTCGCTCCCAGACCGACAGTTATTTTTTTCGTCGCGGAGGGCTCCGGTGTGTCGGGAGAACAACAACGCAAGGGCTGATCGCATGAACTCTCAGACCATCGGCTTTGTGCCAGCCGTCGAACTAGCCGAGCTTATTCGCACCAAAGAAGTTTCGCCGGTCGAGTACATGAGCGCGCTGTTGGCCCGAATTGCTGAGCTGGAGCCAAGAATAAACGCATTCGCTTACCTTGCTGCAGATCGCGCGATGGAGGATGCGAAAAAGGCGGAAGCTGCTTTGGGAAGCGGTGAAAGGATTGGCCGGTTACACGGTGTGCCTGTCACGATCAAGGACTTGCAGATCACCAAAGACATGCCGACACAGCAAGGCAGTAAGATCTTTGGCGGCGATCAGCCGGCCGAGGATGCGCCGCTCGTGTCGCGCCTGAGAGACGAAGGCGCGATAATCCTAGGAAAGACTACTGTATCTGAGTTTGGCTGGACCGGCGTCTCGCGCAGCCCACTAACAGGCATCACCAGCAACCCGTGGAAGCTCGGCTACAACGCTGGCGCGTCCTCTGCTGGCGCTGGCGCTGCGGCAGCGGCAGGTTATGGTCCGCTGCACCAAGGCAGTGACGGAGGGGGATCGATCCGCTGTCCGGCGCATTTCTGCGGTGTGTTCGGACTTAAGCCTAGCTTTGGGCGCGTGCCGAACTATCCTGTCCCCGCAGGTGACATGACTTCCCACGTCGGGCCGATGACGCGTACCGTTGCCGACGGGGCGCTGATGCTTGAAATCATGGCAGGGCCTCACCCTCTTGACTATGCCTCTCTCGAGGCAGGGCCCGCCAATTACCTCGACCGGCTGCGCGATGGCGTGAAAGGCAAGCGCATTGCCTACAGCCCCGACCTCGGTATTGCTCGCGTCGAGCCCGCGGTCGCCGAACTCGTCAAGGCCGCTGCGGCGCGGTTCGCGGAACTTGGCGCCATAGTCGAGGAGGTCCGCACCCCCTGGGCGAAAGATGGACCGGAGCTGTTCCGCTTCTTCTGGACGGCGGGCCTCTCCGGCCTTGCCCGCTATCTTCCGAAATGGGAGGCGGAAATGGACCCCGGGCTCGTCGCTTGCATCAGGCAATCGGCGGACATTCCCGTCTCCCGCCTTTTGGAAATGCGCCGGCGGAAGATGGACTACGTCGCAAACATCCATCGCTGGTTCCAAGACTGGGATTTACTGCTGACGCCCTGCGCGTCAGTCGCGGCCTTTCCGGTCGATAAGCTGACGCCAGGGGTTGAGGTGACAGATCCCTGGAAAGAATTGAGCTGGGTCGAATTCACTTACCAGTTCAATATGTCATGGAATCCAGCCGCCAGCGTGCCTTGTGGGTTCACTCCGAATGGCTTGCCAGTGGGCCTGCAAATCGTCGGCAAACGCTTCGACGATCTTGGCGTGCTGCAGGCATCCGCTGCATTTGAGCAATTGCAGCCATGGGCGGACAAGCGACCGCATCTCTGACGGCTTTTGCACCAGCGTCGCGTCCGGCGCATGCAGGAAGCCGATGCGATCAAGATTGCCTAGGTCTCGCGTTCTGGCCGAACCTGGCATAGTAAGTCCTCCACGTATGACTACGTATTCTTACGAATAGTCGTTTCCTATGCAATCCGCAAAGTTGCAGCAATATGAGGTCCCGCCGAAAGGCGCGGGCATCGCAAAGCGAAGGCTAAGATGAATAAGGTTTTTCCCAGTGCACCAAATGCGTTGGAGGGTGTGCTCCACGACGGCATGACAATCGCTGCTGGTGGCTTTGGCCTTTGCGGCATTCCCGAGCTGTTGATCGATGGGATACGGGATGCGGGTACGAAGGACCTGACGATCGCGTCGAACAACTGCGGCGTCGATGATTGCGGGCTTGGCGTGCTGCTCAAGACCAAGCAGATCAAGAAGATGATCTCCTCTTATGTCGGCGAGAACGCCGAGTTCATGCGCCAGTACCTGAGCGGGGAACTGGAGCTCGAATTCAATCCGCAAGGGACGCTGGCCGAGCGCATGCGTGCCGGTGGTGCCGGCATCGCCGGCTTTTACACCAAAACCGGCGTGGGCACCGTCGTGGCAGAGGGCAAGGAGCACAAGGTCTTCGACGGGGAAACCTATGTGCTTGAGACCGGCATCGTCGCCGACCTGTCAATTGTGAAAGGCTGGAAGGCAGACGCCTCAGGCAACCTCGTGTTCCGCAAGACAGCGCGCAACTTCAATCCGCCGGCTGCTACCTGCGGCAGGATCTGTATTGCCGAAGTCGAGGAGATCGTGCCCGTCGGCAGCCTCGATCCCGACCATGTCCACCTGCCTGGCATTTATGTCCACCGCCTGATCCAGGGCAAGCACGAGAAGCGCATCGAACACCGCACCACGCGCGTAGCAGCGTAAGGGGAGGGAAGATATGGCCTGGGATCGAAACCAGATGGCTGCGCGTGCGGCCCGCGAACTTGAAGATGGGACCTATGTCAACCTCGGCATCGGCATTCCAACTCTTGTTGCCAATCACATTCCCGAGGGGGTTCGGGTAACGCTGCAATCGGAGAACGGGCTTTTGGGTATCGGGCCGTTTCCGACTGACGATCAGGTCGATGCCGATCTCATCAATGCCGGCAAGCAGACGGTGACCGGACTGCCGCATTCGGCCTTCTTCGACTCGGCGCAGAGCTTCGCGATGATCCGCGGTGGCAAAATCGCAATGGCGATCCTCGGCGCGATGGAGGTTGCCGAAAACGGCGATCTGGCGAATTGGATGATACCGGGCAAGCTCGTCAAAGGCATGGGCGGTGCAATGGATCTGGTTGCCGGCGTAAAGCGTGTGGTCGTGGTCATGGATCACACCAGCAAGGCCGGAGAGTCCAAGGTGCTGAAGGCCTGCACCCTGCCGCTGACCGGTCAGCGCGTGGTCGATCGGATCATCACCAACCTTGGCGTACTCGACGTCGTTGAGGGCGGGCTCAAGCTGGTGGAACTGGCAGAAGGCGTCACCGACAGTGAGTTCCGCAATGCCACCCAGGCAACGATCGTCAATTGAGGCTTGGCACCGGAGCCAAGGCTCAGTTCTGAAAACAGGGGAAGCCATCATGAGCAAGACTTCAATCGTTCTCGCCAGTGCCGCACGCACGGCCGTCGGCTCCTTCAACGGTGCCTTCGCGGCCACCACGGCGCATGAACTCGGTGCTGTCGTCATCAAGGAACTTTTGTCGCGAGCCGGTGTCGAAGCCGCAGAGGTCGACGAGGTCATCCTCGGTCAGGTGCTGACCGCCGCTCAGGGCCAGAACCCCGCCCGCCAGGCCTCGATCAATGCCGGCCTGCCCAAGGAGACCACCGCCTGGGGCCTCAATCAGGTTTGCGGCTCGGGCCTGCGCGCCATCGCGCTCGGCATGCAGCAGATCGCAGCTGGCGATGCCAAGGTGATCATCGCCGGCGGCCAGGAATCGATGTCGCTGTCGCCGCACGCAGAGCATCTGCGCGCCGGCGTCAAGATGGGCGACTACAAGATGATCGACACGATGATCAAGGACGGGCTGTGGGACGCTTTCAATGGCTATCACATGGGCAACAC
Source organism: Mesorhizobium sp. P2_E10 (assembly GCF_056404235.1). Taxonomy (NCBI): domain Bacteria; kingdom Pseudomonadati; phylum Pseudomonadota; class Alphaproteobacteria; order Hyphomicrobiales; family Phyllobacteriaceae; genus Mesorhizobium; species Mesorhizobium sp. P2_E10. The sequence continues at coordinate 41,737 of NZ_JBFUEK010000022.1, forward strand.
GGCCGAGAATGTCGCTCGCCAGTTCCAGATCACCCGTGACGACCAGGACCAGTTTGCCGTTGCCTCGCAAAACAAAGCCGAGGCTGCGCAGAAGGCCGGCAAGTTCAAAGACGAGATCGTCGCCGTCATCATCAAGGGCAAGAAGGGCGACACCATTGTCGACCAGGATGAGTACATCCGCCACGGCGCCACGATCGACGCCATGACCAAGCTGAAACCGGCTTTCGACAAGGACGGCACGGTGACCGCCGCCAACGCCTCCGGCATCAACGACGGCGCCGCCGGCGCACTGCTGATGAGCGAAGCGGAAGCCGTCAGGCGCGGCATCACTCCGCTGGCGCGCATCGTGTCCTGGGCCACCGCCGGCGTCGATCCGCAGATCATGGGCACCGGGCCTATTCCGGCTTCGCGCAAAGCGCTGGCCAAGGCCGGCTGGTCGGTCGGCGACCTCGATCTTGTCGAGGCCAACGAGGCCTTTGCCGCACAGGCCTGTGCCGTCAACAAGGACATGGGCTGGGATCCGTCGATCGTCAACGTCAATGGCGGCGCCATCGCCATCGGCCATCCGATCGGCGCCTCAGGCGCCCGCGTCTTCAACACGCTGGTCTACGAGATGCGCCGCAGAAGTGCCAAGAAAGGCCTCGCGACGCTCTGCATCGGCGGCGGCATGGGCGTCGCCATGTGCGTGGAACGAATATAGCGGAGCGGAACATAAGCGACGGGCGCCGCCAACTTCCGGCCCTGTCATGTGTCGCTTGAGCGCTCTTTCGGCGGCAGCAGCGACGTGTCAACAAGCAATAAGGGCGGCACTGTAATCTTCTAACATTACACGAGATCGAGCAAATTGATGGATGCGACCCGAATATTCGCGACAATGGTGACCGACGATCTTATCGACGGATATGGGCACATGAATATGGTGCACTATCTGGCAGCGTTCAGTAAAGCTGCCGATTTACGGCTCGACGCTTCGATACGTCTAAGTCCGGATCGTTCGATGATCTCTGGCCTCGTCACCGCCGAAGCGCGGGTCGCTTACAAGAAAGAAGCGATGCGCGGCGACAATTTGCTCCTAACTACTTGGATAGCCGACCTTGACGAAAAGCGAGTCCATGTCGCGCAAACGATGGTGCGTGGCGACGGAACGTTACTGTCGACAGCTGAACAGCTTTTCCTGAATTTCAACCTGCTATCGCGCCGCGTAGAACCATTCCTGCCCGATGTAATGGCCGAGCTTGGACGCGGGGTTGAGGCGGACAGTGGTAAATTCGATCCGGGCATTGTCAGTCGCCGAATGGGCATACCGAGAATAGTATGAAGTTACCTGATCTTCGTCAGTCTGTGTTGGCGGCACCTTGATGCGTGTACGTTAGGCGGCAGATTCGAAGTGTCCACCGGCTCCGTTGGTAGGCGTGATGATCCGGGTAAAGAACTCGGAACGTGGCGAAAGCTTCCATGCCCACGAGACCGTGAGCGCCCGGGCGATACACCGGTCGTCAGTGGGTTGAGGCGGCCGATCAGGCTGACTAAATCGTGGGCGCGCTCTTCCCCCGGCCAGAATATCGAAGGGCTTTCGACGCAGAGCAGCTGCTGACCTGCCGACTTGTAAGTTGGCGTCGAACTGCTGGCGCTGGCTAATAATCGCGGCTGCGAGCGTCAACTGGCCGAGGAGCTTGCCAGAACGCTAGACGCCCACAAACTGCGTACGCCTCCGAGGAGGGCCGCCTTGCGGAGAAGTCCGGCCTGTAGCTGACTGTCGGTATGGATATCCTTACTGACAGTCATCACAATCAGTCGCCTCGAGATTGTTGACACGGGTCGCCGGCGTCGGTGGTCGGAGGAAGCTAAGCTTCGAATCGTCGAGGAGAGCATTTCGGGTCCTCGTCTGGCCTCGGCGACGGCTCGCCGGCACGGCCTTTCCAGGCAGCAACTTTTTTCTTGGCGCAAGGCCTATCGCGAGGACCGGCTTGGCAGCGGGTCCGGGAGCGGGTTCGTGCCGGCGTTGGTCGTGCCCGAAATCGGTCCTCATGGCGGCATGACCGCGACAGGCGAAGGCCGTCTTGAGTTCGTCAGTGCGAACGGCCGCCGGGTGATTGTCGATCGCAATGTTGATGTTGCGACGCTGCTGCGGATTGTCCAGGGGGCTTGAGACGTTGCGATGATCCCGGTTCCGACTGGCGTCCGGGTATGGCTGGCCACGGGCTACACCGACATGAGGAAGGGCTTCCCGTCCTTGTCGTTGCAGGTTCAGGAGGTTCTGCGGCGCGATCTGCTGAGCGGGTATCTGTTCTGCTTCCGCGGTCGCCGGGGCGATCTTTTGAAGGTGATCTGGCATGACGGCCCGGGAGCGTGCCTGTTCACGAAGCGGCTGGAGCGGGGTCGGTTTTTGTGGCCAGGCCCGGCCGATGGCGCGGTGACGATCTCGGCGGCGCAGCTCGGTTATCTTCTGTCCGGAATTGACTGGCGCAATCCTCAGGAAAGCTGGCGTCCGACTTCGGTCGGGTGAGTGGTGGGAGCAGGCCGTCGAAACTGGGCGAGGATGTCACCGAGACGTTGGAGGTGATTCCGCGCCAGTGGAAAGTGATCCAAACGGTGCGCGAAAAGTTCACCTGCCGCGACTGCGAAACGATTACGGCGCCGTTCCATGCGACGCCGCGCGGCTTCATCGGGCCGAAGCTTCTGGCGACGATCCTGTTCGACAAGTTCGGCCAGCACATCCCGTTGAACCACCAGAGCGCCCGCTTCAAATGCGAAGGCATCGATCTCGGCGTCTCGACGCTTGCCGACCAGGTTGGCGCCGGCGTGTTCGCGGCCATGCCGCTCTACCGATTGATCGAGGCGCATGTCCTGGCGGCCGAGCGGCTGCATGGCGACGACACCACGGTGCCGATCCTGGCCAAGGGCAAGACGATCACCGGACGAGTATGGAGCTATGTCCATGACGACCGGCCGTTCGGTGGGACCTCGCCGCCGGCGGTCGTTTATTACGCCTCGCGGGATCGCCGCGGCGAGCATCCGGCGCGGCATCTGCAAAGGTTCACCGGCATTCTTCAGGCCGACGCCTACAGTGGCTTCAACGCTCTCTACGATCCGGCGCGCAAGCCGGCGCCGATTACGCCGGCGCTTTGCTCGACGCACGCGAGGAGGCAGTTCTTCGAACTGGCCGACATCGCGAAGAATGCCCGTCGAGGACGAACGGCGGCGGCCATCTCGCCGATCGCGCTGGAGGCGGTCAAGCGTTGCGTGGTCTGGCGCTCGGAAGAAAGGCATGGCTGTTCGGGATTAGTTGCCGACCGTTCATGTGCAACTCGCATCGCTCATTAAAAGGGTCAACCGCATATACATCGAGGGATGACCGCACTAAGTCCTCCAATTCTTCAGCTTAAAAGGAATACGCCACCATCCGCTATTACAACCTGGGCGGTCATGTATGACGCACCTGCCGCGAGATACACTATGAGTTCCGCATACTCTTCAGGCTGACCGATACGCTGAAGCGGAACAGTGGTTCGCGCACTCTCCTCGGCGTCCCCCCCCCATGAGCATTCCCAAGGAGAATTTACCGCTCCGGGAGCAATACCGTTGACCCTCACCCGAGGGGCCAAAGCCTTGGCCAAATGCCTAGTCAATTGAACCAGCCCGGCCTTGGCGCAAGCATACGCGGTACTGCTAGTGCCGTTACACGCGAATGCGCCTGTGGATACCGTATTGACCACTGCGCCATGGCTCTCAATGAGAGCGGTACGGGCAGCTTTGGTCATCCAGAACGCACTCAATAAATTAACGTCCAGCATCTTCTGCCAGAAGGCGGGTGTAAGAGCATCAAAATCATCTATAGGGATTGGCGATTTCGTACCTGGCGCTCCAGCATTGTTGACGAGATAATCAAGGCCGCCCAGCACTTCCAAGGCAGAAGAGACAACTTGTGCGGCGGAGTCTGGTTGGCTGACATCTCCCGGCACGCTATAAACGTCAAGACCTTCGTCCCTTAGTTTGGCGACTTCAACGATCAGCTTTTCGTTTGTGCGTAAGTCATTTATTGCGACACTAGCGCCAGATCTTGCTAGTTTTATCGCTGTGGCAAGACCGATACCGGAAGCCGCTCCTGTTACAATAGCCTTTTTATTTCGCAACTCAAAGTTTATCATACCGTCCTCCTGGACTTAGGTCAAATTTTACTTCATTGCGGGTGAGTGCTATTGCACTGCGATATTTTCGCACGCTCCTTGCCTTTGGGTGCCTTTGGGTGCCTTTTCGCTGCCGACAAAGGCAAGGGTCGCGTAGGCGCGCCGCACCACACATCACGGCTGCATCGAGATCGGCCGCCAAGGCGGTCGATGCATGACTCACGCGAACCAAAACAGATGTTGCGCGCCACCTTTGCCACGGATTCAGGAAGCTGCCGCCGTGCGCCGCCCTTCTGACCCCGGGGGAAGGAGTCTTGCAAGTCTAGGATGATGCCATCTGCACCCCGCTCATGAGCCGTTTCCCCAAAGCGCGGAACGTGAGCGGAAACGAAGAGCTGGGTTCTCCAGCGCATAGACATGGCACTTTCAACGGTTGCAAATTGTCTTTGATCACGGAGTCGTATCTGCGGTCGATTCTAGCGAGGCGGTGCTTGGTGGCCAGCGGGCTGAGAAATGGCGGGCGAATGCCGTGCGTTCTGTCCAGATAGTATGTTTCAGTAGAATAGGTGTTGCCAATATAATGTCCCGAACGGCCCCATCTCTTTTTGAGATAGGGTCTGCGTAATGGGGTGTTTCGACGGTAGGCGCTTGGTGCAAGGGTTTGCGTAATAAGCGACGGCAGTCTCGAGGAAGGCGACAGGGCTTTCTTTGCGCTGGTCGGGCATGACTCCGACAAAAGCGATGTGCGAGGCTCGTCTTTTAGCCGTGACAGGCCGGCGCTGCCAGCACCCGGCTCACCGTTGTCTCGGACACCTCAGTTTCCTTGGCGATGTGCTTGCCGGTCAGGCGCTGCCGGCGCAGTGCCTCGATCGCATTCTCCGCCGAGGCCTCGGTTCGCCTCGGGGCTTGTCTTCGGCCTCGAGGAGAGTCGACCATGCCGGCGCGTTCCGCGGCTCGGAACGCTCCATCCAGCGTGTCACCACCTTCCACGTCACCCCGTACGTCCGCGCCACACGGGCTTTGGAAAGACGGCCTTCAACAACGTCTCGGGCCATCTCCTCTCGACGCAGCAACGTCAGGTGGGCATTCTTATGGATGTGCATTTGGTTCTCCGAGAATCGCTAAAGCTTTGACGACCCACCTTTCCCGGTCGCGACCGAATGGATAACCTATTAAAAGCTCACAGGTAGGACCGTAGTCTCTGCGAGTGCTGCGAATGTCAAAGGTTCATTGATTCGAACTGTCTCGCATTCAGATGCTCTACCGCGCCTCGTCGCGCGGGAGACACCACACCGAGCTCTCCGACCAGCGGCCACACACAGTCATCTGGCTTCGAGATGGGCGGCGGCGACAATCAATATTTGACGAACACGTGAGGCGCATGAAGAATTAGCCAGGTAGAAGATCGGCCGCCCCCACCTTTCGATAGCATGACCACTCGTCGCCGCCACCGAGTGCATGGCGCCGGAATAAACAATTAAGACGATTCCGAAGTAGGAGTTCTAATGTCGCGGAAAGTCATTGTCACGTGTGCAGTCACCGGAGGGGGTTCCGCGGTTCTTGCGAAGCATCCAAATATCCCCAAGACGCCATCGCAAATCGCGGAGGCTGCACTGGACGCTGCAAAGGCTGGGGCTGCGATTGTTCACATTCACGTCCGTGAGCCTGACACGGGGGCCCCATCAAACCGAATTGAGCTCTATGAACAGGTTGTAAAGAAGCTTAGGGACGCGGCAACGGATGTCATCATCAACTTAACCTGTGGAATGGATGGTGAAATTGAACTTGATTCTTTGGACCCCCCAAAAATCGGAAAGTCGAGCACACTTAAGAACGCTGTTGGACGCTGCCTCCACGCCGTCAAACTTCAGCCAGAGCTGAGCACCCTGGATTGCGGAACGATGGCTTTTGGGGAGCGGATTTTTGTTGCGCGTATGTCCGATCTGCGAGAGATGGCGTCACTTATGCGCGAGGCTGGTGTCAAGCCCGAGCTCGAATGCTTCGATCTAGGCCACATTGAAATCGCTAAGAAACTCATCTCCGAAAACATAATTGACGGTCCGCCCCTTTTCCAATTTTGCCTCAGCACAGGTTATGGTGCTCCCGCTGTGCCGATCGCTGTGCAGGCGATGCGTGAGATTCTCCCTTCCGGGGCAGTCTGGGGTGGGTTTGGCTGTGGTGCAGATGAGATGCCGATGGTTGGGCAGTTGGTGGCTATGGGCGGACACGTCCGGGTAGGTTTGGAAGATAACATTTATCTCCGACGTGGGGTGCTGGCATCCAATGCCGAGCTCGTTGACAATGCGGTTGGGATCATCGAGCGCATGGGCGCCAGCATCGCCACACCTGCCGAGGCACGGGCAATCCTCGGGGTAAGAAAGCGCGGCTGACCGCGCTCGCGTATCCCATGCAACGAACGATGATAGCGGACTAACACCTCATGGAGGCCGGAATGACGTCGCAAACCGGAAGCTGCCTTGGAATTCTGGGCTTGGAACCTGGTTTGCCGGACGGCGTGACGCGGCCGGCGCCGCCGTCCGGATCGCTGTTTAGTTCAGCCACTTTCGACGTTCCCGTAATATCGGAAACCGTCGAGGGAGCCTGGGCGGATGTTGTGATGCAGGGCGAACCTGCGCTCGAGCCTGCGTTTGTGACAGCAGCTCGGAGGCTGGTAGAGCGAGGCGCAGTCGTAATCAGCTCGGACTGCGGCTCTGCTGTTCGGCATCAAGCAGCGGTGGCTGCAGCGGTAAGTGTCCCGGTAGTAATGTCCAGTCTGCTCTTAGTGCCGGCGCTGCTCCGCCAACTGCCGCCAAAAACCAAACTCGCTGTTGTCACAGCTGATTCACGCGTGTTTCGAGATGATTTGCTTGGGCTCAGTGATAAGGCCGACCGGGATCGGATCGTCATCGGCGGCATCGAAGGCGGTAAGATGTTGGAAAACGCGTGCATGCGTCCGCCGCAACCGACCGATATCGCCGACATCGAGAATGATGTGGCAGCTTGTGTCGCGCGGCTCTGCGTCGCACATCCGGACATCGCTGCGCTACTGTTCACGTGCACTGGATTCCCGCCGATAACGCCGGCAATCCGACGTATGACAGGGCTCCCTATCTACGACATCACAACCATATGCCGGATGACGCTTGAGTCAGTTGGCACCTAATGTTGTCATCGCTTCAAGTTCATCAGGTTCCTCGCAGCCCACTCGAGAAGTATCTCTCCAGATCCATTGATATGAGGTAATCTATGCGTATCGCATGCATCGGCACAGGGACCCTAGGCGCGAGCTGGGCGGCATTGTTCATTACTGGCACGCATGAGGTGACCGCATGGGACCCGGCAACGGGTTGGCAGGATCGTCTATTGGCCGCCCTCGACCGCTACGAGCCGCAATTGCGAGAGCTTCAAATGCCAACTGTACGGTCGCGCCTTCGACTTTGTGCCAGTTTGGGTGAGGCGGTGGCCGAGGCAGAGCTCGTTCAGGAAAATGCCCCGGAACAGATAGATCTCAAACGAGCGCTGGTCCGGGAAATTGCCAGTCTAGCGCCGCTCGATTCGATTATCGCCTCCTCCACATCAGGACTTTTGCCAGCAGATATCGCTGCAGGGATTCCCAATCCGGGTCGCCTCCTCGTAGCACATCCTTTTTCCCCACCGCACCTGGTCCCGGCAATGGAGATCGTCGGCACACCTGAAATGCCGACTGAAAGACTTGAAGCTGCGGTCGAATTCTACCGCAGCATCGGCAAACAACCGGTTGTATTGGCGCATGCCATCCCGGGTTTTATCGGCAACCGCCTGCAAGCCGCGATGTGGCGGGAGGGGTTCCACATGATCGCGGCCGGCGAGGCTACGATGGAAGATATCGATAACATCATCAAGGGCGGACCTGGTCTCCGCTATGGCATTTCAGGCCCATGTGAGGCCCAATTGGGTTGGGTAGATCAGCGGGAGGCCCCGGGCGAGATAGATGAAGAAAAGTGGTCGATCCTGATGGACACTGACTGGAGCCGCCTGCCCGGTCCGCCGCTGACCAACGCACTGCGCGACATCCTTCGTCCGCAACTCTTGGCAGCGCACGCAAAGAGGCTCACCGGCGACGCATACGAGAAGCGGCTAATTGCAGTGCGACGTGCAGTCGGAAATATCTGAGGTTCAGACCGACTTGACCGGAGTCTATTGGCGGTTTGCCCTCTTGGAATTTCGGACTTGGAAACGTGCCTTTGCCAACGGCGTGACGCGCCGCCGGCGGCGCGTCCGGCTGGCTCTATAAGCTACTCCTGCGGGAATAGTCGCGCTGCGTCGCAAGAGCGGCGAGGTCAGGAGCGATCCTCTGCGTGATCGGACGCTGGTAACGACATTAACTTCACGTGCTTGCCGCATGCAACACACTCTCTAGGGGAAGGCATAAAGATGCGACGTTCCTCCCTTCCTCTTTCCGGCATAAAAGTTGTTGATTTTGGGCAGTACATTGCCGGTCCCGCAACGGCGATGATCCTTGCCGATCTTGGCGCAACGGTCGTGCATATCGACCCGCCATCTGGTCCGCTCTGGGAGAGCCCGGCAAATGCGACCCTCAATCGAAATAAGCTGGTCGCCTCAATCGAATTGAAAAGCGAAGAGGGTGTGGCCCAAGCGCTGGCACTCATTGCTGAAGCGGACGTAGTTATCGAAAATTTTCGCCCGGGTGTGCTTGCACGGCTCGGCATTGACTTCACTGCGATTCGAGAAGCCCAGCGCGATTTGATTGCAGTGTCCATTCCCGGCTTTTCCTCCAATGATCAGCTCCGTCGCGAGTGGCGCGCATTCGAATCTGTCATTGCCGCATCCTCCGGCGTGTTTAGCGTTTTGTCTCTCTCTCGCAACCTGATGGGGATTAATCCGTCCTTTTCGCCGCTACCTTTGGCCTCCGCTTACGGCACGCTGCTTGCTGCATCTGCAATCGTCTTGGCGCTTCAGGCGCGGGAGCGCAGCGGAATCGGTGACGTGATCGAGGTACCTCTCGCATGCGCGGTGATGGAGGGTCTTTCCTACAACTCGATCAGCATCAGCGATCTCCCGTCCCGCTACAAATCACAAACTGAGATCGAGGTCGAACGCCGGCTCGAAAACGCGTTGCCGATGGACCTATCCTACGAGTCCACACGGGAACTGGCCAATCCATTTTGCCGCAGTTATAAGTGCAAGGATGGCCGCATGTTCCATGTCCTATGTGCCGGCCACAAGCATCATCCGATTCGCTGCTTAGAAGTGCTCGGCCTTTTCGACGAATTGGTGGCCGAGGGGCTGGCAGTGGAGGAGGATGTCTATCTTCCAGCCCGCGAATGGCAATCCGACGTTTCGTTCGATGCGTTGCCGAGAGACTGGGCCGACAAGATCACTGAAAGGATGAAGGCCGCTTTTTTAAGCCGGACGTCAACAGAATGGGAGTATATCTTCGGGGAAGGACTCATTCCCGCCGCGCCCCAGCGTTGGTTGCAGGAATGGATCGGCGACGACCACGCAGCTTCTGCGGGCCTGATGATTAAGGTCGACGATCCCATTTATGGTCAGATGACCCAGCCCGGACCTGTGGGCTGGCTAGAGGAAAGCGGGGAAGCGATGTTGAGCCCGGTGCCGAGAAAATGGGTCACCTTTGACCAGGCCGTCGCCGCACTCTCGGCAATGCCTGGCAAGGCGCCGACGCTCCGCTCGGCCGATGGACCGAAAGGATGGCTTGACGGCGTACGAATTCTGGATCTGTCTAATGTTGTCGCTGGCCCGCATTCGACGTCCTATCTCGCCCGCTTCGGAGCAGAGGTGATTAAAATCGACCCGGCCAGTCCACTTTATGAGCCCGAGGTAACCGTAATCTACGGCCTCACTCATTTGCGCGGCAAGCGCTCGGCTCTGGTAGACATTGGCTCATCTGGCGGTCGAGAGGCCTTCAAACGGCTGGTGAAATCGGTTGATGTCGTGATCTGGAATGCGCCTGACCGACAGGTCAAGCGCATGGGGCTCGACTTGGAGAGCTTGAAAGATCTCAATCCGGACGTGATTTTCTGTCAGCTGGACTGTTTCGGTGGCGTCCGCCGCGGCTCACGCAGCGACTATCTCGGCTATGAAAACAATGTCCAGGCGGCGACCGGTGTCATGCTTAGATTCGGTGGCTCGAGCGCGACGCCCGAGAACCACGTGTCGGTCGGTACGCTGGATGTGATGGGCGGGTTGAGCGCGGCCCTGGGTATCGCCGTGGCATTGTTCCAGAAGGCAAGGACCGGCCAAGCGGGGCGCGCCCGTACGTCGCTGTCGGCACTCTCCAGCCTATTGCAGATTCCATTTTGCTACGACTATGAAGGGCGTGGACCGTTCGACGAGCCATCAGGACCGGCTTCCAAGGGCTATGATGCACTGAACGGTCTCTATGAGACGGCCTCAGGCCGGAGCCTTCTGGTCAGCGCGTCCGAGCGAGACCTGCCCCGATTCGGCCGGGTTGAGGGCCTTGGAGCTTTGGCTGATATGCCGAATGCCTATCGCATGTCTTTCTTGGCCAAGGCCTTCCTTACAAAGTCAGCCGAGGAATGGGTATCAAGGCTTCAGTCAGCCGATATCGGAGCCGCAATCTGTGAGGATATCGCCGTGCTGCGCTCAAAATATGCGAGGATTGCGGATGGTGCCCCGGGCATAGATCAAGGCAGTTATTCCTTCTCGACGCTGCCTGATCATCCAAGCGGTCACGTCGTGACGCAGGTTGACCCTTATGCAGTGCGCCCCATGTCTGCAAAGATTTACTCCCCGGTTCCGCCCGAGAAATATGGAGCATCGACGCGGCAAATATTGCGCAGCTTGCAATATAGCGAGCAAGAGATCATCGAGCTTTTCGCTGCGGGCCAAGCCAGCGAAAGCTGGAGCCGCGAATATTTGCCGAGCTGAGGCAGTTCTGAAGTGACTATGCGCACCTGGACGAGGTCGTCATCACCATCGCCGGCAGGAAACACTGGTTGTGGCGCGCCGTCGACCAGGATGGCTATGTGCTCGACGAGATCGTCCAGAACCGCCGCAACACCAAAGCGGCCAAGCGCTTGCTGACGCGGCTGCTGAAGAAGCAAGGCATCGCGCCGAAGCGCATGATCGCCGACAAGCTGCGCTCCTATGGAGCAGCCAGGCGACAGGTGATGCCGGACGTCGAGCATTGGTCGCACAAGGGATTAAACAACCGGGCGGAGAATGCACATGTGCCGCTGCGAAAACGGGAGCGGATGATGCAAGGCTTCCGATCACCAGGAGCACTGCAACGCTTCGTTTCGATCTTCTCGCTCTGCGCAATCTCTTCGTCCCGCCCCGCTCAAAACGCTCCGCTCGCTCGCCTGCAGGCCATGGCGGAATGGAAAGCCGTGGCCGTGGTCAGCTGACATCATCGACCACAGGTCCCAACGCGTTTATATGCAGACAACGTGACATCTTCGTAGCTCGTCTTCCGCCAGACATTGCCCGCAGACATCGACAAGCCGGCCTTCCGGCGGCCCAGCTTCGGATGTGTCCAGCGCCGGCTTGTGAAGCGCTGCGCGCCCTCATCATCACGCTTGGCTCGAACTATGGAAGCCTGCTGATGCTCGACTGGTTGGTGGCGGACCTGCCGCACCGCCTGCCGGCGGCGATCGGCATCCTGAAATCTGTCCGCTTCGAAGGCCTCCTGGGCCGCCAGGACGACATCGATCTCACCTGAGAGGTTCTGGCAGGCTTCAATCGCCCGCCTCGATACGCCGCCCTTCTCAAACCGTCATCACCCAGCTTCCGCCATAGCTCTCCGACAAATCGCTCTCACGCTGCAGCCCGCAGCACCATGAGCGCCGGGGCATCAAAGCCCCGCAGAAACCAACCTTGACCCTCCAGCGCGTTCCAAAGTCCAGTCTCAGCTGCGGTGAGAAGACGCCGCACACCTGCATGACCCAAGGCTCAGCGGCGCTCAAAACCACAAGGCTCATGAATAGGACGGGTTAGCATATAGCGATGCCGGATGGCCTGCTGCCAGGAAGTGCAGCCGTCCATTACATCATCACGCTACCATCCATCTCGCTTCTAGATGAAGATGATATCCAAACTGCATTTGACGGAAGCCGCCGTGACAATGATGTTTGAACGAACATAGTCGCCATTCGGCCAACGATAGATATGCCGAGAGGCTACAAAAATACGAGGGCATGGCATGCACGACGTTGAGACGTTTCGGGATTTGCAGAGCGAGGCAACCGAGTGGCGCCACTACCTTCACCAAAATCCCGAGCTCGATTATCGCCTGCACAACACGGCCCAGTTCGTGACCGAGAAACTGGCTTCGTTCGGCATCAATCATATCGAAACGGGGATAGCTGAAACCGGTATCGTCGCATTGATCCAGGGCGAAGGTGGAGACGGGCCGACGATCGGGTTGAGGGCGGACATGGACGCCCTGCCGATCTTGGAAGCTTCAAACAAACCCTGGTCGTCAACGATTCCGGGCAAAATGCACGCCTGCGGCCATGACGGTCACACGGCCATGCTGCTAGGGGCCGCCAAATACCTTGCGAAGACGCGCAACTTCAAGGGTTCCGTTGCCCTGATCTTTCAACCCGCCGAGGAAGACGGACAGGGCGGCCAAAGGATGGTCCATGAGGGGATCATGGATCGTTTCGGCATCTCCCAGGTTTTTGGCATGCACAATAGGCCCGGAATAGAAGTGGGGAAGTTCCTCACATGCGATGGACCGAACGCGGCCGCGCTTGATGAGTTCGATATTGTCGTAAAGGGCAGGGGTGGCCATGCGGCCCAGCCGCATCGGACCATCGATCCGATAGTTGTTGCAGCCCAGATTATTGTCGGTCTGCAAACATTGGTTTCCCGCAACACGGACCCGACCGAGTCCGTCGTCATCTCCGTCACCAAATTGAATGCCGGAACAGCGTACAACATCATTCCAGAGTGCGCTGAATTGGCCGGCACCGTTAGGACCCTCCTGCCCCCCCTGCGGGATTCCGCAGAACGACAAATTGAGGCATTAGCACAAGGCATTGCCCGAGGATTTGGGCGGAAATCGAGTTCAGGCTTCGACGGCTCGAACCCATTATGTTCAATCACACTGAAGGGACCAATCTGGCAGTCAAGGCAGCACGCGCCCTCGTCGGGTCTGAATCCGTGGATGATAAGATGAGACCAAGCATGGGATCGGAGGACTTCGCTTACATGCTTGAGGCGCGGCCGGGCGCGTACATTCGCATTGGTAACGGCTCGACCGCTTCCTTGCACCACCCGGCGTATGACTTCAACGACGAAGCCCTGCCTTATGGCATCGGCTATTGGGTGAACCTGGTCGAGACGGCTTTGGCTGTTTGAGACTACGTCGATCGATCGGTCGCAGAAGGCAGGAATCCCGTCGGTGCGGGAACAATGGAGGAGAACATAAAATGAGCCTTTCGATAAGCCGCAGGCCTTTTGCGCGGATAACGTCGTCCGCTGCCGTGGCTGGCGTGCTGTCTTCCCTCGCCAGCCGGGCTACTGCGCAATCATCGCGCGACTTGAATATCGCCCTGCCTATCGCGCGAAGCGAATCCCCGAGCGAGAGGAAGAAATTTAGCCGACCGGCCGCAGCCGCTCACCGAGCGTTTCGGTGAAGATCCGCTTGGTGTCGACAAGCCGAGAGATCGAGGAGAGTGGCCATCGGCGCGTCGAAGGTGGCGAATTTCTCCGCAAAGGGTCGATGCGTCCTCCAATCCCGACCAAAATTGATCAGATCGAGAGTGAAGCCTCCGCTTGCGTCACGCAATTTCGCGCTGAGCATCCTGAAATCGGGATGCTGCTGTTCGAAGGCACGGCGCCATACAGGTACCCACCAATGACATCACGGAACTATGCCGGTAAGCTTGCGTCCTGCACGGAGAAATTGGCTACCTGTTTGCTCCCAGCGAGCAAGTCGTGATGCGCTATGCAGTGAGCCATGCGGGCCACGTCGCCCTTCCCCAAGGCGTCGATAGCGACGCGTCGAATTAAGGTCTAGAAGATGTCGGCCGTCCCCGAATGGAACAGCGCACTTGAATCGAGCTTGATCGAGGCCAGGGACCGCTTCATCGCGAAGCATCCCCGAAGCTGCGTACTTCACAACCAAGCCCGCACGGTCATGCCGGGTGGGAACACACGCTCCGTCCTGTATTATCAGCCCTTTCCGATTGCGATGGACAAAGGCGAAGGCAGTACACTTTGGGACATCGATGGCCATGAGTTTGTGGATCTCTGCGGCGAATACACGGCCGGCCTGTTTGGCCATTCTGAAATGCGGATCCACGACGCAGTTCGGCAAGCTATGACGCGGGGGCTGAACCTCGCCGCTGTGGGCAGGGCTGAAATCGAGCTTGCAAAACTCATCTGCGCGCGGTTTCCGTCGATTGAGCTCGTACGCTTCACCAACAGTGGCACAGAAGCCAATCTGATGGCGCTCACGGCGGCCCGCGTCCACACCGGCCGGGACACGATCCTCGCTTTTGGCGGTGGCTATCATGGCGGTGTGCTGTTGTTCACGCCCCAAGGTCCATCCCCAGTTACCGTTCCGTTCCCATTCGTTTTGGCCGGCTACAACGACCAGGACGCTGCGACGGCGGTGATAGAGCAGAACCGCGATCGGCTCGCGGCCGTGATCATCGAACCCATGCTCGGTAGTGGCGGTTGTATCCCCGCGGAGATCAGCTTCCTGAAAGCATTGCGGAAGGCAACGCGGGAGGTGGGCGCTCTGCTGATCTTCGACGAGGTTATGACATCGCGCATGTCTGATGGTGGGCTTCAAAAGCGCCTGGGCATTGTGCCCGATCTCACGACCCTGGGCAAGTACATGGCCGGCGGGATGAGCTTCGGGGCCTTCGGTGGCCGGGCCGACGTCATGTCCCTCTACGATGGGCGCCTGCCGCACGCGGGTACCTTCAACAACAACGTCCTCTCAATGGCCGCAGGTCGCGTTGCGCTGGGAGAAATTTTCACACAGGCTGCAGCGGAGGACTTGTACGAACGCGGCGAGCGGTTGCGGGCATCATTGAACGATCGTCTCACGAAGCTCGGCGTGGCTATGCACTTCAGCGGAGTGGGCTCGCTCGCTACGGCCCACTACCGCGCCCCCATGATCCGCCGCCCCTATACGCTGACGGCTCAGGAGGATGGTCTGCGGGAACTGTTCTTTCTCGACATGCTGCAAGCCGGCTTCTATCTCGCCCGACGTGGCATGATCGCGCTGAGCCTCCCGGTCCAACAATCGGATCTCGACCGCTTCGTCGATGCGGTGGAGGAATTCGCGCACACACGTCGGAGGCTGCTCGGGCCAATCGACTCCGCGGCGTTAGTACGCGCTGTCACACTCCGAACCTGAGCAGCCGGTCAATGGAGATGAAGCATGCGGTTGAGCAGAAATGAGATGAGGGGTAAGGCCCAGACGGTGCTGGGCCTAGTTGACCCGGCGACGCTGGGCCGGGCGCTGATGCACGAGCATCTCATCTGGGACGTCACACGGCCAGCTCGGCGGGACGCGTCTGCCACAAGCGGTCCGGATCCGCGCGACTACTGGAAACTAATGACCGGTGGCATCGCCGATGCGCGCAACACCACGCAGAGGGATCGCGGGCTGGCTGCTCGCGAGGCCGCCCGTATGGTCGAGGCAGGTGGCTGGACGATCGTCGAGCTGACGATCGGCGGTCTCGTGCCCGATCCCGAGGGCCTGGTGGAGGTGTCGCGGGAGAGTGGCGCGCAGATTGTGATGGGTTGCGGTCATTACGTCGACGACTACCAGGACCCGGACAATAACAAGCGGACTATCGACAGCTTCGCCCAGGAGATGATTGATCAGGTTCAACTGGGCGGCTGGGGAACCCAGATACGTGCCGGGATCATTGGCGAGATAGGCTGCCAGTGGCCGTGGACCGATCTCGAGAAGCGAGTGCTGGCGGCCGCCGTCATCGCCCAGCAGGAGACTGGGGGGCACTGACGATCCACCCGGCGCGCCATGAGGCCCACCCGTGGATGCTCGTTGAGTTCCTGCAGGAACACGGGGCCGATCTGTCGCGTACGATTATCGACCATATCGACAGAACGATTTTCGATGACGATCGCCTGTTTCGCCTCGCTGACTCTGGTGTCGTGCTGGAATGGGACCTGTTCGGGCAGGAGAACACCTATTACGCGCATGCCGACATCGACATGCCGAATGACGGTATGCGTATCCGGACGATTAGGCGTCTGATTGATCGCGGGCATCTCCGACAAATCGTGATCAGTCACGACATCTGCCATATAATCCGTTTGGCTGAGTTCGGCGGGCACGGCTACGCGCACATACAGCAGCAGGTCCTGCCTTTGATGCGAAAACGCGGTTATTCGGAGGACGAGATCAATGCCATTATGATCGACAATCCGCGCCGGCTGACTTTCGTCTGACAAGGCTCCGAGTGCCAGTGCTCGTCGGCGGAGAGTAGGATGCGGGCGCGGGTGAGTGCGGATTCCGACGATTTACCGGACGGCATTCCGATCAAAAACCGGACGCGATTCCGAGAATTAACCGGACGCGATTCCGATTAAATACCGGACAGTTTTGAAGCCTGGATAGTGCCTTTGGGTCAGCAACCTGGGCATGCATTTCCTCGACGGTAGAGGAGAGATGCATGCCGAAGAGAAGAAGGCTGACCATGAGACAATTGAGACAACTGCTTCGCCTAAGCGCGGACGGCATAAGCGTTCGCGAC
>NZ_JBFUEK010000023.1:0-55711 GCF_056404235.1 Mesorhizobium sp. P2_E10
ATAGTCGGCGTGGCCGGGGCAGTCGACGTGGGCATAGTGGCGGGCAGCCGTCTCGTATTCGACATGCGCCGTCGAAATGGTGATGCCGCGGGCCTTCTCTTCCGGCGCCGCATCGATCTGGTCGTAGCGCTTGTATTCGCCAAAATACTTGGTGATCGCCGCCGTCAGCGACGTCTTGCCATGATCGACGTGGCCAATCGTGCCAATGTTCACATGAGGCTTGTTACGCTCGAATTTACCTTTTGCCATGTGATGTCTCCATTCCTGCTCGCCCGTGCGGGCTTTGAATTTAAGTTACTGCTGCAACCCGTGCGGGTTACGCGTATTTCTTCTGAATTTCCGTCGCCACCGCCGTGGGAACCGGCTCGTAGTGATCGAACTGCATCGTGTAAGCCGCACGGCCCTGGCTCATCGAGCGCAGGTTGTCGACGTACTTGAACATGTTGGCCAGCGGCACCATCGCGTTGATAACCACCGCCACGCCGCGAGCTTCCTGACCCTGGATCTGGCCACGACGGCCGTTCAGATCGCCAATGACATTGCCGACGTAATCTTCCGGCGTCACCACTTCGACCTTCATGATCGGCTCGAGCAACTGCACGCCAAGCTTGGGCGCCGCTTCCTTGAAGCAGGCACGGCCGGCGATTTCGAAGGCGAGCACCGACGAGTCGACATCGTGGTAGGCGCCGTCGATCAGCATCGCCTTGACACCGATCATCGGGAAGCCGGCGAACGTACCGTTGGTCATGACGCTCTTGACGCCCTTTTCGACGCCCGGGATGTATTCCTTCGGCACAGCGCCGCCAACGATCTTGGATTCGAACACGAACTCGCTGCTTTCCGGGTTCGGCTCGAAGAGGATCTTGACACGAGCGAACTGACCGGTACCGCCGGTCTGCTTCTTGTGCGTGTAGTCCTGCTCGTGCTTGCGGGTGATCGTCTCGCGATAGGCCACCTGCGGCGCGCCGACATTGGCTTCGACCTTGAACTCGCGACGCATGCGGTCAACGATGATGTCGAGGTGAAGCTCACCCATGCCGGAAATGATCGTCTGGCCGCTTTCCTCGTCGGTCTTGACGCGGAAGGACGGATCCTCGGCGGCCAGGCGGTGAAGGGCGAGGCCCATCTTTTCCTGGTCGTTCTTGGTCTTCGGCTCGATGGCGATCTGGATGACCGGATCGGGGAATTCCATGCGCTCGAGGATGACCGGGTGCAGCGGATCGCTCAGCGTATCGCCGGTGGTCGTGTCCTTGAGACCGGCCAGCGCAACGATGTCGCCGGCAAACGCCTCTTCGACGTCGGCGCGCGAGTTCGCATGCATCTGCAGCATGCGGCCGATGCGCTCTTTCTTGCCCTTGACGGTGTTGTCGAGCGAGACGCCCTTGGTCAGCTTGCCCGAATAGATGCGGGCGAAGGTCAGCGAACCGACGAAGGGGTCGTTCATGATCTTGAAGGCGAGCATCGACAGCGGCTCGTTGTCGTCGGCATGACGCTCGATCTCGGCATCGGTCTTGGCATCGACGCCCTTGATGGCCGGAACATCGGCCGGCGACGGCAGATATTCGACGACGGCGTCGAGCAGCGGCTGCACGCCCTTGTTCTTGAAAGCCGAGCCACAGAACATCGGGTAGAACTTGACCGCGATCGTGCCCTTGCGGATCAGCGAGCGGATCTCGTCGTTCGACGGCATCTTGCCTTCGAGGTAATTCTCGAGCGCCGTCTCGTCCATTTCGACGGCGGCTTCGATCATCTTCTCGCGGTATTCTTCGGCACGAGCCTTGAGGTCGGCGGGGATCTCGACGACGTCCCAGGCAGCGCCCAGCGTCTCATCGCGCCAGACCAGCGCGTTCATCTCGACGAGATCGACGACACCCTTGAACTCGGTCTCGGCGCCGATCGGCAGCTGCATGACGACAGCCTGCGCGCCAAGGCGCGAGCCGATCATTTCGACCGAGCGGTAGAAGTCAGCGCCGATCTTGTCCATCTTGTTGCAGAAGATCATGCGCGGAACGCGGTACTTGTCGGCCTGGCGCCAGACGGTCTCGGTCTGCGGCTCGACACCGGCATTGGCATCGAGCAGCGCGATGGCGCCGTCGAGAACGCGCAGCGAACGCTCGACTTCGATGGTGAAGTCGACGTGGCCGGGGGTGTCGATGATGTTGAAGCGGTACATCTTGCCGTCACGACCCTTCCAGAAGGTCGTGGTCGCGGCGGACGTGATCGTGATGCCGCGCTCCTGCTCCTGCTCCATCCAATCCATGGTGGCAGCGCCGTCGTGGACTTCGCCGATCTTGTGCGACTTGCCCGTGTAATAGAGGACGCGCTCGGTGGTCGTCGTCTTGCCGGCGTCAATATGCGCCATGATACCGAAATTGCGGTAGTCTTCGATTTTGTATTCGCGGGCCATCTTGGATGCCTTCTCAGTCTCGTTCGCGCTTTACCAGCGGTAGTGCGCGAAAGCGCGGTTGGCTTCTGCCATCTTGTGGGTGTCTTCACGCTTCTTGACGGCGGTGCCGCGGTTGTTGGCCGCGTCCATCAGTTCGCCGGAGAGGCGGTCGACCATCGTGGTCTCGTTGCGGTTGCGCGCAGCGGCGATCAGCCAGCGGATCGCCAGGGCCTGACGGCGCTCGGGGCGTACATCGACCGGAACCTGGTAGGTGGCGCCGCCGACGCGACGCGACCGAACTTCCACATGCGGCGCGACATTGTCGAGCGCCTGATGGAAGACGGTGACCGGCTCCTGCTTGGTCTTCGACTGAACCTGGTCGAGCGCGCCGTAGACGATGGTCTCGGCAACCGACTTCTTGCCGTCATACATGACGGCGTTCATGAACTTGGTAACGATCAGATCGCCGAACTTGGGGTCCGGATTGATCTCACGCTTTTCTGCACTGTGACGACGGGACATGGCTTTTGTCTCTCAATCTCGTAGCCGGGCGCAGTTGAAAAAGCGCCGCGACCGGAAAACCTTACTTCGGACGCTTGGCACCGTACTTCGAACGGCGCTGCTTGCGGTTCTTCACGCCCTGCGTGTCGAGCACGCCGCGGATGATGTGGTAGCGAACGCCCGGAAGATCCTTGACGCGGCCGCCGCGGATCATCACCACGGAGTGCTCCTGAAGGTTGTGACCTTCACCGGGGATGTAACCGATCACTTCAAAACCATTGGTCAGGCGGATCTTGGCCACCTTGCGCAGCGCCGAGTTCGGCTTCTTCGGCGTCGTTGTATAGACGCGCGTGCAGACGCCCCGCTTCTGCGGGTTCTGCTGCATGGCCGGGACCTTGTTGCGCTTCACCGGCGCAATGCGCGGCTTGCGGATCAGCTGGTTGACGGTAGGCATTAAACCCTCTTGTCTCTCAATTCCGTGTCTCGCCCGGTCAGGGCCGCTCAAAGCGTCATTTCCATACGCAAATTCGGGCCATAAACCGCGCCCCGCGGTCTTGCCCGAACAAATGGCAGAGGAAGCGGAAGCCGCTTCGTGCACGCCGGAAATGTCTTTTCGCTCGTAAAACGAACCCTGTTTGAGGCAAACTCCAAAGCGTGTCGCTTCGGAAGGGAGAGCCTCACATCGGTTCTGACTGGGCGGCTTCTACTCGTAAGACCGCGAACCGTCAACCCCGGGGCGCCAAATATTGCGCGCAAACCAAGGCTTGGCAGCCATGCGAAAAACGCAGGTAATTTTCTTTCGCCATTTTGCAAGGCCGAGGAAGAAAGTGACCAGCTTCTGGCTGTTGCACGGCCATGCTTCATGCGAAAAGGCGCCATGAATGGTGAAAATCCCCTCGCCCGCCCCAATCCCTTTGCCAAAAGGAATCAGCCCGTGAACGACAATGACGAGCGCCCGGTCACCATCATCACCGGCCGGGTGTGGAAGAAGAAGGGCGGCAAGGCGGAAGGTGTCCACGTGATGCTGGTGGCGCCCGACGACGATTCGGCAGTGCGCCGCACACTCGAATCGCTTGCAGCCGAAGGTTACGCCGAGGTCGAACTCGACCAGATCGGCGATATGGACGGCATACCCGATGAAGAGCCACATCTGTCGGCCTTCCAGGGCGCGCTCGAAGGCGAAGTGTCGATCGTCACTTTCGACGTACCGATCTGATGCGGGACCAACTGGGAGGCAGCGTGGTCAACTCAACAGCGGCGAAACCCTCTTCCCGCGCTTGGGCCGACCGGGCGGTCGCCGCCATCGAGGCCGACCAGCACCGCTCGGCCGACACCCATCTGTGGAAGCTCGATCTGCCGCGGCTTACCGGCATCGACTTCTACCTCAAGGATGAATCGACGCATCCGACCGGCAGCCTGAAACACCGGCTGGCACGCTCGCTCTTTCTCTATGCGCTGTGCAATGGCCATATCCGCGAGGGTGCGGCGGTGATCGAGGCCTCCTCCGGCTCGACCGCCGTGTCGGAAGCCTATTTCGCCCGCATGATCGGCGTGCCGTTCTATGCCGTGATGCCGCGCTCGACCTCGCCCGAAAAGATCGCCGCCATCGAGCACTATGGCGGCAATTGCCACTTCATCGACGATGGCCGGCGCATCTATACCGAATCCGCCGAACTGACCGCCAGGCTCGGCGGCCATTTCATGGACCAGTTCACCCATGCCGAGCGGGCGACCGACTGGCGCGGCAACAACAACATCGCCGAATCGATTTTCGGACAGATGCGCGAGGAGCGGCATCCGATACCGGCCTGGATCGTGATGAGCGCCGGCACCGGCGGTACCACGGCCACGATCGGCCGCTATCTGCGCTACAAGCAGCATGCGACGCGGCTGTCGGTCTGCGATGTCGAGCGCTCCGCCTTCTTCGATGGCTTTGCCACCCATGATGCCAGCAGAAGCTGCGAGCAGCCGTCGCGAATCGAGGGCATCGGCCGACCGCGCGTCGAACCGTCCTTCGTGCCGGGCGTCATCGACCACATGCTGCGTATCCCCGACGCCGTGTCGCTGGCCGCGATGCGGGTGCTGTCGCGCCGCCTCGGCCGCCGTGTCGGCGGCTCGACCGGCACCAATTTCATCGCCATGTGCTTTCACGCCGCCCGCATGATCGCCGCCGGCGAGACCGGCTCGCTGACAACGCTGATCTGCGATTCCGGTGAACGCTACGCCAACACCTACTATTCCGACGACTGGCTGAAGGCGAACGACCTTGATCCTTCGCCGTTCGAGCCGGCAATCGAGGCGTTTCTGGCCGGCAAGGAACTGGCGCTGGAGTTCGACGAGAGCTGGGGCTGACGAACCCGAACAGACTTTCGGTGACAGGCCTGCTGCGGCTTGCCCGGCCTCGGTTCTCTGCTAAGAACCCTGACAAACAAGCGCATTTCCAATCTGCGGAGTTCCCATGTCTGTGAATAGCGGTCCCATCAAGCTCGGCATCGTCGGCGTCGGAAAGATCGTCCGCGACCAGCATTTGCCGGCCGTGGCGAAGGACCCGAACTATCGCCTCGTCGCCGCAGCCAGCCGGCACGGCAAGGTGGAGAACATTCCCAATTTCCCAACCATCGAAGCGATGCTCGAGGGGATGCCGGAGCTTGAGGCCGTCTCGCTCTGCATGCCGCCGCAGTTCCGCTACGACGCGGCGCGCACCGCGCTGATGGCGAAAAAGCATGTGTTTCTGGAGAAGCCGCCGGGCGCCACGGTCAGCGAAGTCGAAGACCTGAAGGCGCTGGCGACGGCCAACGGTGTGACGCTATTCGCCAGCTGGCATTCGCGCTATGCGCCGGCGGTGGAAGCGGCGCGCGCCTTTCTCGGTTCGACCACCATCAGGTCGGCGGCCATCAACTGGAAGGAAGACGTGCGCCGCTGGCACCCGAACCAGGAATGGATCTGGGCGCCAGGCGGCTTCGGCGTCTTCGATCCCGGCATCAACGCGCTGTCGATCGTGACCCACATCTTGCCGGCGATGTTCATCACCTCGGCGGTCCTCGATTTTCCCGAGAACCGCGCGGCACCCGTCGCTGCGCATGTCGTCTTTCGCACCTCGAACGGCTTGCCGGTGAGGATGGAGCTCGACTGGCTGCAGACCGGCCCGCAGAGCTGGGACATCCTCGCCGACACGGAAGCGGGACAGATGGTGCTTTCAGGCGGTGGCTCGAAGCTCGCCATCGATGGCCGCATCGTGCATGACGAGCCGGAAGCCGAATACCCCTCGCTCTACAAGCGCTTCGCCGAGATCGTCCGCGCCGGCACCTCGGACGTCGACCTCGCGCCCCTCCAGCACGTCGCCGACGCCTTCATGCTCGGCAAGCGCAATGTCGTCGAAGCGTTTTTTGATTGAAGCACTCTGAACGCGCGCCGCGCGCGTTCAGTTTACGATCGCAATGGCAAAGCCGTCATAGCCCTTGGCGCCGACAGTCTGGATAGCAGTGGCCTGCAGCCGCTTGTCGCCACCCAGGAAGGAGAACGCCGCGCGTGCGCCTTCGACATTGGCATCTTGGCCATCCTCATCGAGCACCGCGCCGTCGCGGACAACGTTGTCGCAGATGATGACGGTCCCCGGTCGCGACAGGCGCATGGCCCAGGACAGATAGTGCGGGTTATTCGGCTTGTCGGCGTCGATGAAGATGACGTCGAATGGTCCGGCATTCTCGGCGTTCAATGCGGCAAGCAATTGCAGCGCCGGTCCGACCCGCAATTCCACCCGCTCGGAGACGCCTGCCCGCTCGAAATTCGACCGCGCGACCTTCGCATGGTGCGGATCGAGTTCAAGCGTCACGATCTTGCCGCCCACAGGCAACGCTCTCGCCATCCAGATGGTCGAGTAGCCGCCCAGCGTGCCGACTTCGAGAATTTTCTTCGCCCCCTGCATCCTTGCAAGAAGTGAAAGCAACTTGCCTTGCGCCGGCGAAACGTCGATCGCCGGCAGGCCCTGGTCGTGGTTGGCCGCCAGAACGGCATTGAGGACGGGATCTGCCTCGAACAGGGCGTCGACGATATAGTCGTCGACTGCCGCCCAGGTTTTCTTGCTCATCGGTTTCTTCTCCGATCAATGGAGGAATCAAACGCGAAAAGGGGCCACTTGGGCCCCTTTTCTTGTCTTCTCTTCCTTCCGCGCTTACTGCGCGGCGGTGACCATGTCGGTCAGCATCGGCTCGGCGATCTCGACGCCCGACGCCTTGCGGCGCTCGTCGATGATCAGTTCGTCACGCGAGGTGGCGATGCGCCGGATCTGGCTCATCGTGCCGCCGGTGCCGGCCGGGATCAGCCGGCCGACGATGACGTTTTCCTTCAAGCCCTGCAGCATGTCGGTCTTGCCGGCAACCGCAGCTTCCGTCAGCACCCTGGTCGTCTCCTGGAAGGAAGCGGCCGAGATGAAGGATGGCGTCTGCAGCGAGGCCTTGGTGATGCCGAGCAGAACCGGCAGGCCTTCGGCCGGCTTCTTGCCGTCCTCGACCAGGCGCTCGTTGACCTCTTCCAGCTCGATCACGTCGACGTGGTCGCCTGGAATGTAGGTCGAGTCGCCCTGCACCGTGATCTCGACCTTCTGCAGCATCTGGCGAACGATCACCTCGATGTGCTTGTCGTTGATCGACACGCCCTGCAGACGGTAGACTTCCTGGATCTCGTTGACGAGGTAGGAAGCAAGTGCCTCCACGCCCTTGATCGCCAGGATGTCGTGCGGCGCCGGATTGCCGTCGAGGATGTAGTCGCCCTTCTCGATGACGTCGCCGTCCTGGAGATGGAACGGCTTGCCCTTCGGGATCAGGTACTCGACCGGCTCAAGCGTCGAGTCATGCGGCTCGATGATGATGCGGCGCTTGTTCTTGTAGTCGCGGCCGAAGCGGATCGTGCCATCGATCTCGGCGATGATGGCGTGATCCTTCGGACGACGTGCCTCGAACAACTCGGCAACACGCGGCAGACCGCCGGTGATGTCCTTGGTCTTGGCGCTTTCCATCGGGATACGCGCCAAAACGTCGCCGGGGCGAACCTGTGCACCCGGCTCGACCGAAAGAATGGCCTCGACCGAGAGCAGGAAGCGGGCGTCGCCACCCTTCGACAGCTTGCCGACCTTGCCCTTGGCGTCCTGGATGGCAATCGCCGGCTTGAGGTCGTTGCCGCGTGGCGTCGAGCGCCAGTCGATGACCTCACGCTTGGTGATGCCGGTCGACTCGTCGGCCGTTTCCTGAACGGAAATGCCGTCGACCAGATCCTCGTACGACACCTTGCCCTCGATTTCGGTGAGGACCGGGCGGGTGTAAGGATCCCACTCGGCGATACGCTGGCCGCGCTTCACCTTGTCGCCATCGTCCACGAAGATACGCGAACCATAGGTCAGACGGTGCGTGGCGCGCTCCTTGCCGGCTTCGTCGAGGATCAGCACCGCCATGTTACGGCCCATGACCATCTGCTGGCCGTCGGAGTTGCGCACCACGTTGCGGTTGCGGATCTCGACCTTGCCCTCATACGAGGCTTCAAGGAACGAGCTATCCACCACCTGCGCGGTACCACCCATGTGGAAGGTACGCATGGTGAGCTGGGTGCCCGGCTCGCCGATCGACTGCGCCGCGATGACGCCGACAGCTTCGCCCTGGTTGACCGGGGTACCGCGGGCCAGATCGCGTCCGTAGCAGACCGCGCAGACGCCGACCCTGACTTCGCAGGTCAGTGCCGAGCGAATACGGACCGACTGCACGCCGGCCTTTTCGATCTTCTCCACGTCACGCTCGTCCATCAGCGTTCCGGCCTTGACCAGGATCTCGCCCGACACGGGATGCGTGATGTCGTCGAGCGACGTACGGCCCAGCACACGCTGGCCGACCGAAGCAACGACCTGGCCGGCATCGACGATCGGCTGCATGGTGAGGCCCTTGTCAGTGCCGCAATCCACGGAGTTGACGATGCAGTCCTGCGCCACGTCGACCAGACGACGGGTGAGGTAACCCGAGTTCGCCGTCTTCAAGGCGGTGTCGGCCAGACCCTTGCGGGCGCCGTGGGTCGAGTTGAAGTACTCGAGCACGGTCAGGCCTTCCTTGAAGTTCGAGATGATCGGCGTCTCGATGATTTCACCCGACGGCTTGGCCATCAGGCCGCGCATGCCGGCGAGCTGGCGCATCTGGGTGGGCGAGCCACGCGCACCGGAGTGCGACATCATGTAGATCGAGTTCATCGGCTTTTGACGGCCATTGTCCTCGAACTCGACCGCCTTGATGCGGGCCATCATTTCGTCGGCGACCTTTTCCGAGCACTTGGCCCAGGCGTCGACGACCTTGTTGTATTTCTCGCCCTGGGTGATCAGGCCGTCATTGTACTGCTGCTCGTATTCCTTGGCCAAAGCCTCGGTGTCGGAGACCAGCTTGATCTTGGCGTCCGGGATCAGCATGTCGTCCTTGCCGAACGAAATGCCGGCGCGGCAGGCATGGCTGAAGCCAAGGGCCATGATGCGATCGCAGAAAATGACCGTCTCCTTCTGACCGCAATGGCGGTAGACGGTGTCGATCATCTTGGAGATGTTCTTCTTGGTCATCTCCTGGTTTGCAGTCTCGTAGGGCACGTTGACGTTCTTCGGCAGAAGTTCGCCGATGATCATGCGGCCAGGCGTGGTGTCATGGATCTTCGACACCACCTTGCCTTCGGCGTCGACCGTGCGGAAACGACCCTTGATCTTGGAGTGCAGCGTCACCGCCTTGGTCTCGAGCGCATGCTGGAGTTCGCCCATGTCGGCAAACACCATGCCTTCGCCCGGCTCGTTCTGGTTGACGATCGACAGATAGTAGAGACCGAGAACCATGTCCTGCGACGGCACGATGATCGGCGCGCCGGAAGCCGGGTGCAGGATGTTGTTGGTCGACATCATCAGCACGCGGGCTTCAAGCTGCGCTTCCAGCGACAGCGGCACGTGAACGGCCATCTGATCGCCGTCGAAGTCGGCGTTGAAGGCCGTGCAGACCAGCGGATGCAGCTGGATCGCCTTGCCTTCGATCAGGATCGGCTCGAACGCCTGGATGCCGAGGCGATGCAGCGTCGGGGCGCGGTTGAGCAGCACCGGATGCTCGCGGATGACCTCGTCAAGAATATCCCAGACTTCCGGACGCTCCTTCTCGACCAGCTTCTTCGCCTGCTTGACGGTCGAGGAGAAACCCTTGGCGTCGAGGCGGGCGTAGATGAAGGGCTTGAACAGTTCGAGCGCCATCTTCTTCGGCAGGCCGCACTGGTGCAGCTTGAGCTCCGGACCGGTAACGATGACCGAGCGGCCGGAATAGTCGACGCGCTTGCCGAGCAGGTTCTGGCGGAACCGGCCCTGCTTGCCCTTGAGCATGTCGGACAGCGACTTCAGCGGACGCTTGTTGGCGCCGGTGATGACGCGGCCACGGCGGCCGTTGTCGAACAATGCGTCGACGGCTTCCTGCAGCATGCGCTTTTCATTGCGCACGATGATGCCCGGCGCCCGCAGCTCGATCAGCCGCTTCAGACGGTTGTTGCGGTTGATCACGCGGCGATAGAGATCGTTGAGATCGGACGTCGCGAAACGGCCGCCGTCCAGCGGGACGAGCGGGCGCAGGTCCGGCGGGATCACCGGAACCACTTTCATGATCATCCATTCCGGACGGTTGCCGGACTCCATGAAGTTCTCGACGACCTTGAGCCGCTTCAGATACTTCTTCTGCTTGAGCTCGGACGTGGTCGAAGCCAGTTCCGAACGCAGGTCGCCGGCGATCTTCTCCAGGTCCATGCCGGCCAGGAGGTCATGAATGGCCTCGGCGCCGATCATGGCGGTGAAGCTATCCTCGCCATACTCGTCGACGGCGATCATGTACTCTTCCTCGCTCAGGAGCTGGTGCTCCTTCAGCGCGGTGAGGCCGGGCTCGGTGACGATGTAGTTCTCGAAGTAGAGAACCCGCTCGATATCCTTCAGCGTCATGTCGAGCAGCGTGCCGATGCGCGATGGTAGCGACTTCAGGAACCAGATGTGAGCGACGGGTGCCGCCAGCTCGATATGGCCCATGCGCTCGCGGCGAACGCGCGACAGCGTGACTTCGACGCCGCACTTCTCGCAAATGACGCCCTTGTACTTCATGCGCTTGTACTTGCCGCACAGGCACTCATAGTCCTTGATCGGACCAAAAATGCGCGCGCAGAACAGGCCGTCACGCTCCGGCTTGAAAGTACGATAGTTGATGGTCTCCGGCTTCTTGATCTCGCCGAATGACCAGGACAGAATCTTCTCAGGGCTGGCGAGCGAGATCCGGATGGAATCGAACACCTGCGCAGGCGCCTGGGGATTGAAGAGATTCATGACCTCTTGGTTCATGCCGTTCTCCTTATCGGGGTCCTCGAAAACCCCTTGCATCTAGCGCGGGCCAAACGCCCGCCGTCTGTATCGGCCACTGGCCGTAGAATTGGTGCATCCGGTCGCGGTGTTCCGCGGCCGGATGTCTTGTTTTTTATTCGGCTGCGTCGGGCAACCGGACAGGGTTGTCGTCGAGCTTGGTGTTCTCCAGCTCGACATTGAGGCCGAGCGACCGCATTTCCTTGACCAGCACGTTGAAGCTCTCGGGGATGCCAGCCTCAAACGTGTCGTCGCCGCGGACAATCGCCTCGTAGACCTTGGTGCGGCCGGCGACGTCGTCCGACTTCACCGTCAGCATCTCCTGCAGCGTGTAGGCGGCGCCGTACGCTTCGAGTGCCCAGACCTCCATCTCGCCGAAGCGCTGGCCACCGAACTGCGCCTTGCCACCCAGCGGCTGCTGGGTAACGAGCGAGTACGGTCCGATCGAACGCGCGTGGATCTTGTCGTCCACGAGATGGTGAAGCTTGAGCATATAGATGTAGCCCATCGTCACCTTGCGATCGAACGGCTCGCCGGTGCGTCCGTCATAGAGCTGCGACTGACCGCTGGTGTGCAGGCCCGCCTGCTCCAGCATGATGTTGATGTCGGCTTCATGGGCGCCGTCGAACACCGGGGTCGCGATGGAGACGCCGCGGCGCATCTGTTCGCTGAGGCGAACGATGCTCTCGTCGTCATAGTCGCGGACCGGCTCGTTGCGGTCGTTGGCCGGAATGAAGCTCTCGAGCGTCTTGCGCAGCGGCTTGATATCGCCGGCTGTCTTGTACGCATCGATCAGATCACCGATCTTCTTGCCCATGCCCGCGCATGCCCAGCCCAGATGCGTTTCCAGGATCTGGCCGACATTCATGCGGCTCGGCACACCCAACGGGTTGAGCACGATATCGGCATGCGTGCCGTCCTCGAGGAAGGGCATGTCCTCGACCGGAACGATCCGCGACACGACACCCTTGTTGCCGTGACGGCCGGCCATCTTGTCGCCCGGCTGCATCTTGCGCTTCACGGCCACGAAGACCTTGACCATCTTCATAACGCCTGGAGGCATCTCGTCGCCGCGCTGCACCTTCTCGACCTTGTCCATGAAGCGCTGTTCGAGCGCCTTCTTGGAATCGTCGTACTGGCCACGCAGCGCTTCCAGTTCGCTCTGGAGCTTTTCGTTCTCCACCGCAAACTGCCACCACTGCGAACGCGGATAGTCGTCCAGCGTGTCCTTCGACAGCGTCGAGCCCTTCTTGAAGCCCTTCGGTCCGGCAATCGCTTCCTTGCCGACGAGAACGTCGGAAAGGCGCGAATAGACGTTGCGGTCGAGGATCGCCTGCTCGTCGTCGCGGTCCTTGGCGAGGCGTTCGATCTCCTCGCGTTCGATCGCCATGGCGCGCTCGTCCTTCTCGACGCCGTGACGGTTGAACACGCGCACTTCGACGACGGTGCCGAAGGTGCCCGGAGGCATGCGCATCGAGGTGTCGCGCACGTCCGATGCCTTTTCGCCGAAGATGGCGCGCAGCAGCTTTTCTTCCGGCGTCATCGGGCTTTCGCCCTTCGGCGTGATCTTGCCGACCAGGATGTCGCCCGGCTGCACTTCCGCGCCGATATAGACGATGCCGGCTTCGTCGAGGTTCTTCAGCGCTTCTTCCGAGACGTTCGGAATGTCGCGCGTGATTTCCTCCGGTCCGAGCTTGGTATCGCGGGCCATGACCTCGAACTCCTCGATGTGGATCGAGGTGAAGACGTCGTCGGCAACGATGCGCTCGGAGAGCAGGATCGAGTCCTCGTAGTTGTAGCCGTTCCACGGCATGAACGCGACCAGCACATTACGGCCGAGCGCCAGATCGCCGAGCTCGGTCGACGGACCGTCGGCAATGATGTCGCCCTTGTTGACCCGGTCACCCATACGCACCAGCGGACGCTGGTTGATGCAGGTGTTCTGGTTCGAACGCTGGAACTTCATCAGCCGGTAGATGTCGACGCCCGACTTGCCGGGATCGAGATCTTCCGTGGCGCGAATGACGATACGCGTCGCGTCCACCTGGTCGACGATGCCGCCGCGGCGGGCGCCGATGGCGGCGCCTGAGTCACGGGCAACGATCGGCTCCATGCCGGTGCCAACGAACGGCGCTTCGGCGCGCACCAGCGGCACGGCCTGACGCTGCATGTTCGAGCCCATCAGGGCGCGGTTGGCGTCGTCGTTCTCGAGGAACGGGATCAGCGCCGCGGCGACAGACACCATCTGCTTGGGCGACACGTCCATCAGATCGACGTTTTCACGCGGCGCCATCATCACTTCGCCGGCACTGCGGCAAATGACGAATTCGTCGACGAAGCCGCCATTCTTGTCGAGCTCGGCATTGGCCTGCGCGACGTGGTGCTTGGCCTCTTCCATCGCCGAGAGGTAGACGACGTCATTGGTCAGCTTGCCGTCGACGATCTTGCGATACGGGCTTTCGATGAAGCCGTACTTGTTGACGCGCGCAAAAGTGGCCAGCGAGTTGATCAGACCGATATTCGGGCCTTCCGGCGTCTCGATCGGGCAGATGCGGCCGTAATGCGTCGGGTGCACGTCGCGCACTTCGAAGCCGGCGCGCTCGCGGGTCAGACCGCCCGGTCCAAGTGCCGAAAGACGGCGCTTGTGGGTGATCTCCGACAGCGGGTTGGTCTGATCCATGAACTGCGACAGCTGCGAGGAACCGAAGAACTCGCGCACGGCGGCAGCCGCCGGCTTGGCGTTGATCAGGTCCTGCGGCATGACCGTGTCGATCTCGATCGAGGACATACGCTCCTTGATCGCGCGCTCCATGCGCAGCAGGCCGACGCGGTACTGGTTTTCCATCAGCTCGCCGACAGAACGCACGCGGCGGTTGCCGAGGTTGTCGATGTCGTCGATCTCGCCCTTGCCGTCGCGCAGTTCGACCAGCGTCTTGACCACGGCCAGGATGTCGTCCTTGCGCAGCACGCGCACGGTGTCCTCGGCCTTGAGCTCGAGGCGCATGTTCATCTTGACACGGCCGACGGCCGACAGATCGTAGCGCTCGCTGTCGAAGAACAGCGAGTTGAACATGGCTTCGGCGGTCTCGAGCGTCGGCGGCTCGCCCGGGCGCATGACACGATAGATGTCGAACAATGCGTCCTGGCGGCTCTCGTTCTTGTCGACGTTGAGCGTGTTGCGGATATAGGCGCCGACATTGACGTGGTCGATGTCGAGAACCTTGATCTCCTCCTCGCCGGTGCCAAGCAGCACTTTCAGCGTCTTTTCGTCGATCTCGTCGCCTGCCTCGAGGAAAATCTCGCCGGTGCCGTAGTTGACGATGTCCTCGGCCAGATAGTTGCCGAGCAGATCCTCGTCGGTCGCCTTGATCGCCTTGAGACCTTTTTCGCCAAGCGCCCTCGCCTGGCGGGCCGTGATCTTCTTGCCGGCTTCGACAACGATCTCGCCCGTATCGGCGTCGACCAGGTCGCCGACGGCCTTGAGGCCGCGGAAACGCTCGACGTTGAACGGAATGCGCCAATGGTCGCCGGCGCGCTTGTAGGTGATCTTGTTGTAGAAGGTCGACAGGATCTCTTCGCCATCCATGCCGAGCGCCATTAGCAGCGACGTCGCCGGAATCTTGCGGCGGCGGTCGATACGGGCGTGCACGACGTCCTTCGAATCGAACTCGATGTCGAGCCACGAGCCGCGATAGGGAATGACGCGCGCGGCAAACAGCAGCTTGCCCGACGAGTGCGACTTGCCCTTGTCATGGTCGAAGAAGACGCCCGGCGAACGGTGCATCTGCGAGACGATGACGCGCTCGGTGCCGTTGACGATGAAGGTGCCGTTCAAGGTCATGAGCGGCATGTCGCCCATGTAGACGTCCTGCTCCTTGATGTCCTTGATCGACTTCGCGCCGGTATCCTCGTCGATATCGAACACGATGAGGCGCAGCGTCACCTTCAGCGGCGCGGCATAGGTCAGGTCGCGCTGACGGCATTCGTCAACGTCGAATTTCGGTCCTTCGAACTCGTACTTCACAAACTCCAGCATCGAGGAGCCGGAAAAATCGGAGATCGGGAAGACCGACTTGAAAACGGCCTGCAGTCCCTCGTCCGGACGCCCACCCTTGGGCTCCGCCACCATCAGGAACTGGTCATAGGATGCCTTCTGAACCTCGATCAGGTTCGGCATCTCCGCAACTTCCGGGATCTTTCCGAAGAACTTGCGTACGCGTCTGCGGCCATTGAAAGTCTGGGTCTGGGCCATCGTCGCTCCTTAGCTCAATTCTCGGGACGAGCCTCGCCGCGGCTCGCCTTGCATTCGAGGCCACCTGGCGGCGACCCTCTTGTCTGTTCACCGTCGCCTGTCGGCGGTCGGCCAAAACGGGAGAAAACCCGTTTCCTGAAGGCCGGCTTTCGGCCCTCAGGAAAGAGGTTTTCGTACTCTTCGCGTTACGCAGCCTCCCTTCGCGAAAAGAGAGCGGCGGACGGCGCGAAGCCGCCCGCCGATACTTAAGACGTTTACTTCAGTTCAACCTTGGCGCCGGCTGCTTCCAGCACGGCCTTGAACTTCTCCGCGTCGGCCTTGGAAACGCCTTCCTTGACCGGCTTCGGAGCCGCCTCGACCAGGTCCTTGGCTTCCTTGAGGCCAAGACCGGTGATGGCGCGGACTTCCTTGATGACGTTGATCTTCTGAGCGCCTGCCTCGGTGAGGACGACGTCGAATTCCGTCTTTTCCTCGGCCGGAGCAGCAGCGGCTGCACCGCCGCCAGCGGCGGCAACAGCCACCGGAGCAGCGGCGGAAACGCCCCACTTTTCTTCCAGAAGCTTCGACAGCTCGGCCGCCTCGAGGACGGTCAGCTTCGAAAGGTCGTCTACGATCTTTGCGAGATCAGCCATTGTTATGTTCCTTCATAAGGTTCGAACGTGTGTTTGTGATAGCGAGGAACGGCCTCATGCCGCCTCGTCCTTCCGGGCGTAAGCGCCGATGACGCGCGCGACCGAAGCCGCTGGCGCATTGACGATCTGGGCGATCCGGGTTGCCGGCGTGGCGATCATGCCAACCAGCCTGGCGCGCAGCTCATCGAGCGACGGAAGTGTGGCGAGTGCCTTCACACCGTCGGCGTTGAGCGAGGTTGTGCCCATTGCGCCACCGAGAATGACGAGCTTGTCATTTCCCTTGGCGAAATCGGACGCGACCTTCGGCGCCGCAATCGGATCCTCCGAATAAGCGATCAGCGTCTGTCCCTTGAACAGGTCGATGATCGATGCGGAGTCCGTGCCCTGAAGAGCGATTTTGGCGAGACGGTTCTTCGCGACTTTGACGGTGCCACCGGCAGCGCGCATTTTCGACCGAAGGTCGTTCATTTGCGCGACGGTGATACCGGCGTAGTGGGCCACGACGACTGAACCAGCGCCTGCAAAAGCACCATTCAGGCCCGTGACGAGTTCGCGTTTTTCCGCTCTGTCCACTGCCTATCTCCAGTTGACCCCTGCCCCACTAATAGGACAGGCGTCGGGTTGCCTTTTTGCCGGTCGGGCCATCCAGTAACGGATCTCCCGAACGACGCTCGAGGATCCTGCCCCCTTTCGCCACACCAGCCGGCAAGCCGGATGATGCGCAGACAAAAGGCAAACACGGTTCGAACCTTTCATTGGAGCTTGGCGCTCCGTTGTCCGGTTTTCACCCGTCTCATGCAGGCCCAATTGAATTAAGGCTTCTGGGCCGCCTGCAATCTCGGACAGGATGTCCGGAAGCCTCTCGACTTCCGGTACCAGGCCGCCGACAAGTCGGAGGCCCGGAATTCACTTGCGGATCAGCGCTTTAGCGGCCGATCCGAATTGTTCTTATCAGGACGCCGCGAGCGTCGAGACGTCGACCTTGAGGCCAGGACCCATCGTCGAGGTGACCGACACCTTCTTGACGTAGTTGCCCTTGGCACCAGCAGGCTTCGCCTTGTTCACCGCGTCGGTGAAGGCGCGGACGTTCTCTTCCAGCGCCTTGACGTCGAACGAGACCTTGCCGACGCCGGCATGAACGATGCCGGCTTTCTCGACGCGGAACTCCACGGCGCCACCCTTCGATGCCTTGACGGCGGCGGCGACATCGGTGGTCACCGTGCCGACCTTCGGGTTCGGCATCATGCCGCGCGGGCCGAGCACTTTGCCCAGACGGCCGACCAGCGGCATCATATCCGGCGTGGCGATGCAGCGATCGAAGTCGATCGTGCCCTTCTGGACGATGTCGACCAGATCCTCGGCACCGACGATATCGGCGCCGGCGGCGCGCGCTTCATCGGCCTTGTCGCCGCGAGCGAACACGGCGACGCGCACCGAGCGGCCGGTGCCGTTCGGCAGGTTGACCACGCCGCGGACCATCTGGTCGGCATGGCGCGGGTCGACGCCGAGATTCATCGCCACTTCGACGGTCTCGTCGAACTTGACCGAGGAACGGTCCTTGAGCAGCTTCAGCGCCTCACCCAGGGCGTAAGCCTTGTTGGGGTCGATGCCGTCGCGGGACTTCGATACACGTTTTGCGAGTTTTGCCATGATCTCAGCCCACCACTTCCAGACCCATCGAGCGGGCGGAGCCCTCGACCATGCGCATGGCCGCTTCGACGTCGTTTGCGTTCAGATCCTTCATCTTCTGCTCGGCGATGGCGCGCACCTTGTCGCGACCGATCGTGCCGGCCTTGATCTTGCCCGGCTCCTTCGAACCCGAAGTCAGATTCGCTGCCTTCTTCAGGAAGTAGCTCACCGGCGGCGTCTTCATGACGAAGGTGAAGGACTTGTCCTGGTAGTAGGTGATGACGACCGGAATCGGCGATCCCTTTTCCATTTCCTGGGTCTGCGCGTTGAACGCCTTGCAGAATTCCATGATGTTGATGCCGCGCTGACCAAGCGCCGGGCCGATCGGGGGCGACGGCGTTGCCGATCCCGCTTTGACCTGGAGCTTGAGCTGGCCTGCAATTTTCTTAGCCATCTCTTTTCCTGCCTTTGTCTCGTGCCGGCCCCACTATCGGGGAAACACCGGCGGTTGCAGTCTGGTGGTGCGGTTCCTGCGGCCGGCTAAAGCCGCATTCGCCTCCCACCGTTCTCAAAGCCGCGCATTTCCGCGCCGCCACCCCTTGCCGGCGAACCGGCGGGATTTTCGGATCAGCCCTTTTCGACCTGTCCGAATTCCAGATCGACCGGCACGGCGCGCCCGAAGATCGAAACTTCCACCTTGAGCCGCGCCCGCTCCTCGTCCACTTCCTGGACGAAGCCGTTGAACGAGGCGAACGGACCATCCGAAACCCGGATCGCCTCGCCGATCTCGAACGTGACCGAGGGCTTGGGCCGCTCGACGCCTTCCTGGACCTGGCTCAGGATGCGCTGGGCCTCGGCCTCGGTGATCGGCACCGGCTTTGAGTCACCCAGGAAGCCGGTGACCTTCGGCGTATTCTTCACCAGCGAAAACACCGCATCGGTCAAATTGGCCTTCAGCAGCACATAGCCCGGGAAGAACTTGCGCTCGGCGTCGACCTTGCGGCCGCGACGTATCTCGACGACCTTCTCGGTCGGCACCACGATCTGCTCGATGTCAGCGGACAGGCCTTTCTGCTTGGCCTTGTTCTCGATGTCCTCGGCGACCTTCTTTTCAAAGTTCGAATAGGCGTGGACGATGTACCAGCGCGCGGTCATTTCAAGACTTCTCCGTAATCGCCGGACTAGTGTCCAAGGCCAAGTAGTTTCTCGACCGCCATGCCCATGAGCACATCGGCGGTGAAGAAAAAGATCATCGCGATGACCGCAAACACAAGGACCATCACCGTCGAGATCACCGTTTCACGCCGCGACGGCCAGGTAACCTTGGCGGTCTCCGCGCGAACCTGCTGGAGAAAAACGAAAGGATTTGTGGTTTTCGAAGCCATATGCCGCTCTGTCTTCAAGACCCGTTGGCCGGGTCTCCTGGATGATCCCGCTGGCCGGGACGTGCCGCCTGGGTTCACGCTCGCGCCGAATCAGCGCAACCATTTCGCCCATGCAAATCGGACGCGTAAAGCCGGCTTCCCAGCTCCACGCGTCGCGTGTCTGTTTCGTCTACATAAAACCGATTCTTGATCCACGCAAGTGGCAAGTGTCCGCTTTATGACCAAACGCCGCCTCGGAACCATCCAGTCGTCCCGTCCCGGCTATGAAGCCCTTATGCCTCAGTCGGGTCTATATGGCAAGTCACCCGCCGGTTTTCAAACACCGGCCTGGGAAAATGGGCTTTCAACATGTCGCCATTCTGAAAATGGCACGGGCAGCAGGGCTCGAACCTACGACCTGCGGTTTTGGAGACCGAATAGCCTTTCTGCATCTCGTTGTTTACAAAGCGATAATAGGCGCATTAGCAATTGATGTGCAAGGATTTGTGTAACGCAAAATGCTCTTTTCAATGAAGTTTCTCAGAGATCGATCAGGTGTCGACCCCTTCCAATGGGACAGATAAGTCTGACCAAGCCTCAAGGCCGAGGGCGTGTTCCATCAATGCTATACGCAAAGTTGTGACCTGCGCCGTCAACTCGGAGAGTTCGCCGTTCATAAGGCGACCAAACTCGACGGCTAGCGAACCTCTTTTCGCGGAACCTTGAAGTTCCGCCTGCATACGCTGGATGCCGGTGAGGATCACCTGACTTGCCATGGCTAAAGCTACGGATGTCTCATCCGCTGTCGCTTCGCCGAACCATGCGATAGCGTTCTCTATACGGTGCAGGTAGGCCTCGAAGTGGATGGCTTCTGCGGGATTGAGATCGGTACCCTTGTCCTGAATCATGGCAGATACGGCGGAAATATCGGCCAAGGTGCCCGTAACCCGGTTCAGCAAAGGTGTATCGACAATGGGCCACGGCAGATGCGCTGCCCACTCCCCCGCAAAATTCAGGTCTGGAAGGAGCACCTTGCCGATCCTCACCATAGCGATGGGCGGAATTTGATCACGGATCAGGGGAGCGCAACTCATTCTCGGCTCATCCGTCAAGGTTTCACAAACTGCATTAAACCGGTCGAGATCGGTCATCCAGGCCCCGATCGAGTCGGTCACAACCAGGCCGGCAAAGTACACGTGGGGCCACGCATATCCCGCGTCCTTCTCTGGGGCTCGCGCATGAACGCGGACGGTCAATCCGGCGTTTGCAAAGACTTCTTCGTATTTCTTCCGGCTCGTCGCGAGGTCGGCGTCCGCTTGGATTCGCGATTGGGAGGCTGCCTTCGCGAGAGCGGAATGACGTCGGCTGGTGGTACTGAAGTGCGCCGCCCATCGACGCCTGCGATCGGGGTCATTGGCAATATGGCCGTAGACAGCCCGGATATCCCGGAGCCGAGTTGAAAGGTCCGACATGGCTTGGATCGGTGGCGACGAAATCATACGCCAGAGCGCAGGGTCGGAGAGTTTCTCTGCGGTCTCGATAAGGTCCACCACACGCATAGCGCGGACTTTGACGTTCTCGTCGTTGCCGTCGGCCAGTTCCAGCACAAGT
This sequence comes from Mesorhizobium sp. P2_E10, assembly GCF_056404235.1. Lineage (NCBI taxonomy): Bacteria > Pseudomonadati > Pseudomonadota > Alphaproteobacteria > Hyphomicrobiales > Phyllobacteriaceae > Mesorhizobium > Mesorhizobium sp. P2_E10. The sequence continues at coordinate 20,762 of NZ_JBFUEK010000023.1, forward strand.
GTCTGCAGGTCCGCGGCAAAGTTATGCATGTGATCGGATCCGGAATAGGATCCAGGATCGAGAGAGTGCGACATCACCTCATTGACACGCGGCGGCGGCACGAAGTCTCGCAACATCCCGGCGATATTTATGAGGAGTTTCCAGCGCTCTTTGGGCTTCTCCATCCGGAGATATAGGTTCGCAGCTTCATCGAGTCGCCGACTTAGTTCTTCGATGAGGTTCGCCAGGGAGGCGGTGCGGCCGGTTTCCTGGGGCGCTCCGACGAGACGGTCCACGGCGCGAGCTTGAGCGCGGTTCCAAGCAACGCGAGCCGGACTGGGGAGGCTCTCGCGAGGGATGCGTTTGCTATTGAGGCTTTGTCCCGCCACCTTCAACGAGGATCCATCCGGCAATATGGTGTCGGACAGCGCCCTTCGGGCCTCCGGCGCGGCGACCAGCATGAGTTCGCACAGACGCACGACGTCGCCATGCAGATCGGTCTGCACGGCGTCCGAAATCACTCGGACATTAGCCTCCACGGCGGCTTCACGACCTCCGCCATCCTCGCCCTCGACCTCCACCAACCGAGGGGCAGTGATCCAGGGAATCTCGTCACGCAAGCGCGCCAATAGGGCCAGCGATCCGCCAGCTAGGTCAACAAGGCGGGCGGACTCGGTGGCTTTTATATCCCAAGTCGTACGGATGAATTCGAGCAAGGGGAGCAGTGGTGCCGCCGACAGATCCTGATCTAGCGGCAGATCGAGGCTAGGCGCCTTGGAACAACCTCGCAACGGCATTAGAGCCGCTTGCAAACGATGTAGCGTCTCCAGATCGATGTGATGTATGTACAAGCCACTCACGTCTTCAAGCCGATCAAGGAAGCTGCCCCTTAGGTCCTCGACTTCGACCGTGGCGAAGGAGGCTCCGGCTTCCCGCACCTTCGCGAATAGCGGTAGGTCTCCCTCCATCGGAGCCGCTGCAGTCAGGTTGAACAAAAGAGAGGAGATACGATCATCGACCTTCAGGCGCCGAGAGATTTCTAACCAATGTGCGGCGACGATGTCGGCAGTTGCTAGGCCCAGTCCGTGGAGTATGGGGCCGAGGGAAGCAACATCGCCTCCAACCGTGCGGCGAGCCAGGGCGCCGACAAGCTCGGATCGCTCTTCCGGATGGGCTCTCAGGACGCGTACGATAAAGATCGGCAGGTGAGTGGCGCTGACGATCGACGCGGCTTCGATAATCATTTCGGACAGAGGCATGTCGAGACAAGCCCGGATGGCGTTGTCAAGATAGGCGGACCGGATCTCATGCAAGCCGGCGAGACCGCCATCTGGCGTCTCCTTCACGGCATGCTCCTCGATCAGGCGCGCGAGGGCCTTCGCCATTCGGAACCCGTCCCAACCGAGACGCTCACGGATGAATCGGCTCTCTACGACCGCACCATATCGGCTTGGAAACGCGATGCGTCGCAACAGTTCCAGTTCGTCGTTTCTGTTCTCTGATAGGCGTCGGCGGACCTGCTCGGTGAGCGTCTGCTCAAGCCGCTGACCCTTTGCTAGCAGATGCGTGTATTCCAGCAGAAGGCCTTTGCTTTCATCGAAGGGCTCGACCCAATGGGAGAAAGCGACCTCACCTTGAGCCGACAGGGCAAGCCAAAGACGTTCAGCAAGAGGCTCGTCGAGATGCGGCCGAACGACAGGAGTTGTCGCAGCCGTGCCGAGAAGGAAGATGTCTTCTTCCCGAACCGAGCCGAGTATGAGTAGACCCGCTATAGCTTGTGTCTCGGAAGCGAGCATATCCCAGCCGGCTGCACCGGTGCGGCCTACATCATCAATGACAAAGCCAACCGGGCGGCCTGGACCGGCATCGAGAAGGCGAGCTAGCTGGACTAGTCTGGGTACATCCGCCTCCCCTAGGCGGCGAACGCGATACCAGCGCACGGCGTGCCTCGTATGATATGCTGCGAGCCACGTCAGGGCCGATTTCCCGGCGCCTGAGGGACCCGCCACCAGTGCGGCCCTATGGGCCTCCAAGCCTTCGAGAATATCGGCGGTTTCGGCCGGTCTATCGAACACTAGGCCGGCGCCGACGTGACCTGGCATGACATTCACGCCGCTATAGAAGTCGGAAGTATTCAGGGATTCTTGAAAGTTTGCCGCCTCGCAGAGACCATCCGCTAGTTTGAGCCGACCCAAGGGGTCAAGGATACGCTGGACGCCGTCGATCAGACGCTGGACGTCTGTGGCGCCGAGCGATGCCGGGGCTTGAGGCTGGTTCGCGTAATTGTCATCCGCAGCACGCCCTGCAGCAGTACGAAGCTCTTGGGCGACAAGGCGGCCAGCGGCAGGGTCCAAGGAGCCTTTTCGTTCTAGAACTAAAGGAACCGCACTCAAAGGGTCGGGCGACACCACAAGGTGAAGTCTGGCGAGTAGAGCGACGGTGTCGATCGTACGGGGAGCAAAAGCCGTCGTCAGCGCCTGGGCAAACGCTTCGAATTTCTGGCCCGTTGAGGCCAATGGTTCCAACCATCCACTGGCTTCGAGCCCGTCTACGGTTCGCTCGAGGATTAGCGCCAATCGAACGCTGCCGTCAGTAACTCCGTCCAATGGGACCATCATCTTCACGACGAAGTCGGCCACTTCACTCAAGCTGAAGCGCCCCCGAGGGTCGTGCCGCGACTTGATCTGAGCGCGAATTTCCAATCCTGGCCCGTGCAGTGTCGCATCCTCAAGTCCTTCAGGAACGACGGCATTCCACGCTGCTTCTCCTGCCCAAGCTTCGACGGCCAATGCAGCGCAGAGCGCATCCTGGTATCGGAAACCGCGGCCTGCGCGAGCACCTGAGCGAGTTTTGGCCCAAAGTTCGGGATCAATGAGGATCAGGTCCGATATCATGTCGCTTCAGGTGAAGTTGGTTTTTCGCGTAAGGTCAGGTTTCGACACGAACAAGGGTCGACAGAATCCCCCGATAAGGAAGAGTGTTGGTTGAGCTCGGCGCAAGCGGGAACCTTCGTCAGCGAGTTAGTCATTGCCGTAGTCAGGCTCATGCTCCATCTCGCGCTCTTGCCGATCCTCGTAGATATAGTCCAAACCAGCGGCTTCAATTTCAGCGCTACCCGTGAGCGCTAGATCACACGTCGGGCAGCGGAATTCTTCACCAACGAATTCGCGGTCAACGATCTCCCAGATGGCTCCCTCATCGTGCTCTTCGCTGATGTCTTCACCTGTTTGCTCGCCGGTTATGAAGGCGCGGCAGTTGCAGGCCGGGCAGCTCTCCGTCCAAATCTCGTCATAGTCCCCCTCAAAGAGGTCCCTTTGATGCTGTGGCTGCCGCAATAGGGCCTCGGCCGCCAAACGCTCCCGCTCCGCTTTCTTCAATGCCTCGAACTGTTCCTTGGCGGCCTCGACCCGAAGCTTAACTGCCGAATCGAGAGCCTTGGCAGCTTCATCGAGCAACTGGCGCGGAGCCTTTGCATCGGCAGCGCCTAGCCATTGCTCTAGCGAAGATCCCATCTGTTTAAGAATCGTGTCGCAAGCATGCCAATAGCGCGCCTCCCAAGCGTCGAGCCGCATGGTACGGAATGGGAGGTCGGCTGAGTGGAGCTCCGTGTTGCGACGTTCTGCGATTTCCTGGCAGAATTTTTGGATAGTCTTGTCGAACCTCGGAACGAGATGCGCAAGACGCTCGAACAAGGTTTTTGCCGTGATGGTCTTCACATCTGTCGTAACATTGATGCCGGCGGCAACAAACATCGACTGCCAGTGGGTCGGATCGACCACGAGGCTTGGATGCGTGCGTGCGAGCGCGGCTTTGCCAAGCAGCTCGAGCGCGAGCGAAGCCCAAAGCTGATATTCGTCGAGTTCGCCATTGCCCTTCCTGGCTAGGGCGCGGCCGATGTAAACCTTCGACTTCGCATGTAGGGCGTCGCCGTTGATCGCGATGAAAACGTCGTTAGGCATCAATGAGAATCCTCGCTAGACGCCGACTAGAGCTTTGTGCTGCCGGCCCGCGTCCGTGCAAAACACGCCAGTTGTCGATAACTAAGATGTCGCCCTGGTGCCAATTGTGGACTTCCGGGGACCCGCTGGCCAACCGATCTTCCACAAGCCTCAGGGCTGCTTGTCCGCGCTCATCGACGGCTTCAAGGCAGCCGGGATCGTATCGGAGAAAGGCGCGATCGGGCGACAGAATGGTCGAGTAGAAGGAGCGCCGGCCAGTTCGCACGAGGATCGGAGCGCCTTCGAGAAGGTGAAGCTCATCCGGCGAAAAGCCGAGGGTTCGCCAATCGAGCAGCATCGTCACAGCGCTGGGCGATCCTGGCTCGATGCACCCGAGAAGGAGATATCGGCAGGGTCTCGGTCGGTGGCTGAGTTCGGCGTGGAACGGCAAGGCGTTCAGCCCATAGCACGCGCTCAAGGATCTAGGATGTGCATCGTCGGCCATTTGGGGGCGGACGACCTCCTCCAGGGCGCCGGCTCGACCCCTAGTGCGCCTACCGAGAAGATCACCCATACGGCCGATTTCGCTGACGATGGCTTCTGCCTCCGTGGCTCCTGCGACATGGCGGACCCAACCACGTTCGGCCAGCGTCGCCAGAAGCGGCTGCGGAACGGTGAACGCGGTGGTAGCTGTGTTCGTCATCGTTTCCCGACCTATCGATCAAGACGGACACGAAGCCGCCGTGCACGTTCGCGGAAGGCAGCCTCACCACCTTCAAGGATGTCGCACACGGCCTTGCGGATGGCCGCGTTTTCCAACCCGCCCGCCACATAGCTAATTGGGGGAAGACCGCCCGACGGATGGGGGCCAGCTTCGGCTACGATGATCTGGTCAGCGTCGGTGTTGATGACGAGATTGGCGTTGTGGGTAACAATAATGACCTGACGCTTCGACTTGGCCGCGATGAACAATGCCACCAGCTCGTCGAATACGGATTTCGGATCGAGGTTCTCCTCGGGCTGGTCGATGATCAGAGGTCGATCGTCAGAATCGTCCAGAGCGAGATACAGCAGAAGCAGCACTATGCCCCGCGTGCCTGGCGACAACTTCCGGATGTCGACGCCGTCATAGGAGATCTCGTACCGAACTGTGATGTGATCAGTGCCGAAAAGCCAGTGCGCGAATTGCTTCGACCAGGCGCGGAACTCGGCTTGTTGCGTGGGCGCATAGGGCGCGTGCGAGAGAAGGTCATTGGCGTATTTTCCAATGAAGGCTGTCATCGCAGCCTGAACCTCGGCCGCCGAGCCCGTCTCCCACGCTGGTTTGAGTGCCTCCGTTGCGGCAGTAATGAGCGAACGGCGGCCATAGAAGGGGCCGGCCTTGCGTCTGTCGAGGAGTTCTTCCTCCGCTACCGAGCCCCATGTTTCGACGTCGGCGATCCTGCGAACCGAGAAGCTGAGTTTGTTCAGGGTGCCTGACGCCGCTGCAAGCCTCGCCATCAGCGGCGCGTAGAGACCGGCAAGCGCGTTCTGTTCGTTAATGATCGCCTCGAAAACCCGTCCATAGGTGTCATCACGCTCGGTCTGAAGCTCCTTCCTGCGGCCTGCCGCCCCTTGTGTATCAGTGAGCCTGAGTTCGAGGGCCTGAAGCGCAGAACTCTCCTGCGTAATACGGCCGGTCAGTGCAGTATATTGGTCCCGAACCAGCTTATCAGCGCTGAACAACGCCCCAAGGCGTGTCATTTCAGCGAGGATTGGGGCGAGCGTAAGTGCCGAGAGATCAGCAGTGTCGGCGATCAGCGCGACGTTCGGATCGCCAGGCCGTGGTGGAACGCCGTTAAGCTTCCGAACCTCGCCATCCGCCCACGCGATGTAAGCTGTCAAGCTCTTGTCGACGTCACCCTTATAGATCAGCAGGAAATCGTCCCACTGCTTGGCGTCCAGGCCGCTGTTGGCGTGCCGCGCCTGAGCTTGGCGGAGCATTTCCGGTGCGCCAGTGGCGCGCACGCTCCGAGCCTCGTCTTGTAAGGCGACGAAGGCACGGCGCTGATTTCCCAGGGTTTGGATCTTGTTCCGCAGATTCTGAGCCACCCCGCTGAGCTGGGTGTGGCGGGCAACCTGCGCTTCAGTTCCTTTGACGACGAGCTTAGCACGGTCGGTTGTGTAGTCCGCGATTAGCTTCTTTTTCTGCGCGACCTGCGTGGTCAGTGTGGCGACGAGGCTTTCCTTCTCGAACTCGCCAGCGATGCGGTCAGAAACGTCCGAAATCGCACCGGCCTCGCGACTGCGTGCCTGCTGGAACCGCAAAATCTGCTGGTCGCGCAGATCGGCAAAGTCGGTCGCCCATTCACGATCGTCTTGTGAATGCGACTCGAATATCACGCGCTCGATCTCGTCCACGAGACCATCGGAGACACCCTTCGCCGAGCAAAGCTCTTCAACGAATTGCTGGGAAAGATAGCGAGCGCGAGGAAAGGACATGTGCCCGTTGGCGTCGCTGCCATCGAGGGAGCGCGTGACCGTCGCGCCGCCACCCCAGGTGAGCGTCGTCGTTGCGTTGCCAATCAGCTTGCGGGCTCGCGCCAGGAAAGACGGGCTAATATTCTCGTCTGCCTCCCAGCCGGAGGACGAGATTGCATCGCAGCCTGCCGCAATGACATCTGCCAGGGCTGTCTTGCCCGAGCCTCGTGCACCAATGATGGCTACAAGGCCGGGATTGAGCGGGATTGCAGGTGTGGTGGCCCAGTCCGCATTGTCGATCCTGACGTGCGAAATGACCTGCGACGGCATTGCCGACCGGGGCGGCTGCTCGCCGACATAGGCGCGGCCCTCTGGGTCGATGCAGGCCTGACGGAGCGAATCGAACTCCAAAGCGCCCTTGATCCATGAGAAGCGATTATCGACGGGCTGGCCCACCGATTTTTGATCGTGTGAATCGCTTCCGTGAAGACAAGGCTTGCAGCCGTCATATCGCGTGCGCAGCTGTTCAATAGTCACGCCCCGCTGCCCGAGCCAGAATTCCCTCTGGGCTGGGCTGCTCGAGAAGATAATATGGGCGAACTTCTCGATTTCCTCCCGCACGGTCGCGTCGGCGGCCTGCCTAAGGCCTGACGTGCCGTCGCCGGCGGCGCCGGCGACGGCGATCAGGATGTTGTTCTTCGCCCATTCGCTTTCATGAATGACCTTGCGCAACTGGTCAAAATTGACCTTGACCTGTGTCGCACCATGCCGAAGCGCCGCGCCATCGTCGATGATCGTCGGGTCAGCGCGCTTTCCGAGCTTGATCAGCTCTTCGCGGGTGCAGTCATAGCGATCGTTATGGGCGCCAAACTGCAGGCGCTTGAGGATGCGCTTGACCTCATCGACATGGTTTGGATCTTCCGGGCTGACCAAGAGGTGGATGTTCACAAACCCCGACTTTGCCGCCGCATCGAGGCGCAGCTCGATGTTCGGGAAGAGCAGCTTGACGCCGGGGAGTCGGCCGGCAGCCTTATGTTTGAGGAATTCCTCGTAGGTGTCGGTCACATAGTAGTCGGTAACGGCGATTGCCTCGATTTTGGGTGTCAGGCTTTCGAGCGTCGTCAGATAGAAATTCCAGGGATCGGTGGCTCCGAACTGGTTGTTAAGAATGGTGCCAGGCGCATGAATGTGTGGCTCCCATCGATGCCATTCTGAACCGCGACTGATCAACGCTTCTGTTTTCTTGTCGTCGTCGCCTTGCACTGTACTGAACTCCTGCACACCAAATATTACTGAATGAAGAGGTCTTGCGCGAACGCGGTGAGATCATCATCGACGTCCCCACCTCGATACGCCGCAACCTCGGCCACCACGGCTCCTACGCAGTCGATAATCAAATGCAGGCCCACCGTGTAGTCGTAGTCACCAGCCATTGTGAGGCCGCGGAGTTTTTCGGCATCAAGGTCCAGCCCCTTCTTATTGCCAGCCTTTTTCACCTCCACGACGGCGCAGTTGTAAAGAGTACGTCTGCGATGGACTATAATGTCGGGAAAGATCGTCATAGCCGACGTTTCATCCGGATATGTTTTGAATTCCTCCGGCCGAGGCAGGTTCTTCACTTTGTCCCCTAACCGGTTGTATTCGCAATCGGTATGCCACTGATCGAAGTAGGGCGCGATGTGAACTGCCAGATGGTGTGTCAAACTGCGCTCGTTGACATCAACTTCCAAGAGATCAGTTTCGCTTGCGAGAAATGCATGCGTTGCCTTTACAAGCCTAGCGATCGTTTCCTGTGGTTCAGGGAAATCCTTCGGACGATCGGGATCCGTCCACATTTCTGATGCTGTTTCCAATAGCCAAGCCTCCAGCCCCTCTTATAACACTATAACGCAGACAACGATAGATTTCATTATAATCTTTATAAATATCACCTGATATAGACGCGAAATGTTTTCCCTTCTACATACATCATCTGCCGATAAGTTTTCATATAAGTAAATTAACAGCGTTAATACTTACGTCGTCGAATTATAACCATTTCACTACAAATTTCTTACCAACATTCGCATATCCAAAATTATCCCCTATTAAGCTATTTATGTCTCAAATCTGTGACAGAGCTGACTTTATGCAACCAGATGGCCACCATGCAAGCTAGGCTAGGGAATAACCGACTTTGAGACTTGCTAGTTAGCGGCGCGACGATCCTTTGCACCCCCGATCGACCTATCTGAACATCCAGTCAAGCGCAAAAATTACCTGCATTGCTTGTGACAAGCCGCGAAGACAATCACGCCATAGATGCCGCCAGATGAGAATCGAGTATCATTCCGTAGCACATGGGAAATCTGCGCCATGCACGCTAGCACCGCAAATCAGGCGCGCTGCTGACTGGCATCTTAAGGCTGCCAGGCTATGCGAGCAGGCTCAGTTTCAAACTTGACTCTTGTCGGCCTATAGGCCGAATTCGAATTGGGGATATGGAATGAAGCGACCATTTAGTTCATTGAGGATCGACCAGCTTGAGGCGATGCTGGATAGGTCGCTCGCAAGCGGTGATACGAAGGCTATCAAAGGCGTCGCGGGCGAGGCAGGAGTTAGGACGACAGCTCGGGCTAAGAAGCTTCTGGTCCGTGCGAAATCCGCATTGGAGGTCAAGCAGGCGGACCTCTTCGACCGAAGCCCCCAGACTTCTGGGAAGCGGCCCAACGTGGTGCACAAGAAGGCGGCGGCGATGCCCGGGGATCGCAAACCCACCGCGGAGCAGCAACAGGCTGTTGACGCCTTCCTGTCCGGCAGCTCGCTCCGGATCAATGCTTATGCGGGCACAGGCAAGACCTCAACACTGCAATTCCTTGCCCACGGGACTCGCAGCCGCGGCCAGTACATCGCCTTCAACAAGGCGATTGTCGGGGACGCCCGTGAAAAGTTTCCTCCGACGGTAGATTGCTCGACGACTCACAGTCTAGCGCTGAAGTCACTGCACTCTGACTATAAAAAAACCAAGGACAAGTTCGCCGGGAAGGTCAGCTCGAAGCAGCTCGCAGAGATACTTGGATTCAAGAAGACCTGGCGAGTCGACCGTGACCATTCTCTACAGCCAGTGTCACAAGCTTATTTGATCCAGCAAACTGTCAGGCGGTTCGCTCAAAGCGGCGACGAGGAAATCTCTGACGTGCACGTGCCTCGTCACGGATCGCTGCTTACGGCCAGCGAAGATACTCTCAAGGCAGTGAACGAGTTTGCGTGCAACAATGCCAGGCACGTATGGCACCGCATGTGCGACCCAAAGGATGCGATCCCGCTGGGTTTTGACGGGTTCTTGAAGCTTTGGGGGCTATCCAAGCCGCAGATCGCAGCCGACTACATCCTTCTAGATGAAGCGCAGGACACTAATCCCGTCGTACTCGACGTGCTGCGGCGGCAAAACGCCCAGCTTGTCTACGTTGGTGACCGCTACCAGCAGATATACGAATGGCGTGGCGCGGTTAATGCGATGAAAGCAATCGAGACCAATGCCACCGTTAGCCTGACCCAGTCGTTCCGGTTCGGCCCCGAGATCGCCAGCGAAGCGTCTCGCATCCTGCAGCGGCTCGGTGAGAGCGTGCCGCTGACCGGCAATCCCGCCATGCGGAGCCGGGTCGGTAGCTGCAACCCCAGCGCCATTCTTGCGAGGACCAATGCGAACGTCATGACGGCGCTAATCCAGTGCCTTGACGAGGGTCGCAAGCCGCATCTCGTTGGCGACAACAAGGACCTCAAGGAGTTGCTGTGGGGAGTGCGGGACTTGAAGGAGGGGCGTCCAACCGACGTCGCCGACTTCTTCGGTTTCACCAGTTGGGAGTCGGTGGTCGACTTCGCCAAGACCACCGAGGGCGAGCACCTGACCATGTTCGTCAACCTGGTGCAGAGCAAGGGCGAGAAGCGCCTGCTGTGGGCAATCAACCAATCGGTCAGCGAGGAGCAGGCTGAGATCGTCATCTCGACAGCACACAAGGCCAAGGGGCGGGAATGGAAAAATGTTCGACTAATGGACGACTTCCTGAAGACCCGCGAAGCACGGACTCCCGCGGAAAAGGCCAAACAAGAGCAGGAGGACGCTGCGGAACTAAGACTTTTCTACGTCGCCGTTACGCGCGCGAAGGAGGCGATCGAGATACCGGTCATGGGCAGCAAGGGTGAGCCGCTGCGAGCTTCGGCACTCTTAGCAAGGGATGAGAAGCAGGCGCCGGCTAAGACCGCTGTCGCGCGGCCGGTTGACTGGCAGGATGCTGTTAAACAAAACAGGCAGGCTCATGCGACCCATGTCACAGAAAAACCAGCGAAGCGTGGCTTCTTCTCGCGTCTATTCGGCCGGTAATGGTCGATGGACAAAAGCCTCTGGCGTGAAGCTCATACCGCACGACTTCCTAGTCGGAACTGACAACGTTACGAGAATCTCCGAATGAAGACTTGGTGCCCGTCTGGAGCCTCGCTAGCGCCTATAGACCGTCGCGCGCAGCCATCTCAAGAGCTTCGCCTACAGTTCGTGCCTGGTCACGATACGGCCGAATCCTTTTGGCAATGTCCTCGAAATCTCGCCTATCCTGGGACTGCCGGGCGGGCCGTTCATCCCAGCGTGCGACAATCTCGTCGAAATCTTCGAAAGACAATTCGTTGCGCCGCTTCTTGTCCCAGCGTAGCTTGCCCTCGCCATCCTTGTAGGGCACCGAGACTCGTTTGCCGATACGATAATCACCGAACATATCCGGGCCGTTGTCGGTGGCACTGTTCTTGGCGCGACAGTTGTTTCTGATTAGTGCTCGCAGACCCAAAACTATGGCCTGGTCTTGAATCTTTTCAAGGCGCTGAGGATGTTCGGCGAGAATTGTGTTAACGATCTTATCTATAGAAAAGCGTTGTCCCCGAGGCGAATTCTCAATCAACCGTTCAAGGAAAGAGTGAAACTCGCGTAGATCCAAATTGCTCATCAACTGCTCCCGCAAACCTTGAACGCTCATGTGACGGACGCCTATAGAACAAGTCAAGAACAGCCCACATTTATTCACAGCATTCCGATAGCTGCGGGCAGCTTCGCAGCTTGAATGGCGACCGGCAGACAAATTCAAAGAGGTTTCGACCTCCGCCGCCTCGATGGTCGCGTCATGATTCAGCTCGATCGATTTCCGGAAAATACATGCCGGTGGCACGCCGCGCGCTTCAGCGCGCAGCAATCCCGCAATCGGCGTATGTCACATCCGGCTTCACCCACCCAGCAGAATGCAAAAACCCATTCTGAATGTGCTCGATAGTACATCGACGGACTGCGTGCAAACTAAAGGCGCGGCCGCCGACCGAGCGAATTCCCTACAACCAGCCCTGCCTATTGCTCCAGTTCGTAGGAGTTATTGACACACTGTGTTGACGCGATCGACCAGCTCCCGGCCATACAGAAAGATTCTCAACCCATGTCACCCGCCAAACCTAGACCAACGCCAAATTTGATAGCATTCTAGGGATGGGGAGAATGGCTTGGACAAGTCTCGATATAAAAATCGCTCGGGTTGGGGGCGCAAGGGCAATGGCGTGGGTCGATCACGCGCCTGGCGTCGCGCAAGCCTGCCGTTGGGCCTGGTCTTTCTGACAGTGGCCGCCGCTGCCGCCTTAGCCACGCAATCGGCTATGCAGCACACCGACCGAATGCCAGACGTTGGGGTTTCGAACTGGTTCGGGTCGAAGCCAGAGCCGATCGCTGGCGTCGCGGCCGTCATCGATGGGGACACGATCGAGGTCCATGGCCAGCGGATCCGCTTTAACGGCATCGACGCTCCAGAGAGCAAGCAGTACTGCAGCGACGCCAAGGGATTCGACTATCCCTGCGGGCGCCGCTCGGCCGAGGCTCTAGACGCCTTTCTAACGGCCTCCAGGCCGGTACTCTGCACCTTCTTAACTTGGGACCGATATCACCGGTTTGTCGGTGATTGCCGGCGCGCGGATGGCGTCAGCGTCGCCTCCTGGATGGTCGAGCACGGCCAGGCTCTGGATTGGCCCCGCTACAGCCAGGCCTATTCAGCGCAACAGGCGAAGGCGGAAGCCGGGAAGCTCGGTCTTTGGGTCGGAACGTTTCAGGCGCCCTGGGAATGGCGGGCGGCGCACGCTGACGATGCGAGGCCGTCGAGCCAGCCGCTCGGCATCATCAACCGCCGACAGGTAGCGCAAAGCTTTTCGTGCCAGCCGCGCCGGACATGCTCGCAAATCAGCTCTTGCGACGAAGCCCAATGGTATCTCAGCAACTGTCCATGGGGCGGCAAGCTGGATCGCGATGGCGACGGGGTTGCTTGCGAGACACTCTGTTGATGGCGCTGACCCGTGGGTCGCTCTGACGAAGGAAGAACGATGTGAAAACAATCCTGGCAGTTGCGCTCATCGGTGCTGCTGGTCTTCTGGCCGGCCGTGCCCAAGCGGCATCGCCGAGTTTCGACTGTCAACTGGCAGAGAAGCCGGACGAGATCGCAATCTGCGGTGATGATCAGCTGGCCAAAAATGACATGCTGACCACGAATGCCTTCAACCAGGCGAAACAGATCAATCGAAAACGAGCGATCGCGGCGGCAAAGTCATTTTTGAAAGTTCGTGCCGCATGTGGATCCGATGCTGACTGCATCGCCAACGCGCAAACCCAAGCCGTGCTCGATTTCGGCATGCTCGGAGCCACACTGCCAACCCCATCGGCGCAGATCGGGGAAACGTCCACACTGGCATCGGCTGAACCGCCACGGTCCAACCCGTGGCCGGACGCGTTTTCGCGGCGGGACTTCAAACTCGGTATGACCCTGAAGGAGTTTAAAAGCGTTCCGTTTCCTGACTCGGACAAATCGCCTGACGCCTTTTCCGTCTGCTCTAATGAACCCAAATCGAGAGAAGGAGGCTACGAGACAGCAATGCTTTTCAGCGACGTCTTCGAGCGAGCGGGCGTCATCAAATGCGCCTTCTTTTTCGTCGATAATATCTCATCGGTGCCAATGGTTTTTGATGCTGGCCTGGGATTGGCCGACACCCAAGTATCGACAGAGTTCTATTTTCTCCCCGACGACAGTTCCATGCAAAGGCTCTTCTGGATTCAAACTTCAGGGCCGTCGGAGATGGCCCCAGCGCTGGTGCCGATAATGACAAAAGCCTATGGCGAGCCGGCCCACATGGTCGAAACGTGGCAGAACCAGGTCGGCGGAAAGTTCGACAATGACGTCTACACTTGGGACAATTCATCGAGTGAAATCAACCTCAAACACTTTGGCGATAAAATCACCGTGTTTAACCTGAGACATTCGTTGAAACCCCTCTGGCAGAAATTTGGCCAGATACTTGATCAGCAAAACACCGAAGCTGCCAAGAAACTTTAGGGATCAGTGCGGCGCACCGCCCGAAGCAGATGACGGCCATGATTTGGACAGTAGAACTGGAAGCAACCGCCGCTCACGCGGCGGCTGCTTCGGTGGCGCTGAAGCGCGACAGATAGGCTGCGGCGCGCTGCGCGCGTGCGGCGGCGACGAAGATCGCGCGCTTGTCGTCCTTCGGCACGGATAGCCAGTGCCCGATACAGGCGGCATGGTCCTCGCGATCCTCGGCGCAGCCCCAGGTCGGCGCACAGGAACGCTGCTCCGAGCTCGGCAACCAACTCCTCTCGAGCATAGCCGTCGTCTCCCAACCGCTTGCGACCGAAATCACGGTCAAGGCGCGTAGCGTGCCGGGTCCTGTGGCCTAGGCGCAGCCGCCGCCATGACGGATCTCGGCGCGCGTCAGAACTCGGATGAGCGCATCGCCCATGCCGACACCTTCTTGGCCGCCTTCCCGGTTACGTTCAGACGAACGCCGGGTGCAAGCCTAAGCGATTTTCTGTAGCGAAACCCCACAAGCGCTCCCCCGCGCCTGCCTCTTGTGATATCACAGTATCGCTTACCCAAGTGCCCGATCAATCCATTCATACGAGCCCCTCGGTTTGATTATCTCACGCAGAGACCCCGCTAGCCGTCAGGCGCACGCCAGTACTTGCGGCTATCACGGAGGAATTCCGACCACCGGCGTCGTAACGATTCTTCCAGACGGCAGCAAAACCTTGCCCCTCCGAGCTTGATCGCGCCTTTCTCGAACGCGAAGAATTCCCCGCTCGGTCCTCAGGAGTTGGAGATGGGTGGCAGCCGATCGGCGAGCTAGCCGGGTCGCCTCCTCAACGTGTCGATTCTGACAATGCATGTCAAAACCGCCACCGAGCAAATCGTTGAGCGCCCCCGCGCTTGCGCTTATGTGACACGCACCTCTTTATAAGACGCCAGCTTAGGATTGACTTGCGCAAGCGGAACTTTTGCACGATCTTACCTATCTCAATTTGGGGGAGGGAATCATGAGTGTTGAAGAAAAGCTTCGCGTTCTTGCTGATCGTATCAAGACGCATTCAAGCGCAATGCTTACCGAGGAGGCCTTAAAGACAGCGATAGTACTTCCCTTTCTTGCAGCCTTAGATTACGACGTTTTCAATCCTGACGAGGTCATTCCCGAATTCTGCGCCGACGCCGTGGGAAAGAAGGGGGAGAAGGTTGACTACGCCATAAAGATTGACGGGGAAATCAGAATACTTGTCGAATGTAAACCGATCACTACAGTGCTTGATCGAGTACATCTTGCGCAATTATACAGATATTTTTCTGTCACCAATGCAAAGTTCGCCATTTTGACGAACGGTCGTTCCTTCCATTTTCATACGGACTTGGTTGCGCCAAACAAACTCGATGACCGACCGTTCCTCACATTCGATCTTTCGGATCTACAGGGGCAATTGACCTCCGAACTGAAGAAATTCGCGAAGGCGGATTTCAATGTGGATGGGATCCTGCAATCCGCTCATCGGTTGAAGTATACGTCGGCGATCAAAAAAGAAATTGGAAGCGTGATGGAGAATCCACCAGAGGATTTTGTGCGGATGGTGACTGGGGGCCTTTACCAAGGACGGTTCACGGCCCAGGTAAAGGACCAATTCACGCCCATGGTCAAAGCGGCCTTCCGCGAGATTGTCCGAGAATCCGTTCAGTCGCGTCTTTCCACAGCTTTGGCCGAGACTGAGGTTTCGGAAATTGGCGCGGACGGACTTGGCGCCGAAGAAGAGGTTGTGACCACTGAGGAGGAGCGAGAGGGTTTCATGGTTGTGCGGGCAATCGTGCGCGACCTTTTGAAGCCAACTAGGGTGATCATGCGTGATCAGAAAAGCTATTGCGGGATCCTGGTCGACAACAACAACCGTAAGCCGTTGGCCCGGCTGTGGTTCAACAGGTCGGTCAAATATCTCGGGCTTTTCGATGGTGAGAAGGAAGAGAAGGTTAAGATCGACTCGCTCGACGAAATCTATGACCACGCCGATCGCTTACGAGCAACAGCCAAGGAATATCTTGCCGGGGCAATCGCGGCGCCCTCGATTGCTTCATGACTTTGAAACGTTTCGGAAGTCCCGCCTACTCGCCTTCTGTCTGTTTTTGGAGAGCCGCAGTGCGGGCTTCCAGGCTGTAGATGCAGCCGGACCGCGCCGAGGTTGAAGCAACCCTTGGGCCGCAGTGTCGACCTCGTCGCGGTCCGGCCGTGTTTCCCGGTAGTTGCAGCCGCTCACGCGGCGGCTGCTTCGGAGGCGCTGAAGCGCGACAGGTAGTCTGCGGCGCGTTGCGCGTGCGCGGCGGCGGCGAAGATCGCCCGCTTGTCCTCCTTCAGCACGGACAGCCAATGGCCGATATAGGCGGCGTGGTCGTCGCGATCCTCAAGGCGCAGCCCCAGGTCGGCGCACAGGAACGCGGCCCCGAGCTCTGCCACAAGCTCCTCGCGGGAATAGCCGTCGTCTCCGAACCGCTTGCCGCCGAGATCACGGTCAAGGCGCATAGCGTGCCGGGTCCAGTGCGTGGCCTCGTGGGCAAGCGTGGCGTAATAAGCCTGCGCATCCCGGAAGGCCGCGAAGGCAGGCATCTGGATAAAGTCGAGAGCCGGGCTGTAGTAGGCGCAGTCGCCGCCATGACGGATGTCGGCGCGCGTCGCAGCGAAGAAGGCTTCGGCATGAGTGATGCGCTCATCCGGGTTGCGGACACTTTCGGCGGAGGCATAGAAGTGAGCCGGCAGCCCGTCGACCTGTTCGACATTGAAGACCGTGTAGGCCTTCAGGAACGGGATGAAGCGCTCGGCCTCATCGCCCGTGGCCTCGTCGGTCTCGGTGCGCCGCATGGTGTCGGCATACACAACCGGAGAGCCCTTCTCGCCCTTGCGGACACGGCCGCCGAGTTCGATGGCCTGCTTGAAGGTCATCCAGATCGGCGCGGCGTAATGCGCGGTCATCGCGGACGCCCAGAGCGTCAGGACGTTGATGCCGGCGTAGGGCTGGCCGTTGTGGCGAAGCGGCCGGGAGACGTGGCCGGCGGCATGGGCGGCACTCCAGGGCTGCGTCCAGGGTTTGACGCCCTGCTCAAGGGCCTCAATGATCTGGTTGGTGATGCGGCTGTAGACATCCTGCCGCGGGGTTTCATTGGTGTCCGTCATGACCTTGCTCCTTTTGCGTCGGGTTTTTCTCAAGACGCGGAGAAGCAGGGCCGGGCGATTGAGCCGGCCGGTCAGGCCCTAACACGGTCCCGCCCCTTCTTGGCGGGAGTGGTGCGGGCGGGGTTTGACCGGGCGGCGCGCCCGGCCGAATGATCGCGGCAAAGATTGAGGAAAACCCGCCGCAATGAGCATGGACGAAACGCCGGAAAGCCAAACCGCGCGGCATCGGCGAAAGTCGACAGGAAGACCCTGCAAAGGCACGCAGCACACGAGTCGACGCAAATGGACGTCGCCGTGCGAGACCAACCTTACCGCGGCCCTTTTTAAGGTACGGGGCCATGGCTGGCCTGTGCGACTGGGAAAACGACGACGATCCGGGCGAAAGCACCGCGACCGGACTTGCGTCAGCAGCACCCCGATTTGAGGATCACCGGAGAGAAGATCGCATGAGGCGGGAGAACGCCAAAAACGGTCCGGTGGCCTTCCGCAACGCCTAGCCCTTGCGACGTCCTTTCGAGTATGACCGGGATGCAACGCCACCACGATCCAAAGGCGTTAACCGGAACAAGAGGTGCGGCGGCCATATTGACATCTGTGATAGAATAAATTCGACCATGACCAAAAGTACCCTCGCCTATATCAATCCGGCCATCCTGCGATGGGTCCGGGAACAGGCCCGTCTCAGCCCCGAGGGGGCGGCCGAAGGCATTGGCATATCCGCCGATAAGCTGCAGGCCTGCGAGGCCGGCGACAAGCACCTGACCTTCCCGCAGTTTCTGGCCGCGGCGAACTTCTACAAGCGCGCACCCGCAATCTTCTATCTGAATGAGCCTCCGGTCGGATTTCTGCCGATTCAGGATTTCCGGCGCCTCCGCGAGACGCCGGAGGACGCCTTTAAGTCCGGTCTGGAATGGGCGATCCGGCAGGCCAGGGAGAGACGTGAATTGGCGCTCGAGCTTCGCAATGATTTGGGCGAACCGGTTCAGCCCTTCAAACTGCAGGCCTCCGTCAAAGACAACGTGGAGACCGTTGGCGCGGCGATCCGAACCTATCTCGGCATCAAGCAGGCCGACCAGCAGACCTGGCGCGCCAAGGCTTTCGATAACTGGCGCACCGCCATTGAAACCAAGGACGTGCTGGTCTTCATGGTACCGCGCTTGGCATTGACCGAAATGCGCGGCGTGGCGGTCGCGGAACCCAAACTGCCGATCATCCTCATCAATTCCAAGGATCGCACCAACGGGCGCACTTTCACCCTGTTGCACGAATTCTGCCATCTGGTTGTCAGGGCCAGCGGTATTAGCGGTCTCGACTTCGTCGCACCCGAGCCGGCCAGCGCCGTCGTCGAGCAATTCTGCAATGCGGTCGCCGGCGCCGCCCTGGTTCCGAGCGACTGGCTGCTAAGCGAGCAATTGGTACGCTCCAAGGGCCAGGTGAAGACCTGGGACGATGACGAGCTGGCCGCGCTGGCCGGCCGCTTCGGCGTCAGCCGCGAAGTCATTTTGCGCCGTTTGCTGAACCTCGGCCGCACGACACAGGCATTCTATGAAAGCCGCCGTGCGAGCTTCCAGGCCGAGTATGACGCCTTGGCCGAGAAAAAGAGTAGCGGAGGTCCCGAGCGCCATCTGGTCGTGCTCAGCCAGCTAGGTCGTAGTTTCACTCGCCTAGTGTTACAGGGCTACTACGATCGCCAGTTGACGCTGCGCGACGTTGCAAGCCACCTCAATATGCAGGTGACTGCCGTTCCGAACATCGAACGCGCCGCCTTCGGCCTTGCGGGGTAGCGCTACGTGGCGACGATTTATTGCATCGACACGTCAGCCCTGATCGCCGCCTGGTACGAACGTTACAAGCCCAAGCGCTTCCCGAAACTGTGGGACGAGTTTGACAAGCTGATCGGTCAGGGCCGCCTGGTTTCGTCCCTTCTGGTCCAGGCCGAATGCGAGAAACGCTCCCCGGAGCTGCATGACTGGCTGAAAGAGCGCGCGGACATGTTTGTCGCGCCCGACCAGGCGATCCAGCAGCGCGTCCAGCATGTGCTGAACACCTACAAAGGCCTGGTCGCCGCCGGCAAAGAGAAGTTTGCCGCCGATAGCTTTGTCATTGCCACGTCTGAGGTGCTGGGCCACACGCTCATCACCGAGGAAACCGGCGTGGACAGCTTACGCAAGATCCCCGGCGTCTGTAACGCCATGAAAATACCCTGCATCAACCTGATGCAGCTGTTCGACGCCGAAGATTGGACCGTCGGCTAGGCGAAATGCCTTGGGAACGGCGTAAGCCGCCCTATGGAGATAACTCTCTCTATGGAAGGCGTATTACCCGGCGCAGAGGTCCCAACGGCGAAGCATCGTCAATCCAGGTGCGAGAGCGCTCTATCGACCCATTGACCGACCTCAGGGCGTCACGCACCCAGCGTGTCTAGGCTGATCGGTCATGTGGCGCTGAATGCTTTTGGCGCTAGCTACTGCAATCGACAACGGCGCTTCGGACACGCCATCGTCGCAGCCCGATTTCTGTTCTCATTTATCCGGGTGGGCCAAGCTCACCCGTTGATCAACATACGCCGTCGCAAGCGTGAGCCTCTCGAAAAGGTCTCCCTTGCGCGGACCATAAATCTTCGCAAGCCGCGCACCATCGCCCCCGGTCATCCCAGATGTCTTCTTCTTTGTCTCGAAAGTACTCTTCTGAAACCGCTTAGCGCATTCGATAAGAGATCAACTGCACCGAGATACTGATAAGTTAACGCCAAGAGATAACTTTAACGCCAGAGGGATTCAATTGCATCGCACCAATAACTGATCGCAAAATCTGAACAATCCTGACTTTGCAAAATCAAAATGACGCAATGATTGAATGTCGGAACTATAAAATTAGGTTGCCACCTTTTGCTATATCTCTTTGGTTCTTTGTGTTCGGTCACTTGTCCGCTGCTGGTCAACGCTTATTAAACATATCGACTCTTAATTCTCGATCCATGAAGCCATTCTATCGTTTATCCTTCGCGGCGATGCTTGCATTTTCGGCCACGTCGGGGTTATGGCAATCACGGGTTGTTAAGTCAAGCTTGTCCTGAACAAGAGAATGTGAGAGTTGTGTGCCGCCCAAATTGTCACCACGGCATTACTGTTATCGGTAAAAAACAATGGAGAAAGAGGCTAGTATTACAATTGCGTTTCACACATGAATTAGTTATTTTTTTCGATTCCGTGCCGGGCGGCCAAAGGGGGGTTATTGATAATGGTTGAATCGATTGAAATGACATTGGAGATGTGGGCCTCGTCACTACGCGAGGTGAAGTCTCGCATCAGGGGGCTTTTCCCTCAGGAACGCGTGGCTGTCTCGGCCGGCCTGTTCCTTGAAGGCCTGCTCCGGGACGCGCATCGCAAAACCGGGTGGATGCGCGCCGAGGCTGCGGGGGACCCGGGGCCGTGGCGCCAACAGGCCATTCTCGGAAGGGGCAGGTGGGACGCAGACGCACTGCGCGACATCGTGCGCGACTATGCACTCGAAACGCTAGCCGACGCCGAAGCGGTCCTCGTGATCGATGAGATGGGTTTCGTCAAGCAAGGCAAGACGTCCTGTGGGGTAGCGCGCCAGGTCAATGCCTCGACGGGCAAGATGGCCAACTGCCAGATCGGCGTGTTCGCCGCCTATGCATCGAGGCACGGGCATGCTTTCGTTGATCGCGTACTGTATCTCCCGAGGGCCTGGACGGAAGACTCTGCCCGCCTGGCGCGGGCCCACGTGCCTGCGGGCACGACTTTCGCGACAAAGTCCCGCCTGGCTCTTGATATGATCGCGCGCATCGTCGCAGCCGACGTACCCTTCAGCTGGGTAGCCGTTGACCGGGTCTACACTGGCGTCGACATCGAGATGGCCCTGCGACGCTGGTGCAAGGGATACGTGCTCGCCGTTAGCGCAAACCATCATTTCGCTTTCCGAAATCGCTCTTTCCCGGAAGGAGGGACGGCCGAAGATGTCGCACGGAACCTCGCCCCCTCCGTTTGGCGGAGCTTGCCCCCAAGAGAGGCCCTCCGGGGCTCTGAATCCTGGGCTTACTGCCCGTTCAAAGACTTGGACGTCGCGGAATACGACAAAACCCGCACCGGGCTCTGGACCCCAGGGCTCTTGATCCGACGCGATGCGAACAAGGCTCTTTGCTACTTTTCAACATGGTCTCCTGCGGGCACCGAGATCGAAACGCTGATTGCAGTCGAGCAATGTTGCAGGATTGTCGAGGAAGGCCTTCGCGCGGCGAAGAACGAACTGGGCCTCGACCATAACGAAACCCGTTCCTGGCACGGGTGGCATCGCCACGTCTCGCTGGTCATGCTCGCCTTCGCGATGGTGTCGACCGTGCGTCTCAGGGCGAGCCATCAGCCCCCGGGAGTGGTCAGTGACCTCAAGGGGACTAGTTGCCAGCTCGAACGCTTGCCGAGGACCTTCAGGAAGCCGAAACCGGGATCGCTCGGCGCCGCAGCCATTCTCCCATGGCAAGATCAATCCGGCGAATGTGGCCGCAAGCCCTTGCCGCGCAAAACGCAATAGTAGCGTGAGGTTCTCATCATGAAATTGTCCGTGAAAACGAATGCTCCCGACTTCCGAACCAGGGCCGACAAGGCCGCGGGATTCGCTTGGATTGGGAGAAATGAAGAGGTGGTATGCGACAAAATGCCATCATCGGTGTCTGTACGTCAGATCGAGCCATCCGACCTGAGCAAGCGCGCACCCAAGCGGATCCCGGGGACAGGAGCGAACAAAACAGCCCGCCGATCTGGGCCCTGCTCTTACTTGGACAAGCACGCAATCTTCGATGGAGAGGTTAGGCGCGACACTAAATCATCAGTACTCGAAGCCGACAAGACGTCATCCCTTTCGATGGCTACAATGAGACCCAGTGGAAAAATGCAGTTAACGCCTTCAGAGAAGACGATTTCAATTTGCGCAGCGCAAGTTGACCGTCAACAGTTCTCGAATAGGAAGGCTTACAGAAAGCAAGGAATATGCCTATGACCGAAGTCAATACCGAACGCACGAGCGCAGAAGACAACAATACTGATCAGACAGGCGTGAATGAGGAGAATACCGAGCACATAAACGTGGATGAGGAGAATACCGAACAGCCAGGCGTGGACCTGCTGGCCCTTACGGCAGATATTGTGGCAGCCTACGTCCAGAAGAATGCGACCCCCGTTGCCGACCTTCCGGACTTGATCTCTAGCGTCAATTCCGCGTTGAGAGGCATTGTGCAACCACCTGCCCCAGCAGAATCTGAGCTCGTTCCGGCGGTCAATCGCAAGCGGTCCGTGTTTCCCGACTATATCATCTGCTTGGAGGACGGAAAAAAATTCAAGTCTCTTAAACGGCATCTCCGAGCCAATTACGGCCTGACACCCGAGGATTACAGAGCAAGATGGGGACTCGCCCCTGACTACCCGATGGTGGCACCCAATTATGCCGCTCGGCGGTCCCTCCTTGCGAAGTCCGCTGGTCTCGGACGCAAGCCGGCCGTCAACACGGCAGGGTGAAGTCTCCGCTCGCTTGCGGCTTCTGGACTTTTGGCTTTGAGAGACGCATCCTCCCCTCGGGAGAGATGGCGATGGGGAATGCGGTTCAGCCATGGCGCAAACGGCGCACACCATGGTGGCGCGCGGTTCTCAAAGCCCGCTTTGCAATCGTTGTTGCACTGCTTGCGATCTCGTCTGCAGCCTTTGTCGCGGCTGACAACCGGCCGCGGCTCCCAACTGTTCACTCTTATGGCACATCATCGAGCATAGAGCGCAAGCTAGGTTGTGACATCAAGGGCAACATTAACGAGCGTGGCGAGCATATTTATCACGTGCCGGGCCAGGAATATTACCTGGCGACCCGGATAAACCCTGCGCGTGGCGAGCGATGGTTCTGCTCAGAATGGGAAGCATGGTGGGCCGGTTGGCGAAAGGCCAAGGTATGAAGAAGCCTGCAATATCCTTTTACGGATGTAGCCGCGAAATCGTGCTGTTGCTGACATTGTAGCTATGGGCAACCTCACCCCTCGCCTCCCCGGCCGCCAGCCGCGCCAACGCCTCTCGCCGCTGCTCTTGTGAGAGCTTGGGCTTGCGGCCGAACTTTACGCCCATGGCCTTGGCGCGAGCGCGCCCATTCGATGTGTTTTCGAGGATCCTGCGCCGTTGCCATTTGGCGGCCCATCCGACAAGGAAAAGGACCAGGTCCGACATCTCCGACGTGGTATCGATAAAGGGCTCATCCAGCAGCCGCAGCCCGGCGCCGGCCGATGTCACGGTCCTGAGGATGTTCAGCATATCAAAGGGGTCCCGCGCCATGCGGTCGCTGACGACGGCATAGACCACGTCGCCTGACTTCAGGGATCTTAATAATCGCTGCAATTGAGGGCGGTCGGCATCCTTGCCGCTACGCTTTTCAAAGAAAATCTTCTCGCAGCCAGCCGTCTGCAGGCGCTCGATCTGGGCGGCCAAGTCCTGCGCTTCGGTCGATACCCGCGCATAGCCGTATTTCATTCACCCATGCCTCCTCCGTTGCTCCAAAAATCACGACTTTTGCAAGAGTCGTCAGGAGTAATATTTGCCTTTTTTTGAGCTTATCTGATAGGTATTTTGCTTAAAATATGTGCAGAAAGTCAGTGCGCGCGCAGCGCTACCGCCACGCGCAGGCGCGCGCAAAAGTCGTGATTTCTGCATAAATCTGCCGTCTCTCCAGCCTCCTCCTCCTCCTAACAGGTGCACCTTTGAGACGTAGCGCAACCTTGCCCTTCGCCGTGGCGATTCCGGGGCGTCACGAGGGCCCTAGGGCAGTCCGGAAACGATCCCGAATTTTCCCGCTCGCGTTTGCGCTGATGGTTTCGGCCGCGCCAGCCATCGCCCAAGAGAAGCTTTCCCTCGATGTTACGGTGCCGGCCGTAAGCCTTCCGTCACAATTGTTCAGGCCCAATGGCCAAGCTGCTGACTTCCTCGGAATAGGTCTCGACCAGACGATCGACGACATCCGCAAGACACTGACCGAACAGAATTTCTCAAACGAAACTCCGTCAAATCGCTTCCTGCTGGAGGAAGACTATAACCGCGTCGAGATTGTCGCATCCGGTCCGAACCGATACTTCACCAACATCGTCTGGACCGGGCCACAGGACGCCACCGCCGACCAAAGCGTGAGGGTCGAATTCTCCTCTCCCCTGACAGGCCAGCACTCAACGGATGTCCGGCGCTTCGTCACGTACAAGGGAGGTATGGGCCCGCTGGTAGAGACGCTTCGTGCGGCCATTATCCAGAAATACGGACCACCCAGCGTCGACGGCAAGACCCAAATGCAGTGGTTTTGGAGCACAGGCCAGCTCGTCAAAAAGGGTGTCCATGACAGGCAGATGGCGATCAGCTTGGAAACCGAAAGCGACCATGTGAAGGGTGTTGCCTACCTGCTGGTCGACGACGCCGCGGTCGACGCTGACCGGGACCAGGTAGCCAAATTCCAGAAGTCGGTCGAGGACGCCGCCAAGAAAGTCCGCGACGGCCACGCCACCGCACCCAAGCTCTAAACATCCCCACAACAAACGAGGACGATCGTGAACATGATTTCGTGCGCCCTGACTCTACGTGCCGCGGCTGTCGCCGCCAGCCTCTCCGTGTTGGCGTTGCCCAGCGCGGCCAAAGACATCGTTGGTTTTGTCGATCAGGTGACCAAGCAGGCGAACCCCAGTCAAATCCTCATTCTGCACAACAAGGAGGCTTGGGCCAACAACACCATCGACACCATCACCGGCCAGTTGAAAGCCAAAAATTTCAAATTCGACTTCCAAGGCTACAACCAAGGCGACCGGCCTCGTGACATCGCCCGCTCCATCAACTGGCCGAACTATGGCGCGGTGATCTGCATGGGACAGGGCATGGATTGCGACTGGATCAAGGCCCAGGCCGAGGGAAAGGGCTTTGAAGGCGATTTCTACAACGCCATGTTGGAGAAGCGATAAGCGTCCGCTGAAGCCCTTGCTCCCCCCAAAATAGGTGCTCCCTTTGAGACGTAGCGCAGCATTGCCACTCTTGGCGGCAGGGATCCTGTCCGCTTGCAATCCGCTGGCCGCCGATCCGAAAATCGGAATCGTTGGACGGTGGGAGAGCCCTACCTTGACCCGAAGCCAGCGCCGGCTTTTCGCGGAATTCAAAATGGGCGGGGACGTGTTCTTCCTCAATAGCAACGCCTCTACCTCCAGGGCCGATTGGACGTTTCTCCAGAGCGGCGAGCTCCAGATCGCCTATCCGGCTGGATTTTCGAGACGGTGCAAGGCGACGATCGCCGGCACCTCGCTGACCATCGAGCCGCCGACATGCCTTTACGGTTGGGATGATGTCGGCCGGAGTATCACGCTCGTCAAGCAATGACGCGCTGTCGCATGTCTGCCCCGTTCGCTTCCAACCCCTTCTCCCGAGGTTACCGCCATGCAAAACACAATCAAGATTCCGACCATCGCGTGGGGCATCGCCGCGCTGGTCTTTTTTCCCTTCTTTGTTCCGAATTCCTACAATATCAGCCTGTTCGGCATTCGTTTTCTCCCCGCCGTCTTCTTCGCCTATGTCGCCTATCGGACCTACAGGAGCGGGCTCGCGCCAGGMGCCGGCCCCGAAGAACGCGCCCTGGCCCGCCACCAAGCTTTCGCAGCCGTGGCCTTATCTGTGGTCAGTGTGATCCTCGGTATCGGGTTTGGCCTGATCCGACCGCCAAACTTCAACTCTGTCATGCCATCCGTCGCCAGCTTCGAGGGCAAATACAGGGATCCGAGCGGCAACACGGTCGAGTTTCTTGGCGACGGCACTGCTGTCATCGTTATTCACGGCCAGCAAGCAATCTGGAAATGGAGCACCTATGCGGGCAATCGCCTGAAACTCGAGCCCGACCCCGGTATGATCGGCGTTTCGTCCGCGATGTGTGACTACCAGCTCAACGGCTCCAGCTTGCGGGTCACCGGGTGCGAGTATGCGATGCAATTGACCCGGCTCTGAAGCATTTCCGAGCTCCTTGTCGAGCTGACCCAACACCATCGGAGAATCCCCATGACCAAGCACAATGTTAGACTGGCCGCCCTCGCGTTCGCCGTCCTGGTGGCGGCGACCGGGGTCACCGCTGCTCACGCCCAACCTCCAAAGTTGGGCGAAGCGGCGGCAACCTTGGCTATCACCGAATATGCCGAGGCTAACTGCCCAGGCCTCGCCGTGGACCATGCCAAGCTCGCAGCCTATTTCGCCGCCGGAGGCTTCACCGTCGATCAACTTAAGAACGAGGGGAAATACCGGCACGTTAGGGATATCGACCTCCCTGGCGACATCGCCAACAGGGGAGCCGCCGCAGTCTGCTACGACATTCAGGCATCCTGGTACGTGCCGAGCGATACCCTTCGCCACAAGATTGTCTTCAAACCATAAGTCCACATCTGCTGAGGAGAGATTTCATGAACAAAGCCATAGGCCTTGGCATTGTAGGCGCTCTGGTCGGGGCCGGCGTCGGGTTTCTGACGAAACCACAACCTGCATTGTCGATGCTGGCGACCGCTGACCCCGACGCCACCTTCAGTCAGCCATAGTGAGCCACATTGCAATTTATGCGGTGGTTGGGCTTGTCGTCGGCGCTGTCTTGGGGGCGATGACGCTCCTGGCGGGGAAAGCCAGGTGAGCGTATCCGAGTGCGCCAGGAGCGGGAGTTGAATGATTTTGACTCGCGATGAAGCCAGGGCAGCACTTCTGCGCCAGATAGGCGGCTTGCCGGATAAGCAAGCCGCTATCGCTCACAAGCTGGTTCCGATCTTTGACGAGATTGAAGACGACGCGTCCTACGTGAACGATGTGAACACGCTCATGGCCGCCCTCCAGTTCGTAGAATACATGGCGACTGGTGTGCGGCCGAGGTCAGATGCGGTGCAATAAGGTTGTCATGGATTTCAGGCATGTAGTGGCCTTCACCTTGGCGGCGGGCACCTTCCTGCCGGCGCAAGCCAGCGCCCAGGAGGAGCCTTCTCAACCCGTTCCTAGCCAGCGATTCAAGCTCGGCCAAAGCGACGGCTGCTTTCGCTACATTGGCGACGCCGTCGAATTCGTCGGCCGCTTCAAGGCCGGGAGCTATATCGGCGTGTCCATGATCACCATTGGCCGGGACGGCATGCCGACACCGGCCGCCGATGAGGACCGGACACCGGCAATGGATTTGCCGGCGTGGACAAGCCCTTCACCCTATTTCTGGTTCGGACCGGCGACCAGCAGCCGCGACTACTCCATTACCTTCTCGCCTCGTGCCGTATGGGGCAGTACCGCGATCGTCACCATCTGCGGCCGCCAGTCCCCGCCAGGAAACTGACATAAGTCTTTTTTCCAATTACCGACCGCTTCGTTCTTCCTGACAGGCGGCGACGCCTTCCTCCTGTTTTCTCTGAGCAGCGGCTGACTTGCGTCGGCCCCTCCCGCGTCGATTGGGCGTCACATGCCCCAAATCAGCATCGGAGGCGAACAGCGTTTCCCTCGGGCGGCCAAGAACAGCATCCGATGCTTTATCGTCTACATAATTGATAGACATAGTAAACAGCGTAAGTAGGAGCCATTTCCAAGATTGGAGCGAGACGATGATGCTAGCTGTGGAGAGGTTTTCGAGAAGGAGGTTTGGCGCCTTCGTAGCCGCTTTTGCGATTTCCTTTGTCGCTTCTTTCGCCCCTTTGGGCGCCCTCGCGGGCAGTCCGGGCGCGGGTAAGCTGCCGACCAAAATCCCGGAGGGCACGGTGCTTCGCATCGGCGATCCCGAAACGCAACGGGCACTGGAACTCTCGGGCCTGATCGACAAACTGCCGTTCAAGGTGGAGTGGGCCAATATCAGCGGCGGTCCCCAGACAATTGAAGCGTTTCGCGCCGATGCGCTGGACGTCGGGTCGGTCGCCGACATTCCGCCCATCCACGCGACCTGGACAGGGCTCAAGGTCAAGATCATTGCCGCGAAGTTCCGCAAGGATCCTGTAGCGCACCCAATTTATCAACTCGGGATTGCACCGGGCGTCGATGTCAAGACGCTCGCGGACTTACGCGGCAAACGGATTGCGTTCAGCCCCGGCCAGGCGCAAGGCGCATTGGTGCTGAGGGTCCTGCAGGCCGCCGGGCTCAAAAAGGAGGATGTCAATCTCATCGAACTGCCGAGCAAAGGCGACGCCTATCCGGTGGCGCTCGCCGGCAAACAGGTCGACGTCGCGCCGATCTGGGGCGTCCTCATCAAGCACTATCTGCACCAGTATGGTGCCGACGGCGCTACCACCATCCCGCATGGCTTGCGCGACGATCCAGCCCATCTCTATGCCCCACAGGCCGTGCTTGACGACCCGGCCAAAGCTGCCGCTCTCGGCGAATATGTGCGCTACTGGGCACTTGCGACCCGATGGGTGCAGGAACATCCCAAAGAGTGGGTCGAGGGCTACTACGTCGCCACCCAGGGCCTCAATGCAGATGATGGCCAGTATCTCGTCGACGCCGACGGACAGTTCGACATTCCTTCCGACTGGAACGATGTGATCGCGCGCCAGCAGGCGACGATCGACCTCCTGGCCAAGGAACTGAACAGGCCCACGATCAAGGCCGAGGATCTTTTCGACAGGCGCTTCGAGACGATCGCCGCAAGTGCGCTGAACGCGTCCTGACATCTGCTACCCCAAACTGGAGACGACGCAGATGAACGCATTTTCCCACACCGCGGCAGTTGCACTTCCCATTCCATACGCATCGGATGAAAGGGGATTGTTTCCGCCCGCTGTACAGGCCCGTAAGACCAGGACGAGGCGGCGCCTGGCCCTTGGGCGAGCGATCCCGTTTGGCGCGCTGATCGGGCCTGCACTGCTTCTCGCGATCTGGTCCATCGGCAGTATCGCCGGCCTGATCGATCCAAGAACGCTGCCGGCGCCTTGGTCGGTTGTCGGCACCGCCATAGATCTTATCGCCGAGGGCAAGCTTCAGGATCATTTGATGACGTCTGCCTGGCGGGCAGCACAGGGGCTGGTGTTCGGGATCCTGATCGGGACCGTGCTTGCTCTGATTTCAGGGTTGTCGCGGCTTGGCGAGGCGATCATCGACGGCCCGGTTCAGATCAAGCGGGCGATACCGACGCTCGCCCTGATCCCGCTGCTGATGCTGTGGTTCGGCATCGGCGAAGGCATGAAGGTGACGGCCATCGCGCTGGCTGTGCTGATCCCAATCTATATCCAGACCCACAGCAGCTTGCGAGGCATCGACAACCGTTATGTCGAACTGGCCCAGACCTTGCGAATGGGCTACGGCGAATTCATCCGCCAGGTCATCCTGCCCGGCGCCCTTCCCGGCTTCTTCCTGGGCCTGCGTTTGGCGGTGACCTACGCCTGGCTGTCTCTGGTGGTGGTCGAGCAGGTCAATGCCACCAGCGGCATCGGCTACATGATCGATCTGGCGCGCAACTATGGCCAGACCGACGTCGTCATCGTCGGCCTCGTCGTCTACGCCTTGCTCGGGCTCGGCTGCGACGGCATCGTCCGCTTCTTCCAGGAAAGGTCGCTGTCATGGCGTCGCACCTTGGCGGATTGAGCGGCGCGCCCGTGGTGCGGGTCGAAAACCTCGTAAGGAGTTTCGGCCCGCGAACCATTCTCGACGGCCTCAGCCTCGACATCGACAAGGGGGAGTTCGTGGCCCTTCTCGGCCGTAGCGGGTCGGGCAAGAGTACATTGTTGCGCGCTCTTGCCGATCTCGATGACACGGTCGCCGGATCCGGCCGGCTCGATACGCCCGACAAGAAATCGGTGGTGTTCCAGGATGCCCGATTATTGCCGTGGAAACGCGTGCTGGAGAACGTGGTTCTTGGCCTCGACCTGCCGGACGCCGCCGAACGCGGACGGGTAGCTCTCGAAGAGGTTGGCTTGAGCGGCCGCGAGACCGCATGGCCGGTCGAACTCTCTGGTGGCGAGCAGCAGCGCGTGGCCTTGGCGCGGTCGCTAGTTCGTGATCCTGACCTGCTGCTGGCGGACGAGCCGTTCGGCGCACTCGACGCGCTGACCCGCCTGCGCATGCACGATCTGCTGCGCCAGCTCTGCGCCCGTCACCAGCCGGCGGTGCTGCTGGTCACCCATGATGTGGACGAGGCTGTGACGCTGGCGGACCGGGTTTTGGTGCTCGACAATGGCGCGATCGCCGCCGACATCGCAATCGATATCCCCAGGCCACGCGATCATGGCCATCGCCGGTTCGGCGAGATCCGATCCGAACTTCTGCGTCATCTTGGCGTCGAGACAAAGCCTGCGCTGCCCGTCTGAGCAGCCAAAGACTTGTCGCTCTGCGTCACCCCCAGGAGGACTAACATATGCCCGCCGTATCACGACAGTTGAACCTCAACCTTTTCATCTATCCTGGCGGCCATCATGAAGCCGGCTGGCGCTACAAGGATTCCGCGCCTGAAAGAGTGCTGGACATCGCCTATTATCAGGAACTGGCGAAAAAGGCCGAGGCGAGCAAATTCGACGCGCTGTTCTTTGCCGATGGCCCCGCGCTCGCCGACAACATCCGCTACGCAAGCCGCTTCAGGCTGGAGCCGCTGACATGGATTTCGGCGCTCGCCGCCGTGACGGAGAGAATCGGCTTCATCGCGACCGCCTCGACCACCTACAACGAGCCCTACAACCTGGCGCGGCTGTTTGCTTCTATCGATCATCTCAGCGGCGGGCGCGCCGGTTGGAACATCGTCACGACGGGCGATGCGTCGGCGGCGTTGAATTTCGGGTTTGACCGACATCCAACCCATGCAGACCGTTACGAGCGCGCCGGCGAGTTCGTTGACGTGGTGACGAAGCTCTGGGACAGCTGGGAGGACGACGCGCTCGTCGCGGACCGGGAGTCCGGCATTTTTGCCGACACCGACAAGATCCACGCAATCAACCACATCGGCAAATATCATCGGGTGAAGGGACCGCTCACGCTTCCGCGCTCGCCGCAGGGGCGTCCGGTCTACGTCCAGGCGGGTTCGTCGGAAGACGGGCGGTCGTTCGCTAGCCGCTATGCCGAGGCGATCTTCACCGCCCATCAGACACTCGGCAACGCGCAGGAATTTTATGCCGACATCAAGGCGCGGGTGAAGTCGGTTGGCCGCAACCCTGACCACGTCAAGGTGTTGCCCGGCATCAGCCCGTTCATCGGTTCGACCGAGGCGGAAGCCCGCGCTCTGCAAGACGAGTTCAATGAGCTGACACAGCCGGAATATTCTCTTGACCAGCTACGCCGCATCGTCGACGCAGACCTTTCCCACTATGACCTGGACGGGCCATTTCCGCGCGAGCTCATCAGCGTCGAGGGCGAGCGCGGCGCGAGCAGCCGCTTCCACGTCGTACTCGACATCATCGAGCGCGAGAATCCAACCATCCGCCAATTGCTGCACCGCCTCGCCGGGGCGCGCGGGCATTGGGTCCAGGCCGGAACACCCGAACAGATCGCCGACAACATCCAGGAATGGTTCGACAACGGTGCCGCGGACGGCTTCAATATCATGCCGCCCTATCTGCAGGGCGGGTTCGACGTATTCGCCGACGAGGTGGTGCCGATCTTGCGCAGGCGCGGACTTTTCCGGCACGACTATGACGGGGAAACGCTGAGGGACCATTTCGGTCTGCCCCGCCCGGAAAATTCATTCAGCCAGCCGCAAAAGGCGACTGCCTGAGGTACTTTCGCAGCGGGCACACGCAAGTTGGCGTCCCGCGACTGACAATTCGGGGCAGCCAGGGAGGGTCCAAATGCAAGACAGAGAACCTGGCGGGTCGCATGCTTCGCCACTGCGATTCCAACATCCCTTTCTAGCCATTCAGCGACCTGCTGCGGCTTGACCTCGACGAGGCGGATATAGTCGCTCCGGACAAGACCGGCGGCAATTCACGGCAAGGAAGTGACGTCCCTAGACAAGAAACGGGGGCCTGTCCAAACATAAGCTTGAGTGCGCTTGAAAACGCGCTTTGGAGCGTGATGTCGGAAGCCGCCCAGCGACGCGAGAGCGTGTGGAAGAGGCGCGGCCTTTCGTGACTACCGAAATCCTGGCCCCGGTTTTTCAGAGGCGAAAGATAACACTTATAAAGAATTACCTGACACTGTCATCTTGTGCACTGCGCCTTATCAGGGTGATTTCACCAGGAATGCTACAGGGTATTTAGGCACACGTATTGGCGGTTAACGTGCTGCATCTCCAGAACAATATTCTCGAAATGATCGCCAGGGGCGAGACGCTCGAAGCGACCACGCACCGTCTTTGCCACCAGATCGAGAAACTGTTGCCGGACGTCAGATGTTCCGTTCTGCGCGTTGACGGTAACGGCTTGCTGCATCCCCTCCCAGGTTCCAGCTTGCCGAATGAATTTATGGCTCTTCTCGAAGGCCTGATGATCGGCCCGCTGGTGGGCTCCTGCGGCAGTGCGGCCTATCTCGGAAAAGCCGTGGCTGTGAAGGACATCGCGACCGACCCGCGCTGGGTCGGCTTCAAGGAGCCAGTCCTGGCGCTGGGCCTGAAGGCCTGCTGGTCGAGCCCGATCCGCGACGCAGAGGGCGCTGTGCTCGGCACCTTTGCCCTGTACTTTCCGGAGAAACGCGGCCCCACCCCGCGCGAGGAGAAGGTTGTCGCGTCGTGTACCTCCCTGTGCGCCATCGCGCTTGAGCGTCACCGGCGGGTCGTCGAGCGAGAGCACGGCGCCTATGTCGATGCCCTTACCAATTTGCCGAACCGGGCGAGTTTGGACGTCGCCCTGGAGCGGCTGTCCTTTGGCCAACCGAGCGCCTGGGCGGTCCTGATCATCGACCTCGACAACCTGAAGACCATCAACGACACCTTCGGCCATGCCGCCGGCGACGCTTTGCTACAGGCGGTGGCGTCACGTCTCGCCGAAAGCCTAGCGCCGGACCGTGTGTTCCGAATGGGCGGCGACGAGTTTGTCGTAATCCTTCAGCGAGCCGGAGCACCCGCTAGCATCGAGAGCACGGCGCGTCATATTCTCGACACTATGGCTGTGCCCGCCGACTGCGACGGGCACATGATCCTGGCACAGGCTACCATCGGCGGCGCAGTGCTGTCGGCGGGGGACGTCGATGCGAAAAGCGTGCGCCAAAACGCCGATTTCGCGCTCTACCACGCGAAGGAAACTTCGCGAGGCGGCTTCGTGCTGTACTCGCCGGGGATCGGCAGCGCAATCAAGACCCGGATTGAGGTGATCCGCGATGTTGACGTGGCTTTGCGCGAAGGCCGGATCGACGCGTTCTATCAGCCGATCCTGCGGCTCGACACCCGCGCGATCGTCGGGATGGAGGCGCTCTGCCGCCTTCGCAAGCCGGATGGCGAGGTCGTTTCCGCCGCTGCGTTTCACCAGGCAACCTCCGATGTCAGCGTCGCTTCGAATCTGACGGAACGCATGATGGCGATCGTCGCAGCGGACGTGCGCTCGTGGCTGGTTCAAGGTATTCCGTTGCAGCATGTCGGCATCAACATTGCCTCAGCCGATTTTCATAGCGGCACTCTCTACGCGCGTCTCGAAGCCGCCTTCGGCCGCGAGAACGTTCCGTTGAAGCACATCATTTTGGAGGTCACGGAGTCGGTCTATCTCGGCCAGCGCGATCCGGTCGTCGCTCGAGAAATCAAGGCGTTGCGGGCCCATGGCCTGCGTGTCGCACTCGATGATTTCGGAACCGGCTTCGCTTCGCTCACCCATCTGCTGACGGTGCCGGTCGACATTGTCAAGATCGACAAATCCTTCATTGATCGCCTTGTTCAGGGAGATCCGAGCCTGGCGATCGTCGAGGGCTTGGTCGGCATCGCTCGCAAGCTCCACATCCAGGTCATCGCCGAAGGCATCGAGAACGAAGCCCAGGCCGTCTTACTTGCGGAGATCGGATGCCAGTTGGGTCAGGGGTATCTGTTTTCGCAAGCGGTACCACGTCAAATAGCGAAAGGCCTGCTGAAGCGGTTCGGGCGACCATCTGCTGAGGAGACTAGGGTAGCGAGCGGGATAGCGAACCCAATCGATCTGATCGCCTGACAAAAATCCCTCCCTGGGGGCGGCTTGAACAGGCGATACAGAAATGCTGCAGGCGCCGCTGGCGGAGATGTTTTCTGCCGAAGGGGACAAGCCACTGGCAGCAAAGATACAGAAAGAGCTTTCTCCTCATGTAAAGGGTCCCGGTGCTTCCGCACCGATTCCTAAATCATTTGCTCTTCGCCCCCCCTCTTCCGCCTTGACTAGCACCAGCCTACGGCCTATCTCAGCGCCACGTTAGCACTCGCCAGTGGCGAGTGCTAACGACG
Organism: Mesorhizobium sp. P2_E10; assembly: GCF_056404235.1. Taxonomy (NCBI): domain Bacteria; kingdom Pseudomonadati; phylum Pseudomonadota; class Alphaproteobacteria; order Hyphomicrobiales; family Phyllobacteriaceae; genus Mesorhizobium; species Mesorhizobium sp. P2_E10. The sequence continues at coordinate 55,003 of NZ_JBFUEK010000023.1, forward strand.
CTCCGGCAACGGACAACCATTCAACATCCGCATCAGGGACATCCAAAAATGGCAAAGTCGAAGTTCCGGCCGCTGCATGACCGCGTGGTCGTTCGCCGGGTCGAATCCGAAGAGAAGACCAAGGGCGGGATCATCATCCCCGATACGGCAAAGGAAAAGCCGCAGGAAGGCGAGATCATCGCCGTCGGTTCCGGCGCCCGCGACGAGGCCGGCAAGCTGGTCCCGCTGGACGTCAAGAAAGGCGACCGCATCCTGTTCGGCAAGTGGTCGGGCACCGAAGTCAAGCTCAATGGCGAAGACCTTCTGATCATGAAGGAATCCGACATCATGGGCATCATCGGCTGATTATCGGCCTCACCGTCAACTGAATTTCGGGCTTGATCCCAAGCCCCTGCCAGGAGCTAAAACATGGCTGCCAAAGACGTAAAATTCTCCCGCGACGCCCGYGAGCGCATGCTGCGCGGCGTCAACATCCTCGCCGACGCGGTGAAGGTCACGCTCGGCCCCAAGGGCCGCAACGTCGTCATCGACAAGTCGTTCGGCGCCCCGCGCATCACCAAGGACGGCGTCACCGTCGCCAAGGAAATCGAGCTTGARGACAAGTTCGAGAACATGGGCGCGCAGATGGTCCGCGAAGTTGCTTCGAAGACCAACGACATCGCCGGCGACGGCACCACGACCGCGACCGTTCTGGCGCAGTCGATCGTCC
>NZ_JBFUEK010000024.1:0-54225 GCF_056404235.1 Mesorhizobium sp. P2_E10
GTGCAGGACTGGGGGACATATCTGCGAGACAACACCATGAGCACGACGATACTCGATCGGCTGATGCATCATTGCCATCTGCTTGAGTTCGATGGACGCAGCTATCGCCTCAAAGAGGCCGCTGAAGCCCTTGCTCGGGAAACAAAGTCAAACTAACAAGTCCACTTCTGTCCTGTCTTGCGGGTGGGGGATTTTGACTGACCCTACATGGAGGAATTTGAAGTGACCCGCGGGGACCCACCATGCGCTTCGTGCCGGTAAAGAGCGCGGAACAGCAGGCTGCGTTAATGCTGGTCGGTGTGCGGGAGAGACTCATCCGCAATCGGACACAGCTTGCCAATGCTATTCGCGGTTTTGCCATGGAGTTCGGCATCGTCGCGGCCACCGGCATGTGCCGGATCGAACCGCTATTGGAGCGCATTGCGGCTGATCAAGCCCTGCCTGAATTGGCCCGCGAGCTCTTTGCCATGCATGGCGTTGAGTATCGAGATTTGCTTGCCGAAACGAAAGTCGTCGAGGAGAAATTAACCGCGTTGCATCGCTCCGATCAATGCAGCAGGCGCCTGGCCGAAATTCCGGGCGTCGGGCCGGTCGGCGCATCGCTTTTGATGATGAAGACCCCAGATCCCCGAACGTTCAAGTCTGGTCGCGATTTTGCCGCCTGGATAGGACTTACGCCCAAAGACCATTCGACCGCAGGCAAGGTCAGACTGGGGGTGATCACACGTGCTGGCGACGAAATGCTGAGGAGCATATTGGTGGTTGGCGCAACTGCCCTTCTTCAGCATGTCAGAACCGGTCGAAGCAGACATGCTTCCCGATGGCTGATCGAACTTCTGCAACGGAAGAAACCGAAGCTGGTGGCGGTGGCGCTCGCGAATAAGATCGCCCGAATTGCCTGGAAGCTTATGGTGAGCGGCGAAACGTACCGGCGACCGGAAGAACAAACACAGGCAATTTAGGAAATTGGCCACCACGGCGAGCACGATAAAAATGCTACCGTGTTGAGCTGATGCTGTGAACTTGCAAGAGAAAAGCAGATGGTGCGATCGATCGATCCAAGACGCGTGACACTCCGCCAATTCCAGTGGCCTTTCGAGGTCGTTGCCGTGTTAGGAACACGCGTTGCGGAAACCATCTTGGCCAGTGGTCATGTGCGACCACACACAAAGGCCGTACATATGGAAGCAAGCGATCCGATCAAAAATATCCGCAAAAAACACTTGCAAGTGGGAGCCGTCCACATATGGAATTGGGTGCGCCGCGAAGAGATGCAGCTCTCCTTGGCGGCATGAGCGCGCTCGATGACATGGCGCTGTCGGACGAGGCGCTCGAGGCCTGGATGGCCGCCAAGACCAACCGCCCGCTGGTGCGGACCATGTCGGCGCTGGATGGCTTCGTAACGGCGGCGGTCACCGGGCCGCGGTTCCCGGACCCGCAATACTGGATGTGCCCGCTCATGGGGTTGCGGCGCGACGTCTTGGCCAAAGGGTCTGCAACCGATCACGCCGTGTTTGCCAGCGTCGCCAGGATCCACAACCGGATCAACGAGACGCTCTTCGACAGACCGCAGGATTATGCGCCTCGATTCGCCACAAAGCCCAGCGGCGGCATCGACCCTCGGCCGTGGTGCCAGGGATTCCACGCGGCCATGAATCTCAACATCAAAAAATGGAAACGGCTACTCGACCTCGACAACCCCAACCACGGCCTGCTGCTGCCGATCCTGATCTACTGCGTCGACAAAAAAGGGAGGCCCGTCCTCGGCAAGCCCAGGCCGGGGCCCGAGACCGCGCATTTCATCGAGCACGAGGCCTACAAAGACATCGCCCTCGTCATCCCCGCCCTGCGCGAACTCCACTACGTCACCCGTTATGACGATCCGAAGTGATCGGCGCCGCCGCGCGGACCAACGAGCGATCTAACCATCAAGACGATTTCGGGAAAGGTGCCTTGGCGCATCGCTTACTTAACGAGTTGATCTCCTATAGAGTAAATTTATCGCCTCTATCCAAGGCAAAGCAGACTGCTCTTCGAAAATATAGTCCGGCCCATCTTTGTGTAGGTGCCTTGCGTTGCGATCCCATCAGAAACGACATCAAGAGAGACATCCTGCAGTGCGGCGCGGCAATCAACGTGAGACGAATCTCATGTTGATCGTCGCGCCGTAGGACTTAGGCCTCCACTCGAGGAATAGCCCGTTCAACCAATCGCAAGAACCGGGTATTGCCTGTCCCCGGCCGATTTGGCCTCTCGTCAGGGCCCCGCAAGCCGGCGAAGCCGACGCCGGGGACGGAACAATCAAGTCCTGTGCCATAACAAATTTCAAAACGGCCCGCCTCGTGTGCGTAGTTTCAACGGGCGGAGTAGGCGGGCCGCCGCCGATAGTCTTCCGCACTTTGCTGCAAGCTAATTTAGCCCGGTGCGGAATGTCGGAAGATGACCCCCTGGCGGAAGTTCGTTCGCACCACCGGCCGAATTCACGCCCATGACCGATAGTGTTCTTTAATGGGTCAAGGGCCGCGGCTCGGTTGTGAGAATTATCGACGCTTTCGGGTGCCTGCGTTCTCTACGTGCTCATGGGCACTTGATGAGGTTAGCTGGGTATGGAGACGGCTTGGTTGAAATCGCAGTCGGCTTGGGTCCGGCGTATTCCATCCTATCGGGGAACAGCCACCCTCCAAGGCTATGATGTATTCAGGGCGAGTCGCTCCCGCGATTACCGCATGTGGACGGCCCCGCAGTCTCCAATCATGTTGGAAATCAGATGAATCCCATTTCCCTGCCCACCTGAGTGAAGGCCTCCACGGCACGGTCGATATCCGCACTCGAGTGTGCGGCTGACATCTGCGTGCGGATGCGGGCATGACTCTTCGGCACCACGGGGAAGGAGAAGCCGATTACATAGATGCCTCGCTGGAGCATCTTCTCGGCCATCTGCTGCGCGATAGTCGCGTCGCCCAATATCACAGGGATGATCGGATGGTCGGCGCCAGCCAGCGTGAAGCCGGCCCTCGACATATTGGAGCGGAAGCGGCTGGCATTGGCGTAGAGCCTTTCGCGCAGCGCATCACCATGCTCGATCAGGTCGAACAGCTTTAGCGACGCCCCTGCAATGGCGGGCATCAGCGTATTGGAGAAGAGGTACGGCCGCGAGCGTTGGCGAAGCCAGTCGATGACCTCGCGTTTGCCTGACGTGTAGCCACCTGAGGCGCCTCCAAGCGCCTTGCCCAGCGTGCCAGTGATGATGTCGATGCGGCCCTCGACGCCGCAATGCTCCGCCGTGCCGCGCCCATGCCTGCCGACGAAGCCGACCGCATGGCTATCGTCGACCATGACCATGGCGCCGTATTTCTCGGCCAGATCGCAGATGCCACCAAGATTGGCGATGATGCCGTCCATGGAAAAGACGCCATCGGTCGCGATCAATTTGAAGCGGCTGCCTTCGGCCTTCTTGAGCTCTTCTTCCAGCGCGGCCAGGTCATTGTTGGCATAGCGGAAACGCCTAGCTTTTGAGAGCCGTATACCGTCGATGATGGAGGCATGGTTCAGCGCGTCGGAGATGATGGCGTCTTCTTCGCCGAGCAGCGTCTCGAACAGACCGGCATTGGCGTCGAAACAGGAAGAATAGAGGATCGTGTCTTCCATCTTGAGGAATGAGGAGATGCGCGCCTCGAAATGCTTGTGCACTTCCTGCGTGCCGCAGATGAAGCGGACCGACGCCATACCGTATCCATAGCGGTCGAGCGCAGCCTTTGCTGCGTCCCGTAGATCTTCATTGTCCGCGAGCCCGAGATAATTGTTGGCGCAGAAATTTAGGACCTTGCTGCCACCCGCGACTTCGATCGTGGACGACTGCGTCGAGGTGATGACGCGCTCGGATTTGTAGAGCCCCGCAGACTTCAACGCAGCCAGTTCCGCCGACAGATAGGCAGTGAAAGCGTTCTTCATCGGCAACTCCGCAGGAAATGGCATGGATACCTCCTACACAAGTACATGTATGACTGACGGCCCGACGCTCATTATCGAGGGGTAACCGCTGTGGATTTCGCTCAACCTCGTGCGCCACGAGGCAATTGGTAACGTAGCTATCTCCGGGCCCGTCATATTTCACAGGGATTGTGACACCGAGCAAATCGACATCATCACTACCCGGGAGATGGACGAGTCGGTCGCTTCGTTGAGGTAAGCGTCGTCAGCGTGTGGCGCGAGCCCGCGGCGCAGAAAGTTGCAGCACCCTCGCGGATCGCGCTCGTCCTCCGACCGGTCTCCCCAGCAGGAGAAGTCGATGCGCCTCGTCCAATCCACGATATCCAGGGGCGACGCCCGCCGAAGCGCGCCTGCTCGACTTTGTGTGATGACAGCTCATGGCGATCGTCACGAAGCCGCTCGCCAAGTTGCTGTCGCATGCTCATTTCCGATCACGGGTAGCTGACAGCAGTCGACCATGCCGGATCATCGTGCTTTTGCCAGTAGAGATCCGTGAGCCGGCGGGTGACGGACCCAACCTGCCCATTAGAGATCGCGGCGTCGTCGATACGTGTCACAGGCATAATGCCGCCGGCAGTCGAGGTTATGAACACCTCGTCAGCCTCTTTGATCTCAGCTCGACTGATATCAGCAGCCGTCGCTGAGAGCCCAATCTCGACACAAAGATCAAAGACAGTCCGGCGCGTGATGCCCGGCAACACCCCAAATGCAGGCGTCCTCAACGAGCCGTCCTTTACGAGGAACACATTGAAGCCGGGTCCCTCCGCAATGTGCCCGTTCGTATCGAGTATCAGTGCTGTCTCGGCTCCTACGTCGTAGGCGTCAAAAAGACCCTTCACGAGATCAAGCCAATGATAGTTCTTGATCGAGGGATCGATCGATTTAGGGGGGATACGAACGGTCTCGCTGATCGCGACGTGCAAGCCTCTCTCCAGCTGCTCCTTGTTGGCAACCGAGCCAAAAGGGACAGCAAACGCGATGAAGCGGTTCTCCGCCTGGCGGGGATCGCGGCTGAATGTCGGCGATGAACCGCGCGTGCAGATCATCTCCACGTACGCGGATTTGTGACCCGACAAAGCGACACACGCTGTGAGGATAGATTCGATTTTCTTGCGATCGTAAGGCAGCTTCATTCGAAGGCGTTCAACCCCCGCAAAAAAACGGTCAAGATGCAGGTCCAACCGGAAGAACCTGCCTTTCCAGACATGGACTGTGTCATAAGTGGCGTCCGAGTGGAGGAAACCCCAATCGAGCACGGAGATCTTCGCCTCGGACATCGGCAGGTATTGCCCGTCCATGAATGCTACCCCGTCAGGATACCGACGTCCATCAACGTGATGCTCATCGACGGTTGGAAGAACAGGTAAGAGCTGTGTCATTTGTCTATCTTTCCGATCCGTTTACTCGGCCAGGTCAAGAAATGCGCTAGAGCTTGCGCTCGAAAGTCGCTCGTATGGTCATCGCTGGAAGACATCGCTACGGCACCGGCGATGGTGATGTGGGAGACGCGACGTTGGGCACCAAATTCAGACGATCGGCGAGCTGCAATAGTCATTCGTCGGAAAGAAGTGAAATGAATCGGTCAGGCAGTCGCCTAAACCATTTGGTCTGGGTTAGGCCCGTCTGCCGAGCTAAACTCAAAGGCGGCGCCGGGCTCTCCCAGCGAACTCGAGGATGTCATGGGGGTTGAGGCCCTTCCAGAACGTCGCATTCTCGACTGGCCTGCGCCAGGGAACAGCCTCCGCGCAGCGTGACAGCCTCGCCGAGCAGCTGCCCATGCAGACAATCACTTAGCGAACGCAGTCGTCGCCAAGCAACTGCATGACCTCGCTGTTAAAGCTCCGAACCGCGCCACTCCTCTTGGCCGCGCACGCGAGCGCTGCGTGTACTTCAGGGGCGTCCCCGAATGATCTTCACCGTGTATGTCGCTCCCACGATCTGGTTGCGGTTGCACTCGAATGCGGGTCAATTTCCGACCGACCGATCGACGCCGATAACCTCTCGGTGGCAACAGTGGCACACATCAGTTCTGCAACCTTGCTCCCGCCTCGACTCCTCGCAAATCGCGCCAGAGATGGATGATGCCCTGCTGCCTCTGGTGACACTCCAGGTCGCGCAATCCAGAGCCATGGGTTAAGTCGAAACGTGGCCGAAGAGCAGACGTGCGCGGCTCTGCATGGCTAACCGAGACCTGACCGCCGTTTGCGAAGCTTGTCTTGAGGCCGCGGCTGACTGGCGATCGACAGGGCATACCGACAAGCCATTTCGGGCAGAGCAATAGGCAGTGTTAAAGTGTTAACGCCGACACCACCAGCACCGAGAACACGAGATAGAATGACTAAGGCAGGGATGGGACATACTACCTAGGGGCAGCGGCGTCCCCGAGGCCACGCGCGCGCATGCCCCTCCGTCACGAACCTGAGAGTTCCGGGGCGGTTGTGCACAGTGCTCCTTTGGCGGGCCCGAGGCCCCTTCGGAGTATTGCAATTTCGCGGTTCGACGCAGCGTCGGATGGCGCTCTGGATCGCAACAGTTCCAAGTCAAGAAAGTTCAATCCGAAGCTGGACGTATAATAGGCGCATCAAGCGCGGGCGTCAGCGCCACCCCGGGAAAGCTACACCGTGGTCCGAGGGTCGAACTTGACACGATCGAGCGAAATCATGCTCTGGAATTTTCGGACATTGGGGTTGGTATAGAGCTTTGTCTTGACGAAGACGTCAAAAGCCTCGACGTCCTCAACGGCCACGATCAGCACAAAATCGGCGTCCCCTGTAACCATGTAGCACTGGGTAACCTCTTTGGCCGCGCGCATTGCGCGCTTAAAATCGTCGACAAGGTCAAGACGCTCACGGTCTAGCTCTACCGTAAGGACAACGGTGAGCGATTTGCCAAGGGCCTTCGGATCGACCAGCGAGATGTCCGCAACGATCACGCCATCCGAACGCAGCTTGTTCACTCGACGCATGCATGAAGCGGCTGAGGAACCGACAAGTTCCGCGAGTTCGGCAAAGGAGAGCCGGTTGTTCTTTTGTAGGGCTGTAAGGATTCTTCGATCTAGGTCGTCCATCGCGATGCCAGCCATGTTGGGAACCTCCACAATCGCAAAGGATTGCGCAACATTTATTGCAATTTTCCACGCAAAATGAAACAGAAATAGCAACAGGTTATGCAGATTGAAAAAATACGTCGGACTTCCGGATCCAATCAGGCAAGTCCGGCGCACATCCAACAGGCTGACGATATTTCAAATTGCACCGCTTTGTGCGGTCGGTGCTTCAAAAACCGATGTATTTTGATGCAAACCTCCCTCGCCCATGCTCCATATTTCGTGATGAAGGCGAACTCGTTGAGACCAATCTGGGTGGCGTACGGCTGCGACATTCTCAGAGTTCCTGCAACCGGGGCTCATTCCCAAGATCAGATTACGAGCGGTGGCAGCAGAAGGGCTTGAGGTGAGGCGCGCGCGGACACCTCGCGCACTGTTGCCCCTGCCGCTGGATCGGGCGCCGAAGGTCATTTGCACAAAAATTGATCGCAACGCCACTATGGAAGAGAAGAATGATAGACTTACTCAGCGATACCGTAACCCTCCCCACCCAGGAGATGCGGCAGGCAATGTTCGACGCCGAAGTGGGTGACGCCGGCTACGGTGAAGACCCGACGCTTAATCGCCTGGAAGCATTGGCGGCGAAAATGCTCGGCAAGGAAGACGCCGCTTTCCTATCGAGCGGATGCCAGGGGAACCTTACTGCGTTGCTCGCGCATTGTCCCCGTGGCCACGAGGTGATCGTGGGCGATCGCTCCGATCTCTACGACTTCGAAGCTGGCAGCGTTTCGGTGGTGGGGGGTCTCGTCCTGCACCCCGTGCCGACGGAAATCGACGGACGGCTGTCGCTGGATAACCTACGCTCGGCGATCCGCGACAAGAGCGATTACCAATGCGCGCCGCCAGGAGTAATCGTATTGGAGAATCCGCACTGTCAACGTGGCGGGCGTGTCCTGCCTGAGTCCTATATTAAACAAGTGCGCGAGCTTGCCGACGAGCACGGGCTGCCACTGCATCTCGACGGCGCCCGCATCTTCAATGCGGCAATCGCGTCGAAGAGGACGCCGGCGGAGATGGCGAAGGACGTCGACTCAATCATGTTCAGCCTGTCTAAAGGACTCGCCGCGCCATTCGGCTCCATGGTGTGCGGACCGCGGCCCTTCATCGACCGGGTGAGACGCTATCGGAAGCTTCTAGGGGGCGGACTTCGCCAAGCCGGATTTATGGCTAGCACAGGTATCGTGGCCCTTCAAACCATGGTGGACCGGCTGATCGAAGATCACCGTCGGGCGAAGTTGCTGGCGGAGAAAATCGGCGACATTCCCGGCGTCCGCCTCGAGTCCCCAGTCATCGACACGAACATGGTGTTCTTTCGGCTTGAACCGGACGGTCTGGCGGTCGCAAACTTCCTGGCGGCGCTGTCGCAGCGGGGTGTGCGTATGGGAACGCTCCGCGAAGGCGTCGTTCGCGCCGTCCTTCACTATCTTGTCAGCGACGACGATGTCGATGCGACCGCAAACGCCATTCGATCCGTTCTGCAGGCGGAGCCACGATGACAGGGGTGCAAGGATTTCATCGAGGTCTACAAACCCCGAAAAATGGCAGACGTACGTGAAAAGGCGGCGAGGACGGAAACCAAGCATGCGGGAGGATAGAAATGCATGGGTGGCGAATTAGTCGTGGGACGATTCGTGCAGGTCGACTCTTCCCCCGACACAACGAACCCGTGTTGCCGCCTGCTAGCTAACGACTCCCTGTATCCTCTGACTTCCTATTTTGATTACGAGTAGAGATATGGCCTCTTCTGAAGCACTAAACGCAGTTTTCGAACATATCGACCACAATCGTACCGGCTTTCTCGAACGTCTGATGGATTATCTCCGCCATCGAAGCATCAGCGCTGAAAATATAGGAATCGACGAAGTGGGCGCCCTCCTGGTCGAAATGCTGACGGAGATTGGGCTTGACGCCAGCTTGGTACCGACAGCGGGGCATCCCATGGTAGTGGCGCGGTGGGAGAAAGCTCCAGGTAAGTCGACGGTGCTTCTCTACGGACATTACGACGTGCAGCCGCCTGACCCGATCGACAAGTGGCTCTCGCCACCGTTTGAACCCACTATACGAGACGGTCGGCTTTTTGCTCGGGGGGCTGGCGATAACAAGGGGCAGCATTTCGCGCAGATCCTGGCAATTGAGTCTCACTTAAAATCGCATGGCACGTTGCCGTGCAACGTCATCTTGTTGTTGGAAGGTGAAGAGGAGATCGGCAGCCCGCACATTGCCGATTTCGTGCGGGCCAACAAGGATATCCTAAAGGCGGATCTTGCCGTCACCGCCGATGGCCCGCGTCATGCGAGCGGCGCACCTATGATCAAGTTCGGTTCGCGGGGCGAGGTGACCTTTGAGTTGCGTTGTCGCCATGCTAACCGGGATCTGCATTCCGGCAACTTCGGTGGCGTCGTGCCCAATCCGATATGGACGTTGGTGCACCTGCTCGGCACCATGAAGAATGCCGACGGTGAAATCACCATTAAAGGCTTCCACAATAATATTGAACCTCCTTCCAAGGAGGATCTGACTGCGGTCGAGCGCTTGCCGCTCGACACGGCGGCACTGATGCGGGATCTCAATCTTACGCGACTTGACGCGCCGGAGGAAAGGCATTTCTACGAGCGTCTCTGCTTCCGGCCCACACTGACTATCAATGGCTTCCATGGCGGCTATGGCGGGCCTAGTAGCAAGACCGTACTGCCCAGCGAAGCGATCGTGAAATGCGACATAAGACTCGTTGAAGCGCAGGACCCCCAAGACGTTCTTCGCAGGATAGCTGCACATGTGGAGACACACGCGCCCGATGTGGAGTTGGTGGCGCAAGGGAGCATGTTCCCTTCGAAGACGGCCATTGCCTCCTCTTTCACCGCGCCGCTGCGCCGCGCTTTCGTCGCTGCGCAAGGGGAGGAGCCTTTGCTGGTGCCCGCGGGCTTCGGCAGCCTGCCTTGCTATGTTTTCACCAAGATCCTCGGCATACCCGCTTTCCAAACACCATACGCGAATCCTGATGAGGCAAATCATGCACCGAATGAAAATCTGACACTCAGCTGCTTCTACAGCGGGATTCGCACAGGTGCCGCATTATTGCACGAGCTTGGCTCGTTGCAACTTCGTGGACCCGTGATCGATGAGCCGGCGGCGAGTCTGGGGAAATAAATACGACTCCCGCTATAATGAAAGGTGTGTTGCATGAAACTCAATACGTAGGTTGCGGTTGCACTCGAATGCGGGTTCAATTTCGACCGACCGAAACGATATAACTCTCGATCGCAACAGTGCCGCACATCAGCTCTGCAACCTTACTGCCGCCTCGACTGTTCGTGTCCCAGGGAGCTGAGGAACCGACACGTTCCGCGAGTTCGGCAAAGAGGGGCCGGTTCTAAGGATTCGTCGATCTAGGTCCATGTTAGCAACCTCCACAATCCCAAAAGGTTGCGGAACACGCAGAGTGAAACAGAAATAGCAACAGATTCTGCAGATTGAAAAAATACGTCGGGCTTCGGGATCCAAATCAGGTAGATCCGGCGTACATCCAACAGGCTGACGATATTTCAAACCGCACCGCTTTGTGCGGTCGGTGCTTCAAAAACCGATGTATTTTGATACAAACCTCCCTCTCCGATGCTCCATATTTCGTGATCAAGGCGAATCTCGTCGAGACCAATCTGGGTGGCGTACGGCTGCGATTCCCGCGATCAGAGCGCGGGCGGCGGCATGCTACAGCGAAAGGTTTCTTTGCATGAAACAAAATGAATACGTAGAGCACGATGCGACCGGCTTGGCCTCTCTCGTCAGCACAGGCGAAGTGACTGCTGTGGAGCTGACGCGCCTGGCGCGAGAGGCCCACGACGAAGTTAACCCTCGCATCAACGCCGTCATCGAGTTCTACGAGGATGCTGAGACCGTCTCCGGCGCGGACGCAGGCCCTTTCAACGGCGTGCCATTCCTTCGCAAGGATCTCGGAGCCGCCGAAGCTGGCCGCCTGCAGGAAAGAGGAAGTCGCCTCTTCAAGGGTTTCCGATCCGAAACCGACAGCAATTTCTATCGTCGAGCTCGCGCCGGTGGGCTGCGGACTCTCGGGAGGACGACCACACCCGAACTTGGCGCATCCGGAATGAGTGAGACCATAATCAATGGCATCACTGGCAATCCATGGGATTTGCAACGCACGACAGGCGGATCTTCGTCTGGGGCGGCTGCGGCTGTGGCTGCTGGGATCACTCCAATCGCGCATGCCAGCGACGGTGGCGGATCTACTCGGCAGCCGGCGGCTTGGTGCGGGCTTGTAGGGCTGAATCCTTCCCGTGGGCGCACTTCCAGCGGTCCGGACCGTCAGGATCCCAAGTTCGGCCTTAGTCGGGAATTTGTTCTCTGTCGCACAGTGCGCGATATGGCGGCCGCCTTAGATGTATTCTCCGGTCCCGCTCCAGGCGATCCGTTCATCATCGTCCAGCCGAACCGTCCCTATGTGGAGGAACTATCCCAACCCACCGGCACTTTGCGGATTGGGGTCGCGAGGACCAAATGGGGCTCATTTGAGACGGAGCCAGAAATCCGGCAAGCAGTCGAGTCGACGGCCGCACTTCTTGAAGAAATGGGTCACATGGTCACAGACATCGAGCGGCCCTACGACCCGGAAGAATGTAGTAGGGTATTGCTCGGCTTGTCAGATCTCGGCGGAGGTGGGCTCGAAAGGGCGGCGCGGAGCATCGGCCGCAGTATCAACCAAGACGCTTTGGAGCCGGTCAATCTCAAGCTTTATGAGCATAGCCGCCGGAATCTGCCGTTATCCTATTCGGGAGAAGTACATGAGGCCCTCCGGGCGATGAGGCTGCGAGTAGGGGAGGCGATCCAAGCCTATGACATTCTGCTGACGCCCTCGATGCCAACCGTGGCCCTTCCACATGGTGGCATCTACTGTGCGACCAACCCGACGCTCTCCGCAGAGGAATGGATGGATGCGGAGGCCTCGTTCTATCAGTACCTTGGCGTTTTCAATATTACCGGACAACCGTCGGTCTCGTTGCCTTTGGCCCAAAGCGCCAGCGGGCTGCCGATCGGCATTCAGATCGTCGGCCGCTTTGGTGATGAAGCCACGTTGGTACGGGTCGCACGCGATCTGGAGGAAGCTCAACCATGGAGCAAACGGCGACCAAAGGTTCGAGCGGGAAACAGTTGATGATAACCCTTGGCGTTCCGATACAGATTTCGCAGCTGACGACCGATATCGTACGCTTCGAGAAGTTGGCCTAGCCGCCCGGAATTCAATATGGACGTCATGGTGACGGCATGTCGCCGACAGCCGGGTAAAAGTCGGCGTTAGTTTCCAACTACCAGGACGGTGCAGATGCCAAAGATCAACACCGGAAGGTTGCTCTCGGATCTCAGACGTTTCGCGCAGTTCGGCGCGTACCGAACGGGTGTCCATCGCCCGACCTATTCGAAAGAGGACATCGACAGCCGCCGCTGGCTTGCGCAGCAATACGATGCGTTGGGTCTCCGGGCCTATATCGACGGGGTAGGAAATGTATTCGGCATGTCGCGCTTGGAACGGCGATCGCTGCTGATTGGGTCGCACGCAGAGTCCCAGAACCATGCCGGATGGCTCGACGGGGCGCTTGGCGTGATCTACGGCCTCGAGATCGCCCGGGCTTTCGCGGAAACGCCGGGCTGCGCGGGCCTTCCCATCGCGCCAGTGGCCTGGGCGGATGAAGAAAGTCATTACGTTCCGCTGCTCGGAAGTCGGTCATTCGTCGGGGACATCGAAGAAGCGGATCTCGACCGCGCGGTTAATGTCGATCACAGGTTGCCACTCAGGGACGCGCTCCGTGCGGCCGGCCTAGCCGGCGTTCCTCGATCTCTGGTGCAACCGGAACGCCACATCGGCTATCTGGAAGCACACATAGAACAGGGCGACGCGCTGGAAGCCACGAGCAAGCGGATCGGTGTTGTTACGAGCATCGTCGGGATCTGGCAGTACTCAATTATCTTTCACGGCATCCAGAATCACGCTGGTACGACGCGCATGGCTATCCGAAAGGATGCGGGCGTCGCTGCAGCTACGATGGCCATGGCGATTGCCCAGCGCTTCCCTGAGGTGGCTGGCCCGCGCTCTGTCTGGACCACAGGCCGCATCACACTGGAGCCGGGCGCCCGCAACATAATTCCGGGCAAGGCAGAGATGATTTTCCAGTTTCGCGATTCAGAAATGCCAGTGCTAGAGCGCCTCGATGCGGTACTAAGGGAACTGGTAGAAGAGACCGCGATCAGAACCGGTTGTCGCGCCGAGATTGAACGGACCGCGACCGGCAAACCATGGCATATGGATCCAGCCTTCCAGGCAGCGATAGAGAATGCGGCCGCGCGCCATGCACCCGGCGCTTACGTGAGGATGCCAAGCGGCGCCAGCCACGACGCACAGATCGTGGCCCGCAAACTGAGGGCTGCCATGCTTTTCGTGCCAAGCATCGGCGGTGTCAGCCATCATTGGACCGAAAACACAGACGATGCCGACCTGGTGCTCGGCTGCCAGGTGCTGGCTGATGCCGCCGAGACGATCCTGCGTGGCGAAAGCAGGTAACGGGTGGCATGCGGACGCGCCATGAGAGTCGATGCCCAAAAGCGCCCGGCCAGCGTGCCGAGGCTGGGACCTTCCGTTCGAGAAATACTCATTTGGCTGGCCGAGGTCCGGGGTGGCGGCCGTTTGAACGTGATCAGGTGAGTTCTAGTCCTGAGCGGCGTTTAACTTGGTCAACTTTACGAGGGCGTGTCGGGTCCGTTAGCCTTCCGCCGCTCCAATCGACGAGCACATTGCCGAGGCGGCAACGCTCTCTGAACTCAGCTTTGCGGGATCGAAACCACAATAGCACCCCGTTTCGTGAACGGGCGGTCATCCCAGGCAACGGCCGCTTGCGCTCGACGCAACTGGATCAAACACTAGCGAATTATGACCGCTCCGTTTCAACAGGCCTTGCCCTTTGAAGCACAAATACGCCGTTGTGACCGTAATCTGGTGTGAGATCCCGTCTAGCGACACACGCCAATACAGGGAAACAAGATGGACCAATTGCCGCTGCACATCGCTTCTGGCAAATGAACCACCCGCTCGGTGTGCAGATTTTCGACGCTGCAGGGCATCGCTTCGCGAAACAAGGGGTCTCGAATGCCTTGGTAGTGCCTTAACCTAGCGGGCAGCGACTGCGACGAGAACCGGACCGGAGCCAAAAAGGGAGAAAAGAATGAATAAGTTGCAACTTAACCGCCGTGCCGTCATCAACGCGATGCTGTTGGGATCGGCTGCACCGTGGGTCTTGAACTCAAGGGCTTTCGCCGCGTCGTGCGGGGACGGCATCGTGCGCATCGGCGCAATCTTCTCCCCCGATACGTTGAATCCATTCGCCTCCTGGAGCAACTTTTGGCCGCTGGCCTTCACCTATGACTGGCTGGTTGCCGTGGACGCCCAGCGACATGACGATCGAAAGGGATTTGCCGAATCGTGGTCCGTTGCCGAGGACAACCTCACCTGGACTTTCAAGATCTGGCCTAACATGAAGTGGTCGGACGGAAAGCCTGCGACGGCCAGAGATGCCGCATTCACTTACAACTATCTGCGCGGCTCCATGGGTAAGCCCGACGAGTTGAACGCCGGTTGGAACAACACAAGCGGTCTGGAGAACATCGGGTCCATCACGGCACCCGATGACGAGACTTTACAAATCGTGACCAAAATCCCAACACGTTGGCCGGTTGACAACGCCACGATGATTGTCCCCGAGCACATATGGAAGAATGTCAGCTATGCCGATGCGCGCAGCACGTTCCGGAACGACGCGCCTGTGGTGGGAACTGGGCCAATGGTCATTTCGGAGTTTCAGCAAGGTCAGTTTGCTCGATTCACCCCCAATCAGTACTTTCGCACCGGGCAGCCGGCGACGAAGGGGATGGTCTTCCGTTTCTTCAGTGTGGCCGATCCAATCGCGCAGGGTCTGAAGAGCGGAGATCTTGACTACGGCGTCTACCTAACCGCGGCCCAGTGGGCGGACCTCTCGAAGGATCCCGATATCGTAGTTGGAGAATCGCGCATTGAACAGCGGGATTATTTGGCCTTCAACACGGTTTCCGGGGATGGCGCGGGCAGTACCAAGGCGCTGCAGGATCCGGCGTTTCGCGATGCGATCGGCTACGCGGTCGATCAGAAGGCCATCGTCGATCGCGCCCTCCGCGGGCACGCCGACCCTGGCGTGGGAATAGTCATGCCGGTGGCGACCGATTACTACTCGGACCTGAGTGACATTAAGCGCCACTTCGATTTGAAAGAGGCGTCGCGGCGGTTGGATGCGGCAGGTTACAAGGACACGAACGGAGACGGCATCCGGGAGGACAAGGATGGAAACAGCTTTCAGCTTGAGTTGATCACGGGATCGATAGGAAACGTAGATATACCGACTGCGGCGGTGCAGCTTATCGCTGATTGGTTGGGACAAATCGGCATCCCCATATCGGTGACCCAGCTCGAGTCCGGAGCGCTCAACGCCCGCACGGCGGCGCCGGCGAAGGGCGGGGGTGGCTGGGACCTGCTCGTACTCAATCACTGGGCGACTCCCAGTCCTCACGATCTGCTCGTTTTAGGCAAAAGTGCTGATCGGAGCAACAGGTCACACTGGAGCAATGAGAAGTTCGATCAACTTCTGTCTCAGGTCGAGGTCACCGTCGATCTCAAAAAGAGCCAGGAGTTGATTGATCAGGCGGCCCGCCTTATTTATACCGAGGCGCCCTACATCATTCTCAGTTACCCGTTCTTGCTCGAAGCGCATGGCAAAAATTGTTTCAAGGGGTGGGGGGAGCGCGACATGCTGTCGATGTGGAGTTATTTCCCGCTCGATCGCTTGAAGTCGATTTGATGGCAGGCAACGCTAGCGGAAGCCGGACGAGCCGGCGACTCGGGAGCATCCTGATCAGGGCGGTCATGACGCTTCTGATGGTGGCGACGCTGAACTTCATCCTGTTCAGGGTGATTCCGGGCGACCCCGCTAACATGCTGTTGGGGGGGGCGCGCAGCTCGGTAACCGCCGAGCAGATCGAGGCGCAACGCCAGAACTGGGGCCTTGACCGTCCGCTGTTTCCGGACCAGGTGGTTGACTACTTGTCGGCAACTCTCCGTGGCGATTTCGGCTATAGTTTCAAGTTTAGGGGCCAGCGGGTCGCCGACCTGATCGTGGAGCGGTTGCCGGCCACCATCGCCCTGGTCGGCCTAGCCCAATTCATCGCTATCCTGTGCGGGGTTATGCTTGGCGTATATGCCGGTTGGCGCAGAGGAGGAGCCGTCGACCAAATCGCCACGGGAGCCTCTCTCGCGCTCTATTCGACGCCATCTTTCTGGCTCGGCATGCTCCTGGTAGTGATCTTCAGCACGGTATTGGGGTGGCTTCCTGGTTACGGTGCATACTCGCCTGGCGCTATCAGTGGTTCCCTTGATGGGTTGCTTGATTACTTGCGGCATCTCGCGCTTCCGGTCACGGCGGTCGCCCTTGGACTCATCGGCCAATACGTCGTGGTCGCTCGTGCAGCCATGAGCGAGGTTGTCACGGAGGACTACATGGTGACCGCTCGGGCCAAGGGACTAACCAATGGTCAGATGCTGATGCGTCATGCCTTTCGTAATGCGATGCTGCCCGTCGTGACCCTAGTGACGCTTAATCTCGGGTACGTAGTGGCGGGTGCCATAACCGTCGAAAGCGTGTTCGCTTGGCCAGGGATAGGAAGCCTCACGGTCGACGCGCTCAATGCGCGGGATTATCCGGTCCTTCAAGGGATATTCTTGTTGCTCGGTGCGTCGATCGTCGTCGCGAACCTCGCAGCCGATCTTGCCTACAGCCTTCTTGATCCACGAGTTCGGCAATGAGCAAAAGTACTGTTCAATCTCTCTCGCGTATCCGGGCACGAGCTATCAGGGGCTTTCTATCCCAATTTCTTGGCTATGGCGGGGCTCAGCTTGGCCTGTTTTGTCTGGTATTATTTCTTGTTATGGCAGCGATGCCCAATATTCTCGTGGGACCGCTTCAGACTGCGATTAACGCAACCGGCGATTTCCTCGTACCACCATCAAGCCAGCATTTGCTGGGGACAGACGAAGTTGGGCGGGACGTGCTCAACCTGGTCGTCCATGGTGCCCGGATCTCGCTTACAATCGCGCTGCTGGCGACCGTGATTAGCCTCATCGTCGGGACTGCGGTCGGAATGTCCGCGGGCTACTTTGGCGGCTGGGTGGACGTTTGGCTGATGCGCTTGACGGACTTCTTTTTCGTCATGCCGTCCTTCGTTCTGGCGCTCGTCATCACTCCCGTAGCTCTCGAGGTGATGGGGCGGGGCAGAGAAATCCTCGGCTTCCGTCCTTCTCTTTTTGTGATCCTTGTCGTTATCGGCATGACAAGCTGGGCGTTCGTTGCACGTATCGTTCGCAGCCAGACACTGTCGCTTAAGGAGCGAACATTCATTGATCGCGCGCGCGTTGCGGGCAGCAGTAATCTCAGCATCATGATGCGGCACATCCTCCCCAACCTCGTGCCGCAAATCGCAGCCAATGGCGCTCTGGTCGTCGCCGGCGCAATTTATGTTGAGACATCCCTCTCGTTCCTGGGGCTTGGCGATCCGTTGCAGCCTTCATGGGGCACTTTGCTGTCGCTCGCTCAACGCGCTGGAGCCGCTAGCGCCGGAGCCTGGTGGTATCTCGGCGCCCCCGGAGTGTGCGTCCTCACCGTTTCCCTTAGCTTCGTCCTGATTGGCAATGCCCTCGACGACACTTTCAATCCACGGCGGCGGGTAATTCCATGACAAACCCCTCTCGGGATAACGTCTCGCTTCTGGAAGTGGATGGGCTCACTGTTGACTATCACCCCAAGGGCCTTTCATTGCGAGCAATCGATGACGTAAGCTTCGTGCTCCGAGCTGGAGAAGCCGTTGGCCTGGTCGGTGAATCAGGCAGTGGCAAGACCACGACCGCAATGGCGATTGCCGGCCTGCTATCTCCCAACGCACGGGTCAGCGAGGGCGAGGTACGCTATCGCGGAAAGCGACTGCCTATCGACGATGATGCGGCGATGCGGCCACATCGCTGGAGCGAAACGTCCGTCATCTTCCAGGGCGCAATGAATGCGCTTAATCCTGTTCACCGCATCATCAAGCAGATCGCCGAGCCGTGTATGCTGAAGGTCGGCATGTCCCGTGGCGAGGCGACGGCGCGGGCAAGGGAGCTCCTCGAGCTCGTCGGCATTCCGGCGGATCGCGGTTCCGCCTATCCCCACGAGTTGTCGGGCGGTATGCGGCAAAGGGTGATGATTGCCATGGCACTCGCATGCCGCCCTTCCATCGTCATCGGCGATGAGCCGACTACGGCGCTCGACGTCATCACACAGGCTCAGATCCTTAAGCTGCTAGGAGAGTTGCGATCGCAGCTTAACCTCGCCCTGATTTTGATCACCCACGACCTTTCTGTCGTGGCTGAGTGTTGTGATCGCGTGATGATCATGTACGCGGGCCGCATCGTCGAGGATGGCACTGTCGCCGAGATCTTCGCCAGACCTAAGCACCCGTACACCAGACTGCTGATCGACTCGATCCCGAACCCGGCGAACGGCAAGAAGATGATCCGGCCCATTCCCGGTGATCCCCCTAACCTGGTGAATCGACCCTCAGGCTGCGCTTTCCATCCACGCTGCCCGTTCGCCATGGGAGTATGTGCGACCGAAGTCCCCGGCTTCGATAGGATTGAGGGGGGACACGTCGCCTGTCACCTCCACCGGTCCTCGCAAGAAGACAAGGTTGCAGTTCATGCCTGACAGCGCCGACATCCTGAGCCTGCAGAACCTGCAGGTCCACTTCCCAATCCAAGGCGGATTGTTCGACCGTGTCCTGGGCCGACCTGCCGGCGCCGTGCGCGCGGTGGACGGGGTCGACCTCAACGTCGGACGGGGTGAGATCGTTGCCCTGGTCGGCGAATCGGGAAGCGGCAAGACGACCGTGGGCCGCGTCATTACCAAGCTTTCTCAGCCAACCGGCGGCAGGTTGCTATTCGAAGGGCGCGATATGACGTCAGTTCAAGGGACATCGGCTCTGCGTCCTTACCGCCACCGCGTGCAGATGATCTTCCAGGACGCCTATCAGGCGCTCAACCCGCGACACACCGTATTTGATATTGTGGCGGAGCCGTTGCGCTCTCTGGGGTTGGTCGAGAACCATCCCCAACTCACCGAGCGCATCAGTGAAGCTCTTGCGTACGCCGGGCTTAATCCTCCCGGTGATTTCTTCGCCCGCTTCCCGCACGAGCTGTCTGGCGGGCAGCGCCAGCGGGTTGTGATTGCCGGAGCCCTTGCCGTGAGGCCGGAGCTCATCGTTGCGGATGAACCTGTCTCGATGCTCGATGTCTCGATTCGCGCACAGATTCTTCAGGTCCTGGTTGACCTGCGCGACAAGCACAACATGGCGCTGCTGTTCATCACCCACGACCTGCCGCTCGCCTGGCTGATCGCCGACCGGATTGCCGTGCTGTACCTCGGGCGATTGGTCGAAATCGGCACCGCCGATGAGATCACATTCAACCCGCGCCACCCTTATACGGTCGCCCTGCGCAATGCCACCCCGCAGATTGGCGGCAACGCAGATCGCGGCAAGCTGCCCGCCTTGCGGGGCGAGGTTCCAAGCGCCGCACGCGTGCCGAAGGGCTGCCGCTTCCATCCGCGTTGTCCTGTCGCCTTCGATCGCTGTAAAGTGGAGGAGCCGCCACCCATTGAGGTTGGACCAAAGCACCTGTCAGCCTGCTGGCTGGCGTGAGCGCTGACAACGCCAATCGATCCTGTCATTTCGCTGGATAGCGCCGGGTACCTGCTTGGCCGTCTATGAAGTTGGAACCAGAATTTAAGGAGATCTGCAAATGCCGCTTAACGCGAATCTTACTGAAGCCGATGTCGTGCGTGAAATCGGTTACGTGCCTATGAAGGACGGAACACGCATTGCTTACATTTCATATCACTTGAGGTCTGGTCGCTCCCCAAGTGTTTTTGAGTATTCCGCATATACACAGAGTGCCACACCTTTCGAAATCGCGAAGCCGTTTCTTGAAGCCGGTTACGCCTTCGTTGGCGCCAACTTGCCCGCGACGGGTTGCTCGGAAGGTGTCCTCGACTATTGGTTCGAGCAAAAGGAAGGGATTTACGGTGCGGAAGTCGTCGAATGGATTGCAGAGCAGCCCTGGAGCGACGGCAATGTTGGCATGATCGGCAACTCCTATGGAGGCACGATTCAATTCTGGGTCGCGGCAGAGCGCCCTCCTCACTTAAGAGCCATAGTAGCTAGCGGGGTCGAGGATGGTTATGAGGATTGGATCTACGTAGGCGGGATGTTCCAGCTGGGCACGGCCACATGGGCGCTTAGAAGTGAGTTCGTCAGGCAGGTGGCCGGTGTGGAATGGCGGATAAGCGAGGGCGATACGGAATGTGCCGCAATTCGTGGGAGCGGAAAGCAGGTCGTCAAAAGTGCCTTTCTTGACGAGGTGAGAAAGCACCCGCTAAAGGATGAATGGTGGGATTCGATCTATCTAGCTCGTGATGAGGTCGCCGGCAGAGTCAATATCCCCACTATGCTTATTGCCTCGTGGCAAGACACCGCCGGCGGTGCGGGCAGGGAAAGCACCCGGCTATTTACCCAACTATTGACGAAAGTGAAGCATAAAAAACTTCTCTTGATGAACGGCGATCATTTAATCGCCGGACCCGGGCCAAAAGGCTATAGTCTAGTAGACAGTGAGCGAATGAAATTCTTAGACCGCTGGGTGAAAGGCGTAGACAATGGCATAGAACAGGAATTGCCGGTCACGGTATTCTGGGACGTTCGGGAGCCTGATGGGGATGCCAAGAAATCGGCTGCCGGTTGGACTACAATGCACACGACTTGGCCAGAACCGACCGTTGAGCGTCGTCCCTTTTATCTCACCGCCGACGCCGCGCTCTCGCTTGACAGGCCGGTTGCTGGCCAGACCGAGGGCGTTCGGGCTTACCTCTACCCGACGGGAGCGGAACTTTTCGGAAGCAACCAGCAATTCGCAATCCTGCCCTATCCCCAAGGAGTGTTGAATTACCGAACGGCCCCTGCCACCTCGGATATGGTGCTGCTTGGAAATCCAGAAATAACGCTCTATTTGAGTATTGACCATGGAGATGACGCCGACCTCGAATTAACAATGAAAGACATCGATGCCGATGGAAATGTACTCTTCCTACAAGGAGGCTTGCTGCGGACTTCACTCCGCGCAATCGATGAAAATCGAACCTATTCTGACGAAGTGGTTCATTTATTTCGAAAAAGTGAAAAACTGGTTCCGGGTGAAATCTACGAGATACGGATGTCGTTGCTGAACCCGATCGCTCACGCCGTCCGACAAGGGCATTGCCTCGAACTAACCATCGGCGCTCCCAATCCCATCCCGCATTGCGAATACAGCTGCATTCCTGCCGGCGGCCCATCCATCAACCGGGTCTTTCACTCCGAGAAGTATCCATCGAGAATTCTCCTTCCCATTCTGCCCGGGGCGATAGCGCAAGCACCCGCGCCTGAATTAGGCTCGCTCCGAGCTCAACCCTTCCGAAGGGGAACTGAATTCGTGCCTGGTGGACTGCCAATCCGGTAAGCTTCAGCTCAATTGGTGGCTGGCTCCCATTCGGTAGGACGGTCCGAGCCGATAGGGAAAGTGAGATGAGGAACCTGCGCGGATTTGTTGCACCGTTTTTGTTACTCGCGAGTGGCAAGGGATCCTTCGACCATTTCGCAGGATTGCGGTGTTTAAAGGCCGCCTAGTTCGACCAATCAGAGATCCGGCTTTGCGCGCGCTGGTACCTCGCCTACAATCTGAACCTGCGTGATCTTGAGGAGATGATGGCCGAGCGCGGCATTACCGTCGATCACACGACCATCCGCCGCTGGACGGTCCGCTTCGCGCCCGTGTTGCTGGAGCGCTTCAACCGGTGCAAGCGTTGCGTGACCGGCAGATGGCATGTCGACGAGACCTACATCAAGGTCCGTGGCCAGTGGATGTACCTCTATCGCGCCACCGACAGTGTCGGCGACACAGTCGAGTTTTGGTTCAGCGAGCAGCGCGACTTGCCGGCGGCCAAGCGCTTCTTCAGAAAGGCGTCATGGCCGACCGGGTCGCGTCGTCATCGACGGGGGCCAGACCAGCCGATCGTTTCCTGCGACACCACAAATCGCTTGCAGGATCGCGCCCAGAGCCGGCTGAAGCCGATCCGGATCCGCCGGAGCCAGTATTTGAACAATCGGATCCCACAGGACCATCGGCGCATCAAGCGGCTTCAAATCGACGGCCACCGCGCCAAAGCTCGCTGCCGGGCAGGTACGCCTTGGGAGGCGGCAGAAGTCAATATACTCGCGCATCGATGCTAGATCGTCTTGGTCCGCGACGATGGAGCCGGCTCTGGGCGCCACAAGCGCGTCAGCCTTGAGAAAGGACCCGGCGGCTTATACTGCCTACGATATTATTCATGATCGAACGTATCTTCGTCGAGTGGTTCGCTTTCGAGCGGGCCGCTTTTTCTTTCCGATTCAGACGAGGTCGCGGGGAATAGTTTCCGACCACGATTTGCAAAAGATGCGCTCGCCGCTTTCGAAAGCATCGAAATCAAACTGCAATTGAAGCGTCGACTTGGTAGCGGTCATGACTGTCCGTCCCTGTACCGCCGTCTGCCAGGCTCCGCGGCCCCGCTCATATCGGAAGTAGATTTCCGTGCGAGCCGATGTTGGATCGTTTTCTGCGACCGAGTATATCATGTGCTTCTTAAAGCCAAGGACCGTGCCGAGCGGGTCGAGACGCCAGGTGCCATTATCGCGCTTCAGTGTGACGGTCACCTGCCTCGGCACTGCGTCGATGCGAACGAACCGCTCGACATTGCCGGGCGTCAGCACCGTGGTCGCCATAGGGGGAGAACCCTCCGGCTCGCCAAAGGCTGGCAGGTCGTCGTCACCGGGTTGAGGCATTCGGATCGGCATCTGCAGACCGCTTGCTCCTGCCTGCACTGTCAACGTGGCGCGCTCCGGCGCAGGGAAGGCGATCGGCCAGTAGGCGGTGGAAACCGACAACCGAATCCGGTGACCCGGCGGGAAGGTATACCCAATCTCGTTCATAGCGAGGCGGATGCGGCACGACTTTCCAGCCTCCATCGGCTGCAAATCTTCGTGGCCATTGCGGTGCGAAAGGTTAAGCAGTCCATAGGTGACTCGCGTGACTTCTCCCGACGTGCTGACATCCGAAAGACGAACCGCGAGGATAGCTGTCGGCTTGTCGCAACTGATCTCCAATTCGATGACGGGTGCGCCCAGGATTGGCACGGCGTCAGTCAAGAGTTCACTGTCGAATACCAAGGAGCCGCCGTCGTCCCACCGCTGATCCAGTGGTAGGTCCGGAGCAAGTGCACCTCCTCCCCCGAGTGAATAAGGGCACCATTCGCCGCCTGCAATTCCAACGCTAGCGGGTGAACAGATGTCAAGAGTTGCTTCCGGTAGTGCCTGCTCGGACAACCGGCCCGTTCCCAGTCTGTAGACCCGTGACGTTACATGCGGCGACGGCCAACTCGGGTCTGCGACCCAGTGGCCAGGCCACTCATCATAAGACGCCGCTGGCTCGACCCAATCCAGCATCCAGCTACGCAGCATCGGTTCCTGCATGATGCCGGTATCTTTGCCTTTCAACCAGTGATCCCACCAGCGAACACATTCCTGTAAATAGCCGATAGCGGGTCCGGGAGCACCTACGTGGGGATACCTGTGTCCCCAAGGCCCAACCATCCCTTTGCGTGGCCCCTTTAGCTTCGAAAGAAGTCGGAATATAGCGTTGGAAAAGGAATCGGTCCAACCGCCAGTTGCGAAGACCGCGCAATCAATTGCGCCGTAATCTTCGCAGACCGATCCATGCTTCCAGAAGTCATCTCGGCGCTGATGAGTGAGCCAATCAATGAATGTCGGACGCGCATTTTCCAGCCGATCCATCCACATCGCGCGCCAGCGCTCCTTGCCGACGATCTCAGGATCAGGTGATTGCGCCATTTGTACGGAACAGGCCATGCCCCAAGTCAATGTGTCGTGGAGAATGCATCCGCCCATGTAGTGCCCATCATCGGCGTATCGATCGTCAGTAGAGCAATGCGTTATGATCGCTTTCAGCCCCCTGGGCCTGCGCGCCGCGACTTGCAATGCACTGAACCCACCCCACGAAATACCGATCATGCCCACACTGCCGCTGCACCAGGCCTGTTGCGTGATCCATTCGATTGCCTCGACAGCGTCGTCCTGCTCTTGCTTGACGAACTCATCCGCAAACAACCCCTCGGAATCACCAGTGCCCCGCATATCTATGCGGATGCTCGCATAGCCATGCGAAGCGAAATAGGGGAACACAAGTTCGTCCCCCACAGCGGTGCTATCACGCTTGCGGTAAGGAATGTAGTCGACAATTGCGGGAACAGGGTTGGATGCCGCGTCTTCAGGCAACCAGATTTTTGCGGCCAAACGTGTCCCGTCAGCAAGCGGAATCCATACATTCTCGACTAACGTGATGGGTAGCGGTCCAAGGGCAACCTTCATCGTTCATCGTCCATGTTGAAAAGATTCCGCATTTTCATTCCCCTTGTGTCGAGCGATTTCCCGTCGAGAGCGAGCCGCCTTTCAGGCGAAGGCTCCAGAATTTTTGCCACGTAGCGGTCGATGCGCTTGTTGGAGAGATTGTTCTCTTTAGAAAGATAACTGGTGGGGGAGACACGTTCGCGGCAAAGTGCGTTGGCAGTTGAAATGCGGAGCTCACAAAATGGTTCAGTCTGAAATGCCGTAAGCACTCCCGGACTGAGCTAGCGTCGAATGATTTAAGGTCTGTCTCCGTCGTTTCCAAAATAGTTGTGTTCGGTTGGGGTCGTATCGATAATATCTCGCCCTTTGCAAATGACTGTGCAAATCAAGATTGTACATGATCCTGACGTCACTGGGTTTGAGAGTCGGAATCAAAGCCTTAGCCTAGAGCTGGAAGCCCTCTCCGTTGATCGGTCCCTTGATCAGTCACTGTGCCTCAAAACAATCCTCGCGCACCAGGAAGATCATGGTCCTGCCAATGGCCGTCCACAATCTCAGCATGGAGCCGCTGCCCACCGTCGCCCGCGGCTCGCACTCGCCGAGTTGCTATCCCTGTGACGTCAGGGCCGGCGAAGAGGCGAGAAGCTGTGAGTTTCAGAAGCAAATGTTGCCGCAAACAGACGCACAAGTGGTACCTCTAGAGTGGATGAGAAGAGCATCGTCCAAGCGTATGGTGGCGTATTCAACGCTATCACTGGCATTGACGAAGCAGTTTCCCTCCGGAAAAAAGGCAGCGGATGTGTCGATCACAAAGACGCCAAACTGCAACAGATTTGGAACTGCCTCTAAGTTCCATAAGATAGATTATGCGACTTTTACGAGTGTAACTTAATATTTCTTTACGTTTTAACGTATTTATAGCCTTTATCTAAGTCTTTCCGGTTATCATAGACAGAAATACGGTTAGCTTCCAACAGTCCAGCCAACTTTAAGCCTCAGATCGACAGATGTTAAATGGCCCCATCTCACCGTCTGATTAAAACTCGGCGGTCGACTATGGACTCTTCTTAACCGCCGGAGTCCCAAGTCAGACTATATCGGCCTTCGCTCGCTCGCGTCCCCTCTCGGTGCACTCATTTGTGCGGCATGCAATAGACGCCCTCAGATTCCATCAGTACCGCGCCACCCTTCAACTCGCTCAGTGCGCCGACCCACGCTTGCGAATAAGTGCGGCTGGCATCCACGGCCGTCAGCCAAAGAACGCGATTGTCGGCCAATTCAACTTTAACTTCCTGCTGCAAAGGACTCCCCTGCACGGTCTGTTGATAGTGGCGTTTGATCCTGACATTGCTGGCCGGAAACTCAGCTTCGTTGCTGCCGTAATTCAGCACAAATCCGGTGTGGTCCTCAGCCACCGAACAACTGCCATCGCGCTCGCACACGATTTTGGCTGCGGTCTTGCAGTCCCATTTCAGTGAAGCCGGCCACATAGGGTTGTCCACGTTTGATCGCGGCTTGTCGCTCTGACCAGCCACCGCCAACACTGTGCCTACGTTCATAATCACAGCGGACAGGAGAAGCGCCTTGAGCACTTCAAACCTCCTTGAAAATGTCACCGTCGTAGCACCTCGTCCTGCGTAATCGCCTGGCTCATGGGATGTTGAGAGTGAACCAGCTTTTCTGGCGCACGCCGTTCGCGTCATCATACTCGATGAACCAGGGCTTTCCGCGCATCGGTCGAGGGATGGTGTAGTAGGTGGGGCCATTACCAAGGGAATGCCCTCGATCGTTTCCCGCGGTCTGGATTGTTGCCGCAACCACCTTACCGTCGATTTCGATTTGGACCGGACGTGATCCGTCTCCATGATGCCCGCCGAGGGCGTTGTTTTTGAAAACAACGGGCAAGGAGAGCCTATCGGCCGCGATGCGGCAGATGTTCCGTTCTTGACCTATGCCCGGCCGATCGGATTCGGAGCTGCCAACTGCTTGCCAGCCAGATGGACAATCCTCATACTTCTCAAATCTCGCCGCGCTGGAGTTGGCTTGCGGACAGGTCGGCCAGTCAAAACCCGGAGCTTCCATCGCAGCAATCAACTTGTGAATCGGCGGGTGGCACGAGGGGGTGCCTTGCCAGTCGCCGGAAAGACATAGGAGGACCTGACAGCCCCATTCCGACGCTTTTGATTGGGATGGAAGAGCTGCGGCGCCCGCGATGGCGACGGCACCCCCTAGTAGGAATTTGAGTATGGTCATAGCCTTTTCCTCGCTGCGGATTTGACAGTTTACTATGGATTATCCGCGCGAAAAAGGACAGGTCGAAAAGGCAGGTTTGTGCGACTACATCGATTTATGAAACGAGACGACGGAGGCGTGGTCAACAACCCGTTGCGCGCCAACATTGCACTGACGCTTGAGCGGGAGAGAGCGAGACGCGGCCTATCCCATATGCACATGCCCGAACTGTTTCGGACCGCCGAGGGCGAAAAACTGGCCTATCGAACCTACATTCAGACTGTGCGTCAGAAAAATAATGTCACATTGACGACGCTGCAGGTGATGGCAAACGGCTTGCAATTGTCTTTTGCAGAACTGCTCGCCGGCGGTAAGAAAGTTCCCGAATGGGCGCATCGGTTGGACGACAATGCGATCCGCAAGCGGCTGGCGCACATCATCGATTTTGAGCGGCAAAGACGTACTTTGCACCGCTATGAGATGGCCGAACTCATCGGCGTGGCGGAGGCGACTTTCACGAAACTGGAACGGGCGAGCGGCAACGTCAGCGTGGACACGATTGCCGCGATCGCCAAGGCGTTGAAACTTGATCCTGCGACCTTCCTCTTTTCCGAAAAGATCCCCAGAACTGACACCTAGCTAGCCGCCCCACGAGTGTCTAAACGGCCTATAATTCACCCAGCCGGCGCCGCTCCTATGCCCCTGCCGTCAGGCCCGGCGGCCGACTAGCGCGCCCCGCCGCGGCTGTCGGGCCGCTGGCGCCAGGCTGTTGGCGCCAGGGATGATAACGGGAGTTTGACATGGACGACTGTGCCGGCGCCGTGAATGCTTGCTGATGAAGAGCTTCCCTTGAGGGTCGAAGCCATATGAGAACAAGCCGTCAATCCTGCCGGCGCGTGTAGAGAAGAAGGGGTCGTGGCCTTTTCGACAATTGCCAGCTCATGCCTGCGCGTTTGTCGGCCACTTCCAGGGGTCGGTTCCGCCAGGTGGCGACCCTACATTCATCACTTTTGTGTCGTGATGCCTGCCAGAGAATCTGCTGGTGAACTGACCGGCCAAAGCCAAACTCATACTCGCCGGGCCGACTTGTCAGCACGCGACAGAAACCGCTTCAAGCTCAAACCGGTCAACAAAATATAAGGCGGTATGGCGAGCGAATAGTGACCGCAGTTTAATTCCATAATATTTGGCCTAGCCCCGGCGTCCTTCAGCCTCTGCATGAACCTCTCCGATAGCTCTGGCAACACCACTTTGTCTCTCTTAGCCAACACAACCTGAAGATCCAGATCAGGCCGTGCCAAACTATGCGCGTAATTCTCCAAGTTAAGTGGACCCCAGGCCCTTCTGAGATCGGTCAGCCCAATCTCAGGCTCAAGGCTATCGCGTATCGATCGTGTCGCGCGGCCCGTCCAAACCATATCCGCTAGACTCCCCGCCGTCAGAAACAACGAGGCTTTTGACACAGCCAAATCGTGTGCCGCGACTATGGCCGCAACCCAGGAACCTAAGCTCATTCCGAGAACCGAAATCTCTCGATAGCCTTCGCTTTTCAACCAACGTATGAGTTTTCGCCCATCCAACACTGCCTGCCTTACAGATTGGATCGTTCGACCGAGATTAGGGCTAAGCATATAGTCGGCGTGCACGGAGCCGGGCCGGCTCCGTTCGAAGTGATAAGGCATAGCAATCTCGACAACCGTGGTGCCACGCTGCGAGAAAAAGTTGGCAATCTGACGATTCCGGGAGCTTGCATTCCAATGGTGAAAAATCACCATCGCCTGGTCGAACGACCCGCTTTCTGTGATCTTCGCCGAGACGACATTGTTCTGTTCGATACCAGTAGAAATGTCCGAGGGAAATTTGAGCCACCCATCTAGCCTTTCAAATCCCTGATCACTCACATTCGGGTCATCGAAAAAGGCTGGATCAGTCACGGCCTGGTCGGCAAGGGCACAGAATTCCTCGATACTTGTTATCTTCTTCGCACCTGGAAAGGCGAGTTCCGCGTCAAGGGCGAAATCCGATGGCTTCTTCCCTTCCTCACCGCGCCGCGCCCGCCGCTCATCCCAACGATCAAGCCAACTATGATACACTCTGATTGTTTCCTAACTTACTCGCTTGCTCTCGCCCCAACCCTGGATCAAACAGGCCGTACATTGCGAACAGCAGTCCAACCCCCAGAAGAATCGAAAAGCCAGCAAATGCATCGATCAGCAAGTAGCCTGCCACGAGTAACGCTACGATCGCTGACATCCTCCACAAAGACATATAAAACCGACGTTCGACACCTAAACGGATAGAGCCGTACACAAATACCACACAGGTCGAAATAGCGATAAGAAGGCTACTGTAATGGGTCGGCCTACGGTAGATGAGCTCGGCGCTCACATCGTTGCGTCCATTTAAGGCGGAAGACATATCGCCGACCAACCAAGACACAATATTCTCTCCACGCGATGTCAGGTAAGCACTCTGAAGCTTCATAAATATGGCGATCAGAAGTCCCAAAACAGTACACCGAAAAATCGCACGCATAACCCTGAGGCTGGCTTCATGGAGCTCGTGTTGATAGTCCACCTCCGGCCGATTACTCGCTGCTTCTCCAATACTCCAAAAGTCATGGATCACCGTATAAAGCAAAATTAGGCCTACGAAGAACAGATAAAAACAGAGGCACATATATAGGTAAGCGAGCCCGGTGAACACGACCGCTTCCGGCACCGATATAACCTCAGGGCGCACAATCGCTAACGAGCCCCAATCCGTCGCATAGTTGCCACCGCCTTTGAGCAACGGGATTAAAGACACGCCGATCCACTGAAAAAGACCGGCGAACACCACACAAATCAAAAAAACGGCCCAATATGAATACGAAGAAGCTTGTACGGTGCGCTCCCAGGCATCGTCGCTTTCCATCTTGTCGCCCTGCGCCACAAGCTTTGGGCGGCCTTCACCTTTCCAAAAGGTCACCAGCTCGGTCACGAAGGCAAAAAACAGTGGCAAAAATACCATGAAGACGAATGTCCAATTCGCTGTCCATAGAAACCCAACCTGCTTGACGACGCCATCCGCCCGGCCATACGTCACGCTGTGAATCCCCGTAAGATACGACAAAAACCCAAGAGCGGTGACACCCGCAAACACCRACGCCGGTAAATTCAGGGGAGATCCGCGACTAAAAAACGCTTCCGATTTCCTCGCCAAACTAAAGCGCCGGCTCGGCCCCTTGGAGGCAGTATCCAGTGTCACCTCTACCGAGGGGTCTGTCTCGTCACCGATGGTCGCAGTCGCTGCCGTATCTGAAATCTCCTGTGCAACGCTGCCTCCAGCTCTCTTCCATTCTCGTCTCTTGGCCGATAACCGCGATTGCGCCTCACTAAGCTCCATCTGCCATTCGCTAGTTGCGACCGGATCATCGCATCCAAAAATCCTCGCCAGCCAACGAATGTTGGCAGTGCTAATTCCCTTCTCGTTCTCTTGAAACCAAAGCTGCACAGTTCGCAGATCGACCCCAACCCCGTTGGAATCAATCAGTGAAATCGCCTCTGCAAGGAGTTCGGGCGTCCAGGGGCCAGCAGGAAACCCGTCTTTGTCCAACAGCCGACCCGCACCCGCCGCCGCCAGTCGTTTGAACAATTTTTTGAAATCGCTCCCGTCTCTCGGCGGAGGGAGAAATAATTTTCCGTTCCTAAACAACAACTTATAGGCTCTATTTTCGTTCCGTTTCGCTAGGCTTCGTATCCTATCGTGCCTTCGTCCTCAATCAACGTCTTTATCAACTCGATTTTGGCCGGCACGGGAGAGATCGAATGGCGGGTGACCCGCTGGAGAGGCTAAACACGTTTGTTGCGTGGGAGATGTTTCGCAAACCGCCGGCCGCTGAAACGTTTGTCTGGTGGCAGGGTAGTGTGACCTCATGAGCGAACGGTAGGGGAAGCCAGGGCTTCGGGAGCCCGACAAGCAGAGGGATGAACCCATTCCTATTTTTTCGCCTCCCCAGGTATCATTTTACGAATCGTCATGCGCATGGAGCCGGTCGATGCCCATTCAAGTGGTCTGTAATAACGGAGTGATGGAAGAGGCCGATGGGGTCGCGAATCTGCTTGCGGCGCATCGTCATGCAGTCGCCATGGTTGAACGTCTCAGCAGGCGATGGATGAGTGCCGGGGGGCCGGATGCGACCCTGATCGGCCGGCGATTGGATTCGGTGATGGCGGAAGAGGCTATCGCGCGTCGGCGCGCGGCCGCTGCGCCGGTGGCCGATGTCGTTGAGATGAAAATGAAGGCAGCTTATTTCCGGCGGTTGTTGGGGAACGACTGGTGCGAGGTTGATGTCGACGATTTTCGCGCGTTGCTCGGTTCTTTCGCGAAACTGCAGTCCTAGGAGAAGAGCGCTGAAATCCATGAGGCCACGGTATTCCAGGCCGCATAGAGCCCTGCAGGCACCAAGATGATTGCCAAGAACGCCGCGGCTCCGCCAATAGCGCCGTCACCGCGTCCTTCCACGGGATAGTAATATTTGTGCGCCTCATCGTCGTGCTTCATTCTTGTCTCTCCGACCGCTTATTTAGCAGCAGCTGAACAGGGTGCTGAAACGTCGTGCCCCACAAACCTGCACGTTTCATCTTAGCGTTGATTTCCGCGACGAGGTAGTTCTCATTGACGGCTTTGCCCTTTGCTGTCGTTGCGGCAAACGCGTATCCGGTCGCTATGAGCGCGGTGCCGACGTCGATTGTGTCGCCATTCAGCTGCGCACCGCAGACGACAAAGGCCGCCTTGTCGAGGGCGTAGCCGATTGGCTGGCATGTCACCGCAGCGCTATCGAACAGTGCTCCCAGATGCGCCAGCGAGATGTTCCCGCAATCGAGTTTGTTCCCATTTGGCTGTTCAGCCGACGTGCCGCGAAGACATGACTGCACGCCATAGAGGCGGAAAAGATGGTCGCCGTCACGCCAGGTATCTCCAGTCAGCAGTTGAGCCGATTTCGATACCGCGAAGGGCGTTTGCGCAGCAGATTCGGACGCATCCTGGGCCTGTGCCGATGCGCACAAACCAAAAGCGGCCAGCACTGCAAAGCGCGCCTGTTTCATTCCTGGAACTGTCCACCGAGGTCGGCGGAGTGCTCCAGATCGGGGCGCAGCGACTTGCCGTCCTTGTTGCGTCCGATTGCGGCCATGCCGAAGAAAACCATTTCGTCATCGTCGTAGGCGACGTTGTACGGGTCGTTTGTATTGCCCGCACCCACGAGAGAAAAACACGACACGGCGTCGGGTTCCCCCTTCCTGCTCTGCAGCACAAGCGTTTTGCAAAGCACGACAGAAGCACGATGGTTGTAGATTCCTTCTTCATAGTCCTGCGCGGCCTTCGTGCAATCCCACGCCTGCGTCTTGTAGGTAATCTTTGGATTTGGGCAGGCCGCGAGGCCGCGCAGTCGATAGGCCACGCCGTTGATGACGCGCTCGGTCGCCGACGACGCCTTAACCGACGAACTGAGGGGCGTCGCGTCGCGCTGAAAGAGCGCGCCTTTCGCATCGTAGCGCTCATAGACGAACACCTTCTCGCCCGGCTTGGCAAACTGGAGCAGGTAGTGTTCCGACGGCTGCGCGAAGGCATTTGGAGCGTCGGCGCCGGCAGCATAAGCCGCGGTGCCCTGGAGCAGCAAAGCCGTGCAAAGGGCAATCTGTTTCATCGAAATCCGTCCCTGCGGTGCATATGGTGTTGACACTTTACTAGGGCTGCGTGTAGCCATAGTAAAGTGTTAAATTTTGGCAACAGTATGAACACGCGAACAGCTCTTCTGCTCACCCTGTGTGCCGCTACAGTGCCCTTGGAAGCGCACGGCCGGGATCTGGCATCAGACCGCGTCGCGGTCGCCTTTGCAACGCCGGCGCAAGCCCTTACCTCAGTCGGGGCGCAGAGGCCTGGGGCGTGCAAGACCGGAAACCGTACTGAAGTCGCCGAACTTGTGCGTTCAGTCGCGCTGGACGAAGGCTTCGACGCCGATCTGGCCGAGGCGATTGCATGGGCTGAAAGCGATCTCGGCGCCAATCAGGGTCCTTCCAAGGCCGGAGCCCTTGGGATCATGCAGTTGATGCCGGGCACGGCGGCCGATCTCGGCGTGAGCGACCGTTGCGATACGCAGGTGAATGTTCGGGCTGGCCTGCGCTATCTCAAGTCACTCTATGACGAGTTCCAGGATCCGCTGCTGATGCTGGCAGCTTATAACGCCGGGCCCAACAGCGTCTACAAGGCGCAGGGCATTCCGGTGAATCCGGAGACGGCTGAATACATCGTGAAGATACTGAACCGCTGGAAGTTCGGCGGTGTCGTGAAGAAGCCCGTCCTGACCAAATCCGAAATGCTGGCGGCCGGTCCGCCAGCAAGCGGAGACGCTTGGCAGGAGGGTCATGTCATGGATTTCGGCAACTGAAAGGAGCCAAGGGTGGAATACAGGAAAGCAGGCAAATTTGCTCTGAAACTGGCCTTGGCCTCGGCGGTCGGAATAGCTCTGGCGCCAGACACCGCATACGCCCAATCGGCGGCGCCAGTCGAAAACGTGCTGGAATGGTTCGTCGGCGTTCTGCAGGGCAACATAGCGCGCTCATTTGCCATCATAGCGGTCTGTTTTCTCGGCTTCCTCGCCATGACGGGACGGCTGGCGTGGATGATGGCTTTTTCCATCATCATTGGCATCGCTCTTATCTTCGGCGCTGCCCAGCTGGTGGACGCGGTTCGCGCGACGGCAGGAGGCAGCTGAGCCATGGACGACGAGGAAGTCTATGTCGAGCCGGTCAGCCTCCCCCTGACACGCCCGCCGATGAAATGGGGGGTGCGATATGAAGTTTTTGCCCTGAACGGCATCCTGGCGGTGATCGGCTTTATCGCCACGAGCAGCTTCATGCTCGGTCTTGGCGTCTTCGGCGTGGTGCATCTGGTAAGCGCATATCTGTGCCAGCGCGATTCCTACATCTTTCATATTTTCGAGCGGCGCGTCTCCAAACGCGGAGCGGTGGCGAATCTCACTTTCTGGGGGGCGAGGAGCTATTCGCCATGAGCCTCGATGCAGAGCTGAAGTTTGGCCGTGAGCGCCGCCGCGAAAAGCCGGCTGCGATGCACATCCCCTACCTTCGCCATGTCGATGACAATCTGATCGTGACGAAGAGCGGCTTTCTGGTCGGCGCCATCCGGCTCAGCGGCCTGCCATTCCAGACCATGGACCAAGCCGAGTTGAACAGCCGAATGTTCAACCGCAACACCACGTTCCGCAATCTTTCGACCTCTCGGTTTGCGGTCTACACAACGATCATCCGCCGTCACGTGACCCCGGAAATCGAAGGCGACTTTGACAATCCTTTCGTGGCCGAGCTCGACGCCCGCTACATGGACGAGCTTGGCTCGAAAAACCTCTTCGTCAACGAGGCGTATCTGACGGTCATACGGCGCCCGATGGTCGGCCGGGTCGGCTGGGTGGACAAGGCGCTCAATGCATTCCGTATCAGCACCGCTGGCGAAGAAACCCGCGAAGAGGCAATAGCCGAATTGCATGACATCCTCGACGGCATGGTCAAGGATTTCAGCGCATATGGGGGACGTCTTCTCGGTGTCGTGAAGCGCCGCGACAGCTTCTTTTCCGAGCCCGCCGAATTTCTGGCGAAAATCCTCGCCGGTGGTGGCGACGTGGAAATGCCTTTGCCGCGCATGTCCCTTGGCGATGTGCTGGCGACGCGGCAGCTGTTTTTCGGCAAGTCGGCGCTGGAACTTCGCGGTCCGGACCAAGCCAAGCTCGGCGCCATGGTGTCAATCAAGGAATATCCGCCGTTCACCGCGCCGGGCTCTTTGGACGGTCTGTTGCGACTGCCGCATGAGTTTGTCCTGACGCAAAGTTTCGCGATCGAAGACCGTGTCACGGCGATGCGCAGGATCAACACTATCGCCAACCAGGTCGAGGGTTCCGACGAGGCGGGCACAACGGTCGAGGTCTCCGTCCACGACGGTGCCGACAAGCTGGCTGGCGGCGAAGTCGTATTCGGACAACATCACATGAGCGTCATGGCATTGGCGCCGGACATGACTGGTCTCAATCGTGCGCTATCCGACATCACGGCCGAACTTTCGCGCATGTCGATCGTGCCGGTCCGCGAGACACTGAACACGGAACTGGCCTTCTGGGCGCAGTTGCCGGGAAATTTCAGCTACATCGCGCGACGTGCGTTGATCTCGTCCCTGAATTTCGCCGGCCTTTTTTCCGGACACAATTTTCCGTCCGGCCAACGTGACCGGCTGCATTGGAAACGGCCCATCGCCTTGCTCGAGACGACCAGCCAGACAGCCTACTATTTCAATTTCCACGTACACGATGTCGGGCACTTCACGGTGTTCGGCCCGACCGGCTCGGGCAAGACCGTGGTGCTGTCGTTCCTGATGGCGCAGGCCATGCGCATCATGCCGCGGCCGCGATGTGTTTATTTCGACTACATGCGCGGCGCCGAGATCTTCGTTCGGGCGCTCGGCGGTCGTTACGAGGTGATGGAACCCTCTCAGCCGACCGGGTTCGCGCCATTGCAGCTTGATGACACGGCGGAAAACCGTTCTTTCCTGGAAGATTTACTCCTCTACATTCTGACACCGGAAGGCGGCGCGCTTGATGTGGCCGAAATGCGCGTCATCAACGCGGCCGTCGACATGATCTACAAGATACCGCGCGAACAGCGGACCTTCGACCTGCTGCCGGAAGTGCTGCGGGGCTCGCTCATGCCTGGCATGAATGATCTGGCGGCGCGGATACAACCCTGGCTCGACCCGAAGGACAAGGGCTGGCTTTTCAACAATCCCGTCGATCTGGTCGATTTCTCGAAACCCGTTGTCGGGTTCGACATGACGAAGATCCTCGGCGACCGAAAGCTGCGCTCGGCGGCGTTGCTCTACATCTTCCATCGTCTCGAGGACGTCATCGACGGCTCGCCGATCATGCTTTTCCTCGATGAAGGCTGGAAGCTGCTGGACGACGAGGTTTTCGCCGCTTTCATCAATGAGACGCTGAAGACCATTCGTCGCCGCAACGGCGTGGTCGGCTTTGGCACGCAGACAGCAGAAGACGTCGTCAACTCCTCCATCTCGTCGTCACTGATCGAGCAAACGAAGACCAACATTTTCTTCCCCAACCCCAAGGCGAGCAAAGAATCCTACGTGGAGCGCTTCTCGCTGACAGCGAAGGAATTCGAGTTCGTGCGCCGAACCGCGAAGGAGACGCGCACCTTCCTCGTCAAGCACGACAGCGACTCGATCGTAGCCAAGCTCGATTTGTCGGCGATGCCCGATCTCATCAAGGTCCTGTCCTCGAACGAAGCCAACAGCAAGGAATGCGCACGGCTCCGGGAGACCTTCGGCGACGAGCCAGAGATGTGGCTGCCATACTTCTGCGGATGGGAGAACGAGCATGACGAAGCGGCTTAGCAGCGCTTGTCTGGTCATGGCTCTCGCTACGGCGGAAAGCATGAGCGTGGCGGTCGCTCAGATCGCGGTGATCGACGGGCYGAACCTCGACAAGCGGCAAGAGGACGAGCAGCACAGCACGAAGTCGGATGRGGCCAAGAAGGACGAAACCGACAAGAAGAAAAGCGTCGTCTGCACCTATTCGAACAAATACCGCTCACAGATGTTTCGCCGGTCACCTGCCGAAGCGTTGCAGCGCGACGCGGGCAACGTGAAGATGATCCGCTATTATTCGCAAAAATACGGCGTGCCCGAAGGCCTGGCACTGTCCGTCGCCTATCAGGAATCGCGCTTCGACACATGCGCCGGGAGCCACACCGGCGTCAAAGGCGTCATGCAGCTGACCAAGGGCACCGGCAAGTCCATGGGACTGGACCGCGACGTGAACGAGCAAAATGTCGAAGGCGGCGTCAAATACCTCGGAATGGGCGTGAAGCAATGCGGGGCGACGAACTACAGCTGTCTCGCCTCCTTCTACAACGGATCGAACGCAGGCGAGCAGAACCAATGGGCCGGCGGCGTCGGCCGCTGGAACAGCTACTTCAACGACTATGTGTCGAGCGGCAAGGCTCCGGCCGCCGCGCCGCCGCCATTCTCGATCGTAACGGCCGACGGCGCAGGCGGCACGGCTCAGGACGCGGCCATGGGCATGGTGAGGAAGGCGGCTGGCGGCCTTGATGCAAGCTCATCGCAGATCGGCGCCAACGGCGCGGCAATCGACGCGCTGGCGGGCAACGTTGGCCAGGTGACCGAATACAAGGACGCCTGGGAGCTGAACTCGTCGGCTCGTGGGATCAACGCCGATGTCACCAACCAGTACCTCGCCCGGGCGGGGGATTTTACGACGTTGCTGGCCCAACTTCTATCGTTGCAGAATGTTCAGGCATCGCAGTCGTCCAAGCTGGTGCAACAGCCGAAGAGCGGCTCTCCAAACCCGTTCTCTTGTGATCCCGCGGAATTGGAGCGGTTGAGGATCGATCGCGGCCGGTGGCAACCATGCGCACTTGAGAACGCGGGGRCAAGCTCGGCCGACAGCCGCTCGATGATCATCACCAGTGATCCTGCCGGCGCTGCCAGCATGATCAATTCTCTACAGCAATAGGAGGCTGACATGAAAAAATTCGCGATTGCTGCCAGTCTGGCGCTTTGGGCAAGCACGGCCCACGCACAGATTGCGGTCATTGATGGCGCCAATCTCGATGTCGCCCGCAAGAATGCGGACAACACCAACTCCATCATGGATTCGAACAAGGATATCCTGAAAAAGAGTGAAGAGATCCTGCAGGCTCTCAGCGGCAGTCGCGACGGTTCGCTCGGCATCGGACAAATGGGTCTTGGCGGCAACATGTCGATTGCCCAGGCTCCCTCGTTCGGATCGATCCTGAACGGCGGGGCTCTTTCGTTTGGTGGCCTTTCGCCCGAAATCCAGAAAATCGCAGGCGCCGTCATCAATGGGCTCCAGCTGGTGAAGCAGCTCCAGCAGATTGCCGGCAAGGAGACCAGCGCCGTCAACACGGCCTATGGCGGCAGCGTCAATGTGGCCTCGCTGCTAAGCGCATTGACCTCGCAGGCTTCGCAGGGTGTCACCCAGCGCCAACAGTCCCTCCAGTCTGCGAGTGGGCAGATCGGGCAGTCACAGGACGTCAAGGGATCGGTGGACCAGAACACCCGAATGCAGCTGGAAAATGCGCGCGCGGTCAACGAATTGATCGGTGTCCAGAACGGCGCGGTCGCGGCCCTGAATGAGAAGCTGAAGGGGGACCTTCTTCGCCAGAGCCAAGTCCAGAAGATGATGACGCCGCGCAACGTCAATCCGTTCGCGGAATTTGGCAAGAGCGGAGGCTAGCGCTTGTCGAGGCGAGTGCTGCGCATATGCGCTGTAATTGGGCTCGGCGCAGTGCTGTTTGGATGCGCAAATCGCGAACGGAAAGCGCCGTGCGGGCCTTTGGCGTATGCCCGCACCGACGAATGCGGCGCGCTAAAACCGGTCAATTCAACGCCGTTCGCCAGCATCATTGACGAGGATCCATGAACGGTCTCGCCGCAAACATTCTGGGTGGCATTGACAACATCGGCGAGGACTTCGTCCGCACCGTCTATATGCAGTTGGGCAATGCGATGGGCAACGTCTTCACCCTCATGCTCACCCTCTATATCGTGTGGTGGGGCTATTCGATCCTGAGCGGGCGGGAGTCGATTTCGCCGCTCGAAGCGGCCTATCGCCTCGGTCGCGCCGTCATCATCTATCTGCTGCTGACCGGATGGGGCACATTTTCCGCGACGATCTATCAGCTTGTCCAAAGCATTCCAGATGAGGTCGGCAAGGTCATCGTCGGCGCCGTGTCGCGAGCCACCGGCAATCAGCTCAGCGATCAGGCGGCAATTCCGGCGCTGATCGACAACCTCTACAAAGGGGCCCAGGACGTCGCCAATCAGGTGTATAGCGGATCCTTCTATGACATCTTTGGCGCGCTCTTGTCGCTGCTCGTCCTGCTGTCGGCCATCATCTTCGCAGCGCTTGCCATTGCCGCGATTATCGCCGCCAAGGTGATGTTGTTCATTACGCTCGCCCTGGCGCCGATATGGATCATTCTTTGGCTTTACCGATGGTCCTCGCGCATGAGCGAAGGCTTTCTTTCGCTGACCACCTTCCTGATGATCCAGCAAATCCTGATCTACGGCTTTCTCGGTTTCTACTTCTCGCTCGTCAATGCGGCGCTGAACACCGCCACATCAGGTGGAGCGAGTATGGACAGCAAGATGTCGCTGGTGCTGCCCCTGGTGCTGGTGACGATCATCGGGATCTACGTTCTCATGCAGATACCCTCGATTGCTTCCATCCTGAATGGCGGCGGGTATCTCAGCACCGTGGGCGCATACAACCCTTATAGAAACTTCGGCACAAACGCCGTGCGCTACTCCGGTGCACGATGGGCCGCCGGCCGCG
This sequence comes from Mesorhizobium sp. P2_E10, assembly GCF_056404235.1. Classification (NCBI taxonomy): domain Bacteria; kingdom Pseudomonadati; phylum Pseudomonadota; class Alphaproteobacteria; order Hyphomicrobiales; family Phyllobacteriaceae; genus Mesorhizobium; species Mesorhizobium sp. P2_E10. The sequence continues at coordinate 39,378 of NZ_JBFUEK010000024.1, forward strand.
CCGCTCGGGGCGCCCGGCAGCTCGTGGCAAACAGCTTCCGATCCCCGCGAGCAGCAAGGGCGGACGACGCAGCTCGGTCCGCCATCCAGCATGGTGTGCGCGATAACGCCAGGCCTCTGGCCTAGAACACACGAACGATCATCGATCGCGGCCCTGGATCAGGATGCGTCACGCAAACGAGGCAATAGTAAGTGTCAACTCCATCGGAAACAGCCGCTAACAGCGGCAGCGAGCTCGTCGACAGACGCTATTACAGGGCGGGCGCCACCTGGGAAGACGACACGCACAGGTCAATGCGGCGATCGCGTACATTGGCCTGGATCGTCAGCGGCGTTTCCGGACTGGTGGCGGTACTTTCGCTGCTGGCGCTCGTGCTGATCCTGCCGCTCCGACAGTTCGAACCGTACGTTGTCGAGGTCGACAAATCGACGGGCTACCTCGAGATCATGCGCGCGCTGAAGCCTGGAGATTTGTCGCAGAACGAGGCCGTCACGGCGGCAAATCTGGTGCGCTACATTCGTGCGCGCGAAACCTACGATTCGCGTGAGCTGAAACAGAATTACGACCTGGCGCAGCTCTACTCCACCGACGCAGCGTCCAAGGATCTGACTTGGCTTTTCACGCCTGCAAATCCGCAATCGTTGGACAAGACCTATGGCCGCAATGTCACCGTGGCGGTCGAGATCAAGTCGGTTTCCCTGCTCAATCGCAACACGGCCTCGGTGCGCTTTGCTACGACCACGCGTCGGGACAATTCATCCACCGCCGACAATTGGGTGGCGGTGATAAAATTCCGCTACACCTCAACACCGCTCAAGAACGAATGGCGTTTCGACAACCCGTTGGGATTTCAGGTTACGGATTACCGACGCGACCAGGAATCGGCACCGGCCGCAGGGAGCCTGCAATGAGACGGCGCGTGAAGCTAGCGCTCTGTGCCGCCCTTCTATTCTGCGCGACCCATAGCGCGGCGGCGCGCGATGGCCGCATCCGATATGTCACCTTCARCAATGACGACGTGACCTCGGTGCGTGCTGCTCTTGGCATTTCCACGATGGTCGAGCTCAGCCCGACCGAAGTCATCGAAACCGTCTCCGCCGGCGACACGAAAGGCTGGTCGATCATCCCCAAACGCGGATCGCGATTTCTGTTTGTCAAGCCGCTGGAGCGCGATGCGTGGACCAACGTCAACGTGGTCACCAACCGGCGCGTCTATTCCCTGCTGCTGCAGGCAACTGACAATAGCCGCGACCGGGCATCGTTCCAGGTCCGGTTCAAATACCCGGACGAGGATATCAACGCGCACCTGCTTTCACAGGCCAAGGAGAGCGCCGCCGATCCGGATTTGAAGGACCTGAACTATGCCGATCTCAATTACGACTATGCGTACAAAGGCGATGACAGCTTGAAGCCGCGCACCGTATTCGACGACGGCACCAAGGTGTTTCTGGAGTTCAAGGGTGACATTCCGGCGATTTTCGTGGTCGACGACAAGCGCCATGAGTCGCTGGTCAACGTTCGCACTCAGGGCAAATACACCGTCATCGACAAGGTGGCACGGCAATTCACCCTGCGAGCCGATGGCAAGACACTCTGCCTTTACAACCGGGCTCGACCCAACGCTATCGATCCAGTCGAGCAGGTCTACGGTCCAACGAAACTGACAGGTGGTTCCACCCTGTTCGGGTCCAGCGGAGGGCGGTGATGACGCAGATCGATTATAACCAACTGGACGGCAGCCCGACGGTGGCGCGCCGCGGTGCGGGTGTGGGTACCAAAATCGCCCTGGTCGGCCTCGGCGTGGTGCTGGTGGGCGCGCTGATATGGCTGAACTGGCCTCGGGAGACGGTATCGCGCGATCTTCGCAGCGATGGCGAGGAAAACTTCAACCCGCCGGAGTTTCGCCCGCCGGCGTTGAACGAGCCGCCGCAACCGGCCGACGGCACGATCGACCAGATCGTGGTGCCGCCACCGGCTGACGACCAGAAGGCCACGCAACAAGCCGACAACGTCGATCAGACAGTGCAGGAGGGCGCGGATCTCGATGCGCAGCGGCGGGCGCTGGAAGCACAAATGGCGGCCGAGGAAGCTCGCCGCAAGGCCGAGGCGGAAGAAGCGCGCCGCAAGGCCGAGGCTGATGACGAGGCGCGCCGCAAGGCTGAGGCCGCCGAGCATGAAAAGGCCGTGTGGGAACGCCTACGATCCAACCAGATGGTGACAAATGGTGAAACCGGCTCGACGGATACCGGCGCCCAGGCGGCACAGGCCGAAATCGCGCCCGACGGTCAGATCATCCCGGTCCCCGGCGCCGACAGTGACCCCAACAAGGCATTCCTGGCGCAGTCCGAGGCAAGCTCTTCCAGCATCGTCAAAGCCAGGGTCTTCCGGCGTACCGATGCGTTGATCCCTGAAGGAACGATCCTTCGCGGCTATTTGGAAACCGCTGTTAACACCGACCTTCCCGGCGCGGTGCGCGCTGTCGTGCGGGAGGATGTCTTTTCGCTCGACGGCAGGCGGATTCTCATTCCGAAGGGCTCGCGCCTGACCGGTGAATATCGCTCGGGGCTTGCGCGTGGACAAAAGCGTGTGTTCATCGTCTGGAACAGGGTCATACGGTCGGATGGCATTTCCGTCGATATCAAGTCGCCCGGTGCAGACGCGCTCGGCCGGGGTGGCATGGGCGGCCGAGTCGATACGCACTGGGCTGAACGGTACGGCAACGCCATCATGCTTTCCGTTGTTGGCGGTGTCTCTGAATATCTGTCCTCGCTTGGCGACAGCAGCCAGGATGGACAACAGCGCCAGGTGTCGACGACCGATCCCGTAACCGGTGAGACCACGACCGTAACTTATGGTGGCAATGGTTCGCAGCGCGACGCCCGCGGCATCGCGTTCGATAAGTCATCGACCGCCCTGCAGCAACTCGCGCAAGAGGCGTTTCGCGACACGCAGAACATTGGCCCGACAGTCTATGTCGACCAAGGCACATCGGTGGTCGTGCTGGTGCGGCGAGATCTCGATTTCTCGGATTTGTACGCCGATCCCGTTCAGGAAGAAGTGGCGCGCCTGAAGGCAGGTGGACGGCCGAAGACCTCGATCGATCCGACGCCTCTCTACGCGACGCCAAAGGATCATTTTTATCCCGGCTATGGGAGCCCGGTGAAATGAACGCCGTGCATCCCCTCCCCGACCCTTGGGCAAGAGCCCCGGTCCTGCGCGCTCATCTGGAGCCAATATGGTCCTATTTGAACGAAGACTCGGTTTCCGAGATTGCGATCAACAGGCCGGGTGAACTGTTCATCGAACGCCTCGGCGGTAAGGAAATGGAGCACGTCGTCAAGCGCGAGGTCACGCCCGGGTGGATCCGCAACATCTCGACGGGCGTCGCGTCGGCGACAAATCAGGTTATCAACGAAGAAAAGCCGGTCCTGTCGGCAGCACTACCCTCAGGCGAGCGCATCCAATGCATCTTGCCGCCAGCAGCTCCTGAAGGCGGCGCGATTTCCATTCGCAAGCAGGTCATCATAGATATGAGCCTTGATGCCTACAAGGATCTCGGCGCATTCGAGAACACGGCGATGGGCAGCGCACTGGCGCTGTCGGTCGAAGAAAAGCGGCTTGTCGAGATGTTGCAGGACACGTCGCCGATGGAGTTCCTGCAGTATGCGGTGCGCAACCGCGTCTCGATCGTCGTTTCAGGCGGCACGTCGACTGGTAAGACGACGTTCTTGAATGCACTCCTGAAGGAGATCCCGGCTCATGAACGGATCATCACGATCGAAGACACGCGCGAACTGAGGCTGCCGGCTCCCAACAACGTCACCCTGATTGCCTCGAAGGGCGACCAGGGCCTTGCCAAAGTCTCCGCGCAACAGCTTCTCGAAGCCTCGCTTCGCATGCGACCCGACCGTCTGCTGTTGGGCGAGTTACGTGGCGCTGAAACCTTCGCATTTCTGCAGGCGATCAACACCGGCCATCCGGGTTCGCTCACGACCGTTCATGCCAATTCCGCCCGGTCCGCCTACGAGCGGCTGGCGCTCATGGTCATGCAGGGCAGCACGGGGCTCTCACGGAGCGAAATCCTCGACTATCTGCGCGAGGTCATTCCGGTGGTCGTCCAGATGGACCGCACCGAAGGCGGCCGGCGCGGCATCAGCGAGATCAAGTTCACCAAGGCGGAGATGATCTAGCGAGGCCCATCCATGCAGAAAATCGCAACAGCAATTTTTATGGTGCTCATGGCGATGGCCATGGGCGCCCTGCTCTTCACGGTCGCCTATGTCGCGACAGATTGGTACCGGACTGGCTCCCACGTCCTGTTTGACCAGCTGAACGCTAATCCCTTGCCGGTTGTTCGTCAGGCCTGGACTGACGTGACCGCGAGAAATTTTGACCGGGTGCAATACGCCATTGCCGCGGGATTTTTTGGGTTTCTCTTGCCACTGGTCAGCTTGTTTCTCATGCGTCCGAGAAAACGCAACGACTCTCGCTTCATGACCATGAGCGACATATCGAGAACCGGCCTGACGAAAGTGGGCGGCGTCTTCGTCGGTCGAGCCGGCGGCAGGCTCGCAGAAATTCTGTCGCCCGGCCGCGATCAGCGCTCCGGCAAGATCCACTTGACGCAGCGCAAGCTGATCGGCGGCAAGAAATTGTGGATTGATGGCGATGATATCGGCGGCTTCGTCATAGGGCCGCCGCGCTCCGGTAAAGGCACGTCTCTCATCATCCCGAACGCCTTGACCTGGCCGCATTCGCTCGTGGTTCTCGACCTGCGGGGCGAGACCTATGCGGCGACTGCTGGTTACCGTTCGACCATGAACCGCGTGGTGCGTTTCGCGCCGGCTGATCCGGACGGCAATACCGCATGCTACAATCCGATGGACTTCATCTCGCTGGACTCAGCACAGCGCGACATCGACCTTCGCAACATCGCTGCGGCATTGTTTCCGCGCCCCCCTTCGAACGCGGATCCCTATTGGGTCAACGATGCCCGCCTCCTCTTTACCGGCATAGCATCCTTCGTCATGGAATCGCCTGCGATCCAGAACGAGAAGAAGACCTTTGCCACAATCCTCGAGATAATGAACGGCGCCGAGCAGCCGCTGCTGGAGTTCATCGGCTCGCTACGCGAGGAACGCCGCCGCGAATGCTCGCATTTTACGCTGCAAACCCTGCTGCCATATTTCGAAATGTCCGAGCGGCAGTTTTCCGGAATCTACGCCGGTGTGCGGACCGGCATGGCCCCCTTTCTCAACGAGCGCCTGATGCGAGCTACCTCGCGCAGCACGTTCGATATTCGCAAGCTCAAGCGCGACCGGATCTCTCTTTATCTCGACGTACGGCGCGAGCAGATCACGTCGCTTGGACCGTTGTTCAACGTCCTGATTACGCAGATGATGAACTTCATGTCCGAAACTATGCCGCGTCCGGACGAGCATCAGGTGCTTGTGCTGCTCGACGAGTTTCAGAACCTCGGCAAGCTCGAGAACGTGACCGAAATGGCGAGCGTGCTTGGCGGCAACGGGGTTTCCATGTGGTTTTTCGTGCAGTCGCTGAAGGCAGTAGACGAGATCTATCGCCAGGAAGGGCGCAAGACGCTCATCAACGCTGCTCGCGTGCAGATCTTTTTCGGCGCGCAGGACGCCGATGATCTGCGCTACGTTTCCGAGCAGCTCGGCGAAACGTCGGACGTGCAAAAGGACGTGACGCGCACCAAGGCAACGTTGTTCGACACTTATTACACGCGCTCCGAGCACCGCAAGGAAGTGCGGCGGCCCCTGATGCGGCCGGATGAAATCCGTACGCTCGACAAGAACAAGGTCATCATACTGCCGCGTGGGGAACTGCCGATCCTCGGCACCCGCAATTTCTATTTCGCCGACGGTCAGCTCGCCAAACGCGCGTTAATGCCCCTGCCCGCCTCTACCGACGCTTCGCACACCAAAAGCCCTGCATTGGAAACTTCCGCGGTCGTTCCACCTCCTGTTGTCCCGGCGATTGTGCCGACAGCACCGCCGTACCGCTCCGGTCTCATGCAGGCCCGTCTGCGGCGCGGCGCGACATTTGCCGCGAAAGCAGGCCGCATAGCACCGCCTCCAGGCCGGCGCGCAATAGCAAAAGAACGACTGAAAGCGACAGACGCTGCAGCTGTGCCACCCTATGCCGTCGTGGATTTTTCCGCTTTGGCGGCCAAGGCGGTCACGACACGCATAGCGCCCGACAAAGAAGCGGCGGTTGCGGCCATCCTGAACAAGGTGCGGTCTCTGCGCGCCAACGCAGCCGACACCGAGACTTTCGATCGAAATCTCAGCATCGTCGAAGATGCTTTGCCTGATCTAGTCGATTAGCCCTAGCAATCTACGGCGATCGCCGACAGCTAGCTCCCGGCCGCATTTTTGATGCGCCAGACGCCACGTAAAGCGGTGCCAGAGATACCCTCCGCCCCCGGGACTTGACTCTCGCTCCCGCTCCGCGTTGTTGAGGAGATCCTTTCAGGTTTGCCAAAGAAGGAGCCGAGCCCCGCAAGACCAAAGGCGACGGCTAAAACAACTTCAATGCCTCGCCGCACACGCCGATACATCCATACGACGGCATACCGCAGAATATTGTAACGCTCAGCACCGCACATCCTGCAAGGATAATGATGACGTCCGTATCCTGCACAAGGGGGTCTAGGTGTCCTCGCGACCGTTGGCCTTATGCATCGCACCCCACAATGGTATAACCTCGCCGACCTTGAATGGGAACTTCCTCGCCGGCAACGTCAAGGCATATCCCGGATTTCTGATGGTCGTGAGCTGCCATGCCCGAAACTCGGGTAGGCGCGTCTTGGCCAGCGTTTCCAAGACCTCATCCTCGGTCGAAACGGCCAGCAAGTCGTCCAGCTCCCCGATTGAGCAGAAGATAACGTCGCGCTTGTCTTCGGGCAGCATGTCAGGCTCATCCACAAGTAGGGCCTCCGCCTCTGCCCTTAAAGCAGGCAGCTGGTTGTCCTCAAGGTGGAACCAGCTGTCCATGGTGAGAATGACGCCATAAGCATCTGGCGCCACCGTCTCGTCGCTATAAATCCGCCGGCGCGCCCTGGAGAAGAATTTCCAAAGCTGCGACATGCCCTTGGCAATCTGGCTAAACCCCTTGGGGGCCTGCGCAAGCGGGTCATCCGCATATTGGGCGGCAAACGTGAGCTTGGTGGCCTTGCATTCAAACACCACCTTGATAGTGCCCTCGTCCTTGAGGAGCAAATCGGGCGTTCGCGCCCGGGTCARCTTCGGCCCATACTCGCTCTCACGCATCACGCTAAAGCGCGGGCACCTCGCCTCGATGAGCTTCTTACCATACGCCTCAAAACGGTCGGTCGCCTCCGCAATTAGAGATTGCGGGCCGCTCACCAGATCATAATAGAGCCCCGACGTCGCGCGAAACATTATGAGCTGCGGCAGGGGGGCAATGTACCTGTCCATCAGTGACGATGAGATAATGGGGTGGAACCTGAGCGTGCTCGGCAGGTAGGAAACCCGCCACTCACTGTTCTGCGTCAGCTCATGAATGCGGGCCTGTGCTTCGCTGCGTTGGTCGGTTAGCTCCTTCGAAATCAAATCCAGCGTCAGTCCAATGGCTTCAGGCCGCATGGGCTTCAAGGCCGACGCGTCTGGCGGTTTATTCCACGGCACGCGAAAGGTCTGAACATGCAGTGCCAAGCAACTCATTGCGAACTCATCCATGGTCAAGCCGTGCTGGGCTTCGAAGTAGCTGGCGCAATTCCCCTGCCCGTAAACGTAGTAGTAGCGGTACATGCGCTCGATGCTGAAAAACCCGCGTTGCCATGCGAACTGCTTGTGGCCCAGCTTCTGCATGAAGTTGAGGATGTTGGAATTGTCGATGAGCCGGGTCTCCTCGGCTGCCTCGGCTGCTTTGAGGAGATTGATGAGCATCCTGGCGGTGTCAAATTTCTGGTAGGTTTCCTCGGGCGCAACCCGATTGGACAAGGTCTTGGGAGTTGACAGTAGGAGCAGCAGCAGGTTCTCCAATTCCCATTTCGGCATGAATTGGTTATTCCCTAAGCGCGCGCCTGCAGCGCTGTCTGGGTAGGCAAGGAAGGGCCTAACGTCTGGTGGATTGTCCGACTGAAGAGCGTTAACCGCCCATAATATCTTCAAGGTCCCGAAGTCGTTGACGTTCGAGAGGTTCCTAAGCAGCCGCTCCCGCGTGCTTTTGTGCTTTCTGAGCGCGAGCATTTGTTTCGGTGAATCAGCCATATTTTGTTCGAGCCCGCCCTGCTGTATCAAGGTATGAGATTCCTAGTCAAAAGCACAGCAGCCACGATACTTAGTGGGGGTTATGAAAAATTGGGCTGTGTTTGCCTGCGCCGTAGCAGCACTTAGCGTGAGCAGTCCAGCGCACGCTGGGAAGAGGCGGGTGCCCTAAACAAACATTGCCACGAAGATTTGGGGGCAGCGGGCGACTACATCTCCGGCTACCTCGATAAGCTCTGACCCAATCGTGCGTCGCTTAGGGGATGTAGAGCTAAGGATTCCCGCTGACGTCCGCGCCATGCGCCCGCAGAGTAGAGTGAACCTCCAACATGGGGGGTGGAGGATTTTGTCCTCCTTGGGCGATCAACGCTGCAATTTCGGCGGGGGGCGCTCGATCAAGGATGCCGAGACCGAGATTACGCCTTTTGAAGGCGTGCAGAATCGACAGGAAGGGCAGTTTCAGGTCATGCGGCCGGCAGCATTCGCCATAGCGCCGATTTGATCCGCAGCTGCAAAGCTCGGCCTCCTTAAACTGAGTCAGCCGATAATAGGGATCAGATTGGCCCAGTTCATCAGGCATCGCATACTGGCGTCCCGGCCACCGATCAAATACCGCCAAGTGGAGATGACGGAGCGACCAAACGCTGTAGAGGTCGAGCAACGTGCGCAAGTCGCCGCCAGGCGACCAAGCCTTGTCGAGCATCGGGTGATAAGCGCACACCGAGCCATCAGGAAAATTGGTATGTCGCGGGCCGATCCATTCGACTAGCCCATCTTGCTCCCAGAACGCCCATCCTCGCGGCTCGACCGCTGGGGTTTCTGGTAAGGCAATAAGGAATATGGCTTCTCGCGCTAAGCCATCTATCACTTGGCTACGAGCGAGAAGCCATACTCCATGGTCATCGGGGAGGAGAGTTGCGCCGGGGTATGCCCATTGCACATTCTCTAGCTGCCCGGCGTAGTTGCCGGCGAGGCCGACGATCCGTGATCCGGCACGGGGCGGCCGTGATCGATCGGACGACCTTTGCCGTCGGGTGGACCCTTGCCGTGCTCGGGCTGCGGGTCCTCCCGCTCTTTGCTGTTGTTCATTGCTTTTCTCCTGGACAGGCGTTGATGTGGGCTGTGGGCTGAGAATTACGATTCCCCCGTCCCACACCTCCACGGGCTGGCGCGCGTCCAAACCATCGCCAATCCGCTGCAACTCAGCCCGCGCATCGTCGGTCAACAACTCTTCCATTTTGCTTACCGATGTGCGAGTCTGTGTCACCAGCACAGGATGCATAACGGGGCGAAGTGTGTCAAGGTGTGCTGATCGCACAATTGGTGAACATGGACGAATTCGAAAAAAAACTCGTCGGAGCGGTCCGCGAGAAGCGCGAACGCGAAGGTCTTAGTATAAGAGCACTGTCGGGGATTGTGGGGATCAGCTTCTCCACCCTGGCCCGCATCGAGCGGGGCGATGGATCGCCCGACAACAATTCCAAGATTAGGCTGCTCGAGTGGCTCGGCCCGGACGCCGACGAACACGAGCTTGGCTTTGACCGGGTGGCATTCGTCCACTTCCGAGCCGGAAAGAACGCGTCCTCCGGGACCGTACAAACCCTGTTGCAGGCAGCCGTGTGTCTTCGTCAGCACTACGCTAAGGGTGACATAACAGAACCGGGCGGCGCGCCGACAGATGGGGACGTTATCGAAATGTCTAAGGAGGAACTGGAGCAGGCAGCCGAAGATTTCCGAAGGGACTTAGGATTGAAGAAGAACGATCCACTGGATCCATTCTATTTGGTCGTTGATTCGGTCACGGTTGAGCGACTGCAAAACTCATCTTGTATTCCGGGACGGACAAGAAACACTCTTGCTGGACCTTCGCGCAATGAGTGGTCCGCGATGAGCGTTCCCTTAAGTGCTGATCAGGATAGCTGGGTTGTCTTCCTAAACGACTACCACACCGTTGAGAGGCAAAGAGTAACGCTACTTGAAGAATATTGGCACATTCTTGCCGGTCATAAGCTAACCAAGATAGCTAAGATCGCTGGCTCTTTCGGTCGGACATATGATAGCGCTGAAGAACATGACGCCTATTTCCTGGCATCGGCCACTTTGCTTCCAAGAGATGCGATTAAGCGAATGGTCTCGGATGGCAAGAGTGCTCCCGAGATCGCGTCCTTCTTCGGGACGTCACCGGAACTTGTTGAATATCGAATAAAGCGGCTAGGGCTATGGCGCGATCATATTGGAAAGAAAGTGAGCCTCGCCAAACCCTAATGACGTTTTACAATGCGTCGTTACCCGGTTTCCGATTACTGCAGAGGAAGCTTTTCGCCCCCTGATTGGCCAGTCTTGGAAGGATCGAAGGCGCCAGCCTCTGGGGTGCCTCGCGCCGGTCTTTTTCCATTTGGTCGGACGGCTTTGTCTTCCCGACCGCATCGCAGTGACGTCGTCCTCACAGTTTTCGGCGCCTCTTGGCTTCTAGGTCCGGCGGGCACTAGTCGCGGTTCTCCCCACTGTAGCGGACAAGCCGCGCGATTTTGTTCATGCAATGAGGTGGTGCGCGGCAAGTCGGGGAATGCACCGCTTGTCGCCGTCTCGACAATCGCGCTGCGCACCGCTTCGGGGATCTCCTGCCAATGCACCAAGGTCGCTGCAGCAAGATACTGTAGCGGTATCTGAACGTCCTTCTCGAAGGATCTCGACGGCACGCGGCTTTCTCCAATGCATTGCGGGTAACGCGTATAGGAGTTGGCCTATCGCGCGACGCCTGTTTCATTCGCTGGTTTCGAGGTTTCTCAGCCCGTCCGCAATAAGTTGCAGAGTGGCGATCACGCGCTTGTATTCTCGATGATATCGGCAGAGAAATGCGCGAACTGTACGGCAGCGCCCCAATCGTGTGCGCTTCCCATTCGAACATGTCGTGGCAAACCTCAATCTGTTGCTCGCGGATTGCCATTCGGTCGGCATTGGTTGGACGCAAGCGCCATGCTCCTGATCAAGAGCCGTCGTCTACACGCTCGGCTATGTCGAAAAGAATGTCGCGCGGGCGATGTCCTTCTTTGACGCGTTCGGATGCTCTCTCCGTGCCGCCCGGATCAAATTGCTTGGGCGTCATATCTGGAGTCACGATCCGCATCAGAGTCTCGCTGATCACCTCCAATTCGGTTGCTTCCATTGGGAAACGCTCCGTCCCTTGGCTCCCCACAAGTAAGCTTAGCAGAGCGGATTTATTAGCTGAAGCTAAATTCACGTTACACGGAACTCTCGCCAGCCGATCATAGCGGTTGATCGACAATGTGCGGCCGATAATCGCCAGCGAGGAATTTGCGCGGCCATGAAATAATATCGCCTCGACCCGCGAGCCCCATCGGCCCGCCGGCCACTAGGACAACTGGCTTTAACAAACCACGCCGTGACTCCGGACAAGCGGCGCAAGGCGATGCGACGTCGTGCTGCACCGATACTTGAAACCGGATAATTGCGTAATTGCCAAATTAGTGAAACCTTGGTGGCGGGACATAGGGCAAAAAGGGGTTCGTTCTCGAACCGCGAAGGTTCCGAGATCGGCTGGGCAAAGCATGTACTTTCCGCAGTTTCTGGTGGGGATGTCTGCAACAACGACCATGGTCGCGATCTGGGCTTACCTTGGAACCGGATCCGTCTGGGCGGCGCTCGGATGGACTATCCTTGCACTGGCCCTTCTGCAGGTTGGATACCTCGGCCTGGTCGTTCGCTTGATATATAAGCGAGCATTGGGAGCCCCCGACACAAGGTCGGCTGTGGTCGACCCCACACAACCTCTGGTGTTTTGGTCTTCTCAAATGGCCTAGAGCAAGTCCTGTTTGATCCGGTTCATATCCTGCGGCTTTGAAGTAGTTAGCACATTCGGCTGGGGTGAGATGTCGACTTTGCTCAGCGCTCGTAATCGTTATCATTCGAGCGCTGGGTCTTGCGGTCCTGCTCTTCAGCCTGCTGAGTCTTCTGCTTGTTCGCGTCCTTCTGCTTGGCTTTCACCTTTTCCTGCTCGGTGCCTGTGCGCGGCTGCTCTGGCTCGCGGGGATCGTCCCGAGTTGGGAGGTCTCGCCCTCGCGCCTCGCGCTCGGGGATCGGCTCGCCACCGCCACCACCACGACGCTGCTGCTGCCGCTCGAATTGCAGCCGCGCGAGACGCTCGTGCATCTTGTCGTTGACCTCTTCACGATACTGTTCGAACTGTCCTTGATGCGCCGGCGGCAGCGTCTCGCGCATGTTGTCGAGAGCCTGATTGACGCGGGCCATCTGACGCCGCATTTCCAAGGGGGTTTGCGCCATGTTCAAATCTCCTATCAGTGCATTCAATTCTCTCATACCGGGATGGGACAGGAAAGACTTCTGCCCCGATTGATCAGCTCCGCGCCCCGCGGCAGGACCTGGTTGCCCCTCCCCTGCTCGATCGCGACGGAACTGCAGAAAATTGTTGCCGATCGACTCCGCTGCCGTGAGAGCCTGACCGACTACGCCCGCGGTCCGCATCGTCGTCACAGTCTTTTGCCATGCGGCAGCGATTGCATCGCCGTTCACGACAAGGGACAGTCCATCCAAACGGCGTTGCCGCTTGGCCTCCACCCGCTCGATTGTCCTGGCGCTGACTTGATAGCGCGGATCGCTCTGGGCGCGGCTGTAAGCTCCGGCATGCTCCTTCGTGAAGGGCCGCGTCATCGCATGATCCATGCGCCGCGTCGCCACCATCGCAATGCCGTTCTCGCGTGCCTTTTCCGCAAAGGTCTCGCGCCAGGCGACAAGATCTGGCTTGTAGAATTTCAGGCGCTCACCGTCGGCAGAGCGCGCCTGCACCATCGCATGGATATGGACGTGCTGGGTGTCCTTGTGATGCGCCAGGACAAACTTGTATCCTGGCGCGCGCTCCTCCATCACGGCTCGCGCCGCGGCCATGACGGCGTTGGCATCGGTGCCGGCCTTTGCGGAGAAAAGTAGGTGATAGGCATTGCGGCGTTCACGCCCCGAAAACTGCGGGCGCCATTGATCATAGACCGAAGCCGCCGCCTTCGTGGAATTCTTCACCCAAGGCACGGGCTCGCCATTTGCGTGGCGGACGTGGCTGTGGTTGCGGATGAACTTCTGCAGGAAATATTTCGCTTTGGGTTCACGGCTGACGGCCGCCATCACCTCTGCCTTGGCGACCACCCCCGCCGCGCCCATCGCTTCAGACAACCGCGCCTCGATCTTGTCGAGCGCCTTGCTGCGCGAATTCTCCCGACCACCGGCCAGGACTCTCGCAAGCGGTCCGGCCCGCTCGTCCGTGTGTGCGTAAACCTGCACCGTCTGTCCGTCCTGAGCATAGATGAACGGTTTCGAACCGAAGGCCTTGTTCAAGGCCTCGCTCAAGGCGACATCGGTGACCTCGCCGGCGAGATGGAAACGAACTTCGATAAAATTGGTATTTTCCAAGGGCGGTTCGAACGTCTCGCAAAACTTTTCCAGGAACGCCTTTCTTGCGCCGCCCGTCGCTAGGACCTGCCCATCCTCGTCAAAAATCTCGATGTCGTGTTTCTCGCCTTTTTCGCCTTCCCGCTTCCCTATGTAATTCAGCAGCCGCGCGGCGGCTTCCCTGGTCGACGGAGGATTGGGCATGACTTTAAACACAGCAGGCTGCGCACCCGCCGCGTAGCCTGCCCTCGCCGCTACGGCCCGCGCCTGATAGCCCGCCCGCGCCGCTCGGCCTGTAGCGCTCGCGCGACCCGCACCACGACCGCCGCCCCCGCCGCGCCGCTTCCAGTCTTCTTCCTCCTCCTCTTCCGGCCGGAAACCGGCGAGCGTGGCGCCATARACCATGATCGGCGCGCTGGAGGTCGCAGCAGCCGTCGCGGATTTCGGAGCGCCGCTGGGGACGGAGCCTCCCACAACTCCTGTCGCACCCGGCGACGAACGAGGGGCGTTCCTGCCGGCACCTAGCGTCGAGCGGGCTGGTCCTTGCCTAAGGCCGCCGCCACCGATCCGCTTCATCACCTGGAATTCACCGGCCTCGCGTCGTGCGCTCATCGCGGACTTGTCGTCATCCAGCTCCTCACGCTTCACACCGGACTCGCCCCGCAGGTAGCGTTCGATTTCGGCCGCGTAGCCAGCAAGACGACCGCTCATGGCCTAGGCCCCCTCGCCTTGCGGGACCCGCCAGTCATCGCCTTCAGTTCCTCTCGGAACTGCCGGACAAGGTCGCCCACGGCGATCAGCGCCTGCTCAAGATCCTCATCCTGGGCAACACGGCCGTCGTTCATGGCGCGCACCGCCTGATTGAAATTGACGCCGACGCGCCGCAGCTGATCGGCCATGTCCACAATCGCCGGTCGCAACGCCTCTGAGGCAATAGGCAGATGCCCGGCCTCTGCCCGCACCAGACGCCGGACGACCTCGCTGACCGTTACGCCGTCCCGCTCCGCAATGGCTTTGAGGCCGGCCAGTTCGCCAGCCGAAAACCGGATGTGCGTCACCTCACCATAGCGTCGTGACGCGCTCTTGACCGCTGCTTTCTGGGCGTCTGCATCCATCTCTCAAGCCCGCTTGCGGGCGCTAAGGCCCGCGAGGGCCGCGCCGCCTATTTTGTGTGT
>NZ_JBFUEK010000025.1:0-45000 GCF_056404235.1 Mesorhizobium sp. P2_E10
GGGCAACAGGCATGTGCGTGGCGGACGCGCCGGGCCACGGGGCATCCTCTTCATCGTCGCGGCCATCGTGGCCAAGTTCGATCCCCATCTCAAAGCTTTCGCTCAACGGTTGCAACAGGCGGGAAAACCCAAAATGCTCATCCGCATCGCGCTCGCCAGAAAACTGCTCGTCATCCTCAATGCAAAAGCACGCGACGCGCGAGCCGAGTTCGCAAATGCAACTTGACACCCCAGATAGTCGCTCTCCCCCCTCCGGAGGGAGAGGAAGGGAGCCAGCTGGAATCGCTTCGCGCCTTTCCTCTCCCCGTTGATCGGGGGAGAGGTGGCTCGGCGAAGCCGAGACGGAGTGGGGGTCGACCTGGATCAGTCGCGGGAAAGTGCGCCGCGGAAGGCGACGGCGGCGAGGATGAAGCTGGCGATGGCGTTCCAGCCGGCCAGCGACAGGCCGAGGATGCGCAAAGCCGCCTTGTCGCAGGAGGGCGGCACGAACTTGTCGAGCGCGTCGAGCACGCCCTTGCCGCCGGTGTCCACCGGTCCCGCACCCGCGGTGCAATCGGTCGGACCTGCCCACCACGCCCATTCGACACCGGAGTGATAGACGCCGAGATAGAGGCCGTAGAGCATCAGCAGGCCGCCGATGCCCAGC
This sequence comes from Mesorhizobium sp. P2_E10, assembly GCF_056404235.1. Taxonomy (NCBI): domain Bacteria; kingdom Pseudomonadati; phylum Pseudomonadota; class Alphaproteobacteria; order Hyphomicrobiales; family Phyllobacteriaceae; genus Mesorhizobium; species Mesorhizobium sp. P2_E10. The sequence goes on from NZ_JBFUEK010000025.1 coordinate 647, forward strand.
AGTCCGCGGGTCAGCCATGCCGGCGCGTGCAGCACCGAGGCAAGCACGGCCAGCAGCATCAACGGCGCGCCGATATAGTAGGGCGTGCGTTGCTCCAGGCAGAGATGGCAGGGGATGTAGCCGCCAATATGCTGGAAGGCCAGTGCCGAGCCGACAGTGGCGGCCATGGCGACGGCAAGAAACAAGGCTGTCCGTGTTCGCTGGCGTCCGGCGTCGGCATCCATGGTCGCTGTCATTGTTTGTTCGTCCATTGAGTTCGCCGCCCGCTCAAAGCATCCTTGCTCAGAAAGCGTATTTGACGAGGATATAGAGCAAAATCAGGGCAGCGGCCGCGGCACCGGCGATCAGACCGAGGCGCTTTTCGATGAATTCGCGGATCGGCTCGCCATAGCGGCGCAGCAGCCAGGCCAAAAGCAGGAAGCGGCCCCCGCGGGCGACGATCGCCAGCACGATGAACAGCGCCAGATTGACGCCGATGACGCCGGACAGGATCGTCACTACCTTGATCGGCGGCAGATGGGCAGCGCCCGAGGTGATCAGCATCAGGATGATGAAACCGATGCCCGACGAAGTGCGCAGCTGCTCGAACTCGTCATACTTGCCGTAGAATTCGAGGATCGGTCGCGCCACTGCGTCATAGGCATAGTGGCCGATGAACCAGCCGGCAATGCCGCCGAGAACCGAAGCAACGGTGGCGATCAGTGCATAGCGGTAGGCGCGGTCCGGCCGCGACAGCGCCATCGGCAAGAACAGCACGTCGGCCGGCACCAGGAACACTGAGCTTTCGACGAAAGCGATGAAGGCCAGCCACCATTCGGCGGATTTTCTTGCCGCCAGCGACAAGGTCCAGTCGTAAAGTCCGCGAAGCATCGGCACTCCCTGTGGCATGCGCCGTTTGTCTAGAAAGATTTTCCGCGCTGCACAATGGCCGCGACCTGACGAAAGCGAAAGGTGAGGTTTTGACGCAAGCCCGCCTCGGTGGAGAATTGGCCAGTTGACGAACAGGCCTCCAACCGTATAGTCCGCGCCCATCCAGGCCCTGCGGCCTGAGCCCCTATGGCGGAATTGGTAGACGCGCTCGACTCAAAATCGAGTTCCGCAAGGAGTGCTGGTTCGATTCCGGCTAGGGGCACCATTTTCCATTTTTTCGAGCTTTGATATCGCGGAACCTCTTAGCGGAAGCTTGTGGCTTCCGCGATGTTCAGAGCAGATTCCGCATAGGCCAAAAGCCTAGCAAGGCGGGGATAGCGCTACTTGGTTGCTTCCGCATGCGGGGTATTAAAGCGCGTCGCGCTGAAGCGGATTCAGGTGACGCGCTTTAAGCCTTTGTTTTTGTGCATGTCGTTCCCCCAAAACCGCTGCGCACTTTTGGGCGACAAGCACTAGTTCTGTGAGTGAGGACAAATCTTGGGGTTTGTCATCGCGGCAATTACCAGGCACGGCCGACCAGCGCGGAACTTCCATTCCGAGTCCTAACGCACAAAAGCGATTAAGCTGCCTCTCGACGAATGACGTGCTACTCGATCGAAATCGCAGCGCGATGCCCGGATCGAAATGGCAATCTTCTCTGTTTTGAAGCCATTGCCGACAGCCCCGACCATAGTTCCTCGACATGGCCTGGGAACTCGGGAGCCCCCAGCTGGTCGACACATTCAGTGTCCAGCTTGCGTCGAGGGTTTGCCAAGAAATCGTCCGCCACCTTCGAACCACAAGGATCGGAATCAATCACATCATGTCCGATTCCTCGAAAAACGACCACTTGCCCGAACGGAAGCGTTTTGGCTGCCCGGTTCGCCCAGACAGTCGGCGTGGCCGGATCATACTCTCCTGACAACAGCAGGGTAGGTATATCAAGGCGACGTGGCTTCTTTAACGATGCGGGCCTATCATCAGCGAGCCAGAGTGGGCATGCCCAGGTGTAGTCACTCCGTTCGGCCCAGTTTGCCCAGTATTGGTCATGTTTGCCGCTCAGATCAGGTGGGTCGGTGTCTGAACAAGTTACAGAGAAGTCCATACCCTGGGAGATTTCGAGGTCGTCGGGCTCAAACATGATATCCGTCAGCGGCCGGTAGTCCTGTTTGTATGTCCTCTCGATCAGCTCCGGCAGGCTTGGTATAGTCTCCCTGTCGTATAGCATGCCGAATATAAGATCGAGGAAGTTTGCACCGGAAACATATGTGTATCGCGGATGCTTCTCCGCGCTACGCAAGAGCGCTGGCTGACGATCGAGTTGCCTAGCGATGGAGTGGACGGCTTCGGCTAATCCTTGCTTACAGCCATTCGCTTTCAGGCAGTCCTTCTGCAAAATGGCGAGTGATCGATCAAGGTTAGGGCCGTCTTCATCCAGGTAGTTGATGTCCATCGGAACAACTGAGTCCAATATGCTCGCGGACACCCCCTCGGGATGCTGGTTCATCACTTCCAAGGCTAGAAGTGTGCCGTATGAGACCCCATAAAGTACCCATTTTTCTATCCCGAGAGCCTTTCGAAGATCGTTGATATCCTCGGCATTTTGTTCGGAGGTGTAGGCGTTGAGATCGATTCCCTTGGCGATCAAGGCGCTCCTGCACGCGAGAAGCTCCTTCTTCTGGACATCGACTAGTCTGCTTTCCGCGTCGAGACTGGGCAAAATGGAATTCCAGTGATCAACTACGAAAAAAGGAGAGCAGTCTAGAGACGGATCGGACTTCCCGATTCCGCGTTGATCGACGACGACCACTCGGCGTCCAATCATCCAGCTTTGGGCACCAATAAAGTCCCACCATCCATCGATGTCTTCTCTGCTACCGATTTCGACGGGCTGACCCGGCCCACCCGTGAGAAATACGATTGGCTCGTGCCGTTCGAGATCCGGTTCAAAGACGACCGCGGACAAAACGATTTCAGCATCAGTTTTCGTCTGACGGTTCTCGGGCACACGCAGGGTTCCGCATGTCATTGTGCGATCCCGCGGAACTTCAAACCAGCAGTCCGCCTTCTTGAACTCGCCCGCGAACAGCTCTCCACCACCTGCGCAAACAAGAAACGCAGCCAGCATGATTGGGAGAACGGACGCCCGATAAATAGCGAATAAAGTAAATCTGAAAACGGTCAGCATTTGCCCCCCCCCTTTAAAATAAAGGTTGGAATAACCTTCGCTTGCACAAAAATCGGACGCGCTGTCTGACGTGCTCGACGAATGAGTAACGGTCGCGCCTATTATCTATGCGAAGCTAACGGTGTTTCTCTACGAATGTTTTTCAGGTCGGCGACAATTTATCGATCATGCTTTGAAGGTCGCTTTTCCCGATCTTTGCCCTGAAAGTTCTTGAAGGCCTTTGCCTCCAAATCATCGGGTTAGATAAGATACAACAGTAGCCCGGTACGAACATCCACGCACAAGCTGTTTCATTATCCCCTCACTCCCCCCATTTAGATATGGCATACAAGCATATTCTAATGTTCGGTTATCGGCAAGCGGGCGTAATGGAAGTTGGCTACTCATTTTGGATTGATCGTGCAGCCCCGTTGCCGCAAGTGAATCGATTGCCCGGATACTGCCAAGCTATTGGCTGTGGTGTTGGTGTTGCCAATGGTGTCGATGATCGAGCCGCTGGCGAAGACGTCGCCTTCGACGTTGAGGTTGCCCTTCAGGGTGGGCAAGTCGCAAGAAAAGCATAATGACTTTTGGAGGCGCAGGATTCGTCCCATCCATTCGCTAAGCGCCTGAACTATTTCACTTCTTGTTCCCGGTTAGGGGGCATCAGTCTTTCCCGCAAACGCAACCTACCGCATATTTCCCGTATGCCCTTGCGAGTACCGCCCAGGCTGCGGCCAGACCGTCAGGCCATGCGGCTCGACCCCGACACGGATCTTGGTCACGGCGCCGTTCGTCGTGTCGATCATGTAGGCGTCGCTGTCGAAGCGGCCGGACAGCCATAGCTGTTTGCCGTCTGCGCTGACATTGCCCATGTCGGGGCTGCCGCCGCCGGGGATCGGCCATTGCGCGACGACCGCGCGGGTGGCGAAGTCGATCACCGTCACGCTGCCCGGTCCCTTTGCCTTGCCCTGCTCCATCCTGTGCGAGCCGCGGTTCGAGACGTAGAGCCGCTTGCCGTCGCGGCTGACGACGAAGCCGTGGGTGCCGATGCCCGTCGGAATGAAGCCGATTTCCTTGAAACTGTCGCCATCGACCAGGAAGACGCCGTCATTCATCATGTCGGCGACGTAGAATATCTTGCCGTCGGGCGAGAGGCGGATGTCCTGCGGCATGCCCATTTTCGAGAAGTCGAGATGACCAAGCACCTTCTGATTCTTCAGGTCGATCTTGGCCAGCCCGCCATTACCGTACTCGCAGGTGAAGATCGCGTAGGCGCCGTCGACCGAGAAATCGGCGTGGTTGATGCCGGGGCAGGTCGGCGTCGGCAGGCTCGACTTCAGCGCCATGGTTTGAGGATCGCGGAAATCGAGCTGCTCCAAGGCTTCGTCGACGATGATGGCCGCGCTGCCATCCGGCATGAAGTAGACGTTGTAGGGATCGTCCACGTCTATCTGCGCGCCGGGCTTGCCGGTCATTGGATCGATCGGCGTCAGGCTGCCGTTCTTGCCGGTGCCGTTGTTGGCCACCCATAGTGTCTTCAGGTCCCAGGAAGGGATGACGTGCTGCGGTTTGCTGCCGACCGAGAACCTGTCGACTTCCTTCAGCGTCATGGTGTCGATCACCGTGACGCTGTTGGAGGAGCGGTTCGGCACATAGACGCGGGGCAGCGCGCCAAGCGTGGCCGGGCCGAGATGGCCGGCGACTGTGTGGCTGTAGATGTTGACGCACGGCGGGGGCTCGCTGCAATCCTCGGGACAAGTATCGGCCCAGGCACGAGCGGGCAGGAGTGCAAGCAATAGGAAGGCCGCACCGGCACTGGCGTGACGCGAAAAATTTGTGATCATCTGGATGGTGTGTCGTGAAAGCCGGCTGAAATTGCCGCCGGGACCAATAGCGTGTGTTTCGTGGTTGATCCAGCGCCTTTTCAGGCCTCGGCATACGGTTGAGCAGCCGAAGTGCCTGCGTTGGAAGACCATCTCTGGACTAGCGCCGCCCGAGCAGGCTCTTCATGCGGTTGCGCAGGATGCGTGCCATGTTGCGGGTCTCGCGGTAGAGATGCAGCTGCGAGGCCGCCTGACGGGCGAGGCGGTCGGCGTCCGGCGTCAGCCCGATGACCAGCGAGCCGACCGGCTTGCGCTCGCTCCACAGCCGGCTCATCACCGGATGGTCGGGCACGGCGCAGGAATCGGTCATCATGATGTTGGGGTCGTCGAGATGCTGCCTGGTCACTTCGATCATCAGCAGCGTGCCGGGCGAATAGGCGGCGAGCCTCTCGTCATAGGCGGTCTTCCAGGTGTAGGCGACGCCGGCTTCGACGAAGACGATCAGGCAAGCGACGGTGCGGCCGTCCAGCGTCAGCGAATGGATGCGGCACAAATCGTGTTCGGCCAGCCGGTGCACGGCCTCGCGGGCGAAGGCGGCGCGGTAGCGGTCGATGGCCATGGCGGTGCGCTCGCGGCCCTTCCAGCCGGCGGCCTCGAGCGTCAGGAAGCTTTCGATGGCGTGGCGGATCTCGTCGGGTCCGCGCGCCACCACATGCTCCAGTTTGCCAAGATCGGCGAGGCGCCGCTTCAGCCGGCGGAACTCGCGGTAATGGTGCGAGCGCAATGACGCCTTGAGGTACGCGTCGCCATCGAGCTCGCTCTCAAGGAACGGACGCTCGGCCTTGCCGGTGGTGACCATCGTCAGGCCGCGCGTCTCGGCGACGCTGGCGAGCAGGCTTGCCACCGCGCCGTCGAGCCGCATGTCAGGCAGGACGAAGACCTTTGGCAATTTGAGATGCGGCCGCGACAGCATCGCAAAGAAATCCTCGATCACGCCGACCGGATCGTCGCGGTCGACCAGCGGCGTGCCGATCGGACCGAACGGGCTCGACCATGTGCGCATGACCGGGACGCCGAGCGGCACCGCCGGCTTTTCCACCGAGAATGGCACAAGCAGGCGCAGGCGGTTGCGGTATTCGTCGCCGTCGCGGATGACGGCCAGCCGCACTTCGCGGTCTTCCAGCCGCGGCATTGCCGGCGCCAGGAAGCGCGGGTTGAAGAAGATGTTTGGCTCGACCGTGCGTGTGCACAGATAATCCAGTTCCTCGACCAGGTCGAAGCCGGCGGAGGCCGGGTAGATCGCCAGCTTCCGCTGCGGCCGGTTGTTGGCCAGGATCTCGAGATGGGCGGGATCGGCGTCGCGCTGCAGCCCGGCAAGGCCGGACACCATGGCGCCGGCCGGGCCGCCGCTGGTTTCCTCGAGCAACGGGGTGGCGGCCATCAGGCGTCTCCCCTGGCGGCCGGCACGGCGGGCACGAAGATGAGCATGACGATGCCGAGCTTGCGCCAGACGGTGAAGGACAGCGCGCTGGCCTCGAAGATCATGGCGAAGCTGGTGGCGATCGCCGCGCCCCACAGGCCAAACAGCGGGATCAGCACGACGTTGAGGCCGATGTTGAGGGCCAGCGTCATGGCATAGACGGCCGCGCAGATGTTCTGGTTGCCGCTCATCGTCAGCAGGCTTTCGCACGGGCCGACGGCGGCGCGGGCGACAACGCCGAAGACCAGCAGGAACAGCAGCGGATAGCCTGCTGTGAATTCAGGGCCGAACAGCACCAGCATCGGCCAGCCCAGCGCCAGCACCAGCAGCGCCATCACCAGCGACGGCCAAAAGGTCCACGACACCGTCTCGCGGGCGAAGGCAGCAAGCTTGTCGGGGTCGCCATGGGTGAACTGCGCGTAGCGCTGGGCGACGCCGGCCTTGACCGCGAAGTAGACGAAATGCACCAGCGCCAGCGTCTTGACGGTGGCAAAATAGACGGCGACGTCGTTGGGGTCGAGATAGGCGCCGACCATCAGCACGTCGGCATTGGTGAGCAGGAAGAAGAAGCTCTCGACCAGGAAGATCGGCAGCGACACGATGAACCATTGCGCGAAATGCACCTTCATCGGCCCGGCCGGGATTTTCTTGTCCATGCGCGTGGTGACGCCGATCAGCTGCGCCAGCGTGGTGGCGTAGGTGGCGGCGATCGAGGCGAAGATCGCAGTTTTGGCGTCGGGCGCGTAGCCGACCAGCAGCATCAGCGCCATCAGCGCCAGGATCAGCACCGGCCGCACCAGATAGGTCGGCGACAGCGCAAACAGCGCCCATGAATTGGCCCGCGACAGCCCCTGCAAAAGGTCGCCCATCGCGATCATCGGCAGGCAGATGACGCCGAGGATGAACGGCACGACATAATAGTTTTCGATAAACGGCGAAAACAGCCAGACGCCAAGCGCGCCGAGCCCGGCGAACAGCGTCGAGGCGATCAGCACGAACAGGCGGCTGGCCACCACGATGCCGCGCAATTCGTCCATCATGCCGCGCTCGCGGTATTCGGGGATGAAGCGGATGACCGAGGTGTGGAAGCCGAGGCAGGCGAGGTTGCCGACGATGACCATCGTCACCCAGACGAGGACGAAAATGCCGTATTCGAACGAGCCCATCCAGCGTGCCATCAGCACCTGGCTGACGAAGGCGATGACGGCGCTGATGATGCGGATGGAAAAGGCGATGATCGACATGCGGCCGGCTTCGCCGCGCTCGTCGGCGGTGAACAGCACGGCATCGATGCGGCCAAGCAGCGGCCTTATGCGCAGCGCCAAGCGCTGCGGCAAGAACCGCCCGGCTGTCGTGGCCGCGGAAAAGCGCACCCCGATTTCACTCCGTTTTCCGCCTCTTTTCTGGGTTCGGTGTAGCCAAAACACATTAAGAAAACGTGGGCGGAGGGAGGCCTTCTCCCCGTCTCTATACGGGCGGAAGGTGCCGGCAGGCGGATGAGGGGCAGCGCAAGCTTTGGGGGATTTGCGCGTATATCTTCGAGACGATGGGGCGGCGATGAGATAATGGCCAACCCCTGCGCCGCCCCTCATCCGGCCCTTCGGGCCACCTTCTCCCCGTAAACGGGGAGAAGGAAGAATCGCTCCGCCCTACATCCCCTTCATCGCCTCACACGACACGTTCGGGTTCATGTCGGCGAAGGTGCCGGTCGGGTTCTGTTTCCAGGCCCAGACATGCAGCTCGTAGAACGGGCCGAGGCCGTAGCGGTTGGGGGCGCTGTTGAAGTTGAACAGCTGGCCGCCGAGCGAGGCCGGGCCTTTCGAGGTGATGTATTCGACCGCCACCAGTTTCAGCGTTCCGTCGGCCATCGGCTCGTACATCACCGCCTCGGGCTTGGCGACATTGACCGCGTCGTCCTTGAGATAGGCGCCATTGACGTAGTGGATGCCCATGGCGCCGCCGGTGATGCCGCTGGCGCAGGGGATCGGCGCGTAGCCTTCGGCGGTCGCCGCCGCCACGTTCTCGAAGCGGTCGTTGGCCGTTCGCACCATGTCGGCCAGCATGTTGGCGTCGTGGGCATGGGCGGCCGTGGCTGTGATCGACAGGAGGGCGAGGGCAGCGAAGCGCCCGGTCCAAAGCGTTTTGGTCATGATCGTTCCATTCGTTGTTGATGACGCGACAGGACGGCCGGCCGTGAGGCCGGGCCGTTGCAACGCTGCGGCGTCTGGTTTGCAATCCGGAACGGACTGACCGTCCGGTTTATTCAGGCCACGTGGCCTTTGCGGTTTTCGAAATGTCCTTGCCGTTCAAAACGGTTTTGCGGAATCAGTGGTCCCACCAGTAATATTGCCAGTATTCCCGCTGGATACGCTCGGAAAGGCCGATGTCGCGCCTCAGATAATCGTCTTCCGGGGGCAATCGCCGCCTGCCATACAGATGCGAAGGCAGGTTCGCCGCGAACCGCCATAGACGGCCGAGCAGGGAGGTTGCTTGACCTCCCACGACAGGCGCGGCTTCACCGACCGGCAGGCCAGCAAGCAGGTCGCCATCGCCGCGAAGGGCAGCTTGATGCTCATCGATTTGCCGATCATTTGAGATGTGCCGATCGTTTTGGAGCTCAACGGTAAAAGTAAGGGTCAAGAACCCGCACCTCCATGATCTTGTCGACCGGCAGCGAATTCTTGTGGGCCGCGCTGCGGATCGCCTCGGGCGAGGGGCCGTCATAGATGCAGAAGCTGTGCTTCTTGTCGGGCGTTACGAAGGACTGCACCCAGGTGACACCTTTTTCGGCGTTGCGCATGACGACGCCGCCGAGCGCTTCGGCGCCGATTTCGGTCATCGGCACGTTCAGCCCGTCTGGAAATGTCCGTTCCACCACATAACGAGGCATGGGAAGTTCCTCTTCTTATCGATTCACGCTCGGTCCGAGCGCGGCTGGACAATGATCACGTCCGGCAAGAGCGCACATCGGAGCCATTCCCTATTTTTGGCGGGACGATTCCCTATGTTGGCGACGTTATTTGTGGAGAGAGTCACCGCAATGTGTGGAAAGTCACATTGCCGCGCTTTGGCCCAGGGCTATCGTGGCGGCAGCCACCAGGTGGCAAACCCCCGATCTCGCGAGAGAATGACAATGCTTCTGGAACGGCAGACACAGCTGGAGCAACTGGACGGCCTGCTCATGGAGGCGGCACGCGGCCGTGGCCGGGTGGCGGCGCTGGGAGGAGAGGCGGGCGCCGGCAAGACGTCGCTCGTCGAGGCCTTCATCGGCCGGGCGGGAGAAGGCACACGCGTCTTGCGTAGCGCCTGCGAGGATCTGTCGATACCCGATCCGCTCGGGCCGCTCTATGATCTCGCCCGGGAGGCGCAATGGGCGCTGCCGCAAGCGATCGACCACCGGCAAGGGCAAAGGCTGCCGCTGTTTTCCGATGCGCTCGAGATCTTCGAGACCAAGGCGCAGCCAAGCCTGCTGGTGATCGAGGACCTGCACTGGGCAGACGACGCGACGCTGGATTTCGTTCGCTTTTTCGGCCGGCGCATCGTCAACACCCATATCCTGCTTCTGGTGACGGCGCGCAACGACCGCAGCGAGGCGCAGATGCGCGTGCGCCGGGCGCTGGGTGAAATCCCGGCGGGCAATGTCGCGCGCATCGACGTGCCCCTGCTCAGCGAGGCGGCGGTGCTGTCGCTGGCCGACGCGGTGGGCCGCGACGGCGACGCCATTTACAGGGCGACGGCCGGCAACGCCTTTTTCGTCACCGAACTGTTGTGCGCCGAAAATGCAACGACGCCGCCGGCCAGCGTGCGCGATGCCGTGCTGGCGCGGGCCGAGCGGCTGTCGGCCGGCGCCCGCTCGATGCTCGACGCGGTGTCGGTCTTTCCAAGGCGCGCCGATGCCTGGGCGTTGCAGGGCCTGTGCGGCGTCGCCAGCGCCGGGCAGCTGGCGGAGTGTGTCTCGGCCGGCCTGCTGGACGATATGGGCGACGGCTATGCCTTCCGCCACGAGATCGCCCGCCGCGCCGTCGAAATGATGCTGACGACGAGCCACAGGCGGCAATTCAACCAGCGCGCTCTGGCTGCCCTGCTCGAAAACAGCGATGTCTCCGCCGGTCGCCTGGTGCATCACGCGGTGGAGGCGCACAATCTGGAGGCCGTGCGCGAACTGGCGCCGATCGCCGCGCGCGAGGCATCCCGCGTCGGCGCACATCGCGATGCCGCCGGCTATTATGAAGTCGCCCTGCGCCATGCCGACGGCCTGCCTGCGGTGGAGCGCGCGGTGCTCTATGAGAAATATGCCTTCGAGTGCCACCTCATCGGCCAGATCGAAGAGGCCATCGAGGCGCAAGGCCATGCGCGCCTCCTGCATCAGGCTCAAGGCAACAGAGCGAAGGAAGGCGACTGCCTGAGATGGCTGTCGCGCTTTGCCTATCTGATGGGCGATCGCAAGGCCGCCGACGTCTTCGGCGAGCAGGCGGTGACGCTGCTGGAAACCGTGCCGGCCGGCGCAGAACTCGCCATGGCCTACTCCAACCTATCGCAACTGGCGATGCTGGCCGAGCGGCTGGACGAGGCGTTGCTGCTTGGCGAAAAGGCGGTCTCGCTTGCCGAGCGCATGAACCGGCCCGACATCGTCTGCCACGCGCTCAACAATCTCGGCAGCGCCGGGCAGTGGCTGGATCTGGCAGCGGGACGGCTGCACCTTGCCCGCAGCCTGGAGATCGCGCTCGAGCAGAATTTTCAGGAGCATGCGGCGCGCGCCTTCACCAACAGCGCCTGCAGCGAGATGAACCAGCTTGGCTTCGACGTCGCGCAGTCCTTCCTCGATCGCGGCATCAACTATTGCGTCGAAAACGATCTCGTCACCTGGCGCGATTATATGCGCGGCGTGCTGGCGCAGCTGCTGCTACGCCAGGGGCAATGGGAAGAGGCCGCCACCGAGGCGCTCGATGTGCTGTCCAACGATCATGCGACCATGCTGGTCCGCTATCCCGCGTTGATTGCGCTGGCGAAGCTCAGGATACGGCGCGGCGATCCTTCGGCCGAACCGCTGTTGCAGGAAATGAAACAGTTCCTGGAAAAGGGCACGGAGCTGCAGCGGCTGGCGCCCTATGCTTGTGTCATGGCCGAGCGGGCATGGCTCGGGCAAGGCGACAGAGATGAGGCGCTGCGGCTGATCGATCTGGCCGAGAGCCTGTCACCGACACGGGCGGTCTTCAGCGACCTGGCGACATGGCGCCAGAAGCTGGCTCCGCATAGTCACCCCGGCGATACGTCAGGCATGGCCGCGCCCTACCAACTGCTTCTTGACGGCGACTGGCAGGGGGCGGCGGCGCTTTGGGCCGAGCTGAACGCGCCCTATGAACGCGGACTTGCCCTCGCCCAGGGCGACGAGGAGGCGCAGCGTTTGGCGCTGGAGATTTTCGAGAACCTCGGCGCCAGACCGGTGGCGCAGCATGTGCGTGAAACGATGCGGCGCAACGGCGTCAACAATATCGCCCGGGGGCCACGCCGCACGACGCGCGAAAATCAGGCCGGCCTGACCCAGCGCCAGATGGAAGTGCTGCAGCTGATCGAACGCGGTTTTTCCAACAAGCGGATTGCCGAGCAGCTGACCATCTCACCGAAGACGGTGGATCATCATGTGTCGGCGGTGCTGGGCAAGCTGGAGGCTGTTTCGCGCGGGGAGGCGACTGCTGCGGCGCGCGATTCGGGGTTGCTGTAGGAAGTCGTTCGGGAGGGACGGTATCGAAGGTCGGCGAACCTTCGCGCCCCCCTCTGCCCTGCCGGGCATCTCCCCCACGAGGGGGGAGATTGGATGTCGCGTCGGCTTTCGCCAATCCCCAAGGTTGAAGAAAAGGCGCTGTCAGCGCAGCTGCCGATCTCCCCCCGTGTGGGGGAGATGGCCGGCAGGCCAGAGGGGATGTGCCCGCCGACCTATTCAGTTATCAGGCAAACGCGCCGTGGCAATGCTTGTACTTCTTGCCGGAGCCGCAAGGGCAGGCCTCGTTGCGGCCGACCTTGCCCCAGGTTGCCTGGTTGTTGGGATCGCGATCTTCGGGGGCGACGATGGCGTTCTGTTCCTGACGGACCAGGAGTGCTGTCTCGCCGCCTTCAAAGTCGTTCTCGCCGGTGGTGCCGTCGATATGGAGGCCGAACATCTCCGGCGCTTCCGGCGGCGGCGCTTCGGCCGCCTGGCGGACCAGTTCGACGCGCATCAATTGCGCCGTGACGGCCTGGCGCAGATTGCCCAGCATCGCCTGGAACAGTTCGAACGCCTCGCTCTTGTACTCCTGCAGCGGATCGCGCTGGGCGTAGCCGCGGAAGCCGACAACCGAACGCAGATGGTCGAGATTGACGATGTGCTCGCGCCAGAGGTGGTCAAGCGTCTGCAGCACCACCGAGCGCTCGACATAGGTCATCACGTCGGGGCCGAAACGCTCGGCGCGTTCCTTGGCGGCGGTGTCGGCGGCCTCGGTGATACGCTCGCGGATGTCGTCCTCGGCGATGCCCTCTTCCTTGACCCAGTCCTCGATCGGCAGGTCGAGGTTGAGGAATTCGGCCACCTCGGCCTTGAGGCCGGCGGCATTCCACTGCTCGGCATAGGCGTTTTCGGGAATGGCCTTGGCGACGATCTCGTCGATGACGCCTTCGCGCATCTCGGCGATGATTTCGGTCAGGCCCTCTCCGTCCATCAGTTCGATGCGCTGCTCGAACACCACCTTGCGCTGGTCGTTCGAGACGTCGTCGTATTTCAGGAGGTTCTTGCGGATGTCGAAGTTGCGGGCTTCGACCTTCTTCTGCGCCTTTTCCAGCGCCTTGTTAATCCACGGATGGATGATCGCCTCGTCTTCCTTGAGGCCGAGCTTCTGCAGCATGCCGTCCATGCGCTCGGAGCCGAAGATGCGCATCAGGTCGTCCTGCAGCGACAGGAAGAATTTCGAGCGGCCTGGATCGCCCTGGCGGCCGGAGCGGCCGCGCAGCTGGTTGTCGATGCGGCGCGATTCGTGACGTTCGGTGGCCAGCACGTAGAGGCCGCCGGCGGCGAGCGCCTTTTCCTTGAGACGGGCGACATCCTCGCGGATTGCCTTTTCCATGGCCTCGCGCTCGGGTCCCTCAGGCATGTCGCCAAGCTCGTCGGCGATGCGCATCTCGGCATTGCCGCCGAGCTGGATGTCGGTGCCGCGGCCAGCCATGTTGGTGGCGATGGTGATGACGCCGGGCTTGCCGGCCTGGGCGACGATGGCCGCCTCGCGCTCGTGATGGCGGGCGTTCAGCACTTCGAAGTCCTTGAAGCCTTCCTTGCGCAGGCGCTCGGCCAACTGCTCGGATTTTTCAATGGAGGTCGTGCCGACCAGGGTCGGCTGGCCCTTGGCGCTGGCCTCCCTGATCTCCTTGACGATCGCCTTGTATTTCTCCTCGACCGTCCGATAGACCTCGTCATCCTCGTCAATGCGGATGACCGGCAAATTGGTCGGGATCTCGGTGACGTCGAGATTGTAGATGTTGCCGAATTCCTCGGCCTCGGTCAGCGCCGTGCCGGTCATGCCGGCCAGCTTCTTGTAAAGGCGGAAATAGTTCTGGAAGGTGACGGAGGCCAGCGTCTGGTTCTCCGGCTGGATCGCCACATGCTCCTTGGCCTCGAGCGCCTGGTGCAGGCCTTCCGAATAGCGGCGGCCCGGCATCATGCGGCCGGTGAACTCGTCGATGATGACGATCTCGCCGTTGCGGACGATGTAGTCCTTGTCCCTTTGGAACAGCCGGTGCGCCTTCAGCGCATTGTTGACGTGGTGGACGATGGCGACGTTCTCGACGTCATAGAGCGACTCGCCCTTGAGCAGGTCGGCGTCGCGCAGCAGGTTCTCCAGCTTCTCGGTGCCTTCCTCGGTGAAGATCGAGGTCTTCTGCTTCTCGTCGATCTCATAATCCTGCGGCTGCAGCTGGATGATGAAGGTGTCGATGGTGTTGTACATTTCCGAACGGTCCTCGAGCGGACCGGAAATGATCAACGGCGTGCGCGCCTCGTCGACCAGGATGGAATCGACTTCGTCGACGATCGCGTAATTGTGGCCGCGCTGCACCATCTGGGCGCGCTCGTACTTCATGTTGTCGCGCAGATAGTCGAAGCCGAGCTCGTTGTTGGTGGCGTAGGTGACGTCGGCGGCGTAGGCGACGCGGCGCTCCTCGTCGGAGAGGCCGTGGACGATGACGCCGACCGAGAGGCCGAGGAACTTGTAGACGCGGCCCATCCATTCGGAGTCGCGGGTGGCCAGATAGTCGTTGACGGTCACGACGTGGACGCCGTTGCCGGCCAGTGCATTGAGGTAGACGGGCAGCGTGGCGACCAGGGTCTTGCCCTCGCCGGTGCGCATCTCGGCGATGCCGCCATTGTGCAGCACCATGCCGCCGATCAGCTGCACGTCGAACGGGCGCATGCCGAGCACACGGCGGGCCGCCTCGCGCGCGGTGGCGAAGGCCGGTACCAAAAGGTCGTCGAGGCTGGCGCCGTTGGCGATGTCCTGGCGGAATTTGTCGGTGCGGCCGACAAGCTCGGCGTCGGAGAGCGCCCGCATCTCGTTTTCCATGGCGTTGATCGCCTCGACACGGGGCCGGGTCGCCTTGACGCGGCGATCGTTTGAGGAGCCGAAAACCTTACGGGCGAGACCGCCGAGACTGACCATCCAATGGTCCTTTCGATAGAATTCTCAATCTTGAGACGGGTGCCGGCCGGCCCCATCACATCCGCGTGATACGCGGACGAACACAAAAAGCGCCCGGAAAACGGTTCTGGACGCAAAGTCGTTGGACAGATAAGAGGGGGCTCAACTGATGTCAACGCCGCGCTCGCCCTCGGGGTCGCGCCAAATTCCGCCACAATCAGGCTGATCTGCAAGCCCTTCCCGCTCTCGCAATCCCCCATTGGAGTTATCTTGATGTCCTTATTGTTCCGCCGTGCGTCGCTCGCCAGCCTTGGTCTGGCTTTCGGCCTGTCGGCTCTCTCCGTGTCGCCGCTGATGGCGGAAGATGCCGCCCCTGCGCAGCCGGCGGCCGCAGCACCCGCGGCGGCACCGGTCGATCCGAATGCCGTCGTCGCCACGATCGACGGCCAGACGCTGACCGAGGCAGACCTGGTGCTTGCCGAGGGCGAGCTGTCGCAGCAATTCGCCCAGCTTCCGCCCGAACAGCGCCGCGCCGCTGCCCTTTCGGCGGCCATCGAGATCCGCGTCATGGCTGCCCAGGCGGTCACCACCGGGCTCGACAAGGATCCTGATTTCCAGCGCCGCATGGCCTTCCTGCAGCAGCGTGCCCTGCATGGCGAGCTGGTCGAGAAGGGCGTCGTCAACAAGGTCACCGACGCCGAAATTCGCGCCCGCTACGACCAGGAAATCGCCAACACCCCGCCGGTCAATGAGGTGCATGCCCGTCACATCCTCGTGAAGACGAAGGAAGAGGCCGAGGCGATCATCAAGCAGCTCGACGGCGGCGCCGATTTCCAGAAGCTTGCCAACGAGCACACCAGCGATCCCTCAGGAAAGACCAGCGGCGGCGATCTCGGTTGGTTCGGACCTGGCCAGATGGTGCCGGAGTTCGACAAGGCCGCCTTCGCGCTCGAGGTCGGCAAATACACCAAGGAGCCAGTGCAGTCGCAGTTCGGCTGGCACGTCATCAAGGTCGAGGACAAGCGCGTCAAGCAGCCGCCGGCGTTCGACGACGTCAAGGACCAGGCCAAGCAGGCCGTCATCCGCGACAAGTATTTTGCGCTGGTCAAGTCGCTGCGCGCCGCCGCCAAGGTCGAGATTCCCGACGCGAACCTGAAAAAGGCGGTCGATACGCTGGAAAGCGCCAAGTAAGGCTGAGGCCGACGACAAAAGGGCGCTGCAAGCGAGAGGGCTTGCGGCGCCTTTTTTGTTTCTAGCGCGCGCCGGGGGCTATGCCGTGCATCACATAGCGGACAGCGGCGCGTATGGTTGCCTCGTCTTCGTCGAGGCGGTCGGTCAAAAGATGCGTCCAGGCGAAGGAGGCGATCAGGTCGGCGACAAGCGCCGGATCGACGTCGGCCGCAACCTCGCCGCGCGCTTTGGCGCGTTCGATCATCTGGCCGGTATGGGCGCGCCGGCCTCGCGCATAGTCGGCAAGGGCCGCGGCCGCGGTTGGATCCGACTGCGCTTCGGCGACCAGCGACCGGAACACGCTGCCCGACGACGTCTGACGCCAGTGCGAGAACAGGTTTTTCAGGAAACCGACGAGGTCTTCCTCCAAATTGCCGGTGTCGGGAGTGTCGACGCGCTTGCCCCGCTGATAGACTTCGAGCAGCAGCGCGGCCTTGCTCGGCCACCAGCGGTAGATCGTCGGTTTTCCCGCACGCGCCCGTCGCGCCACGGCCTCGATCGAAAAGCCGGCATAGCCGGCCTCGACCAGCACCGCTTCGGCAGCATCGAGAATGGCGCCGGCGCTGTCGGGGTTGCGCCGCGCGCCGATCGATTTGCGGCCGGGATCGGCGTCTTCACTCATCTGTCTGTTCCCTGCGGACCATTTCTCCAGGGATCATATAGGGTCTCTTGATGAAACGAAACGATCCGTTTTGCGCCCTGAGGCTGCGCTTATTTCATCGCTTCGGATGTTTCCGACGCAATGCGCCATTGCCCATCGGCCTTGACCAGTCCCAGCGTCACCCGCGCCTTGCCTGCCAGCCGCGCTGCCGCTTTGTCCTTCGGCACATAGTCGTAAGCCATGGCGAAAACCGCGTCGGCGCTGTCTTCGCCATGCGGCGTCACCTCAAGGCTGCCGGGCTCGAGATTGAACGACCATGATGCAAATTGCGCGAACCAGTCAGTCTTGACCTTGATGAGGGCGTCCGTGTCATAGCGGGTGCCGAAGATGGTGGCGGAGGGACTGTAAAGCCGCTTGACGGTTTCGCTCATCGCCTTGGTATCCGGTGCCAAATAGTCTTGGAGCAGGAAAGCCTCGATCGCGCCCTTGTCGCCGACGGAACGCTCCAGCGCCGCAACCTTGGTTTCGGGCGCGGGGCCGACAGCCGGCTTTACGTCCGCGACGGGTTCTCCGCCGGGCACGAATTCGAAGCGTTCGAGCAGCGAGCCTTGCTCCCAAGGGCGCTGCCCCTCGCGTGTTTCGGAGACCACGTCGCGGCGCACCGCGATCATCATGTCGTTGATGCTTTGGCCAGGTTCGGCGATGTGCCCAGAAGCGCTGCGGCGAAGGGGGAATTGCGCCCGGCACCGTCCATGGCGACGGCGCCGGGCGCAGTTGAGAAGGCGATGAACGAGCCGCGTGTCGAATCGAACTGCGCCAGGCCGGCAAGAGCCGCTGCCGATCGCGTGGTGGCGGTACGGCTCAGGCTGCGCGCAAACGGATTGTTGCGGCAGGCATCGAGAAACACCAGGCTGACCTTCGTCTGCTGTTCCATGATGTCGAGAACTTCGTCGATCGGCACGGCTTCGAGCTGCAGCTTGACCGGCATGTCGAGCCTGGCATCGACCGGGACGATGTAATTGCGCCCTTCGACCTGCAGGCCATGGCCGGCATAGTAGAAAAGCCCGGCGCCGGCGCCTTCCAGCGCGTCGGAAAACTCGCCGATCTTGCGTTCAAGGTCGCGCTTGCCGAGATCGTTGCCTTCGATGACCTCGAAACCGATGCTGCGCAGCTTGCCGGCAATGTCGAGCGCGTCGTTGACCGGATTGGTCAAGGTGCCGGCCTCGGCATAGGTGCCGTTGCCGATGACCAGCGCCACGCGCTTTTCCGGTTGCGCGTCGGCGCTCAGGAGCAGAAGCCCCAGAAACGCCATCGCCAAGATCACCAGCCTGCCCATGGCCGGATCATAACGCGAGAGGCCTCGCCGACGCCAACGGATTTGAAATGCAAGCTTAATCCAGGTGGCTTGCCGGCGCCGAAAACGGAAGAGAACGCCCTTGCGCCAGGCCGTGGTATCGGGCAAACCGGCCTTCCCCAGCGTTTTTCCGCCGCCCGAGGTCTCCATGTCCGCAACGATTTCGCCGCTCGCGCCGAAGAAATATCCCAAAATGCCTGCCATCGAGGGCGTGCGCATCGCCACCGCCGAGGCGGGGATAAAGTACAAGAACCGCACCGACCTGCTGGCCATGGTCTTCGATACCGGCACGACGGTTGCCGGCGTGTTCACCAAGTCGAAATGTCCGTCGGCGCCGGTCGATTTCTGCCGGCAGAACCTTGCCGCCGGCAAGGCGCGCGTGCTGGTCGTCAACTCCGGCAACGCCAATGCCTTCACCGGCAAGAAGGGCCGCGCCTCCACTGCATTGACCGGCGAGGCGGCTGGCAAGGCCGCGGGCTGCACACCGGGCGAGGTGTTTTTGGCTTCCACCGGTGTCATCGGCGAGCCGCTCGACACGGCGAAGTTCAGCCATCTGCTGGCCGGGCTGGTCAAGGACGGCAGGCCGGACCAGTGGACCGAGGCGGCAAAAGCCATCATGACCACCGATACCTATCCGAAAGTGGCGACCGCGACGATCAAGCTCGGCGACACCGACGTCACCATCAACGGCATCGCCAAGGGCGCCGGCATGATCGCGCCCGACATGGCGACGATGCTCTCCTTCATCGCCACCGACGCGCCGATCGCCGCACCCGTGCTGCAGGATCTTTTGTCGCGCGGCACGGCCAAGACCTTCAACGCGGTCACCGTCGACAGCGACACCTCGACCAGCGACACGCTGCTGATCTTCGCCACCGGTGCTGCCGGCAAGCGTGGCGCACCGGCGATCAGCGACCCTAAGGATGCCCGCCTCGGCGCGTTCCGCCGGGCGCTGGGCAAGGTGCTGAAATCGCTGGCGCTGCAGGTGGTGCGCGACGGCGAGGGCGCCCGCAAGCAGGTCGAAGTCACCGTCACCGGCGCGAAATCGGCCCGCTCGGCCAAGCGTATCGCGCTGTCCATCGCCAACTCGCCGCTGGTCAAGACGGCGGTCGCCGGCGAGGACGCCAATTGGGGTCGCGTCGTCATGGCCGTCGGCAAGGCCGGCGAACCCGCCGACCGCGACCTTCTGTCGATCTGGTTCGGCGACAACCGGCTGGCGCATGAAGGCGAGCGCGACGCCGGCTACTCCGAAGCGGCGACATCGGCCTACATGAAGCGCGACGAGATCCGCATCCGCGCCGATATCGGCATCGGCCGCGGCAAGGCGACGGTGTGGACCTGCGATCTCACCAAGGAGTATGTCGCCATCAATGGCGACTATCGGAGCTGATGGCGGTGGTCCCCAGACATCCGGCAAGCGTGCTCGCGACCGTGCGCCGCTACGAGGCGGCCGGCTTTCGCGCCTGGCCGGCGGCGGCCGTCCATTATGACGGCACCTGGGTGGTGCGGCTGACGGCCGGCCATCCAGCCAAGCGGCTGAACTCGGTCAACCCGCTCGATCCCGGCGACATCCAGCACATTGCCGAGCGCATCGGTCGCGCCAGTCGTCGTTTCGAGGCCTATGGCAGGCCGTTGACCTTCCGCATCTCGCCGCTGTCGGGGCCTGATCTTTCCAACCATCTCGACAGCGAAGGCTGGAGCACCTTTGACGAATCGCTGGTCATGCGGTTGCCGCTGGCGGACGCCCAGCTCGACGCCGCCATGGACCAGATCCCGTTGAAGGACATCAGCCGCTTCATCGGCGCGTCGCTCAAGGTCAGCGGTTCGGATGTGTCGCTGCGGCCAGGTCTGTCGGAGATCATCGGCGCCATCCAGCCGGAGGCCGGGCTGTTCGCGCTCGAAGAGGGGACCGAGCCGCTGGCGACGCTGATCTGCGTCCATGATGGCGATCTCGCCGGACTGTTCGAGATCGCCACCGACAGATCGGTGCGCAACCGGGGCCATGGCCGCCACCTCATCCTGTCGGCGCTGAAATGGGCGCGGCTGCGCGGCGCGCGCGAGGCCTGGCTGCAGGTCGAGGCCGTCAATGTGCCGGCGCTGGGGCTTTATCATTCGCTCGGCTTCAACGAAGTCTATCGCTATCACTATCGCCGGCCGCCCGGGGCATGAGCGGCGCGAACCCCGCCGGCAAGCGCCTGCTGCTGGTCGCCGCCTGTGCGCTGGTCGACACCGATGGCCGCGTGCTGCTGGCGCAGCGCCCCGAAGGCAAACAACTCGCCGGCCTGTGGGAGTTTCCGGGCGGCAAGGTCGAACCCGGCGAGACGCCCGAACAGTGCATTATCCGCGAACTGCATGAGGAGATCGGCATCGAAACCGAGATCCCGTGCCTGGCGCCGCTGACCTTCGCCAGCCATTCCTATGATGATTTTCATCTGCTGATGCCATTGTTCGTCTGCCGCCGTTTCCGAGGCATTGCGCAGCCCAGGGAAGGTCAGGCGCTGAAATGGGTGCGACCAAAGCAGATGCGCGACTATCCGATGCCGCCGGCTGACGCACCGCTTATCCCGTTCCTCATCGATCTGCTGTGATCCACAGCCACTGCCTTGGTTTAGGCAGCGTTAATGGAAGTTTTATCTTGCCGTGAAAGATTGAGGGAAGGCCAAGTCTGGCCGCGCGTTGATCCGCTGGGGAGCGATTGCATGAGCCTCGACAAGGACTGGGACTCGATCCGGCCCGATCGCAGCCGCGCCGCTGATGCCGGCATGGGCATCTTGCGCGTCACGCTGCTGTTCGGCTCAGCCGCTGTAGCGCTGGCCTTGATCGCGACCCCCTTCCTCGCCAGCCAGATGCGGTCGCAATCCGATCGTGACGGTCTTGCCAGCGGCCTCGACATGACAAGCACAGGCTCGGTAGGCCATCGTGACACCTATACGCTGCGCAGAAGCGTGCTGCAGTCGCTGCCCAGTTCGATCTGCGTGATCCGCGCAAACGGCAAGCGCAGTGGGGACTGCTGAGAACATAGTCAACAAAGTCTTGGGGCCATCCCGTGTGAAGGCCCTGTTTCACCGCCTGTTAAGCTTGTGCCGTTAACCTTTCTTAACAGGTCCGCGTTATGGTTCCTGACAAGAGGGATCGACGATCATGAAACCACTACTGCAACGATTTCTGGAAGATGAAACTGGCGCCACGGCCATAGAATATGGCCTGATCGTCGCTGTATTGTCGCTCGTCATCGTCGGCGGCGTCGGTAGGGTCGGCAATGCGATTCAGTTCCTGTTCAGCGATGCCGACAGCAAGCTTGCCGACGCCTTCGCTCACCACTGATGTCATCTCACAGCGGCTGCGCAATCCGGGCAACCCGGTCAGCGTCGGTCGGGATTTTCCAATATCGTTTTCAACGATAGCTTTGCCGAGCCCGGCTTCAGCGGCTTTTGTTGCGAGGCATCGGGCGCCCAGCCGGACATCCACACGATCGAGAAACTCGCCCTGACGCGGCCATCGGCGTCCGAAAACCGCTCGGCGTAGATTTCGGCGGCGCGCGCAAACAGTTTTCGTGTGCCCGGCCGTCGGCTGCGGTCGACGAGCGAGCTGGTTTCGCCCATGGCTCTGAGATCGGCGAGCAGACCAAACAGGCTGTCGTAGCGCACCGCCACGGTCTCGACATCGGTGACCGGCAGAGCCAGGCCGGCGCGTTGCAAAAGCGCGCCGGCGTCGCGGACATCGGTGAACGGAATGACGCGCGGGCTGGCGCCGCCATACAACTCGGTCTCGGCGGCGAGCAGGCTTTCGCGCAATTCGAACAGCGTGCCGGCGCCGGCAAAGGCGCCGAGGAAAAGCCCGTCCGGGCGCAATGCGCGGCGGATCTGCACCAGCATGCCGGGAATGTCGTTCATTGCCTGCAGCGACAAAAGCGAGACGATGAGGTCGAGGCTTTCCGCCGGGAAAGGCACTGTTTCCAGCGGGGCCAGCAGGCCTGGCCCGCCATCCAGGAAGACCGGGTCCGCCTCGACGCGCACGATATCCGTCACCTTGCCGCTCTCGGCGACCACGCCGGTTGCCGACGGCGTCTGGCAAAACAGTATTGCTGCCTTGGCGAATTTTCGCTCGACCGCCCCCAGCCGATCGGCAAGGTCTTCGCTCGCCCGCCGCATCAGAAAATCGGCGCCGCCCACCGGGCGCGCCAAAGCCCGGCGCTTGCGCGCCAGCCAGAGCGAGGTGTCGATTATCGGCTGCAACGGATGGTTCCTGTTTTTCCGCACCGATCATGTGGTGCTATAGTGGTGCGGAGACCAACCACGTGGCCGATCCCATGCCAGAGATCAAGAGTATTGCTCGAAAGGCATTGGACTGGCCGGCGCGTATCCTGTTTCCGCCGGTCTGTGCCGGGTGCCGCCGTCATGTCTCGCAACCCGGTGTGCTGTGCGGCGCCTGCTGGCCGAAGCTCAGGCTGCTGGAGCGGCCATGGTGCGCGGTGATGGGCACGCCCTTCACCCACGACATGGGCGAAGGGTTTCTGTCGGCCGAAGCGATCGCCGATCCGCCGCCCTTCGACCGGGCGCGGGCCGCCGTCGCCTATTCAGGTGTCGCCCGCCAGATGGTGCAAGGGCTGAAGTACCAGGATCGCACCGATCTGGCGCCGTGGATGGCGCGCTGGATGCTGCGCGCCGGTTCCGAACTGATCGCGGACGCCGATGTGGTCGTGCCGGTGCCGCTGCACTGGCGGCGCTTTTTCAGGCGCCAGTTCAACCAGTCGGCGGAACTGGCCAGGGCGGTATCGCAGCTCAGCGGATTGCCGTTTTCACCCTCGGCAATCCGCCGCGTCAAACTCACCCGCCAGCAGGTAGGGCTGGAGCGGCACGAGCGCGAGGAGAATGTTCGCGCCGCCTTCCGTGTGCCCGGCGAGGCGGAAATCCAGATCGCCGGCCGCCGGGTGCTATTGATCGACGATGTCTACACCACCGGCGCCACCGTGCGTGCCGTCGCCAAGGCGCTGAAGAAGGGCGGCGCCGGCGCGGTCGACGTGCTGACCTTTGCGCGTGTGCTGCCGGGGGACTTTCGGGCCGACGAGTCCGCGACTATATAGTGGATAGTGCCAAGACAAGGCAGGACTGCTGACCGATGATCGATGTGACGATCTACACGCGGATGATGTGCGGCTATTGCGTAGCGGCCAAGCGGCTGCTTGAGCGCAAGGGCGTCGCTTACACCGAGCACGACGCTTCCTTCTCGCCGGAACTGCGCCAGGAAATGATTTCCCGCGCGCATGGCCGCTCGACCTTCCCGCAGATTTTCATCGGCGATACGCATGTCGGCGGCTCCGACGATCTCCACGCACTGGAGGCACAGGGGCGGCTGGACAAGTTGCTCGCCAACGGTTCGACCAGGTAGGGACATGACGATGGGTGTTTTCAAGGCGGCGGCGATCCAGATGCGTTCGGGCGAGAACCCGGAGCGCAACGCGGTCGATCTGGAGCGAATGGTGCGCGACGCGGCAGGCCAGGGCGCGACCTACATCCAGACACCGGAAATGACCGGTGCGCTGATCCGCGACAAGGAGGCGCGTGCCGCTTCCTTCACCTCCGAGGACAAGGACATCATCGTCTCGACGTCGCGGAAGCTGGCCAAGGAGCTCGGCATCTTCCTGCATATCGGCTCGACCGCCATCCTGCGTGCCGACGGTAAGCTGGCAAACCGCGCGCTTTTGTTCGGGCCGGACGGCGCGACGCTTGCGGTCTACGACAAGATCCACATGTTCGACGTCGATCTCGACAATGGCGAGAGCTGGCGCGAGTCCGCCGCCTATGAGCCGGGCACCGAGGCCGTCGTCACCGAGATCGACGGCGCCAGGCTCGGCTTTGCCGTCTGCTACGATCTGCGCTTTCCGCAATTGTTCCGCGCCGAGGCGCTTGCCGGCGCCGATGTGCTTTCGGTGCCCGCCGCCTTCACCCGCCAGACCGGCGAAGCGCACTGGCATGTCCTTCTGCGGGCACGGGCCATCGAGAACGGCGCCTATGTCGTCGCTGCCGCGCAAGGTGGCGTGCATGAAGACGGTCGCGAGACCTACGGCCATTCGCTGATCGTCGACCCGTGGGGCCGCATCATCGCCGAGGCCGCGCATGATGAGCCGGTGGTGATCGTCGCCGAGATCGATCCGGCGCAGTCGCTGGCCGCGCGCAAGAAGATCCCCAATCTCAAGAACGCCCGCGACTTTGCCGTCAATGCCGGCTCGGTGGAAGCGCCGCGCCTGAGAGGGGCGGCCTCGTGATCCGCTTTTCCCTGATCTGCGAGCACGAGCACGAATTCGAAGGCTGGTTTCGCAGCAATGACGATTTCGACCGCCAAAAGAAGCGCGGTTTCGTCGATTGCCCGGCCTGCGGTTCGCACAAGGTCGACAAGGCACTGATGGCGCCGGCCGTTTCCACCGGGCGCAAGCAGGAAAAGATCGCTCTGGCCATGGGCGAGGCGCAGAAGCAGGCATTGGCGCAATTGAAGGCGATGGCCGAGAAGGTGCGCGAGAACGCTGACTATGTCGGTGACAAGTTTGCCGAGGAAGCGCGCAAGATCCATTTCGGCGAAAGCGATGCGCGCGGCATCTATGGCGAGGCGACACTGGATGAAGCCAAGAGCCTGGCCGAGGACGGCGTCGAATTCATGCCGATCCCGAGTTTTCCCGACGACCGGAACTGATCGGTCAGCTCACGCTGCCTATCAATTTCTCAAGCAGCTGAGCCAGCGTCTCCCGCTCGGTTTGCGTCAGGCCGGCGAGGATTTCGTGCTCGTTGGCGACGTGGGCGGCGATGGCCTCATTGATCAAGGCAAGACCCTTTTCGGTCAGCCGCACGACAATGCCGCGCCGGTCGCTGGGATGCGGGCCTCGCAAGGTCAACCCGACCTTTTCCAGCCGGTCGAGCCGGTTGGTCATGGCGCCCGAGGTCACCATCGTCGCCTCGTAAAGAGCAGTCGGCGTCAGCGCGTAAGGCTGGCCGGACCGGCGCAGCGTCGCCAGCACGTCGAATTCGCCGGCTTGCAGCCCGAAGCGGGCAAACAGCGGGGCGAGGCGCTCGCGCGCGATCCGTGAAGACGCCTCGTTCAATCGGCCAAGCACCGCCATCGGCGAGACGTCCAGATCCGGCCGCTCCCGTTTCCACTGCTCGATCGCCTTTGCCGCGCGATCCATCTGTCTCACCGTTAAATATCTTGACGTTAAGAATCTCTGCGTTATCTTATCTCAAGATACAACACCGGCCAAGTGCCGCAAGTGAGTAGCGGGACCACCCGATGAAATTTCTCTGGGATTCGGCGCTCGGCCTGCTGGTCGTCACCGGCGGGCTGCTCGGCCTGACATTGCCATTCGGCAAGCTGGCCACAGTGGCCGGCGTTCCCGCCATGGTCTGGGCCTTCGTCATTTCGCTTGGCGCCGGCGGCGTTCTGTTGTGCTCATTGCTGTTGCGCGGTCAGCGCATCCGGCTGACCCCACATAAATTGCGCTATTTCTTCATCACGGCGGCGGTGTCCTACGCCTTCCCCAATCTGTTGATGTTTTCGGCCATCCCACATCTTGGCGCCGGCTACACCGGCATCATGTTCACGCTGTCGCCGGTGATTACGCTGGTGTTCTCGATCCTGCTGCGTGTCCGGCGTCCCAACATGCTGGGTATTGTCGGCATTGCCGTCGGCTTCGTCGGCGCCGTCATGGTGGCGGTGACGCGCGGCGAAGCCGGCCAGCCGGCCGAATTTTTCTGGGTGGCGATGGGGCTGCTGATCCCGGTCAGCCTGGCCGCCGGCAACATCTACCGCACCGTCGACTGGCCCGAGGGGACCGGGCCGATCGAGCTTGCCGTCGGCAGCCATTTGGCGTCGGCCGCGATTCTGCTCACCGGGATTCTGGTTTTGCTGGGTGGCAGTGCGTTCGGCCCGCTCGGTGGCGTGCCGCTGGTGGTCGCAGCCCAGGTCGCGTCGGCCTCGGCGATGTTCGTCTTCTTCTTCCGGCTGCAGGCGGTCGGCGGTCCGGTCTATCTCAGCCAGATCGGCTATGTGGCGGCGGCGGTCGGGCTGTTTGCCGGGACGATCTTTCTCGGCGAGCACTATCAGCTGCTCACTTGGGCAGGTGCCGTCATCATCACCGCCGGCGTGTTTATCACTACCAAAGCGCAGAGCCAGAAGGGCTAGCGTCAGGGGTGCTATCAAAGCAGGCTTGCGTCGAAGATTTTCCGGAGAGCCGGCGGCGCAACATTTCGCCAGGACATACGCACTGCGCCGCGGAACGTCAGCTCGTCGCAGGCATCGAGCATGACCGACGTCCAGCCTTTTTGTCCCTAGCCGCCCGGCACAGGCTTGAAAATCAGCGGTTCGGCTGCAGTCATCATGTCTTGCTGGTCGCGATCGAGCTTGATCACGGCGCGGTCGTTTTCGGGCAGCGACACGAAGATGCGATTGCGCACCCGGAAGTCGGCCTTGCCGAAATGCGATTTCTCGGCGGCTTCGGGAAGTTCAAGCGTCAGCTGTCGGGCTCTGCCAGTGTCCACGGCCTGACAATCTCCAGATCAACCCTCAGACCGAGCCTTTTTCGGCCAGCACCATGTAGTTGACGTCCATGTCCTTCGAACGCTGCCAGCGATCGGCGAGCGGATGGTAGACGACGCCGGTGCGGTCGATGATGGTGAGGCCGGCGCCGCCAAGCGCCTTTTCGAGCTCTTCCGGGCGCACCAGCTTGCCGAACTGGTGGGTGCCGCGCGGCAGCCAGCGCAGCACATATTCGGCGCCGATGATGGCCAGGCCCAGCGCCTTCAGCGTGCGGTTGATGGTGGCCACGAACATGATGCCGCCGGGTCTGACCATCTCGCCGCACTTGCCGACGAACAGGTCGATGTCGGCGACGTGCTCGACCACTTCCATGTTGAGGATGACGTCAAATTTTTCCCCGGCGTCGGCCAGATCCTCAGCGGTGGTGGCGCGATAATCGACGCTGACGCCGGCCTCTGCCGCATGCAGTTTGGCCACTTCGATGTTGGTGACCGAGGCATCGGCGCCGACCACTTCGGCGCCAAGCCGCGCCATCGGCTCGCACAAAAGCCCGCCGCCACAGCCGATATCGAGGAAGCGCAGGCCCTCGAACGGTCGCGCCGCGCGCGGGTCGCGGCCGAAGCGTGCCGCCACCTGGTCGCGGATATAGGATAGCCGGACCGGATTGAACTTGTGCAGCGGGCGGAACTTGCCGTTCGGGTTCCACCATTCGGCGGCTAAAGCGGAGAAGCGTTCCACTTCTCCGGCATCGATCGTCGATCGTCGGGGCTCTGGCATCGCTTGGTCTCCCGCGGACTCACAAATAAGGCGCGATCGGACGCAAACCGGCTCGCGCTCTGGTCGCTAGGAAGTCGGGCGTAGGGGAGGGAAAGTCAAGGCAACAATTTTTTCGCCGCCAGCCACCGCTGACGGAAGGTGTCATTGCCGCGATGGATCAAAATGTCGTTATCATGGCCGATCGTGAAGCAGGGTGAACCCATCTCCAGGGACGGGCGATTCTCCCGGGTTTCCTACGGTCCTTGCGGATGGCCCCTGTTTTGGCTAAGGAGGCCGCGCATCCAGCGGCTCGGCTTGGCTGGGCGCGTTCTTTCCGCTTTCGGCCCTCGGTCCGGCATTCAGTCAAAGGCATTTCGCTTCCATGGCGCGCATCGTGATGAAATTCGGCGGAACCTCCGTCGCCGACATCGCCCGCATCCGCAATGTGGCGCGCCATGTCAAACGCGAGGTCGATGCCGGGCATGAGGTGGCGGTGGTGGTTTCGGCGATGGCCGGCAAGACCAACGAGCTGGTCGGCTGGACGCGTGAAGCCTCGCCGATGCACGATGCGCGCGAATATGACGCCGTCGTCGCCTCCGGCGAGCAGGTGACCGCCGGTCTGCTGGCGATTACCTTGCAGAATATGGGCGTCCACGCCCGTTCCTGGCAGGGCTGGCAAATCCCGATCAAGACCGACAATGCGCATGGCGCGGCGCGCATTCTCGACATTGATGGCGCGTTTTTGATCAAGCGCTTCGGCGAGGGCCAGGTGGCGGTCGTCGCCGGTTTCCAGGGCATTGGTCCAGACAACCGCATCGCCACGCTCGGCCGCGGCGGCTCGGATACCAGTGCGGTGGCGATCGCGGCGGCGGTCAAGGCCGACCGCTGCGACATCTACACCGATGTCGACGGGGTCTATACGACCGATCCGCGCATCGAGCCGAAGGCCCGGCGGCTGGCCAAGATTTCGTTCGAGGAAATGCTCGAAATGGCCTCGCTGGGCGCCAAGGTGCTGCAGGTGCGCTCGGTCGAGCTTGCCATGGTGCACAGGGTGCGTACTTTCGTGCGGTCGTCCTTCGACGATCCCGATGCGCCCGGAATGGGGGATTTGCTCAATCCGCCGGGAACGCTCATTTGCGACGAGGAAGAGATCGTGGAACAGCAGGTCGTCACCGGAATTGCCTACGCCAAGGACGAGGCGCAGATCTCACTGCGCCGTGTCGGCGACCGCCCGGGCGTTGCCGCCGGCATCTTCGGACCGCTGGCCGAGGCCAACATCAATGTCGACATGATCGTCCAGAACATCTCCGAGGACGGCAAGTTCACCGACATGACCTTCACCGTGCCGTCGGGCGATGTCGACAAGGCGCTTGCCGTGCTCGAGCGTCTCAAGGCCACGATCGGCTACGATGTGGTGCAGTCGGAAGCCGGCATGTCGAAGGTCTCGGTCATCGGCATCGGCATGCGCAGCCATGCCGGCGTCGCCGCCACCGCCTTCAAGGCGCTGGCCGACAAGTCGATCAACATCCGAGCCATCACCACCTCCGAGATCAAGATTTCGATCCTTATTGACGGTCCCTATACCGAACTTGCGGTTCGCACTTTGCATTCCGTCTACGGTCTGGATAAGCAGTAACGAGACAGAGTCGGTTGTTGCGTTTGTGCCGGTGCGCGAGGAAGCTGCGCTGGCCGAGAAGCCATTGGAGAACAAGCCGCGATGCGTGATACGGCCAGTGGCCCGCGCGTTTTGCTGAAACGGCTCCGCGAGCTCATGCAAGAGCCGCTGGAGCCGCAGGAGCGGCTTGACCGGATCGTGCGCGACATCGCCTCCAACATGGTCGCCGAAGTCTGCTCGCTCTATGTCCTGCGTTCCGATTCGGTGCTGGAACTCTATGCCACCGAAGGTCTGAACCCGAACGCCGTCCATTTGGCGCAGCTGCGGCTCGGACAAGGCCTGGTCGGCACGATCGCGGCCAGCGCGCGGCCGCTCAACCTTTCCAACGCGCAGGAACATCCGGCCTTCGCCTACCTGCCGGAGACCGGGGAAGAGATCTACAATTCCTTCCTCGGCGTGCCGGTGCTGAGGGCAGGGCGCACTCTCGGCGTGCTGGTGGTGCAGAACAAGACCATGCGCCACTACCGCGACGACGAGGTCGAGGCGCTGGAAACGACGGCGATGGTGATCGCCGAGATGATCGCCACCGGCGATCTCGCCCGGCTGACCCGGCCTGGACTGGAACTCGATTTGCGCCGTCCGGTGAGTTTCACCGGCCTGTCGTTCAATGACGGCGTCGGCCTTGGCCATGTCGTGCTGCACGAGCCGCGCATCGTCGTTACCAATCTGTTCAACGAGGACAGTGAGGAAGAGGTCCGCCGGCTCGAGACGTCGCTTGGTTCGCTCAGGCTTTCCATCGACGACATGCTGGAGCGCCGTGACGTCGCCTTCGAGGGCGAGCATCGCGAGGTACTCGAAGCCTATCGCATGTTCGCCAACGACCGTGGCTGGGTGCGCCGGCTGGAAGAGGCGATCCGCAACGGCCTGACGGCGGAAGCAGCCGTCGAAAAAGTGCAAAGCGACATGCGCGCCCGCATGCTGCACATGACCGATCCGTATCTGCGCGAGCGCATGAGCGATTTCGACGATCTCGCCAACCGGCTGCTGCGCCAGTTGATGGGCCGCGGGCCGGACGATGTCGCGGCCTCGCTGCCGAAGGACGCCATCATCGTCGCCCGCTCGATGGGTGCTGCCGAACTGCTCGACTATCCCCGCGACAAGCTGCGCGGCGTGGTGCTCGAGGATGGTGCTGCGACCAGCCACGTCGTCATCGTGGCGCGCGCCATGGGCATTCCGGTCGCCGGCCAGATGAAGGGCGCCGTTTCCATGGCGGAAAATGGCGATGCCATCATCGTCGACGGCGAGGAAGGCACCATCCATCTGCGCCCGCAGCCCGACCTCGAAGCCGCTTATGCCGAAAAGGTCCGCTTCCGGGCGCGGCGGCAGGAAGTCTACCGCGAACTGCGCAAGAAGCCGTCGGTGACCAAGGACGGCGTGCAGGTCGACCTGTTGATGAATGCAGGGCTGGCCGTCGACCTGCCGCAACTGGCCGAGGCAGGTGCCGCCGGCATCGGCCTGTTCCGCACCGAACTGCAATTCATGGTCGCCTCGACCTTTCCGCGCGCCGAAGCCCAGGAGCGACTCTACCGCGATGTGCTCGAAGCGGCGCGCGGCAAGCCGGTTACCTTTCGCACCATCGATATCGGCGGCGACAAGGTGCTGCCTTACTTCAAGGGCGCGATCCAGGAAGAAAACCCGGCGCTTGGCTGGCGCGCCATCAGGCTGACGCTCGACCGGCCGGGCCTGCTCAGAACCCAGATCCGCGCTTTGCTGAAAGCGTGCGGCGGCCGCGAACTGAAGCTAATGCTGCCGATGGTGACCGAACTTGGCGAGATCGCGCAGGCGCGCGAGATCATCGACCGCGAGGTGCGGCATCTCTCCCGCTTTGCCCACCATCTGCCGACCAGCCTGAAACTGGGCGCCATGCTGGAAGTGCCGTCGCTGCTGTTCCAGCTCGACGAATTGATGAAGGCGGTCGATTTCGTCTCGGTCGGCTCGAACGATCTGTTCCAGTTTGTCATGGCGGTCGATCGCGGCAACACGCAGCTCTCCGACCGCTTCGATACGCTGTCGACGCCGTTTCTGCGGGTTTTGAAGCAGATCGCCGATGCCGGGGTTCGCAACAACACGCCGGTGACCTTGTGCGGCGAGCTCGCCGGAAAACCCATATCCGCTATGGCGCTGATCGGCCTCGGCTATCGCTCGATTTCGATGTCGCCGGCCTCGATCGGTCCGGTCAAGGCGATGCTGACTGAACTGCCGCTGGACGAATTGCAAGCCTTCTTCGACGACAATCTGATGGCCCCGCCGCAAGGATTGCCGATGCGGGCGCTGCTGCAGGCCTTTGCCGACGACCGCTCGATTCCGCTATAGCATCTCGCCATGATCAACCTGCCCCGCGACCGTATGGATCAAGTCGTCAAGCGTTTCGAGATGCTCGAAGCGCAGATGTCGGCCGGGCCGGCTGCCGACGCCTATGTGAAAATGGCGTCGGAATACGCAGAGATCCAGGACATGGTGGCCAAGGTCCGGTCGCTGCGCTCGGCCGAGCATGAGCAGGCCGATCTGGAGGCGATGCTCGCCGACAAGGGCACCGACGCCGAGATGCGAGCACTGGCCGAGGCCGATCTGCCAGCGGTCAAGGAGCGCATCGAGGCGCTGCAGCAGGACATCCAGATCCTGCTTCTGCCCAGGGATGCCGCCGACGACAAGAACGCCATTTTGGAAATCCGCGCCGGTACCGGCGGCGACGAGGCGGCACTGTTCGCCGGCGACCTGTTTCGCATGTATGAGCGCTACGCGGCGGCACGCGGCTGGCGTTTCGAGGCGGCATCGGCCAGCGACGGCGATGCCGGCGGCTTCAAGGAAATCATCGCCACTGTGTCGGGCAAGGGCGTCTTTGCCCATCTGAAGTTCGAATCCGGCGTGCACCGCGTGCAGCGCGTGCCGGCGACCGAGGCCAGCGGGCGCATCCACACTTCGGCGGCGACGGTCGCGGTGCTACCCGAGGCTGAAGAGGTCGACATTGACATCAAGGCCGAAGACATCCGAATCGATACGATGCGCGCTTCGGGCTCCGGCGGCCAGCACGTCAACACCACCGATTCGGCGGTGCGCATCACCCATCTGCCAACCGGCATCATGGTGGTGCAGGCGGAAAAGTCGCAGCACCAGAACCGGGCGAAAGCCATGCAGATCCTGCGTGCGCGGCTCTATGACCTCGAACGCGGCAAGGCCGATGAGGAGCGCTCGGAATCGCGCAAGTCGCAGGTCGGTTCGGGCGACCGCTCGGAGCGCATCCGCACCTACAATTTCCCGCAAGGCCGCGTCACCGACCATCGCATCAATCTGACGCTCTACAAGCTGGAGCGGGTGATGATGGGCGAACTCGACGAGATCATCGACGCGCTGCTTGCCGATCATCAGTCGAAGCTGCTTGCCGATATGGGCGTCGATGGCTGATATCTTGCCCGGCAAGCTCGGGCTGCTGCTCAAGGCGGCGCGGGAACGACTTGCGCTGGCCGGTGTCGCCGATCCGGCGCTCGATGCCAGGCTGATCGTCGAGCATTTTTCCGGCACGAGCCGTACGCAGGCTATCGCAAATCCGGAGCAGGCGGTCGATGCCGGCATGGTCGCCGCGATTGATGCCGCCTTGCGCCGGCGTATCCTGGGCGAGCCGGTGCACCGCATCCTCGGGTTTCGCGAGTTCTACGGCTTGCGGCTGTCACTGTCGCCGGACACGCTGGAGCCGCGGCCGGATACCGAAACGCTGGTCGAGGCGATCCTGCCCTTGGTCAAGACGACAGCGGAGCAGCAAGGCGGATGCCGCATCCTCGATCTTGGCACCGGCACCGGCGCCATTGCTCTGGCACTGCTCAGCGCCGTACCGGCCGCCATCGCCACCGGCGTCGATGTTTCAGAGGGCGCGCTGGAAACCGCCATGCGCAATGCGTGGAATCTGGGTCTTGCCGGCCGGTTCGAGGCGCTCCACTCCAACTGGTTCGAAAAAGTTTGCGGCCGATACCATGTAATTGCCGCAAACCCTCCCTATATACGGTCTCAAGACATTGGAAATCTGCAGGATGAAGTCCGCGATTTCGACCCGCACAAGGCCCTTGATGGCGGCGCGGACGGTCTTGGCCCCTACAGGATCATCGCCGCCGAGGCGGCAAGGTTTCTGGAAGCTGAAGGCAGGATAGCTGTCGAGATCGGCCATACGCAGCGCCAAGACGTTGCAGATATATTCGCATCGGCCGGCTATGTGCTGGCCGGGGCGTTCCGCGATCTTGGTGGTAACGACAGGGTTTTGATCTTTGAACTGTGAATGCCTTGATGCAGTGCGAAAAAAGCGCTTGGCAATGCCGGGGAATGCGGCTAGGGTCGCCATAACCGGATGAGACGAAGCAGGCAGTGCTCTTAGCGATTCGGTTTTCCTTGGAAATAGCTGCCTTCTTGCGCAAACGACGCCCAAGCTTCGTGCGGGAATCGTCCGGCAAGTGATGTAACCGGAACAGGATGACACGTGGCGCCAACGCAATTGATGCGGGCGAACGCCGGTGAAGAAACGAAACGGCTGGCTGCATGAGCGCCTCCGTTCGTGAAGAGTTTTTCGAAAATTTCAAAATGAAGAGAGTCGAATGAGGCCACAACAGCAGAACAGGCGCATGCGCGGTCGCAACAACAATGGCGGCGGCGGTGGCAACAACAATAACAACAACAACAACCGCAAGGGGCCAAATCCCCTGACGCGCAACTACGAGAGCAACGGCCCGGACGTGAAGATCCGTGGATCGGCTCAGCAGATCGCCGAAAAATACGCCACCCTTGCCCGTGACGCGCAGAGCTCCGGCGATCGGGTCATGGCGGAAAACTATCTCCAGCATGCCGAGCACTACAACCGCATCATCGCCGCCGCACAGGCGCAGTTGCCGATCCAGAACGCGCAGCAGAACCGCGACGATTTCGACGATGACGGCGACGACGATCGCGACGATTTCGACAATTCCGGCAACAACAACGGCAATGAGACACAGGCTCCGGTGGTCAATCACGGTGCCGGTCCGCAGCCGGTCATCGAGGGCCCGCCGGCCGAGCTGGCGTTCAACCAGGAAAACAGCCGCGACAATCGCAACAATCGCGACAACAATGGCCGCGACAATAGTGGCCGAGACAACAATGGCGGGCGCCATCGCGACCGCCGTCCCGGTGGTGGCTATGGCCAGAACGGCCAACGTGGCGACAATCCGCGCAATGAGCAGGGCGGTCAACGCTTCGACCAGAGCCGACCCAATGAAACGCCTGTGCAGGTAGAAACCGTTTCGCAGGCCGACACCGGCTTCGTGCCTCAGGCCGACACCGGCTTCGTGCCTCGGACCGAAACGAGTTTCGTGTCCCAGGCAGAACCTGTTTTCGTGGCCGATCCTGCGCCAATGTTTGACAGTTTTTCGCCGGCGGCTCTTGCCGCTCAGGCCGAACTCAACGAAGCAGCCGCTGAAAACGGCGCCGCACGGCGGCCGAAGCGTCCGCGCCGTCCGCGCCTGAACGCCGACCAGGTGGATGGCGGCAATGACGCCGCAGCCGCAGACGCGAATGCGGCGCCGGCTGAAGACAATGGTGGCGAACCGGCCGCTGTCGTCATCGACAACTAATCGATCAAGGCTTTCGGATAGGTTAGACGGCGGGGAGAAATCTCCGCCGTTTTTGTTTTAGGCGCGCGTGGAATATTATGCGTTGACCGATATCAAGGCGTCTTGAGAGACCGTAGCCTATGCACCATATCTCGCGTGAACAGGACCCGGCTCGAACGAGCGGGCCCGTCACCGCAATCTGATCCGGTGCCGCAAAGCGGGCCGGTGATGGAAGGAGACAGATATGAACCTTGAAAAATACTCCGAGCGCGTGCGCGGTTTTATCCAGTCCGCGCAGACCATGGCGCTCTCGCGCAATCACCAGCAGTTCACCCCCGAACATATGCTCAAAGTCCTCGTCGACGACGATGAGGGGTTGGCGGCGTCGCTCATCGAGCGCGCCGGCGGCAACGTCCGCGACGTCAAACTCGGCGTCGAGACGGCGCTCGAGGCGATGCCCAAGGTGGAAGGCGGCAATGGCCAGCTCTATCTGGCGCAGCCGCTGGCCAAAGTGTTTTCGACCGCCGAGGAACTGGCCAAGAAGGCTGGCGACAGCTTTGTCACCGTGGAGCGGCTGTTGCAGGCGCTTGCCATGGAGAAGTCGGCCAAGACCGCCGATATCCTCTCCAAGGCCGGCGTCACCGCGCAGACGCTCAACCAGGTGATCAACGATGTCCGCAAGGGCCGCACCGCCGATTCGGCGAGCGCCGAGCAGGGCTATGACGCGCTGAAGAAGTATGCGCGCGACCTCACCGCGGATGCCCGCGCTGGCAAGCTCGACCCGGTCATCGGCCGTGACGACGAGATCCGCCGCACCATCCAGGTGCTGTCGCGCCGCACCAAGAACAATCCGGTGCTGATCGGCGAACCCGGCGTCGGCAAGACGGCGATTGCCGAAGGGCTGGCGCTGCGCATCGTCAATGGCGACGTGCCGGAATCGCTCAAGGACAAGCAGTTGATGTCGCTTGATCTTGGCGCGCTGATCGCCGGCGCCAAATATCGCGGCGAGTTCGAAGAGCGGCTTAAGGCTGTGCTGTCCGAAGTCACCTCCGCCAACGGCAACATCATTCTGTTCATCGATGAGATGCATACGCTGGTCGGTGCCGGCAAGGCGGATGGCGCCATGGACGCGTCGAACCTTTTGAAGCCGGCGTTGGCGCGCGGCGAACTGCATTGCGTCGGTGCGACCACGCTCGACGAATACAGGAAGCATGTCGAGAAGGACGCAGCGCTTGCTCGCCGCTTCCAGCCGGTGTTCGTAGACGAACCGACGGTGGAAGACACGGTGTCGATCCTGCGTGGCCTGAAGGAAAAGTACGAGCAGCACCACAAGGTGCGCATCTCGGATTCGGCACTGGTTGCGGCGGCAACACTGTCCAACCGCTACATCGCCGACCGTTTCCTGCCGGACAAGGCGATCGACCTTGTCGACGAAGCCGCGTCGCGGCTGCGGATGCAAGTCGATTCGAAGCCCGAGGCGCTGGACGAGATCGATCGCCGCATCATGCAGCTCAAGATCGAGCGTGAGGCGCTGAAGGTCGAGAAGGACGACGCGTCGAAGGACCGGCTCGCCCGCCTCGAAAAGGAACTCTCCGGCCTCGAGGAAGAATCGACCGAGATCACCACCAAGTGGCAGGCCGAAAAGCAGAAGCTCGGGCTTGCCGCCGATCTCAAGAAGGAGCTCGACGAGGCCCGCAACGAGCTTGCCATTGCCCAGCGCAAGGGTGAATTCCAGCGCGCCGGCGAGCTTGCCTACGGCCGCATTCCGGAACTGGAAAAGCAGCTGAAGCAGGCCGAAGCCCAGGACGGCAAGGTCGGCATGGTCGAGGAAGTGGTCACGCCCGACCACGTCGCCCATATCGTGTCGCGCTGGACCGGCATTCCGGTCGACAAGATGCTGCAAGGCGAGCGCGACAAGCTGTTGCGCATGGAAGACGAGATCGGCAAGCGCGTCATTGGCCAGGGCGAAGCGGTGCAGGCGGTGTCGAAGGCGGTGCGGCGTGCGCGTGCGGGCCTGCAGGATCCGAACCGGCCGATCGGCTCGTTCATGTTCCTCGGGCCGACTGGCGTCGGCAAGACCGAACTGACCAAGGCACTGGCCAATTTCCTGTTCGACGACGAGGGCGCCATGGTGCGCATCGACATGTCGGAGTTCATGGAAAAGCACTCGGTGTCCCGGCTGATCGGCGCTCCTCCCGGCTATGTCGGCTATGAGGAAGGCGGCGCGCTGACCGAAGCGGTGCGGCGCCGGCCCTATCAGGTCGTGCTGTTCGACGAGATCGAGAAGGCGCATCCGGATGTGTTCAACGTGCTGCTGCAGGTGCTCGATGACGGCCGCCTGACCGACGGACAGGGCCGCACCGTCGACTTCCGCAACGTGCTGATCATCATGACGTCGAATCTCGGTGCCGAATACCTGGTCAATCTGAATGAAGACCAGGATGTCGACGTCGTGCGCGACGAGGTGATGAATGTCGTCAAGGCGTCGTTCAGGCCGGAGTTCCTCAACCGCGTCGACGAGGTGATCCTGTTCCACCGACTGCGCCGGCAGGATATGGGCCGCATCGTCGAGATCCAGCTCAAGCGGCTGGAAAGCCTGCTCGTAGAGCGCAAGATTACGCTGTCGCTCGATCAGGAGGCGATCGACTGGCTGGCGGCCAAGGGCTACGACCCGGCCTATGGCGCGCGGCCGCTGAAGCGGGTGATGCAGAAGGAACTGCAGGACCCGCTGGCGGAGAAGATCCTCCTCGGCGAGATCCTCGACGGTTCGACCGTCAAGGTCACCGCCGGCTCCGATCGGCTGAATTTTCGGTCGAAGCCAACGGTGGTGGCGACCGAGGCGGCAGCCTGAACCCAGGCTGCCTTTCATAAAATGGCGGGGCGCGGATGACGCTGGACGACTACAACGGCTTCTGCGCCTCGCTGCCTTCGACACACCATGTCGTGCAGTGGGGCGGCGCCCATGTATGGAAGGTCGGAGCCAAGGTTTTTGCCATCGGCGGCTGGGACGAGGGGAGAGAACCCTTCGTCACCTTCAAATGTTCCGAGATTGCCTATGACATACTGAAGGAGCAGCCGGGCCTGCGGCCGGCACCCTATCTCGCCTCGCGCGGCATGAAATGGATCCAGCGTCAGACAAGCCAGAGCATGGATGATGATGCGCTGAAAGACTATCTGCGCGAAAGCCATCGCCTTGTCGTGTTGAAGTTGACGAAGCAGACGCGCGTGGAATTAGGCCTGTAGCCGCCGGAAATCCGCCATCTTCATGCCCGGTTCATGTTGGAACCTTATGGTGGGGTAACTGGTTTGCTGGCGAAGGGTTCGCCTTGCAGGACACTGCCGGGCGGCGGCAATTACGGACCGGAGAGTTTGGCAACGATGTTCCGCACGATCTTCACCCTTTCGGTGTTCGCCGTTGGGCTCGTATCTTCCGGCGCGCTCGCCGCGCCGACGCAGGACACCGCGCCGCGGGCTGTTCGCTCTGACGACGCCGGTGGCGTGCTTGTCGCCCAGAACGGCGATTTCGATGTCTACTACGATGCCAGAGGAAACCGCGTCATCGTCGATGCGGAGTCCGGCAAGGTCATCGCCATCCAGCCGCCGCAGACCAGGCTCGACCGCCGTGCGTTGCGCCGCCAACTGCGGGCACGCGAACTCGGACGTGCACCCGTCGAAGATGACGACCGCTACTATCTCGAAAATCCCGAGGACATGGCGCGCTACCGCCGCAAGCGGCTGGACGAGGATGGCAACATCATCATCGAGCCGCAGGTCGAAGAATCCGGTCCTTATGGCGACAATTCGGAGCAAGCCTTTCCTGATCCGCCGCAGGGTGGTGGTATCAATCCGGAGATTTCGCAGCCCGAGGAGCCGGGCACTGTCAAGCGCCAGCCGCTGGACGAGGCTTCGATAGACCCCGTCGAGCCGACCGAGCAAGGTGCACTGCCGCCAAAGACGGACGGCAAGGCATCGGTCGATCCGTCACTTTCGCTCGGCGCACGCCAGGACGTGGCGAACCTGCAGGTGCTGCTCGACCGAGCCGGCGCCTCGCCCGGTGTCATCGACGCACGCTTCGGCTCCAATGTCGACAAAGCGCTCGCCGCCTACAACGAGATCACCGGCAGCAATCTCAAGTCGACCGATGCGGTCGGCATCCAGGCAGCCCTTGCGCAATCCGGCGGTGATGCGTTCGCTTCCTATACGATCACGCCTGAAGACGCGGCCGGCCCCTATGTCGCCTCGATACCGGAAGACTACAGCAAGAAGGCCCAACTCGATCGCATGGGCTACACCTCCGTCACCGAAGCGCTGGCCGAGCGCTTCCATATGGATGAGGCCTATCTGAAGTCGCTCAATCCGGAGGCCGCTTTCAACCGCCCAGGAACGATCATCAAGGTTGCCAATTTCGGCAAGCTGGTAGCGACGCCGGTTGCCCGCATCGTCGCCGACAAGGGCAAGAAGGAAGTCTTCGCCTATGACGCAGCGGACAAGCTGATCGCAGCCTACCCTGCAACCATCGGCTCTGCGGACACGCCGTCACCCACCGGCATCCATGCGGTGTCGCGGATCGCGCTCGATCCGAACTACACCTACAACCCCAACATCAATTTCAAGCAAGGCGAAAACGACAAGGTGCTGACCATTCCGCCCGGCCCGAACGGCCCGGTCGGCTCGGTGTGGATCGCGCTGGACAAGCCGACCTATGGCATTCACGGCACGCCGGAACCCTCCAAGATCGGCAAGACCGAAAGCCATGGCTGCGTGCGCCTGACCAACTGGGACGCGCGCGAACTGGCCAAGATCGTCTCGCCGGGCGTCACGG
The DNA here is from genome assembly GCF_056404235.1 of Mesorhizobium sp. P2_E10. Classification (NCBI taxonomy): domain Bacteria; kingdom Pseudomonadati; phylum Pseudomonadota; class Alphaproteobacteria; order Hyphomicrobiales; family Phyllobacteriaceae; genus Mesorhizobium; species Mesorhizobium sp. P2_E10. The sequence goes on from NZ_JBFUEK010000025.1 coordinate 40,214, forward strand.
TCGAGTTCATCGGCGGATCGTCAGCCGATGACCTTGCGCAGCAATGAGCCACGCAGCGCGGCGGCATAGATCAACTGCACCACCAGGATGAAGCCGACGCTGAGCAAGGGGCTGATGAGAGAGAGCGCCGCGCCGACCGCCCACAGGATCTGCGCCTTGACGATGCGCATATAGACGGTGCGCCTGGTTTCCGTGTCGACGTCCTCGGCGACAAAGCCGTTTTTCTCCGCATACCACCAGCTGGCGAACAGCGTTACGCCCAGCATCAGCAGATTGAGCCAGTAGACCAGCACCGCTGTCCTGAATTCGAGGAAATCGGCCAGAAGGTCGGTCGAAAATGGTAGCAAGGCGATGAAGGCGAGAAAACACAGGTTCAGCGTCGCAAGGCGCCGGTCTGACCTAGCGATCAACCCATGCTGCGCCTGCTGGCCGAACCAGAAGATGGTCAGCGTCAGGAAGCTGAGCGCATAGGTCAGAAAGCGCGGCGCCAGGGCTGCGATCGCCGAAAGCAATTCGCCTTCCGAGTGGACCATTTCGTGCGCCGGCACCCTGATTTCGAGAACGATCAAGGTGAGCGCGATGGCGAAGACGCCATCGGTGATGCCGACGACGCGCCCGCGCGCCTCCGCAGACGGTTCGAGCGGTCGCTTCATGTGTTTTTCCCTCTTTGGGTTGCTCCGAAAAACTTAGCATGAGATTCGCGGTTTGCACCGGGATCGGCGACATCCTGCCCACGCGGTCAGGCCGTTGCCGAATCTGGTTTCAATGTGGGTCGCTCGCTGGCCGGTTGTTGCCGGCGCATTGCAGGTCTAAGCAGGCTTCCATGAAATCTCCAAGCGAAGCTGCCGCCATCCCCCTGACCGGTTCCCTTCCAAGCGATTCGTTTTGTCCGCAAGCGCAGCGCCGTTTTGTGCTGATCGCGGCGATCCTGGCCTCGGCGCTCGGCTTCATCGACGGTTCGATCCTGGCCATCGCCATGCCGGCGATCCGCGTCAATCTCGGCGCCAGCCTCGCCGAAGCGCAGTGGATTTCCAACGCCTACGCACTGACGCTGTCGGCCCTCATCCTCGCCGGAGGTGCGGCCGGGGACCGATTCGGCCTGCGGCGTGCCTTCGTCGCCGGCATTGCGCTGTTCATCGTGTCTTCGCTGGCCTGCGCGGTGGCGCCGAACGCGGGTGTGCTTATTGCTTTTCGCGCGGTACAGGGCATCGGCGCCGCCATCATGGTGCCGGGCAGCCTCGCCATCATCGCCAAGGCCTATCCGAAGAAGGAGCGCGGCAGGGCGATCGGCATCTGGGCGGCGGCCTCGGCGCTGACCACCGCACTTGGCCCGGTGCTGGGTGGCCTCGTCCTGTCGGCTTTCGGCGATGGCATCTGGCGGGCGATTTTCGCCGTCAACCTGCCGCTCGGCCTGCTCTCGATCTATCTGCTGCTGGCCAAGATCCCGGCCGATGCGCCAACGGAAAAGCGCAGCCTCGATCTCGGCGGTGCGGCACTGGCCACACTGGCGTTCGGGGCGCTGGCCTACGGCCTGACCTCGATGAGCGGCAAGGGCGAGGGACTTATGTCGGGCCCGAGCATCGCCGCCGGCGCGGTGCTGCTCGTCCTCTTCATTGTCTTCGAGCGCCGGCAGCGTGAGCCGATGATCGACCTGTCGCTGTTTCGCATACGCGCTTTCGCCGGCGCCAATGTGGCAACCTTCTTCCTCTATTTCGCGCTGTCGGCCAATCTGTTCTACCTGCCGATGCTATTGATCGCCGGATGGGGGCTCAGCACGGCCGAGGTCGGCTTCATCTTCCTGCCGCTGTCGGCGTCGATCGCGCTGTTGTCGGGTCCGGTCGGACAATGGTCCGATCGCATCGGGCCGCGCTTTCCGATCGCCACAGGCAGTCTGGTCGTTGCCTGCGCCTTTGCCGGGCTTGCCTGGCTCAGCCATGCCGGCATCCACAGTTTCTGGACCGGGGTTTTTCCGCTGATGGCGGTGATGGGGCTTGGCATGGCGCTGGTCGTGTCGCCGCTGTCGACCGCGATCATGACAGCGGTCGAGGACAAGGATACCGGTGCTGCCTCGGGCATCAACAATGCGGTGTCGCGCATTGGCGGCCTGATCGCGGTGGCGGCGATGGGGTCGCTCGCCGCTTTAGTCTATTCGACGGTGCTGGATATTAGCGTCAGGCCTGGCATCCCGGGCTTTGGTGAACCGGCAATGGCCGGCATTCCGCCCGAACTCGATGCAACGCGGCTCGCCGCCAGCGATGCGGCCTTCTCGGCCATCGCCTGGGTCACCGCACTGCTTTGCCTGCTTTCGGCAGTTATTGCCTGGACGACCGTTTCCGGCGAGCGGATGCCATGGTCGCCCCGCCCAGAAAAACGGCAGAGCTGATTCGTCTGTATTGACTCGAAAGCACTGATTCGAAGGCACAGATTCGGGGGCGCGAAGGGTTAACCTTCGATCTTGGCGCTCGCGACCTTAAGCGAGTTGCTGTCCTGCTGCTTGAGCAGGTCGTCGATGCGCTCGCGCTCGCGCTTGAAGGCAACCAGGTCGTCGCCCTTCAGCACCTTGCCGACCGGCAGGCGGACTCGCATCGAATCGACCTTGGTGCCGTTGACGATCAACTCGTAATGGAGATGTGGACCGGTGGAGAGGCCGGTCTGGCCGAGAAAGCCGATGACCTGGCCCTGGCGGACATGAACGCCCGGCTCGATGCCTTTGGCAAAAGCGCTCTGGTGATTGTAGGACGTCTCGTAACCATTGGCATGGCGCAAGATGATCTGCTTGCCGTAGCCGCCAGCCCAGCCGGCCTTCTCGACGACGCCGTTGCCGGCGGCGATGATCGGCGATCCAATCGGAGCGGCCCAATCGGTGCCTGTATGCATACGGACATAGCCGAGGATCGGGTGCTTGCGCGCACCAAACCCGGAGGTAAATCTGCCGTTGGGCAGCGGATTGCGCAGCAGGAACTGCTCGGCGCTCGAGCCATTCTCGTCGAAATAGTCGGTGCTGCCGTCCTGCAGTTGGAAGCGGTAGAAGTTGCGCGTCTGGCCGCCGAAGGTCGACGACACATAGAGCAGTTCAGACTCGTCGGACGCCTGGTCGTCGCCGTCCGGCTGCGAGAACAGCACTTCGAGGCGATCCGCCGGATTGAGCCGCGACTGGAAGTCGACGCCTGATGCCAGCAGTTTGACCAGCCGCTGGGTCATCTTCTTCGACATGCCGTAGGAATAGGCGGCGCGATAGATGCCGTCATAGATGTTCGGCAGATTGCCGCGCACCACCACCGGCGGTGAGTCGTCGAACGCCGTCAGCAATTCGGGATTGGGTTCCGGCTCCTGCGCCGGCACATACTGGCCGTGATCGTCGAGCGCGATGGTCACGATATGCGTGGTCTTGTCGTAGACGCTGGTGCGGACCACCTTGGCGGCGTCGCCATGCACCTCAAGACCGACGCGCAGCACGGTTCCTGCCTTGAGCGCCGGTGCGTTGAGCAATTTGGCGATCGCCTCGGCCATGCCGATGGCGTCATCACCCGTATAGCCCGAATCAGCAAAGGCTTCTGTTATGTCGCGGTCCTTGGTGAAGGGAATGATTTCCTCGGCGAAAGCCGGCGTCTGGTCGTCGGCGATGGCGCGGGGCGACACCGAGACGTTCTCCGGCACGATCTTGACGTCGTAGGAGCCGGCCATGCTTTCGGCAAAGGCATCGCCGAATCTCTGCGGATCGACATAATGCAGCGATGCGACCTGCACGGCGCCGTCGCTTAGGTCCGAGCCGGCCTCGCGCACCACTTTCTCCACCTCGTCGGCGGACAGGTCGCTCTTTTCGTCGAAGGCCGCCGTCTCCATCGGGAAGTCGACCGTCTTCAGGCTCATCTCGCTTTCGACCTTGGCGCCATAGATCTGGCCGGCGGTAGCCGCGGCGGTTGCCGGCTGGCCGGCATTGTCGTCGCCGTCGTCGCCAAACACCTGCATCGGGTCGAAGGGCGGATAGGGGCGATTGGTCGTATGCCCGGCGGCAAGCGCCATCTTGATCTGCACGAAGGGCATGGTGTGGATGACGTCGCGGTCGCCGACCTTGGTCACCATCGACACCTCCATACGCCGACGGTCCTTGGCCTTGGCGATCTGGCGCGGCGGCACCAGCCTGGTGGTCTTGGCGACTTCACCGGAATCATCGCCATTGGCAACGCTGATCAGTTCGGCGATCTCGGGCGGCGTCGCCAGTTGCTGGCGGCCGTCAAGGGCGGCGAACAGCGCCACGCCCATCAGCACGCTCGAGGTGACGCCGGTAAGGAAGGTGCCCGACAGCCAACGCGCCGAGACCTCGCGCCGGTCGGGCGGGCCGCTGCGACCGTCCGCGATCAGCGGCGGCTCGTTGCCGAGTACGGCTATGACATCTTCCGTGTCTGGCATCCAGAAAGGCTGCTTCTTCCCCGGGCGGAACGGCTTGTCGCTTTTGTTGGGCCATGACATTTGCCTGTCACGGCGAGTGAAGTCAACGAAGCGGCGAAATCCCCACTCACACGCTCTGTCCTACAGCCCCTTATTGAGAGGCGTCTTTGCTCTCTTATAAGAGGTGCCAACCGATGGTACGCAGACCCCGCTTTGGTCTTATAAGAAAGCGCCGCGCGGGTCGCGCTGCGCCTTCTTTGTTGGTCTTGGTGTCGAACGGCAATGCGGCGGCAATAGGGCTCCTTCTTGGCAACCCCAATGTTCCCCTGGGGCAGTCCGCTGGCTCCAAAACTTCTGTCGCAAAAAGTTCAAAAACATGGTTGAGTGGTGTTGACAGT
>NZ_JBFUEK010000025.1:47500-51052 GCF_056404235.1 Mesorhizobium sp. P2_E10
ATCGGATCGGATCCTGCACAGGATTTGATCTAGGCGGCAATCTCTTCGAGATTGCGCGGACGCCAACCTCGCAAGGGGAAGGCTGAAGCGACAATCCCTTCGGGATTGCGCGGGTGGGCATTGGCAATGAGAACGATCAAGTGTCTTAAGGGCAATTGGTGGATGCCTTGGCATGCACAGGCGATGAAGGACGTGATACGCTGCGATAAGCTACGGGGAGGTGCGAATACCCTTTGATCCGTAGATTTCCGAATGGGGAAACCCACCTAAGGTACTTGGAAAATCAGAGCAGCAGGGCGACGCGAAATCCCAAAAGGATTGAGTGTTAAGCGACGATCTCTTTGAGATCGCGCAGACTTGCTGCTGTGGTTTCCAAGTATCGATAATAGGTAACTTACCCTGAATAAAATAGGGGTAAAGTGGCGAACGCGGGGAACTGAAACATCTAAGTACCCGTAGGAAAGGACATCAACCGAGACTCCGGAAGTAGCGGCGAGCGAACCCGGACCAGGCCAGTGGCGATTGAGAGACAAGCGGAACCTTCTGGAAAGTAGGGCCATAGTGGGTGACAGCCCCGTACGCGTAATGCAATCAATCGTCCTCGAGTAAGGCGGGACACGTGAAATCCTGTCTGAATTTGGGGGGACCACCCTCCAAGCCTAAGTACTCGTGCATGACCGATAGCGAACTAGTACCGTGAGGGAAAGGTGAAAAGCACCCCGACAAGGGGAGTGAAAGAGTACCTGAAACCGATTGCCTACAAACAGTGGAAGCCCAAGGTTCGTCCCGGGTGACCACGTACCTTTTGTATAATGGGTCAGCGACTTAGTGTGACGAGCAAGCTTAAACCGCTAGGTGTAGGCGCAGCGAAAGCGAGTCTGAACAGGGCGTTCAGTTCGTCGCATTAGACCCGAAACCGAGTGATCTAGCCATGAGCAGGTTGAAGGTAAGGTAACACTTACTGGAGGACCGAACCCATAACTGTTGCAATAGTTCGGGATGACTTGTGGCTAGGGGTGAAAGGCCAATCAAACTCGGAAATAGCTGGTTCTCCGCGAAATCTATTTAGGTAGAGCGTCGACCGAATACCCCAGGGGGTAGAGCACTGGATGGGCTAGGGGTCCTCACCGGATTACCAAACCTAACCAAACTCCGAATACCTGGGAGTACTAGTCGGCAGACACACGGCGGGTGCTAACGTCCGTCGTGAAAAGGGAAACAACCCTGACCTACAGCTAAGGTCCCCAAGTTATGGCTAAGTGGGAAAGGATGTGAGGATCCCAAAACAACCAGGATGTTGGCTTAGAAGCAGCCATCATTTAAAGAAAGCGTAACAGCTCACTGGTCTAAATAAGGGTCTTTGCGCCGAAAATGTAACGGGGCTAAAGCCATACACCGAAGCTTAGGGTTTGGTCCGCAAGGGCCAAGCGGTAGCGGAGCGTTCTGTAAGCTGATGAAGCCATACCCGTGAGGGGTGGTGGAGGTATCAGAAGTGCGAATGCTGACATGAGTAACGTAAGGGGAGTGAGAGACTCCCCCGCCGAAAGTCCAAGGGTTCCTGCTTAAAGCTAATCTGAGCAGGGTTAGCCGGCCCCTAAGTCGAGGCAGAAATGCGTAGACGATGGGAACCACGTTAATATTCGTGGGCCTGGAGGAAGTGACGGATCATTGAGGTAGTCCAATCTTATCGGATTGAAAGGGCTGCTGCGTGGTTCCAGGAAATAGCTCCTCCTTATAGACCGTACCCGAAACCGACACTGGTGGACTGGTAGAGTATACCAAGGCGCTTGAGAGAACTATGCTGAAGGAACTCGGCAAATTGCACGCGTAACTTCGGAAGAAGCGTGACCCTTTTCTACGCAAGTAGAGGAGGGTGGCACAGACCAGGGGGTAGCGACTGTTTATCAAAAACACAGGGCTCTGCGAAGTCGCAAGACGACGTATAGGGTCTGACGCCTGCCCGGTGCTGGAAGGTTAAGAGGAGGGGTGCAAGCTCTGAATCGAAGCCCCAGTAAACGGCGGCCGTAACTATAACGGTCCTAAGGTAGCGAAATTCCTTGTCGGGTAAGTTCCGACCTGCACGAATGGCGTAACGACTTCCCCGCTGTCTCCAGCATAGACTCAGTGAAATTGAATTCCCCGTGAAGATGCGGGGTTCCTGCGGTTAGACGGAAAGACCCCGTGCACCTTTACTATAGCTTTACATTGGCATTCGTAGTGGCATGTGTAGGATAGGTGGTAGGCTTTGAAACCTGGGCGCCAGCTCAGGTGGAGCCAACCTTGAAATACCACCCTTATTACTATGGATGTCTAACCGCGGCCCGTTATCCGGGTCCGGGACAATGTATGGTGGGTAGTTTGACTGGGGCGGTCGCCTCCTAAAGAGTAACGGAGGCGCGCGATGGTGGGCTCAGACCGGTCGGAAATCGGTCGCTGAGTGCAATGGCATAAGCCTGCCTGACTGCGAGACTGACAAGTCGAGCAGAGACGAAAGTCGGTCATAGTGATCCGGTGGTCCCGCGTGGAAGGGCCATCGCTCAACGAATAAAAGGTACGCCGGGGATAACAGGCTGATGACCCCCAAGAGTCCATATCGACGGGGTTGTTTGGCACCTCGATGTCGACTCATCGCATCCTGGGGCTGGAGCAGGTCCCAAGGGTATGGCTGTTCGCCATTTAAAGCGGTACGTGAGTTGGGTTCAGAACGTCGTGAGACAGTTCGGTCCCTATCTGCCGTGGGTGTAGGAATATTGAAAGGATCTGTCCCTAGTACGAGAGGACCGGGATGGACGGATCTCTGGTGGACCTGTTGTGGCGCCAGCCGCATAGCAGGGTAGCTATATCCGGACGGGATAACCGCTGAAGGCATCTAAGCGGGAAACCCACCTTAAAACGAGTATTCCCTGAGAACCGTGGAAGACGACCACGTTGATAGGCCGGGTGTGGAAGAGCGGCAACGCTTGAAGCTTACCGGTACTAATAGTTCGATCGGCTTGATCGTTCTCATTCCTTATGCTCACTGATTGGCGACAATCCTTTGGATTGCGCCGAGGTGACAGGCACGACAAAGACCAGCGAACAGCTCCGACAGAGCCCAAGGCGTAACGCCTGAGGCATTGTCGCGGCCAATCGCTCAAAAAGCTTCTCGAACAACGTGCGTTTTGCCGACCTGGTGGTTATGGCGGAGCGGCTGCACCCGATCCCATTCCGAACTCGGCCGTGAAACGCTCCAGCGCTGATGGTACTTCGTCTCAAGACGCGGGAGAGTAGGTCGCTGCCAGGTCTGCTAAACGCACGTTGAACTCACATCCAATCGGATGTCAGTGAAATCTTCTCCTTACGAACAGGCCCGCCAACGGGAACACGGGCCGCGCAAGCGGCCCTTTCATTTGGGGGCTCTTGATTCCGGTAAGGTAAAACTTACCTCTAAGGTTGACGCGGGGTGGAGCAGCCCGGTAGCTCGTCAGGCTCATAACCTGAAGGTCACAGGTTCAAATCCTGTCCCCGCAACCAAATCCCAAAACGGCCCGCATCATGCGGGCCGTTTTGCTA
>NZ_JBFUEK010000026.1:0-47871 GCF_056404235.1 Mesorhizobium sp. P2_E10
CTGGGGGACATATCTGCGAGACAACACCATGAGCACGACGATACTCGATCGGCTGATGCATCATTGCCATCTGCTTGAGTTCGATGGACGCAGCTATCGCCTCAAAGAGGCCGCTGAAGCCCTTGCTCGGGAAACAAAGCCAAACTAACAAGTCCACTTCTGTCCTGTCTTGCGGGTGGGGGATTTTGACTGACCCTACCCGGGGGAATTTGAAGTGACCCGCGGGGGTCTATCAGTTCTTCGAACACCATCTCAAAGCCGAGAAGGGTCTGGCGTCCACCTCGATCCGGAGCTACCGCGACGGAATCCGGTTGTTTCTCCTATTCTTGGCCCGGGAGAACCGAACCCCGATCAGCAAGCTCAGGCTGAGCGACCTCAGCGCCGACAATGTGCGGGCATTTCTCGCCCATCTTGAAGCCGAGCGCGGCAACGGCATCCGAGCACGGAACCACCGGCTAGCAATGCTACACACCTTCTTCGCCTATGCCGGTGGCCAGGAACCTATAGTGCTGCCGCAGGCCGAACGCGTCGCCGCCATCCCAAGGAAGCGTGCGCAGCCGGCAGCCACCTATTATCTCGAACGCGACGAGGTCGAACGGCTCTTCGACAAACTGCCGCGCGGCGGAAAGCTGGCCATCCGCGACAAGGCGCTGCTCATGTTCCTGTACAATACGGGCGCCCGCGCAACGGAAGTCATCGGATTAACCGTCGATCAGTTGGTTTTGACCTCCTCACCGCGGGTGAACCTGCACGGCAAGGGCGATAAGTGGCGGACCTGCCCACTATGGCCCGAGACTGCCCGCTTGCTTGGCGAGATGCTGCGTAACCGACGCCAGCCAGCTACGCCAGAAAGTCAGGTGTTCCTGAGCAACGTCGGCAAGCCGCTGACGCGATTCGGCCTGTACAAGCTTGTCCGGCGTCATGGTTCGAGTATTCGCATTGGCAACGGACAGAGGTCCATATCTCCACATGTTTGGAGACACACGACGGCCGTTCATCTCCTCGAGTCCGGCGTCGACGTGAACGTCATAAGAGGTTGGCTTGGCCACGTCAGCCTGGATACGACCAACCGATATGCCGAGATTAGCATCAGGATGAAGCAGGAGGCACTTGAGGCTTGTCAGGTGCCTACTTCTTCGGTGGGACCTCCCCGAAAGCCAGTCTGGCAGAGCGAGCCAAAACTTCTCGAATGGCTCGCCGGCCTCTGATCGTTATGTGCCCCGTGTCGTCGAGAATGCTTGGGTCAGCAGGCCGCGGGGCACATAACCGCTCGGGACACAAAATCCCGATTACGTGCCTGGGCACGTAATCGGGAACAATCAGGCGCCGGACGCCGTCAAAAAAGTGGAACATGCGCACATGCGAGGTGTAGCTCGACGCGCCGAGCACGCCGAGAAAGATCTCGGCCTCGCGGATCTCGCCGGTCTTGCGGTCTACGATCGGCAGCTTCTTGCCGGAATAGTCGACGAACACCTTGTCGCCAGCGACATGCACCTGGCGCATCGTCGGCGTCAGCCGCGGCTCGAAGCCTCTAAAGAGATCACAGAATCTGCTGTAAGCGTAACCGTCAGGATGAACGGCCCGATACTCCTCCCACAGGATCGACAGCGTCACGCCCGGCTTCTTCAGCTCGACCGCGAGCGCGCCCCAGTCGGGCTCGGCGCGTCGGCGCAGTCCTTGTTTGACGCCCTGTCGGGAGAAGAGCCGATGTTCGAGAACATCGTCGGTCAGCTCCGCTGGTAACGGCCAGGAAAGACCGGCGGCGGTCGCTCTCTCTCTATGTTGTCCTGCACCGTGCTGCGGGCAATTCCAAGCATGGTGGCAATGTCACGAACGCTTATGCCTCCGCGCTTAGTCGTAGCAATTGTCTCAATTGTCTCACGGTCAGCTTTCTTCTCTTCGGCATGCACCTCTCTTCTACCGTCGAGGGAATGCATGCGCAGGTTGCTGACCCAAAGGCACTATCTAGGCTTTAAAACTGTCCAGTATTTAATCGGAATCGCGTCCGGTTAATTCTCGGAATCGCGTCCGGTTTTTGATCGGAACGATGTCCGGTTAATCGTCGGAATTTGCATAAAGCGCGCAATCCGGCTCAGGTAAATCTTGGCGGACGCTCGCTTATAACCGAGCGTGAAAAAATGCTCCGCGAAGCAATCCATCTCGCCGCCGAGCGCACCGCTACGCAGGCGCTTGAGTACCCCACGATACGAAAAATAGAAGTCGAGCATATTGCCCCTCCAGCATTGCGGTGCAGGGGGATCCCGCGTCCGTCAGAGAGGCATGAAATATTATGGGGCGGAGAATTCTAGATTTGGCAGTCCCCGGCTGGCGCCGGGACGGATCCGCCACAAAATCTCACCCGATGCATAAGTGCGGGTCGAGCGCGAGCACCTGCTGCACCATCCGCGCCAGGCTGTTGATCCCGCGGCGCTTGTCGGTCGCGCTGCGCTATGCCAAAGGCTCCGCGCCAGCGCCCGTCGCTTCACCCGCCCAGCAGGGCACAACCCACGCCGGAAACGAACTCAAAACTGGATAGAAACTGGGGGCAACGTCAACGCCGCTGGAAAAGGCGAAATGAATACCGTCGGCGCCCAAGCTTGGCTCACCAGACGCTTGATGAGCATCTCGCAAACGGGTGGCCTGCAGCGAAATCGACGCCCTCATACCGTGTAAGTACAAGGCCTGAACCGTCTCAGCCGCTTAACAACCTTTCGTTATCTCCAGGGGCCGGCATTTGTGAGGTCCGCCCGCACTCCGGCCTCAAATTCGGCTCACCTCGCGAGTTCTTGTTCCCGGGCCTAAACCCGCACGTCCCGCAAAATGGGGTACTCCAGGCCGATTGTCTCCTACGCAATTCCTTCTGGCGATAATACTGATTCAACGAGCGATACCCAGAAACTCATACCGTAGGGCAGAGCTTCATCGTTGAAATCATAACCAGGATGATGAGCAGGTTCTGTGGGTCCATTTCCGACAAAAATGAAGGCGCCAGGCCGCGCCTCTAACATGTAGGCGAAGTCTTCCGACCCCATCACCGGAGCCACGAAAGGGTCAACGGATCGCTCGCCGACGACCTGTCGAGCAGCTCGAAGGGCAAGCTTCGTGCCCTCTGGATGGTTGAATGTGACTGGGTCAAACCTTTGGTAAGAGAAATCTACAGTTGCTCCATATGCTGACGCAATGCCTACGGCAATTTCGTGAATTCGCTTTGCCGCAAAATCCCGCAGTTCTGGTTCCAACGTTCTTACCGTGCCAGCGATTGCAACTTCCATCGGAATGATATTATACGCGCCTCCAGCATGGATTTTGCTTGCGGTGATTACCAAGGATTTCAGTGGATCGGTGCTTCGAGAAACCAAAGTTTGTAGGCCAAGCAAAATTTGAGCGCTTATGATGATTGGATCTATCGTTTCGTGCGGGGCCGCCGCATGGCCGCCCCTACCCTTCAATACAAGGTCAAAATTATCGAGAGCGGCCATTATAGGGCCATTGCAGATCGCAAAAGATCCGATATCGAGACCTGGCCTATTGTGCATTCCGAACACCTGGGAGATTCCGAAGCGTTCCATGATGCCAGCCTGTACCATAGCTTTGCCACCGCCTGCTCCTTCCTCAGCAGGTTGGAAGATCAGAGCGACTGACCCCTTAAAATTTCTTGTTTCAGCCAGATATTTCGCTGCTCCCAACAGCATCGCGGTGTGGCCATCATGACCACACGCATGCATTTTTCCTGGAATTTGAGAACTCCATGGTTTCCCGCTAGCTTCAACGATTGGCAAGGCGTCCATGTCAGCCCTTAATCCGATTGTAGGGCCTCCTCTCAGCCGGCCTTGGATTATCGCAACGACTCCGGTCTCTGCAATACCTGTAACGACGTCGTCCGCCCCAAAGCCGCGAAGTTTATCAGCGACAAATGCAGCGGTATTACCTACGTCGAAATCTAGCTCGGGATTTTGATGGAGGTACCGGCGCCACTCGGCGACCGTTTCTCCAAGTTGGTACAAACTATTAATGACAGGCATATTGCGATGTTCCTACAAATCTGCCGATAAGAAGTTCCCAAAGACAAGACCTCTTAATGGGCGCAGTTAGCTCTCAAATGTTAATCCGGCGCCACTCGCTGTTGCTTTTTCATAGGCGAGTGAAGCGATAGCCGTGTCCTGTATTCCCGTGCCCGTGAGGTCCGCTATCGTAATTTGCGCTTCATTCGACCGTCCATTTTCGGTCCCGGCAATGATCGCGCCAAGTTCGGGGAAGGATTTGTCGCCTCTAACGATGCCTGCAAAGATGGCATGATGTAGTTCGCCTAGGAGGCGCGTTTGCATCAAACTGTCTGCGACGTAAAGATCCGCGGTGGCAATTGCCGTCGGCTCGACTTCGTTTTTATGTTCAGCGTCCGATCCCACCGCCGTGACATGCTGGCCGGGTTTCAGCCACGCGGCCTCCAATATCGGCTTACCAGTCGGTGTGGTCGTTATCACAACATCTGAGCCTGTAACGGCCTCAACCGCTGCTGGGCAAGCGACAACCGGAAAACCCAATTCCGACGACAACTCACGTGCTAGAGCTTCGGATTTGGAAAAATCGCGTCCCCAAATTCTAGCGTCTCGTATCGGCCGAACCAACGTGAGCGCTTTAAGCTGCAGTTTTGCCTGCGTTCCCGTTCCCAATATCGCGGCAACGCTCGCATCGCGGCGGGACAGAAATTTAGCCGCGACGGCGCCCGCAGCAGCAGTACGCACATTTGTAAGATAGCCATTGTCGAGTAAAAGTGCCTGCAGTAGTCCGGTGACGCTTGAGAGAAGGACCATCAAGCCGCTCGTACTCGGTAAACCAAGTTTTGGATTGCCAAAAAAGCCTGGGCTAATTTTTATCGCGAAACTGCTCGCACCTTGAACGAACGCCGTCTTGACATCAACTTCGCCCTGATGCTCGTCAATGTTGAGGCGAAGGATCGGTGGCATATTGACTTGTTTCGTCGCCAATGAGTGAAACGCCCGCTCCATACACTCAACAGCTGCTAAATCAAGAGGAACGAGTTCACGTAGCTCTCGCTCGCTGAGAATTGTTACATGTGACATCAAATGTTGTCCTCAAACATTTCACTGTCGTTATTGATGATCCGGCGGTGCAAGCCCATGTCTATATTGCACCCAGACAGCACGACCACGGTCTGGCCCTTCAGCCCTTTTATCTTGTTCGAAAGCAACGCAGCGATACCGACCGCGCCAGCCCCCTCTATGACCTGCCGTTCTTTGTCGTAAGCGTGCCGAATACCAGCCGCAATTTCGCTCTCTTCAACCAGAACGAGACCAAGCAAAAGGTTCTGGCACATTGTGAAAGTCAGCTTATTATCGAGCCCAATACCACCGCCGAGCGCGTCAGCAAGCGTCCGCTGCTCTTGCACGAGTATCGGCCGTCCTGCGTCAAGACTCTCTCTCATCGCCGCTCCTCGACGCATGCTGACCCCGAACACTCTCACGTCTGGTTTCACCGCTCTAACGGCAGCGCCTATTCCTGCTGCTAATCCACCTCCCGAAACGGGAACTATCAAGGTTTCGACATCCGGGGCTGCCTCAGCGATTTCAAGGCCGATTGTTCCTTGTCCAGAAATAATATCTGTATGATCAAACGGCGGAAGTAGGATAAGCCCGTCGTCACGGACCAATCGATCTACGTCCTCTTGCGCCTCGTCTTGAGAGTTGCCCACGATACGGACGTCCGCGCCCAAACGCCGGATCTCGGCAATTTTATTTTCTGGCACGAGCCGCGACATGCAAATGGTTGCTCTAGAGCCCACCGATTGAGCGGCATAAGCTAACGCCCGCCCGTGGTTTCCAGTCGACACGGCAACCACGCCTCGAGCCCTTTCACCATCATTTAGCTGCAGAATAGCGTTAATCGCCCCACGAATTTTGAAGCTGCCGGTTACCTGAGAGTGCTCGAGCTTGAGGGCGACAGGAGATCCTACGATCTCGGAAAGTGCAGGAGAGCTGACAAGGGCCGTCGGCCGAATATATTCTGCAATCCGTCGACTTGCAGCGCCGATGGTTTCAATATCTACCATATCCAATTTCCTTGTTGATCCTTACGAACACACGCTACCGGGTTGCAGATTCCAGCGTATCCGCTGACCATTTGCGGCTTTCCGGAAAAGGGACAGAGGATCGACGCGATGCTAGGGAAATTGTCCGGAGCTGCCTGCACAGACCTCAACTGACTATAGTAAGCCAGTTGAAGTGCATCGCGGAAGTCCAGGTTAAGCTATGAGGCCGGGGACGCGGGCTTTTGACCTTCTCCAGTTGAAATAGATCACGATCATCCAGAGCAATGGAAGCAATGTTAGAAGCGATGCTACTGCGGCAACTGTGGGGTCTACTTCGTTTCGCATGTTCTCCCACATTTTGAGGGGCAGTGTGTATACAGAGAAGCCGCTCACTAAAGATGTGATCACCACCTCGTCGAAGGAGTGGAGAAATGCAAATATTGCGCCGCCAATGATCCCGGGACGGATTAACGGCAGAGTAATCCTAATAAAAGTCTGGATCGGGCCAGCACGCATGCTCTGAGCTGCCTGCTCTAGGCGAGTGTCAAAATTGGCTAAAGTCGCAGACACAATCACCACCACGAATGCAATCGCACCGGGCATGTGGGCGAGCACAATGCCCATTTGAGAGCCAACAAGGTTTAAATCGATAAGTCCGAGATAAACTGCCACACCCACCACTATGACCGGGATCGTGATCGGCCCGATAATAAGCATGGTTAATATTTGCCGAGCGCGGGGATGCGTGCGACTTAGACCATAAGCCGCAAGCGTCCCGACGACTGTCGATAACATTGCGACCATGACAGCGATTTGAACACTGGTCTGAGCGGCCCCATACCAGTTTTGGTCACTGAAGAATGACCGATACCATCGCAGGGAAAAACCTGAAGGAGGAAATTCGAGGTACGAGCCGGAACTAAAGGACATTACGATAACGACCATTTCAGGAAAGAGTAAGAAGGTGACGACAAGCGTGACGAACACCCCGCCAAACGCATTTGCGGGATGCTCGGAAGCGCCAGCCTTGTATAGGTAGGTCGTCCAGCGCCTTTTCCGATAAGGCGCTGTAAGCTCATCCACCTGGCGTCTTAATCTGCTAATTAGCTGTAGATGCACCAGTCGTCTTGTTCTGTTGGCGCCAGCGGAGAGGCCGCTGCCAGACAAGTCAAGACCCAGCATCGAAAGCAACGCTAATGCTATGGCAAGAAGTATAAAAGCAGCCGCCGCAATTTTCGGCAGGTCGAAGGAAGATTGGAGCTGGGCGGCAATAAAGGTTGACAGCATTGCATCGCCTAGGCCGCCCAACGCGGCGGGCGTTATATAGAAGCCAAGGCAAATTACGAAAACGAGTAGGGCGCCACTCCGCACACCCGGCATGCTGAGGGGAAAGAATACGCGCCAGAATGCGGTGGAGGGGCTCGCGCCCATGCTTCGAGCGGCGGACACCAGTGATTTGTCGATACCCATCATGACGCTGACTAGCGGAAGAATCATCATCGGTAACATTATATGAACCATGCCAATGTATACCGCCGTGCGATTGAAAATAAGTTGCAAGGGGCTCGAGATGAGGCCGGATTGGATCAACAAGGTGTTTATCAGCCCTCCATCACCAAGGATGACAACCCAAGCATAAGTGCGGGCAATAAAACTGGTGAGGTAAGGGATAACGACGAGAGCGAGTATTGTCATACGGACTGGTTTAGAGGCAGCGACTATTAGATAAGCCGTCGGATAACCGATCAACACGCACACGAGGGTTACGACCGCACTGATCTCGATCGTCTGCGCGAGAACGCGAATATTGGCCGTTTGGCTCAAAAAAGCTGTATAGTTTTGAAAAGAGAATTGTGGCGAGTTCAGGCTAGTGAAAAAAAGGCCTATCAGCGGTATGCCAAACACGACTGCCAAAATTACGAGCGCGGGAACAGTGAGAAGAAAAGGCGTCCGTCTCAATTTGAGGAGATTTTTCATCTGTTGGCCTTCCTCATTCCGCGACGAAACGGATGTCAGACCGTAGCCAGCTAAGCCTTACATCATCCTTGGTATGGAAAACCGGCTTTCCGGAAGCGACATGTTCGCGAACGATGAGCAGCTGATCTCCCGCGCGCACATTGTATTTTCGCAGGGATCCAGCGTAGATCATGTCTTCAACCTTGCCGATTATTGACTGAAAATCGTCAGTATCATTAGGCGCCGAACCCGTCGCTGCAGTGATCGAAAGGCGCTCAGGCCTGATCATAGCTACTGTGCCAGCAGGCTGGGATACGTCTGCTTGGACTTTAGTTCCGAGTTTTTCAAGGAAGTTAGCTTCACCAAGAAAGTTTGCTACGAAGCGACTTGCTGGCCGATCATACAGGGTCTCGGGGGTTCCAGTTTGCTCAATCTGGCCGGATCGCATAACAACTATGCGGTCTGAAAGTGTGAGTGCCTCCTCTTGGTCATGTGTCACACATATTGTCGTTTTTCCCAATTCTTTATGCAAGTTTTTGATCTCAATCTGCATCTGTTCCCGCAAATTGCGGTCGAGGGCACCGAGCGGCTCGTCAAGTAGGAGAATGGGGGGGTCCGCTACCAGAGCCCGGGCAAGCGCAACGCGCTGCTGTTGACCGCCGCTCAGTTGCGACGGCATTCGCCGACCATAATCGCTGAGATGGACCCGGTCCAGGAAATTGTCTACGCGCTTTGCTCTTTCGACAGCAGCGACCCCACGCATCTGAAGCGGAAACTCCAAATTGCGCCGAACTGTGAGGTGTGGAAAGAGTGCGTAATTCTGAAATACGATACCCTGATCGCGGCGATAGGATGGGACTGCCGACATCGATCTGCCCGAGATCAAGATGTCTCCTTTTGTCGGCATCGCGAAACCAGCGAGAAGCATCAACGCCGTGGTCTTTCCGGAACCGCTGGGACCCAGGATTGTGAGGAATTCTCCCCGAGCGACGTTCATGGATAAATCTTTTACCGCCGCGATGCTGCCATACATCTTAGTAACATTGCGGAATTCGATTTGAGAATGAATGGAACCGTGCTGCAACTTAACATCCTTGTCGGGTAGGCCGAGCCTGAGCACCTTTCCATCGGCGGTCGATTGTGCGGTGGCCTGAACTTTACGAAGGGATCTGTCCCTGTTTAAAATAGTGGGATGGGGCATAGTTCCTCCGTCGTGATTCAAAAGGTCTGCGCGTTGACGCTCGGAAGCGACAACGCACAGCTCGCGCTCACGCGGCAGCGCTACTGCAGAATCCATTCATTCCAACGCTCTTGCAGACGTGTGGTGTTTGTCTTGCCATCAGGGCCAATCTCGGCGTACCAGGCCTTATTGATTTTGAGACTGTTTTCCAGATATTTCGGATTGCTAGCGAGCTTTGCTGCCACCTGCTCCGGGATCGTCTTGAATGCGTTTAGGTTTGTGGGTCCAAAACTGATCAGTTGAGAAAACGCAGCTTGGCGATCTGCACGCATTGCGAATTCGATGAATTTCTGCGCGTTTTCTGCATTCGGGGAGCCTTTTGGAATTGCCCAATAGTCCCAGGCGATTTTGCTTTGTTTACGATTGATTTCAAGCGGCAAACCCTGGTCGATCAACAGCTGTGCCCGGCCGTCGTAAGATTGTACAAGGTCCCCAACTCCACTTCGCATTATTTGCTGAACTTCTGATCCGCTCGCCCACCACTTTCGGACATGCGGCTTGATCTTGTCCAGTGTGGAAAACACCCGGTCTATATCCATGGGGTAAATCTTGTCTATAGGAACGCCGTCTGCCATAAGCGCCTCCTCCCACGCACCTTCCTCGCCCCACTGCCCCGCGACAAGAAATCGTGTACCAGGATATTTTTTAACATCCCACAGTTCCGCCCAAGACGTTGGCCGCGGCTTGCCAGCCGGGTATTTGTCCGTGTTCCAGACCATCACATAGCCATAAACGTACTGGCCCACTCCATAGGCCTGTCGAGCATCGGGAAGGATGCCATCCAAGTCGTCCTTCCGGTAAATCGAATAATCGATTGGTTCCAAGAGTCCCTTCTGAGAAAAGGAGATCGCCGATGCGCCACCTAACGCGACGACGTCCACCGTGACGTTGTTTGAATTGACCATCAATTCGAGCTGAGCTGGCTCGAAGTCCTGCGTAATAGCGGTTACTTTGATCCCCGTTTCAGCTTCGAACGGCTTAACCATCGCTTCGATAATAGCCTTACCAGCGTCTCCACCGTGAGTTGTGACACGCACTTCTTTTGATTGTGCCGAAGCAATTTTCGGGAGAAGCGGTAATGCTCCTAAGGCAAGCGCGGTGGATGCGGTTGCGACAAAACGCCGACGATTCAGAATGAGTTTCATTTCAGTTCACCCTCTGCTGTGTCCGGACCACAATCGGCCGACCTTCGTTCTTATTTCTGGCCTGAGCAGCTAAGTCATGTCGCCTAAGCCAGCATCCTGCGTTCCTAGCCTGACCGTACGCGCCATCATTTTTCTTTAGAGCTTTCCACCGGCTGGTATGCATGTCAAATGCAAAATTGGTATGATCCAATGATTCGCCTTTCGATAGTATAGTAGGGCGTCAAACAACTCGGCACACCGGACTACCAGTCGGCGGCGAGAGGTAGTTTTTCTCATGCCCAGCATTTTTGGACGGGGCTTCTGATTTGCTTGTTGGGCATATCCGCTCGTCCTGTTCGCGTCGGTGCACTTCGGAGCTCGAAGGCTTCTTCGGCATCACGATCCGCGCCGGCCGCTTCGCCGGATCATAAGAGACGGTTCCGAAGGGCTCGTATGGAATCGTGTCAGGCTGGGCTTCGCCGGGGGCGGTCAGGCGTGCAGCCACATCGATATCTGGCGCTGATCGATCGAGGTCACGCACTGCCTGCCGATGCACCCTCGCGCGTTCGGCTACCGTTTTTGCGCCGCGCTTGTCGAGCGGATGGAACTCGACATCGGGAGAGACCGGTAACTTCTCTGGGGTCATGCGGCTCGGAGAAGAGGCGGCTTGGGCTTGAACAGCGAAGGCACTTGAAAATCTGGTTCTCGAAATCCTGCACGCAGCCGATCACGAAGCTCGCAGTTCATTTCGGCGGTTCGTACCTGCATTAGCATGTGGGCGCCATACTGAGACCACCGCATCTGCTGCTTCTTCACCATGCGCTTGGCCACCAGTGAATTGACCGCCGACTCGGCAAGGGTCGTGGCAACGCGAAGGCCTGACCGATAGCGGGCTCCATAATTGATGATGGCACTGCGATTCGAGCGGATGTAGGTGAAGAGCTGCGAACCGAGGGTATGGAGACGCGCGGCCGACAGATCTCCAGCCCCTCGCAACGGAAGCAATCGCGTAATAATGTCTTGGAGGTTGCGGATCGCTCGATCCAAGCGTCCGTGCCACAGACGCCACTTCACCGCTCTGATGTCCCTGTCGATGGTTGGGAGGATGCCGGCAAGATCCGAGCGGGATCGAACCATGTGATCCGCGATCTGCTGCATGGGTTGGATGGTCATGGCGATGTGGAACCAGTCGATGATGTGCGTGGTCGGCCTCGGCATCGCTCGGGGTAGCCGCTTGAGGATTTCGGCGCCATCGGAAATCACCGTCACATCGCCAAAGCCGCATACCCCTCTCGCCGGAGAGCATGAAGGGTTCGATCCCGTATCGCGGGTTGGTCGGTGTTGCTGGTGGCGAAGTAGCGGCCGCCCGCATCTCCCCGCCCGCCGCGGCCGCATCGGGCTTCGACGATCTCGAAATTTCGAGCTGAGTTTGGATCGGCTGCGAACATGAGCCGTATCGATGCTGATGACGAACTCTTTCCGCCGATCGCCAGGAAGCTGCATTTCGAGCTGGCGCCGTTCATCCATCTGCGCTCTCGCACACCACGATTCCTTTTAGTGATCTGGTCGTCGAGCCGCTCGCTCACCCTGATCGTCCGCTTGCGGACGGTTGCATGCGTCTCGGTCGGCTCGATGGGCAAGAATTCCGCGAGCACGCTGGCCGCCTGTCGATACGGGATCAAGCTTCCCAGCCGCGCCGTCAGTTCCATCAACTCGGGAGTCGCCCGATCCGGACAGATTTCCTTTAGCGGCGCGAACGCGTCGACTATCCCTGGGTGGCAATCCCGCACATCATCCAGCGGGGATTGCGAACTTCCACAGTGCCGAAGACCGTTCGAATGCGGCGCGTCGTATAGTCTTTGACTGGCCGAAAGGGGTGGCAATCCGGGCAGACCCGTCTAAAAGAGGGGCATAGGTTTCAGCCTCCTGGGTCACGACCGCGTTCTGCAAGGCGGCCATGATCTTCTTGCCATCACCGATCGAATGGCCAAGGTCTCCATCGCGCAGGCGTTACTTACTTTTGTCGATCCGGACTTCTCGGCGACGAATGTCGCCGAACTCGTTTTTACCCTCGATTGAGATCGTCCATTCCATCGCCATCGTCGTCTCCTTGAACAAGGGACGTTGATGGCCCAGTTCACGCTAACAAATCGTGGCCGCGATTACCCCAGAGAAGTTACCGGTCTCAAGGAGATTGCCATGCGACCCCTTTTTCACCCCCGACTGTCTTCGGCAACAGGGGTGCAATCACGGCCCATCCATCCTTCATCGCTCAATTCGTGACGGCGCTGTATTGAATCATGTCATGTTGGAAATTGACATGGAAACCTGCATCTGGTGAGAGTGTACTTATGGTCGCTTGATTCCTCAAACATGGCGCCGAAGCATCATCGAATGCACGGTTGCGATGGGATCGTTCGGGATCAGTTTCCAGCAAGAGGAGTGTGAGTTAATGAAAGTTCTGTGCCTATGGTATGCAACCGAAGAAGAGAAAACCTACGCTAGGTCTATGCTTCCGGCCGGGACTGAGGTGGTCGCCCCGGAAGGCAAGTATTTCTCACGATTTGATTGCAATTACGCGGACGTGGCGCACCTTGCCCCGAGCGCTGATGCAATTATCGCATTTAGCCTTCCGAACGGACTTCTTCCACTTTGCGAGAATCTCAAAGTTTTCTCTTGGATGCACACCGGTGTCGACGACCTCAGGTCAATGGGCGCGTTTGAAATCTTCAGACAGCGCGACATCCAAGCTGCAAACGTCCGAGGCGCGAACACTGTTGCTGTCGCGGAACAAGCTATGATGTTCGTGCTCGCGCTCGCGAAGAAGACAGTCGTCAAACATCGAGCTGCAGAGGAAGGGAAGTTCTTGTTCCCGCTTTATGCCGATGAACACCGTTCCGCTATGCTGCATGGTAGAACTATCGGCGTAATAGGCGTCGGCAACATCGGATCACGCGTGGCGAAGCACGCAAAGGGTTTTGATATGAAGGTTCTTGGCGTCCGACGTTCGAAGGACGCTGCGCCTGTGGATTGCTTTGACGCCATGTTCGGACCAGATGAACTACACGGTGTACTCTCACAGAGTGACTATGTAGTGCTTGCAGCGCCCGACACCCCGGAGACGCGTGGATTCATCGGAGCCGCAGAACTCGATGTGATGAAAAGATCGGCGTTTCTCGTCAACGTTTCGAGGGCCGCGCTGGTGCAGGAGGACGCTCTGTACGAGGCGCTGACCTCAGGACAGTTGCGCGGTTATGCGACCGATGTTCCGTGGCTATATAACTACGGCAATACTTTCCCATACTCTTGGGGTTCACGTCTTAATATTCAAAAGCTTCCGAACGTAATCACGTCTAACGATCAAGCTGCAAATGCGGACGACGTCCTCGAACGAGACATTCAGTTTGGCACGGAAAATGTAGCACAGTTTTTCGCTGGGAAGCCAATGGAACGGCAAATTCGTTTGGCCTTGGGATATTAAACGAGAGTTATAGCAATCTCGTTAATCCGGCAGCGGGAGGTCGCCGCTGCCGGAGTTAGTCCAGCCAAACCACTTTAGAGGTCGCTATTATTCCCTGCCAACCATACGTTGAAAAACAACGCCCCGGTAATTATACCATGGTCGGATCAAATGACTGGTGAACTCGGCTGGGGGTTGGCAACCAAGAGGCGTGCAAGCGTCTTAACTGCGCGCTCGAAATCCTTATCTTCGCGAACGGAGTCACCTATCGTCAGCCTTACCGCATGAGGGTCCGTCTCGCGCCCGACAATGAAAGGGTCCGGTCCGGTTATCAATAGTCCGTTTCTTCGAGCTTCCTGTATGAACGCGGTAGTGCGCCACGAATCGGGAAGGGGGAGCCAAACATGAAGCGACGTCGGATGGGAACTGTGATGAGCGTCTCCCAGTTCCAGGTCAAGGATAGTATGTCGTTGGGCCAGTTTCTGGCGTTGCCACGCAATGAGGTGGTCGGTGGTTCCGTCGGTGAGCCATCTACAACTAATCTCGGCCATAAACGAATTTGACATCCAGCCCGTGGTCCTCAGCCGGGAAATTGCCCGCGGCAGCAGAGGTTCGGGAACCAACAAATAGCCGGTTCTTAGGGAGTGCATGATACTCTTGGAAAAACTCGTTGCATAGCAGGTGCGCTCCGGCGCAAAAGCGGCAATCGGTCGTGGCCGCTCTTCAATAAGGGGACCAAAAACGTCGTCTTCGATGATCCACGTATTGAATTCTCTCGCAATAGCCGCAATCGCTCGTCGCCTGTCCTCGTTCATCAAGCTGACGGTAGGATTGTTCAACGTTGGTGTGAGGTAAATGGCTTTTACATGTTCGCGGCTACAGAGAGCAGCAAGGGCCTCCGGAAGAATACCTTGGGAGTCGCTTACCAATCCACGAAGGTGCAACTTAAGAATTGTTGATCCTGTGATAACGCTGCTTTCGACTAGTTGGTCGGTGGCGACGATGTCCCCAGGCTCGGTGACTGATGCGAGGGCAACCCATAGGCCGTGTTGGCAGCCGTTTGTGATCAACACTGTCTCGGGAGAGGCGCTTAGTCCAATCGTCTTCAGCAGATTGGACCCCACCAGGCGATGATGATGCAATCCTATAATCGGCCTGTGCGCTAAAAGCGACTCCAATTCGCGCGATTTGGACAGCGCAGCGAGCATCTCACGTAACGCTTGAACATGGGTTTCTCCGGCAATTGGAGCCATCGTGGACAGATCAAGGAGATCATCTTCTCGCTTGTCGACGATTGAACTCGGCACCTTGTCAGGGTTTGCATAGCGAATGAATGTACCTCGTCCGATCTCACCGGATACAAGTCCCCGACGTTCCAGTTCGGCGTAGGCGCGAAAGATCGTTTGGACACTCACCCCCATTCGGAATGATAGGTCTCGATGTGGCGGCAGCCTTTCTCCAGGACGGAGTTCGCCGGCGTCGATAGCTGTGGCGATCGCATTTGCGATCGCTTGGTAGCGCGGACCACCAGAGGTTAAAATTTCAGGCTTCCACGTCCATCGCACTTTTAGTAAACTCCTTTGCATATTGAAATGATCCAATACGTCGATTGACATCGTTTCTAGGTGTCGTACCACTTAGTTCCACGAAACGCAAAGGCTGTGCATGCTCGGCCGCCCTCTATGGGAGAAGGCCCGAGAGCAGCGGAGTCTCGCGGCCGGATTAGGTGAAAAGTATCTGCGAAAATTTGGGAATTCGAAATGTTACCGTACGTTGGACTGTTACGACTAGACGAGCCTGTGAACGCTGATCCGAAGCCGCGTGAACTCGACCATCCTGACAATTTTGATTGGCCTGTCGTTACGAAGAATGTCCCAGGTGCGTCCGTAGAGGCGATTGTTAACGCTGATCCAAAACTTTGCGACCCGTTCGTCGAGTCTGCGCGATTTCTCGAGCAGCGAGGGGCAAAGCTAATCATCAGCAACTGCGGATTTACAGTCGCGTACGACAAACTGATCAGGGAAAGTGTGTCGGTGCCGGTCGCAACGTCCAGCCTTCTTCTGCTTCCTTTCCTGAAGAATCTTCTGAGCCGAGACGGTCGAATCGGCATTTTGACCTTCGACGCCAGCAAATTAACGGACCAACATCTCGAAGCAGCGTGGCCATCACTTTCCAAGAATTCAATACGCTTAAGCGGTCTCGAAGGAAGCGTCTCATGGAAAAAGGTGACCGAACACCGACACTACGACTGGGATCAGATCCTTGAAGACTCGTTAGAAGCTCTGCAAGAGCTTTGTGATGACGAAACAGTGGAGATCGTGCTGGTTGAGTGCTGTGCGCTATGCAGTTTTGTTCCGCAATATCAACTGCGTGCGCGCCGTCCGGTCTTTGATGCCATCGCAATGGCGCGCATGATTATCGCCGCTTCAGCTCTAGGAGTTAGCGGCATCGCGGATAATGTAACATAGTCAGGAGCACCGTGTGTCTAGGACGTTAGCCTTTACTATTTTAGAATACCAGGAACGGCTGCGATCTGTTAAGCTGCGAATGGAGGCGGCCGGAGTTGGCACCCTCTTTGTTATCAGTGAGCCCAATATAGTGTACCTAACAGGGTACGAAGGGTTTTCAGCTTACGTTCCGCAGGGGCTCTTAGTTTGTCTGAGCGACGAGCAGCCGACGCTCATTCTGCGGGAGATGGACGTTCTTTGCGCGAACAGCGTATACCTAAATGATGAGCACATCATTCGGTACGATGAGGATTTGCTCGGTCTGGGTGAGGAGCCCGTTTGGAGGCAGATCGGCGAAATCATTGCAGCAAGGAGGAATACAGGCCGGTTGGCTATCGAGCGTTCTGCACGGGGCCTCACCGTGGATAACTACGCTGCTCTCACAAAGGCGATTGGCCCGGTCGAAATCGTTGAAGGCAGCGGCTGGGTTAATGCAGTTCGCGCTGTGAAGTCGACAGACGAATTAATGTACATGCGACGTGCGGGCGCTATTGCCGATGCCGCTATCTTGGCAGGTGTGAAGAAGATCGGCAGAGGCGTTCGGGAAGCCGACGTAGCTGCCGAGGTGGTTTCGACGCTAGCTGCGGGCACCACGGATTTTCCTGGTGGTCCACCGATCACGGGGCCCGTGATGGCGGTGGGGCCAATATCTAATGCACCCCATGTTTATTGGTCATCCGGCATTTACCAAGCGGGAATGCAAACAAATTTTGAGACCGGTGCATATCAGCGTCGATACAGCACGGCTGTCTCTCGAACCGCGTTCCTTGGAAAACCGTCCGCGAGGCTTGTCCATATCGATCAAAGCGTTCGAGACGCATTTGAGGCCACACTCCCCGCGTTTAAAACCGGTGCTCGATGCTGCGATGTTTATGCACGCTTTTGGGAAGTATTTGGGCCCGCCGGCGTGAAAAAGAAGTCGCGTATTGGTTATGGCATTGGAATTGATTGGGCTGAGGGAAATTATAGCCTTCAGTGGGATGATACCAGTATCCTGCTCGCAAACTCGACCTTACATTTTATTGTGGGGATCTGGGAGCGGGAAGAGGGTTACATATTGAGTGAGACGGTCCGCGTCACCGATGGTGGTGCCGAGAGCTTCAGTACCATAAGACGAGGTATGTTCGTCATAGAGTAAAAATCCTCTTTGGCTTGACCCGAGTCCCTGATCCGCCTTCAAGTTAAGGTCAGTTACTCTTGCTCTGAAACCCAAACTTTACTGCCGGGAGTGAAATGTTCCGCTCGGTAATGCCATCGGAATTGTGTAGCGCAAGCAGGACATTGCACCCCGATCTTAGCGCGACAATCGCCGTTGCGTCGCATCAAGACTTGTCGGAAGGTCTAATAGTAGGCCTTCAGTTGTCCGGATCGAGAGAATGCCAAAGGTGCCTTTCTCGTCCATGACCGTGCCGACATGGATTTCGGTCGGCACGAACGGCCGTGCTTTTTCCACACGTTTCATGGTTACTCGCGTCGCTTTGGGCGGCTTCCGACAATCACGCGCGAATTCAAGCTTATGGTTAGACAGGCCCTGTTTCTTGTCTGGGAACGTCATCTCATGGCCGTAAATTGACGCCCGATCTGAACGACACAGCGCGGCAATTCTCTCGTCGAGGCAGACCGGAACCTAAAATGTCGGCGCTTGTGGCGAACATTCCGGTGTTTCCGGCCGGTTCCAGTATGCCGTCCAGAATTATCTGTCGTGAGACCGGTAATTTGTCTGGGGTCAGGCGGCGCGCAGAAGAGGCGGTTTGGGCTTGAATAGTGGTGGCACGTTCGGCTCTGGCAGTCGGAACGGTGCCCGCAATCGATCGCGAAGCTCACCGTTCAGGTCTGCCGTCCGGACCTGCATGAGCATGTGAGCGCCGTGGAGCGACCAGCGCATCTGCTGTTTCTTGACCATCCGCTTGCCGACGAGTGAATTCACCGCTGACTCAGCCAGGGTCGTTGCGACCCGGAGCCCGGCACGGTAGCGTTTGCCATAGTTGACGATCGCGCCGCGGTTCGATCTGACATAGGCCAGGAGCTGGGAGCCGAGGCTGTGAAGACGGGCGATCGAGAACTCGCCGTCTCCTTGCGAAGCCTTCAGTCTCGCCAGGAATTGCCCCAGGTCGGGGATCGCGCGATCAACCCGCCCATGCCACAGACGCCACTTCACCGCTTTGATGTCCCGGTCGATGGTGGGAAGCTCTTCAGAGAGACCGGACCGGGATCGCACGATGTGATCGGCGATCTGCTGCATCGGCTGGATCTTCATGGCGATGTGGAACCAGTCGATGATGTGGGCCGTCGGCTTTGGCATGGCGCGGGGCAGCCGCTTCAGGATTTCGGCGCCATCCGAGATCACGGTGACGTCGCCAAAGCCGCAATATCCTTCTTGCTGAAGCGCATGGAGCGCTCGATCCCGGATTGCCCGTTGGTCGGTGCTGCTGGTCGCGAAATAGCGACCGCCGCCTTCGCCACGCCCGCCGCGGCCGCATCTGGCTACGACGAGTTCGAAGTTTCGCGCTGAATTGGAATCGGCGCTGCGAACATGCGCCGTATCGATGCTAATGACGAACTCTTTGCGGCGATCGCCGGGAAGCTGCGTTTCAAGCTGGCGTCGTTCGCCCGTTTGCGCCCTTGCGCGCAATTCTTCCTCTGCAACTTGATCGTCGAGCCGTTCGCCAATCCTGATGGTTCGCTTGCGCACGGTGGCATGCGTCTCGGTCGGCTCAACAGGTAGGAATTCGGCAAGCACATCCGCTGCCCGTCGGTACGGCATCATGCTCCCCAGCCGCGCCGTCAGTTCCATCAGCTCGGCTGTCGCTCGATCGGGGCAGATCTCCTTCAGCGGCGCGAAGGCAATGACCATGCCCGGGTAACAATCTCGGCACATCATCCAGCGAGGATTGCGCACCTCCACGGTGCCGAAGACGGTCCGGATCCGTTGCGTCGTGTAGTCCTTAACTGACCGAAACCTGTGGCACTCCGGGCAGACTCGTCGAAAAAGGGAATACGTTTCCGCCTCGTGGTTCACGACAGCCCTCTGCAGCGCCGTCATGATCGTCTTACCCTCCTCGATCGACAGGCCAAGGTCGCCGTCAGACAGACGTTCCCAGCTCTTGTCGATATGGACCGCCTTGCGGCAAACGTCACCGAACTCGTTCCTGCCCTCGATCGTGATCGTCCATTCTACCGCCATCGCTTTCCCTCCGAACAAAGCGACGCTCATGGACTACGCGGACCTAATAATCGGTATTCGACCCCAGACAAATTACCGGTCTCCGCGTGCCTGGAATGCCGGCGCAGACATCGACTGGGTGGTGTCGGCGCTGTTGCACGACATCGGCGACATCTACGCTCCCTACAATCACGACGAATATGCCGCTGCCATCATACGACCGTTCRTGCGCGAGCAATGCGCCTGGGTGGTGGAGAAGCACGGCGATTTTCAGCTGGTCTATTACGCCGAGCATGTCGGTGCGAACCCGCACAAGCGGGATGCGTTCAGGGACGCCGCCTATTTCGACGACTGCGCCGAGTGCTGCGAGAAATGGGACCAGGCGAGCTTCGATCCGGACTACGCTACCCGGCCGCTGGAGTTCTTCGCGCCCATGGTGCGGGAGGTGTTCGCCCGCAAGAGCTATGATCCGGGAGTAATTCGGACCGATCAGCGAGAGCCTCTGTCGAGCGTCGCGCTGCAGGCGTCGCGTGCGGAGTTCAGCCATCCCAGTTAGGCTGAGCGCGACCGTCGAAGTATCACGCTGTTACCATGCGGAAGCTGGCTCCGGCAATATTCCGTTTGCCGCTGAGAGTCACAGCCGGGACATGCTCCCCGGCCGCGCGGCGGCGTTCGAGATAACCGACAAGCTGGCCGACGGGAACGAAACGGCGAAGTAGATCAGCGCGACGATCGTGAAGGTTTCGATCGGACGATAGGTCTGGGTCGCGGCAGTGAGCCGGATCGAAGTTCTACAGCCATCTGTCAGACCAGTACGGCTACTTCAGCATCTTGCCCATCGGCCCGGCAGATCGAGCAGAGCATCAACGGCGGGTAATTATTCGCAGCCGCGTCCGCCTTCCCTCCAATGCGCGAGCCATCTTTCTTGCGGCCCTCAAATCGTCGAGAGTCGGCTGCCACCAAACTGCTCCATCGATCTTCGTGTTGGATCGCGAGGGCCAGGTCTTGATGAGCTCATCGAGGTCGGCGGGACGCCATCGCCCCCAGACATAATTATGGTGGTCTGGAAGGTCGGAGTAGTGGGAACGAAGTATCTCGCCGTCGACGGAGTCACCATCGCATCCGACGAAGACGACGACACCAAAGCTTCGTGTCATTACGGGCCGGCCAAAAGGTGGAAGATCGGCGGGGTCGAGCGGATAGCGCCTGCGGCGGCGTTCTATAGCACGTGCACGTGACGCCAGGTCTTGCGGAGACCCGCGCCTCTGCGCCGCGCGCTGCTTTCGCGCTTCGGGCTCGTTGCGAATGGCGGCCGCCTCGATTTCCGCCCAGCGTCGATGCAGTTGTTCGTAGGAGCGAAAAGGCACTGTCCAAGCGCGCCTGTCGGGATCCCAGGACGCAAACGGCACGTCGCGCATCGTGTTTACCACCGAGCGAGAATATGGTGTTTGCACCTCCAGCCGATCCTGGTGCACGAGCAGGTACTTGGAAACGATAGGATCGAAGGCGTAGGCGTCGCGTCCCCTGCTGTCAGCATGCACGTTCGATCCGGCTAATTCTTGCTCCAGCCAACGATTGAAACGCCGAGCGGCGGTCTTTCCCGGGACAAACCAGGCCTTGAGTTCATCGCTCCAACGGGCCCGGGGAAAACTCTTCCGGAAGCGTTCGACGGTGATCCTGTCATAGGGGAACGAAGCCGATGCGCCCGTTGGGACATTGTCATTGGAACTCGACCCATCCGTTCTCTTCATGATCATGGCGCCGCACCTCACCGCATCTCTGCCAGGAGAACGCTTTACGAAGGCGCAAGTGCCCTTGGCGTCGATGTCGGCGAGAAGTCCCATGTTGCAGGAGCCGAACGGGCCTTAGCTTAGTTCGCGAGGGCTTGGTCGATAGCGCGATCGGCGATCCAGCGGCCAATGCAACAAGGTCTGCGCTTTTCTCAGAAGGCCGAGAGGCCGATCAAGCTGGATCTGCGCCAGCTTTCTTGATTCGACACCGGCCGCTCCTCGGCCGTTGAACGAACTGTCCGGTGTCAGGGCGAAACTTCCTGGAGCAGCCATCGCAAACAAGCTCAGAGTTGGCTGGGTATGATCGTTGCTGTCGCAAGATCTGACCGGTGAAGGCCTCCGGGATGTGCGATGGAACATCGCCACCCGCATCGTCCCCGCACCAAACGAGCGCAAGGAGTGGCTTGGCTGGGGTCAGATGCGATACCGGAGCGCCTCGACGACTACCGCCATCGCTGGCGAGAGCTGCCGCCTGCTCGGGTAATAAAGGTGATAGCCCGCAAATGGCGGACTCCAGTCGTCAAGCACGAGCCTAAGCCGTCCCTTGGCAATGTGCTGGCTCACCAGATTTTCCGGCACATAGGCGATCCCGCAGCCGCCCATCGCAGCCTCGACCATCGGAATGCTCGAATTGAAGGTGAGTTGGCCTTCGACCCGCACGCGAAGGTCGCGCCCATCCCTGGCGAATTCCCAGGCATACAATCCGCCGAAAGTCGCCTGCCGCATGTTTATGCAGTCATGATCGACCAGATCCTGGGGGGTGGTTGGCACCGGATGGTGGGCAAAGTACTCCGGCGAAGCCACGGCCACGAGCCGCCAATCCGGACCGATCCGCACTGCGATCATATCCCTGTCGATGCTCTCGCCGAGCCGCACGCCTGCGTCAAAGCGCTCCTCCACGATGTTCTTCATGCCGTTGTCGCTGTAGAGCTCGACGCGCACGTCGGGATAGTCGCCAAGCACTGGCTGCAGCTTCGGCCAGACAGTCGTCTGGAGCGCATGGTCGGACAGCGTGATGCGGACCGTTCCGGAGGGTTTGTCGCGAAAGGCCACCAGGCTTGCAAGGTCGGCCTCGATTTCGTCGAAGCGCGGGCCAAGAGATTGGAAAAGCCGCTCGCCGGCCTCCGTCGGGGCGACGCTCCGTGTCGTGCGAGTCAGCAGACGGACGTCAAGACGAGCTTCCAGATCCTTGATTGTCGAGCTTAGGGTCGATTGCGAGGTGCCGAGCTTGGCCGCCGCCTTGGTGAAGCTGCGCTCCCGGGCGACCGCGACGAACCAGAGCAGATCCTTCATGCCATCACGCTGCATAGGTCACCTCCTCACCCGCATTTATATCATAGGCAGATAAGTCCATGCGAACTACTCAGTCTAATAGAATGGATTTCGCATCGATATATTCCGGGCATGACGATTGGAGAAGGCGGCTGATCCGCCCCCATTCGCCTTGCAGGACGTCAATTATGGAAACAACATACGATACGAGATTCATAGAAGACCGCGCCGCATGGGGTGCGGTGCTTTCGATGGCGCTGTGCGTCTTCGTGCTTATCGCGTCGGAATTCATGCCGGTCAGCCTGCTCTCCCCGATCGCAGCCGATCTCAACATCACCGCAGGCCGCGCCGGACAGGCGATTTCGGTTTCGGGTGCTTTTGCCGTCGTGACCAGCCTCTTGGTCGCGGGCCTCACCCGGCGAATTGACCGCCGGCTGGTCGTCACCGGCTTTACGGTTCTCCTGATCGTATCCGGGCTCGCAGTGACCTTTGCGTCGAATTACGCGCTTCTCATGTTTGGCCGCGCGCTCCTCGGAATCGCGATCGGCGGCTTCTGGTCGATGTCGACCGCGATCGTCATGCGCCTGATGCCGCAAGACATGGTTCCAAAAGGCCTCGCCATGCTGAACGCTGGCAATGCCATTGCCGCTACGATTGCTGCACCGGTGGGTAGCTTTCTTGGCGCCTATGTCGGCTGGCGCGGCGCTTTCTTTCTCGTCGTGCCGCTCGGTCTGCTGGCTTTGGTCTGGCAGTGGATCAGCCTTCCAGCGCTGCCCCCGCGCCAAAAGAAACGTCCAGGCAATCCGCTGGCGCTGCTGGGCCGTCTTCCAGTCGCCATCGGCATGGCCTCGATCATGCTGCTGTTCATGGGCCAGTTCGCGCTTTTCACCTATCTGCGCCCCTTCCTCGAGAGCGTCACCCGACTCGACATCACCTCGCTTTCGGCGATCCTGCTGGGGATGGGGCTGGCGGGAGTGGCCGGCACTTGGTGCATCGGCCGGCTTTTGCGCACACGCTTGTTCAGCATTCTCATCGTCATCCCGCTGGTCATGGCCGCGCTAGCCGTTGCGCTGATCGCGTTCGGCACATTGCCGGCTCCTACAGCGCTGCTACTTGTTGCCTGGGGTTTCTTCGGCACGGCCGCGCCCGTTGGCTGGGGCACGTGGCTCAGCCGCACGTTGCCGGACGATGCCGAGGCCGGCGGCGGGCTGCAGGTGGCCGTCATTCAGCTCGCCATCACCGGCGGCGCCGCCATCGGCGGCACGCTCTTCGATACGGTCGGCTGGTGGGGAGCGTTCACTTTCGGCGCGGTGCTGCTCTGCGGGTCGGCGCTCACCGCCTTTGCCGCATCGCATCTGGCCCGGAGATCCTTGCCATGATCATCGAATGTGCAACGCTCAGCCGCCGGACATTGCTCGCCGCGCTCGCGGTGGCGGCCTTGCCGCGCGCAGCCGCCAGCCAAGAGGGCAAGGCCCCAGCCAGCCAGGAGCCCACCGACATGAAGATAAGGATGACTTTTAACGGCCGCACCATGACCGCCACGCTCTACGACAATCCCTCGGCGCGCGACTTCTTCTCCATGCTGCCGTTGGACCTCAACATTGAGGACTATGCGCATAACGAGAAGATCGCCTATCTGCCGCGCAAGCTAACCGAGGAGGGAAGCGGTCCGTTCGCCAACGAGCAGCCCTATGACCTCTGCTATTTCATGCCGTGGGGCAATCTGGCGATGTTCTACGATGACTACCGCCACCCAGGGCTGATCAGGCTCGGCCGCTTCGACGGGGGCGAGCAGGCCCTGCATGTGCGCGGCGAGTTCTCGCTCCGCATCGAACGCATCTGAGGACACAAGGGAGATCAGTTATGGACATTCTTCGCGCAGGCACGAGGCCTTCCGGCAAAGGCCCGGCGAACTGGTTCACCGGCACGGTGCGGATCGATCAGCTCTTCAACCCCTTCGACGCCGCGCGAGTCCAAGGCGCTCAGGTGACCTTTGAGCCGAGCGCGCGCACAGCCTGGCATACTCATCCGCTTGGTCAGACGTTGATCGTCGTCTCCGGGACCGGCCGCGTCCAGCGCGAAGGCGGCCTGATCTAAGAAATCCGTCCCGGCGACGTTGTCTGGTTCGGCCCGGGCGAAAAGCACTGGCACGGCGCGTCAGCGGAAACCGCCATGGCTCATATCGCCCTCCAGGAGGTTAAGGACGGCAAGGTCGTCGACTGGATGGAGCATGTGACGGACGCCCAATACGGCGCCTGAGAAACCAAATCATCAACTTTGGAGAACTGCCATGATCAAGGACAAGGTCGTAATCATCACCGGAGCATCGTCAGGCATCGGCGAAGCAACCGCAAAGCTGCTAGCGAGCAAAGGCGCCAAGGTCGTCCTTGGCGCGCGGCGCGCCGATAGGCTGAAGCAGATCGCCGACGAGATCGCGAAGAACGGCGGTCAGGCGACCTACAAGGAACTGGACGTGACGAAGCAGTCCGATAACGACGCTATCGTCGAGTTGGCCAAGAAGGCGTTCGGTCGCGTCGATGTCATGTTCCTGAACGCCGGCCTGATGCCGATCTCGCCACTATCGGCACTGAAGACCGACGACTGGCACGAGATGGTCGACGTGAACGTCAAGGGTGTCCTGAACGGCGTCGCCGCGGTGCTGCCGGAGTTCATCGCACGGAAATCCGGACACGTCATCGCGACCTCATCGGTCGCCGGCCTCAAGGCTTACCCGAACGGGGCGGTCTATGGAGGCACGAAATGGTTCGTGCGCGACTTCATGGAAGTGCTGCGCATGGAGTCCGCCATGGAAGGGACGAACATTCGCACGGCGACTATCTATCCGGCCGCGATCAACACGGAGCTGCTTGAAACCATCAGCGATGAAGGCACGGCGGCCGCGATGCAGAATACCTATGACAAATACGGAATCTCGCCGGACCGGATTGCTGACGTCGTTGCGTTCGCCATCGATGCACCGGAAGACACCACGATTAACGAGTTCACGGTCGGGCCCGCCAACCAACCTTGGTGATCCGAACCGAAGCCCCGCAAACGACGTCATCAGATTGCTTCCGAAAATGACACACCTGCCGACATCGTCAACACCATTGCGTTCGGTCGCGGCTAGCCTGCTGGCCCCCATGGCAGCGGTGTTGGCCGGGTTTGTTGTCATCGGCGCAGCGTTGCCTGTTCTTCCGCTGCACGTCAGCCACAATCTGGGATTCGGTAGTGTCGTTGTCGGCATAGTTGCGGGAACGCAGTTTGCGGCATCCCTGGTCTCACGCGTGTGGTCGGGTTCCTTTGCGGACGGGAACGGAGGGAAACGAGCCGTTCTCGTGGGCCTGGTTACGGCAGCGGCTGCCGGGCTGCTCTATCTCCTGTCCGTTGCCGTCGCGCGTTCGCCCGTTCTCTCCGTCTCGATCCTGGTCATTGGACGCGCGGTGCTCGGCGGTGCCGAGAGCTTCATCATCACAGGTGGCGTGGCCTGGGGCCTGGCGCTCGTGGATACGGGGCATTCGGGAAAAGTGATTGCATGGGTCGGCACTGCGATGTTCGCGGCGTTGGCCTTCAGCGGACCTTTCGGAACCATGTTGTTCACAGCCTATGGCTTTGCGGCGATAGGGCTGCTGACCACATTATTGCCGTTGCTTGTATTGGGATCGCTCATGCGAGCGCCAAACCCTCGGATACAACTGCGGCAGAGAAAATCCGATGTGAGAGCGGTTTTTCGCGCCGTATGGCTGCCAGGCGTTGGTGCGGCACTCGCCAGTGTCGGCTACTGCTCCGTCCTTGCCTTCAGCTCCCTTCTCTATGCCGACAATCATTGGCGACCCGTCTGGGTTGGATTTACGGCGTTTGGAGCTGCGCTGATCGCAGCGCGCATGGTCTGCGGTCATTTGCCTGACAGATACGGCGGTGCGAAGATCGCCGTGCTGTTCGTGCTCGTGCAGTCAGCCGGGCTTCTGCTCATGGGGCTGGCAGGAAGCAGCGTGCTTGCTTCCTCCGGAGCAGCGCTGGCGGGCCTGGGCTATTCCCTGGTCTACCCCGGGCTTGGCGTGGAGGCGGTTGGTGGCACATCGCCGGAAAACCGCGGCTTGGCGATGGGCATCTACACGGCCTTTCTGGATGTCGCGATGGCTCTAGGAAGCCCGGCGTTGGGATGGGCTGCCGATCGAGCAGGTTTGAGCGTTGTCTTCTTTATCAGCGCCGGTGTCACCTTTTGTACAACCGCCATTGCATTGCATTTAGCGTACAACGCCCATCGAAGCCAGCAGGCGGACGGCTACCCACGTCCGTTAAACCGGCCAAAGTAGCCATTCAATCGCAAGGTTGAAAATGACCGCGTGCGGCGCGACGACGACCTCCCGAGCGTTCGCCTGCAACGTCGGCTTTCGGAATAGGCAAAGCTGGCCTCTAGGTCCGGCTTCGGGCGCAAAGCTGACGCCAAAGCCGGCGCTTGGAAATGTCGATTAGACTAGCTAAGGGGAATCGAACAGCACGGTATTTGTCCAGTCTCATCCGAGCTCATGAACCGCTACGCCCGGCACTACAGCCTTGGCGATCTCGCACAAGTGCTGGTGGTGGGTCAGGTAGATTACCTGTCCTGCACTGGCCATCTCCCCAAACAGCCGGAAAACCTCTTCGGACCGGACATGGTCGAAGGTCTCCATGATGTCATCGGCGATGAATGGAACTGAGGGCCGAAACTGCGCAAACTCGTAATACCCGGCAAGCCTGAGCGCCAGGTAGAGCTGAAAACGTGCCCCTTTTGACAGCGCATCGGCGACCTTGGATTGCCCGTCGCGCTGCAACGCGATGAGCACTTCCCCACCCTTCACCGGCTGAGTTGTCAGGCCCGAGTACTGGCCGCGCGTCATGAGGGCGAATGCGTCTGATGCGCGCTCCATCATCCCGGAGCGGTGACGCTCGCGGTAGAGACGCAGAGCATTGCCAGCGGACATTATTCCCAGTTTCAGCTCGATATGGCGGACGGCTTTTTCCTCGATTTCCAGAAGGACGGCGCGCCGTTCGGCATCTATGCGGGCAACAGCGCTGTCGCCGCCAATGGCGTCCAGCTTGTCGGTCGCGCGCATCTGCCGAATAAGCTGGTGCTGTATCGCTTCGTCGGAAGCGCGAAGCCGTTGCTCGGCCTCAGCCTTCTCGATTGCGAGACTATCGAGATCGACAGCATCCAACATCGAACGCGCCTGCTCGAACCCTTCCACCGCGAGCTCGGATGACACCTGCTCCTCAAGTTCGGCCACGGTTGTGCGCAGGCGATCCCTGTCGCGCAGCAGTTCGTCGCGTTGCACGACCTCCGCCAACGTGGCCACGCCAAAGATGCTCAGAACCTCGTTCTTGCGGCGCTCATGTGCCGAAATCTCGGCATCGAGGATCTCACGCTGATCCTGCAGGCGCCGCAGGTCATTGACGAGGCTTACCTTGGCCTCGCGCATCCGTTCGGCGCGCTCCAGGCGCTCGGCAAGCCGAATGGCCAGCTGTTCCGGTTCGTCGTCGGCCGCCTCGCCCGCTTCGGCTGCAACGGCGGAAACCTCGACCAGAAAATTGTCCCTGTCGGCCTCCATCTTCTCGATGCGAAGCTGCATGGCGTCCCGGTCCTGAAGGCCCTTGGACAGTTCAGCTAGTTGGTCAAGGACGCCCCCCATGCCGGACACCGAGATGCCGCTCACCAGCCAGGTGCCCTTGAGCGATTCGGCAATACCGGCCTGCCATTCATCCTCACGTCGCTCCGCAGCTTCGACAGCGCGGCGCCTGGCGGCCAGATCCTCTTGCCTTGTGCCAACGGTCTTGAGCGCTTCCGTGCGCTCAGCGTCCACCTTGAATTGTCTCTCAAGGAATAGCTCTGCCACGGCCATGACCGTCTCCAGGCTGTCACCAGCATCCGAACCGACGCCGACGCTCGCCAGCGCGCCGCTCAAGTCAAGGCGTATTCGGCCTTCCTCATCAACTGCCCGCTCGGCCTTCTTGCGCGAAAGCTCGATCTCCTCCAAGGCCCCGAGCGCATCGATGCGGGCATCGATGCGATCCTCGATCAGTTCGATCAGCGGTTCGGGGGATGTTTCCTCGCGCTGTCCGAGCAGCTCTCTGGCGGCCGTGCGTATTTCCAGGAGCGCGGCCTCCCGATCTGCGCCGTTGCGTGCAAGTTGATCACGCGCATGCGCGATGGTGGCCGCGGTTTCTGCGAGGTTGCGGTTTGTGCTGCGAATCTCGACCAGTTCCCGCGCGTTGGCCAAACGGCCTGCGCCCACATTGTCGTCTCGGGCCAGTGCTGCCGCGAAATCATCGGCCGTTTCCCCAGTCAGGTCATTGCGATGCCTTGCCCAGGCATCGTCGCGGGCACGCCGAATGACGTCGGCCGCATCATCGTCAGTGACGTCGACAGAGGCGCGAAGGGCTTCCAGTCGCGCCGAAAGCAAGTCGTGATTGCCCTGGTGCTCGGCAAGACGATCGGAAAGGACGCCCCTGCCCTTCCCCAGCTCTGCTGCCAGCGCTTTCCATGCGCCAAGCTGCGCAGCATTCGGAATGGCGACCCTGGCCAGTGCCTGAGCGTCACCCGACCAGGGGTGCAAACGCGCGATCGCGGCCTGCCACCGAATTTCACCGGCATCCGCAGTCTCGCGTGCCGCCTTGATCTCCCTCATGTACCCGCTGGCCTTGGCCCTAGACAAAGCCGAAACCAGCCTTGCCCTGGCAGGCTCTGGCACGGCCCGTTCTTCGCCGACCCGGTCGCGTGCCGCCTGGAGCACGTCAGCGGCTGCCGTGGCCTCCTCGCGCGCAACGCGCACGCTGGTAACAATCCCGGATCGCTGCTCGACCATGGTGCGCACAGCACCGATGGTTGCAGCAGGCAAAAGCAGCTTGGCAGGATCTGGCGCGGAGGACCTTCCCAGTGCGGCAAGGCAGGTCGCCACGGCATTGTCGAGGATTTGCAGCTCCGTCCTGCGGCTTGGGAGGTCCAGGCCGGCCGAGACGTGGCGCACCTTGCGGTCGGCCAGGCCGCGAACCCGTTCGGAGATCGCAAGGATCGTCTCGTCGGCATCGACCGCAGCGATTTTCGTCGTCACCCGCTCGAGCTCGTCCACACTCGCGGCTAAGCGCGTTCTCAGACTGGCGTCGGTCTCGATCATGTCGGAGACGCTGCCGGTCCAGGTCCGTGACGGTGAGGCGATCTCTGGCAACTCGGCCA
Organism: Mesorhizobium sp. P2_E10; assembly: GCF_056404235.1. Lineage (NCBI taxonomy): Bacteria > Pseudomonadati > Pseudomonadota > Alphaproteobacteria > Hyphomicrobiales > Phyllobacteriaceae > Mesorhizobium > Mesorhizobium sp. P2_E10. The sequence goes on from NZ_JBFUEK010000026.1 coordinate 29,769, forward strand.
GTTGGGCTTGCTTGCGCCGGATATCGGCAAGGATCGGGATCGCCCGAAGATACTTCGCGATGGTCTCGAGGCGAGCCGACAGCACCGACCGTTCGGCGATGCTGCGGTCGTATTTTTCGGTCGCGTCGAGACGCTCGGCTTCAAGGCTTTCATAACTCGACGCCAAGGTGTCGACCGCGTCCTTACTGGCCTTCAGTTCCGCAAGCCGCTTCTTGAGCAGCGCAAGTTCGGTTCCGTGTGCCTGTTTGCGATAGAGCCTGTCCGCTTCGGCCTCGAGCACGCTCAATGTATCGCTTGCGTGCCCGAGGCCGGCGCTGGCCGTGAACAGCAGCTTGCCCAGGTCGCCGCGCGATTCCAGGATTGATTTTCCACCTGCTTCCAGCGTTTCGTCGTCCAACGAGAACATGGTCTCGTATGCGTCGCGAGACAGGCCAGCCAGATGTGCCAATATCGCGATTTCGCTGACCGGCTGGCCAGTCTCGTCCAACAATGAGTTGGCGCGCTGTTTCGTGCGTGTGAAGGTGTGCTCCGCACCGCCGAGTTCGAGCACCCCGCCGATGCGCATCGCACTGTACTCGTGCAGGAAATTGTAGCGGCTGCGTTCCTCGATGCCGAACAACAGATCGAGATAGCCAGAAAGCGCGGTCGACTTGCCGGCTTCGTTCAGGCCGAAGACGATATGCAGATCGGGACCGGATTCCGGTTTCGGCCCGAAGTCGATCGTCCTGTCGGTGAACTTGCCGTAGCGGATGAGGTCAAGGCGGCGCAGCCTCATTGTGATCCACCGGCCTTGAGGCGGGCGGTGACCAGATTTGCGCCGTTGGCAAGCACCCTATCGAGGAACAACTCCAGCTCAGCCTCGTCCTTGCCGGCGAAATCGCGCCCGTCAGGCGGAAGATCTGCGACCATCTTCTGGACCAAGGCCCTCGCCTCAGCTCGGAACGCGTCCGAGCCGGCATCGGCGCGCATGGATTGAGCGAGCTCGAAAATCGGGTCGGCGGCTTCCTCGGAGGTCTGGGATGTGGATGGAGACACTTTGAGCTCGAGCTTCTCCACCCAAGTGTCTCCCGTCTGCTCCGCGGCCTGCTCGGCCTCTGCGAGCAGCAGGTCGCGATCACGGATCAAGGCCCAGGACAAAGGTGACGCACCGGTCAGGTCGAGACGAACCACGGCATGACGGGATTTGACAGAGGCGCGAACACGTTCGAGTGCGGAACGGACTCGTCCGACGACATCGGACCATTCCTCCGTTTCGGTCAGGTCGACATTCACCCTTTCGAATTGCGCGATGCTGGTCAGCCTCTCCTCTATCTCTACGGTGCGGTCGTCTCGTATCGTCACCAGGGTGACGGATTTCTCCCCGGCCTCATTGATGTCCCTGCCCTGTGGAATTCCCGGCATCACCACCGTGCTCGCCCCGGGATGGACCTGGCGGACATGGATGTGCCCAAGCGCCCAGTAGTCGAAGCCATGGGCATGCAGGTCGGTGGCGTTGCAGGGGGCATAGACGTCGTGGCCGGGCGATCCGGCCAGGCTGGTATGCATAATGCCGACATTGACCGCGCCTTCACGCGGCACTGAATACTTGGGCAGCAGGCTGTCCGGCGCCTTGGGGCTGGCAAAGCTCAAGCCATGAAACATGACGTCGAGCCCGGCGGCTGTCTGCAGCACGGACTGGGGACGGCCACCGAATATCGTGACCGTCTCCGGGAACACCAGCTGCTTCGATATGCGCGATAGCGCGTCATGATTGCCACGGATCTTGAAGACCCTAATGCCGGCCTGGTGCAGCCGTGTCATCTGCGACGCCAGGAAGCGGGCGGTTTTCATCGACGTCTGGTCGCCATCATAGAGATCGCCGGCAATGACCAGCGCATCGACGCGTTCCGCCAGGCAGAGGTCAACTATGGAGACAAACGCCTGACGGCTGGCGTCTCCGACGAGTTCGGCAAGGTCGCCGTTTCGCATCGCCAGCGAACGCAGCGGCGAGTCGAGATGGATGTCGGCGGTGTGAACGAATCGAAATGGCATGACACTGGCTCCGGTCCGAGCATAACGGCGTTCGGCTACGGCTCGACAGGAAAAATCTCAAGATACGGGGTGTTGGCTCTCGAGCTAGTGGCGATGTGTTGGGTTAGGCCTTCGCGTTGACAGGTAGTTGCCCAACACCTTGCGAACGTCGAATTTTAGGGCTCGCGATCGATACCTGGCACCGGGGCGCCTGCCCGCGCGGCGATCGGGACCTGGCGGCCAATGGGCGCCGTCACAGCGCGAGCTGAGAAGGTCGATTGAGCTGCTCCTTGAGCGTCAGCTTTCTGGCGCGTTCAATGTCGGACGCTCTCGAGCACTAGATCGAAATTGGGCACAAACCGAAGATCCCAGCGCTCATGGCTACATAGTCTCGCCGCAAGGCATCAATCATTCCGTCATGTGGCGGCAGGGCGAACGTCGGCGGCTCCGCGGACGCCCGGTCGAATCGATGTCCAATATGTCTCGCGCCATTTCTTCTTCGCTGACTTTTGTTGGCGCCGGTCTAATCGGAAGCGTCTCGATCACCATGTGCACCGAGGGGAATCTCTTTGAACCTCTGAAGCTTCTCAAGCTCTTCTGGCGGCAACCGCGAAGAAGAAAGTTCGTCGTCGACTCGCGCGTAAAGTCGAGGGATATCGATCATTTTCCCATAGGCCTCGGTGTCGACTTTGACGGTCTGCCGCTGAACCCTATCGCCCATGCCAAATGACCATGACGATGACGGCATCTGCTGCGCAAGTGCGAGAAGGAATTCTGGTTGCGAGAGGGCGGAATCCGTCCAATCCCGAATCTCTTGGACGCCATCGGTTCCTGAGAGGCGCTTCCATTCGAAAAGGAGCGAGGCCATATCTTGATTGGCCACCAGCGACCCGTCGCTCGCCGCATCTCGCAATCGGGCAAGTGCAAGGTGCTTGAACTTCTCCGCGACGGCTTCGCCGACAATCGGCTCACTCCGGTCCCTCCCATCGTCCGGCGGCGCGAAGTATCTCAAGCACCGTTGGGCAAAATCCGCCATCCAACCGAGGGAACCAACTGCCATCGCGGCTCGGTAAACTGCTTCACGTTGCTCGATTGGAAACCGATCATGCACCAGGCGGTTCAGGAGCCAATGAAGTCGAAGATGATTATTTCCGAATCCGCCGAAGCCTTGCTTCGCGTCGCTCTTGATGTTGAGGTCGTCGGCGATCGAAAATAAAATAGCTACGAGTTGCGGAATCTTTGCATCAGAAATCTCCGAGGCGTGGGCACTAAGCTCATCGAGCAGCAATGGGACTTGCGTCTCTCCCGTGGCGCGCCTAGCGCCGAGCGCCGAGCGAAACGCGTCCCGAACGAAAGCTGGATCATCAGCGCGATCAATTAGCGCGTCGAGCTGGTCGGCGGGTATAACATCCTCGGAAATGGAGAACGCAAAATAGCTGCGAAAGTGCTTTTCGGAAGCAATGCGTCGGTCCCGATCAAAGCTTTCGCCTTGGTGGAAGGTGTTATCCCAAACAGCGTCGAGCCGCGGGAAGAGACGTTTGAGGCCCGTCCGCAAGTGTTTTCGGTCTCGCTCAGTTCTGGTGCCCAGCCCAAAAAGAGCGTCATACTCCTCGGCCCGATTTTCTCGACGGTGAATGCCGATATGCTCGATGCCGCAAAGCAGGTCTGGGTTCTGTCGAATCCCGGCATAGATCACCGGCTCCGACAGCTGCAACGCCGTAATGGCTAAAAAGTCCGCCCGATCGACGTTCCCGGCGACGGCACCCCAAGTGGTTGACAGGTGATTGCCGATGCGCGCCACGTCGCGCGGCGTATGGATCGTCGGGCTCACGATGTCATAGAAGACGTTCCAAAAGCGCGTCTTTTTTGCCTCGCCCGGCTCACCCATGATTTTCATTGCGACTTCTGCGGAATGCCAACGCAGGAAATCAAGACGCGGCGGCGGCAACTCGAAAGAGCCCTGAATGATCTTCTCTAGGTAACTGGCCCCCTCCGATGGAAAACGTTCCGCAACAACGCGCTCTGCTATCTGTCGATCAAAAGCTAACAGATAGATTACGTTGGGCAACCGCCCGACCGACTTTATCAGACGGAAGATCGTTAGCACGTCGTCCGGGCTGAGCCGGTCGATGTCGTCAATTACGACCACGAAGCGCTTTTCTTGATTGGCCAACGCCTGAGAGACCAGCCTGTGTTCCTCGTCCACAGTCTTGTCTGACGCGGTCGCCTTACCGATGATACCCGCCACCCCCGAAACAATGGCGCCAATACCCGGAGCTTTCATGTCTGCGACGGCGCCTGCGATAGTCCCCAACGAGGAAATGCCTTGTCCTAGTGAGGCAATGGATTTCCTGAATTTAGAGGGTAGAGACGGCCCGATCGCTTTGCCGAGTTCCCGGAAGAACGCCAGGATCAACGTATCAGCCCCGGCGAACCACCAAGGATTGAAGGGCACGAGAACGATCTCACCCCTTTCGACGGACGGCTTTAGATGGTGCTCAATCAGATTGATGGCGCTGCTTTTGCCCGCCCCCCAAGGGCCGTTGATGGCCAGGACCGCTCCCGTAGGAACTGCCATGCCCGCAATACTGCCCGCGAGCGCTCTCGCGAAAGGGGTGAGGCCGTATCGGTCCTCGGATGGCAAAGCTATGGGCAAGTCGCTCGATATGGACATATATCTTTATCCTGCATCGCTGGTCGCCTTCGAGCGGCTCCTCGTGGCCCGAGCCCCGACCTCAGGTTTGTCTTAGAACTGCCTTCAGATACCAACGCCTCAATCGAATCAGCGCCGTAGGGGCCTTGGCGAGCGACACTTATAGGCCTACATTACAGACACGAAGGAGCGGCCATGCAGAATCTGAAAACTCGGTACGCCACGGTTACTCGTGCTGCAAAAGAGGCGATCAAGCAGCGGAAGGAGGAGCCACGTTCTCGTGAAGAGCAGCGTGTCTTCGACGCTTTCCGCAAGCAAGCGAAAGCCGCCTACAGCACGCTGAAGCCGACTGCGGAAAACCGGCATCCTACTGGTCGCCCCTCGCGCTAAGGAGCCAAGACGGCTTAGCCTGCGGGTCGGCTGCAATGCCAATGTGATCCGCATAAATCCATCGATGCGAGTAGGCGTCGTCAGAGCGCCCATCAAGAGTGTGTTCGGTCTTTTGATCCGCCGTTAGTGCAAGGTAGATCGCGTCCGCGTTTCTGGGCAGTTCGAGACGCCGAACGCCGTTTGCTTCGTCCTTCCAGAGCGCCACAGAGCTAGATTGGGGGAAGGTCTTTGAGGCATTCTGTCGTTCGATGAGTCCCAACGACGTGAACGTCAGCACCGAGGATCCGGGATCTTCAGCAAGCACCGTGGCGTAGCGGGCTGGCCATCGGCCTTCAAGCTGAGGGCCATCCATCAGCAGAGCGATAACCAAATTTGGGCCGACCGATCTAAGTACAGCCTGGCAGGGATCAACTCTGGCCAAATCTTCACAGATCAAGGTCGTGAGCGACGTCCCTCCTCTATAGACGAATAGGTCTAGACTGCGGCCAAGAATATTCAGATGTTCCCACCAGTTACGTGTCGCCGACAAAGCGCTGTCGATACCGTAGGCTTTAATTTGAGGCTCCGTGATTTTCCAACGATGATGCTTTTCGCGGATCAAGAATACCTGCTCCAGGCCAGATCCACTGATTTCCTCCGACGGCTCAAAAAGAAAAAATGGAGCAATTGCCACAAAATTTCCGCCCCGACCTTCCCGGTCGCTGCTTAATCCAGAAATTAAGAAATCAACTTTCTCCTCCGCCAAGGCCTTCGCGAGTTGACGAAAAAGCGGAAAATCGAGCGACAGTTCAGGCAGTATGACACCATCAATTTGCTTGTCCGCAGCTCGTGCCTTCTGAATTAGATTTCGAACAAAATCGACAAATACCCGGCGCCGCTCGGTTTCAGATTGCTTGGGCAGCCAGGTTTGATCGACGTCAAACCAACCCATTTACCGTCGTGGTCACCAATCCCCACAAACGCTTCGGGGACAATCTGATAAGGGAAAGGAATGAGGAGCAATCCCAAGCCATGGGGTCGCCTTTCTGACGTGCCAAAGGGCGACGTGACCCACCGTGCTCGCACGGCCCCTTGCCCCGGCAAAAGAGCAAGGTGATGGCTCAAAGATCGCATGGTACAGCCAACGGATGGCGTGCGCGATTTTGGCTGCACACAAAGGATACTGGGGTCCGCAGTCGAGACAGTTGCCGGCGCGCGCTGAATTCGGCGGAATTCTCTCCCGCTGATGACATCACCCTCGGTGAAGGCCTCAGCGATCGGCTGATAGAATACGTTCTGCGGATCGAAGCCCAGATCTCTGCTGGCTTCGTCGGCGATCATAAGCAACTCCAGCATCGTCCACCACCACCCAGGTATGTCGGCAAGTGGCGAAAGCGCCTGAAAAATCGGCTCCCTTGAGATCGGTCCAAGCTCCCGCCAGAGGTCATGGACATGTTGCGGCACTTTTGGAAGCGAACCGGGAGACACAGAACTTTGGCGCCACGCCCGCCCGATCGAAACCGCGCGCGCTCGAAGGCTCGCGTCGACAACCATTTGCCTTTCTGCTCCTTGATCGCCCGTATCCGGCACGACATGATGATACGCACCGCTCGCCTCAAGCACGAAAGCTGCAAAAGCAAAGATATCCGCCGGGAGCACCGGAGACTCGGAAAAGGAGGAGAGTTCGCGAGACGCGTCCGGAAAGAGCAGCCTCAACGTGTCGCGAATCGTCAGCATTCTATGCCTTTATCAAGTTCATTAGCGTTTCTCTTCGCTCAATACGCCACCCGCCCCTGCGCCAATCCTGAAAGCTTGTACGCGGCAACGACCCGCCGATTACCGACAAACGTGATTCTGTGCAGGCCTCGAATAGGCATGTAGGTGCATCTAAGTATATCCATCGACGGGCGCTTTCGGGGTACTAACAATCAGATGCAGAGCTACATCGTTTTTCGTTTCTTTGAACATCTCGACGTATTTGTCCCTCGCCACGTTCGTAGAAATGGAAGGGGGCCGGCCGTACCTTATTAGAAACCATTCAAGATCACGACCGCTGCGTGGATCAGGTTCACTGGCGTCCTTCTGACCGATCAGCCGCTCTGTTTCCAGACCGGGTGCAATATTCAACAATTCTTCTCGTGAGAAAATCGGGCGACCTGTCTCAGCCGCGGTCGCTATCAGGATCGTTCGGACAACCCACGTAATGCGACGGCTGAGTAGCGGACGATTTGAGATAGAATTTCCAAAACCAACAATGAACCAGCCAAGGTCAACTGCCTTTTGTATCTCTGTCGAGTATGATCGCTTGAGACGAAACGCCGTTCTTAGACCAGAGAAATGATTGTCCGGATCGTAGAGGGGACGACCCTCAAAAACGAGATGGTACAGAAACAAATCTCCCTCACTCGCGCGCTCCTTAAGCGCACGGAGCGAATACGACGACATGGAGATACTGCCCTTTTGGGAATGCCCGGGTCGCTCGTCATCCGTCACCAGCAAAAGGTCAATATCGGATGACCTGGTGTTGTCACCTCGTGCGCGGCTGCCGTAAAGTGCCAGCGCTAGAATTCCCATCGGCCCGTGCCTTCCACGGCCATCACGCCCCACCACGCTTGAGCGCTTCTTTCGACATTTGTCGAGCGAGTCGACGCGCATCCTCGACGTCTTGGCGATTCTTTAACACCAACTGCTGCTTCTCCGGCAGCAACTGGCCAGGTTGGACATCAAGATTGTGCTCGCTCATGAGGTAGAAGCTCAGGCTCAACCGAACGGGCACGAGCACCTCAGCGTTGACCATGCTGTACTCGAACTCGACAGCCCTCTGTCGATCTTCTGACAGCTGAGGATTTGGCCCGATAATAAGATTGATCCGCTGTGCCCATTCATAGTCTAGTGCGCTGAAACCAGATGCAGGCTTGCTGCCTCTAGTCTCTAAAATTCGCCCGAGGCTGTAGTCTCGAAAATCATTATGTTCTTCTGACCAAGCTCGGACATACCAACGTCCTGCGCAAAACGACATTGCATGCGGAGCAATCCAGCGCCAGGATTCCGGTGTGCCGGTCATCGATCGATAGTCAATTTGCAGCTTTTTGCGCTCGCGAATCGCGTCGAGTACCGCCAGTAGATTTGTGGTATTCAGCGGTTTGCGGCCTAAGGTAACCACTTCAACTGGTGGCAGTTGGTCAAACCACGTATCTTCTTTCTGCATCCATCCCGAATGGATGGCTACAACTTGCAAAAGGTAACGATCTGAATTGTCGCCGATGAGAACGGGATAGAATTCGGGCGTTCGAATATAGGCCTTGAGCGCATTGTCGTACACGAGATTGTCAGGCGCAAGCTTCTGGTACGTCCCAAAATCTGATGATGCCTGCTGGTGAGACATTCCGAAGATGTCGGCCAGGTCGCCCCTGTTCAGCCTGCCGTCCCAAAACAGCCTGAACTCAATGAATTCGAGGCGCTTCCGCACACCCCATTTGAGGTCGGAGACCCTCGTCTCAGCCATTCCCGTCGCCATTTAATGTATGCATTATTGCGTAACGCTCCTATTTTCTTGACGGAACTAGATTCCGTACCTACATTAGGTTTGCATATTCCGTGGCAGCCCGTCGACTGCCTTTATCGACGATCCACACTTTGAGCGTTTCGTGGTCAATGGCTTCATGACTGGACTTGATAAATTCCTTGAGAGGTACGCTCGCCGCCCCCAGCTTATAAGGGAGCGGCTTTTGGCCACGCGCAGAAAACGCCGGCTCAATGATGACGAAGTAGTTTGTCGAGCCGGAGAGCCGGCGGAATGCTTCTGGATCATTGACGATGGAATCATCGTAGTCGGCGATGGAAATAAGATCGTCAGGCGTCACAAGGGAGACCTGATCGGAGAAATTGCATTTCATCGCCGCGAAGAAACGAAGCGTAGCACTTCAATGAAGGCCGACGGGATTGCCAATCTCTGGGAAATCGACCGCTCCTTCGTTGACAAGCTTTCCCCCGAACAACGATCGGAATGGTTCGAAACTGTTGCTGCTGTCCTGGCGGACAAGGTCATGGAAGCGACGCAGCAAAGGTCACGCTTGCTCTCCGACAACGTTTCCCTCGATCAGGTTTTGCGCAAGTTCGTCTGTGACGATGGTCTTATGGCTGTGAATGCAACCTTCGATAGCGCAAACGCAAGAGAGATAGATCCGGACCAGACGGATGCGCTGCTGTGGTTTAGTGACGTGGCCGGTTTCTCAAGTTTCTCCAAAGATATGGGCCCGAGCGACGCAGCTCGGCAAATGCGACGCTTCATGGAGGTTCAGGTCGAAGAGATTAGAACGGCAGGTGGCGAAATCGACAAGTTCATGGGCGATGGGCTGATGGCCTTTTGGCGTTTGCCTGACGAAACTCGGACAAAGGACCGGGTTCCCAAGGCAACTCGCGCCGCGCTCGCAACAATTGACCGAATCCGGAGCATCGTCGTTGCAGAACAACTTCCATTGGACATCCGCATCGGGTTGCATCTGGGGCCAGTCGTAATCGGGGATTTCGGGGGCACTGGGCGCATCGCTTATACGGTTATGGGAGAAACAGTGAACTCGGCATCCAGGTACGAACAGGCTCGGTTCGACACCCAGGGGATCCCGTTGGGTCCTTTACGCATCAGCGAGGCCGTTTACCCATTCATTTCAGAACCTGATCTCCTGAAGCGGTTGTCATCGGACACCCGGCGCTTCGTCGTGAAAGGGGACCGAGAGTTCGCTGCTCACATTTCGATTGACCAGGAGAGTTAGATGAGCTGGAGCGCCACGCGGTCCGAAGCACGAATCCGGAAATCCCTTCAAACGGTTCCCAAGAACATCGTTCAGGTGCAATTGTTTGACGATCGATATAGCCAGCTCAAGGTGAGAGCTCTCGCCTCCAGCGACAGTCGCGATCCCAAGCCTCTGGTGCAGATCCCGCCATCCCATGCCGTCGTTGTCGACGGGGTCCACGTTTATGTCCAGCTCACGGGTTATCATTCGGTTCTGCAGGATGCCCAACGGCAAACCGAGGCGCGACATCGCCGAGCGCTGCAGTTTCTGCATACTCACTATAGCGCCTGTGACCTGATCATCCGAGAGTACGATGCGCAGCGGGTCGACTTCCATGGGCCACGGCTGCACGCCGTAATCGTCACCCCTCCTGGTCCAGCAAACGAACGCCGCCGCGTCGAGCGCGCGCTGGAGTTCGCTCAGGCAATCGCAAGAATGGTGGAGGCGACGGGAGAGACCGTTCTCAACGGCGAGTTCAAGACAGAGACACGTATAGGAATTGACACCGGTCGGTCGATTGCCGTCAACTCTGGCCGCGGCGCCGAGCCAGAGCCGCTGTTCCTCGGAAGCCCGGCGAACTATGCAGCAAAGCTAGCAGACGGTACCGAGCCAGGTATTTACCTTAGCGACCGGGCTCGGCAGGTGCTCGGTATGTCGGCTGCCGGATCTCTGTTTGATCAGCGGCGCCAAATTTACAATCTGCGACACGGTGGGGTTTCTACAGCGGGCACGTTAGGCCCTAGCTACATCACGGACGCACGCATTAAGTCGCTCTCTACGGATGTCGAGCGCGACCTAGAGGTTATCTTTCGACAAGCCAACTTCATCTTCCATCGGCACACGCCGCCGCTTCGGACAATCGAGTACGAGCGCCTTTCACCCGCCAACTCTATCCACATGCCGCTCATCTCGATTTTCGCTGACATTGATGGCTTCACCAAATACGTGGATTATTGCTTGGCGACGGACCAGATCCCGGAGTTGGTCTCCAATCTTCATGCAATCCGTCTGGAACTTGCGGCCGTTCTGAAGCATGACTTTGATGGGCGCAAAGTGCGGTTTATCGGTGACTGCCTGCACGGTTTGGTGGCCGAAGGAACGGCCTACGAGACCGACGAGCGCGAAACTGTTCGCCGAAGCGTCATCTGCGCCGCGGCGATGCGATCCAGTTTCAATCTGTGCCGAACAATCCTGCCCGGTATTGCGAACCTTGGTATCGCAATCGGCATCGAGCTTGGCCCTACGCCGATCACTCGCCTCGGAATCCGTGGTGAATTTTCAGTCCGCTGCGCGACCAGCAAGGCCGTGTCCGACTCTGAGGAACTGCAGGCCGGCTGTGAAGGAGATCAGACCGCGCTCGGTTCTCGCGCTTTCGGAGCAGCCTCGCTTGATGTCCAGCACCTGTTCGACGCCACCACTCGTCGCGCCCGGAACCTCGACTACGCCGACGCCTCGGAGCGGCTCTCGCTCGACTCTTCACGAGCTGCCGCTTTAGCCGCCCCAGCCGCAATCGGCACCTCCGCCGGATGGACGACGAGGGCCACAGCCAGCGAAGGAGCGATTCAGAACAGCGGCGGAAATCGCCATGCTTGAAAATAGCGCCTCCACCTTCGATCGGCTGGACCCTGCGGTAGTAGAGGGCGTGGAGGCTCTCTTTCGGGCTGTAAATGGAGACGGCTGGTCAAGACTAGGGCCGGATGAGCTAACCGATTATCCGACTCGCCAGTTCACAGGCGGCTGGCGTTTGTCTGTTAAATTTTTAGACGGCGTCGTCCGCCGCATTGATGTGCTGATAACACCTTTGTTTCCGATCGTTGCCCCGCGGACAGCTCTAGTCGATCATCCGCCCAAACTCACGTGGCCTCACGTCGAAGACGACGGCATCCTATGTTTGCTCGGCAATTCGCACCAAATCGACATCAAGAACCCCGTCAAGGTTGTCGAAAATTTGCTGGCACGCTCTTGCCGCCTCATCGAGGAACTGCTCGAGGGGACGATTGTCGAGCGCGATTTCAAGGACGAGTTCCTGACTTATTGGGCATACGATCTGCGCAAGCCGGAACGACACTACAGTCTGCTCGACGTCCGGGGTCCGTCACGCCCGATACGGGTTTGGTACGGACGATCCTTCACGCTGCTTGCAGAGGACGACGAAACCCTCAAAAAATGGCTGGAAAATCGTTTCAAAAGCGTTTTGAAGCCGACAATTCAAACGGGCGTCCTGCTATGGCTCGACCAGGCGCCCCTTCCTTCCGAGTATCCACACCGCGGCGCCGACCTGCTGGAGTTGGCGAAAAAGGCAGGCGCTTCCGGCATCGGAGTACTCGAGTCCATTTTCCTAAATGTTCCATCTTCCGTCACGGTGATTCTTGGAGCCGAAGGCCGGGACGGCCCGGGTCTAATGGCTGTCACCGTCGACCGTCCCGCTGACGCAAATCGCGCTCGGCGGCGAGTAGATCCAATCCTCAAAGGGGGCTTCAGGCCCGAAAAGATGTCTGCTGCTCTCCTGGCTGGACGTTACCTCGGAGCTTCCGAGCCGAAGCGCAGCAGGGTCGCTCGCGCAGATGCTGATTGGATTCACGGCCGCGCGCGAGACCCTCGCACGACGAAGCTTAGGAATTCGAAAGCAGTTCTATTCGGGTGCGGTTCTCTGGGTAGTTTTGTGGCTGCATCTCTGATCAGAGCGGGAGTTGGAACTCTGGATATCGTCGATTTTGACGAGCTGGATTGGCCGAACGTCGGGAGACATTATCTTGGTGCGACCTCGGTTGGGCGCAATAAGGCTACGGAGCTAGCCGAGCAGCTCAGCGCTAATTTTCCGCACGCCACTATCACGGGCCACGACGCCAACGCCGAGCAGATTATCTTCGAATCGCCGATCTGGTTCAGCCAGGCAGACCTGATAGTTTCGACCACTGGAAGCGGCCGAGCCGACACGATGCTGAATGAGTGGCATCGCAATTCTGGCCGTTCCACGCCCATTGTTTACGGATGGACCGAACCCTACGCCGGAGCTGGCCACGCGGTCGCCATAGCACCGGAGGGCGGATGTCTGTTTTCTGGCGTCGACAGTCTTGGAATGTCACTGTTCGAGATGACGGAATGGGCCAGACCGGCCACGTTTGAAGAGCCCGCCTGCGGAGTGCATTTCGCCCCGTATGGTCCGACCGAGCTGGGCCACGTTAATGATCTCATCGCCGAACTCGCACTCGATTGTTTGCTTAACAGGGTTCGGCGTTCCGCGCACCGGATCTGGGCCGCCAGGCGCGAACACCTCGAAGAGTTCGACGGCAAGTGGACGGAGGCCGCGCAGCTACTGCTGGGTGTCGACCACAATGGGGGTAAGGCCATAAGCCGTCCTTGGCCCGCATGCCGATGTTGCGAACTGGCGAACCGTGAAGAGGCCGCGTGATGGATTTCGCCCAACACTTCCAAGGTGCACAACATCACCGACGGCAGGCAGAGACCATCGTTGGAGGGGGCGTGGAATGATCGAGCGGTTTGAAGGCGAGGCTGGCAAGAGGCTACGCATCGCCACCCTTGCCGCACAGAAGATTGTAATGGGCGACCACTTACTCGCCGAGGAACTCGCAGAGCGCATTGAATTGATCGCGGTGACAAAGGGCTCGGCAATTATTGAGCAGGGCGCCTCCGACAACGACGTGTATTTGATCTTCGCTGGTACTTTTGACGTAGTGGTCAACGGCAGACTCGTCGCAAAGCGAGGGCCCAAAGACCACGTCGGCGAAATGGCGGCTATCGAGCCAAGCCAGAAAAGGTCAGCGAGCGTTTACGCCAGCGAGGACGGGGTAGTCGCCCGTGTGACCGAGGAGACATTCGCTGATATCGCCTCACGGCATACTGCGCTTTATCGTAATATTGCGCAGGAGCTGTCCCGGCGCCTCATGCAGAGAAACACGCTGGTCAATAATTTCCGGGAGAAGATCCGCATATTTATCATTTCGTCGGCTGAAGCGCTGCCAATCGCACGAGCGGTGCAGAATGCGTTCCAGCATGATGCCTTTGTGACGATCGTTTGGACAGACGGAGTTTTTCGTGTCGCAAACTACACACTGCAGGATCTTGAGGTACAGATTGACGATTCCGATTTTGCCGTTGCGATCGCACACGCAGACGATTTGACCGACAGCCGCGGAAAGGAGTGGCCAAGCCCTCGTGACAACGTGGTGTTCGAGCTAGGGCTGTTTATGGGCCGCCTTGGTCGGGCACGAGCCATATTGATGGAGCCCCGCGAAGAAAAGGTGAAGTTGCCAAGTGACCTAGCCGGCATAACAACTGTCACCTACCGCTTTGAGAAAGGGGGAGACGCTGCAGCGCTCCTGGCACCAGCGTGCAATGTACTGCGGGACCATATCAACAGGCTGGGACCAAACAATGGGTAGCGTTGTATGGCGCTCGACGAGCGATGCCGCCGAGGGCGGGATTCGAACCGAGTGGACCGATGCTGTACCATCATCCCGATGACCTACAATACTTTCATCCGTAGAGCGGAAAAGCGAATGGTCGGCCTTCGCGAAATGCTAAGGAGGCTCCGTTCCTGAAGGAACACGGTGTTCATGGCGATGCCTTCGTCACGCCGCCACAAGATCCAAAGCCGGACCTGCTAGCCGCTGCCGGCGCAGGTGCTTCGGCGCACCTCTAGGATTAGCATGGCAACGTTCGGCCCACGATTTGGAGAGGACGACCTAGGCACCTTGTCCATCGAGGAACGAGGACGTGGCCTCATGGAAGTATTTTTCCAGCCTTCAGCGACACGACTAAAGATCGCGCACCGCGAGGGGGACCTAACGACCCGCGTCCTGCTTATGACGTTCGATGCGAGGACGGACACGACCACGCTCTATCCCGTCAATACCATGCCCACGTCCGCGGGTTTCCTGGCGCCTAAGCACGATCCCATTGTTTCGATCGAGCTGGTACTAAAGAATGGGTTCGCCCACATCATCGATGATTCCGACGGAGTCGAACATTTCGTCGCGCCGAGCACCCTCGATGACGTGCAGACGTACCTGGAGGAGTGCTTGCCCTCGGGGTTCACTAAAGATCCGAATTTCGGGCTTGGGCTTGACCGCACGCTTTCATTCATCACCCAGGCGCTGTCACAGATCGACGGTATCGAGCAATTGCGCCTGACCGACGAGAAGACTCTCGAGGTCTCTCGGTCGGCCGACGGCAAGACCTTTGAGATGGGCTATCGCCTTTTCGACGAGTTGCGCCGCGGGGCCAACCGCTTTGATGATAAGGCGCGCGCCGCGAGCAGGAAGAACAAGCACCAA
This sequence comes from Mesorhizobium sp. P2_E10, assembly GCF_056404235.1. NCBI lineage: Bacteria > Pseudomonadati > Pseudomonadota > Alphaproteobacteria > Hyphomicrobiales > Phyllobacteriaceae > Mesorhizobium > Mesorhizobium sp. P2_E10. The sequence continues at coordinate 44,891 of NZ_JBFUEK010000026.1, forward strand.
GCGGCCTACACCAACCTTCTCACTAGGCTCGACCGGACAAAGTTTCCGCTGAAGCTGCTCGAGCGCGCACCTGATGATCTGGCGGAATTGATCGGCGAGACCATTGTAGACGCCCGCCTTTCGGAAAAAGACCGTGCGGCCGTCGTCGGGCTTGCCGGCGCAACGGTTCGTCAATCGATCAAAACCCAGCGGGCCGGGCTCGTAAAACTTCATGACGAGATCGAACTTGCGTCCCTCGATGAGCTGATAGTGCATATGGAAACGCAGTTCGCCGCGAAGGCCACCGAGCCGCAATGGCAGAAGCTGTTCGAGGCCAACCCGTTCATCCTGGACATGGCATTCAACGTGCCGGTGCTTTTGCTGCAGGGACAGGCCCATGTCGGCGGCAAGATCCTCGACGGGTCAGGCGAGAAGATCGCCGATTTCCTGTTCACCAACCAGCTAACCGACAGTATTGCTATACTGGAGATCAAAACGCCCGGCATGGACCTGGTTAGCAAGAAGCAGTACCGGGGCGGAGTTTTGACGCCCTCCCCCGAGCTCGTCGGCGCGGTCGTGCAGACGCTGGACCAGATCGACAAACTGCGCAGCGATATCTACCGGATTAAGGCGCTTAACCCCCAGCACAAGCTGGAGGCCTACGGCATCAAAGGCGTGGTGCTGGCGGGTATGATCCCGGATACCGAGCGGAAGCGTTCCTTCGAGCTGTATCGCAACAGCTTGTCTGGTTTGTCCATCATCACTTTCGACGAGCTGCTAGCGAAGCTGAAATCCCTTCGCGAGCTCCTTTCGGCAAAGCCGGCATAGCGGCATGGCGCTGGACCTCTGCAACGCCAGGGACCCCTGGTATCAACGCGCAGCTATTCGCTCGTCTAGTCTCCGACGTCCTCTTGGTCGGGGGCAAAATCGGGGACGATATCCCCCGCCAGCAGCTTGTCTTTCGACAGCAGTCCGGCATCCTCGAGCGCCTCGAAATCCGGCAGGTCGCGTAGAGTGTCGAGCCCGAACTCCAGCATAAATTCTTTTGTGGTGACGTAGGTGTAGGGCGCGCCCGGCGTCGGGCTGCGTGGTCCCGAAGCGATCAACTTCGCGCCGCGCAGATGGCCGATCAGGTCGCGAGAAATCTCTTTCCCAAAAAAAGACGACAACTCTCCACGCGTCATCGGCTGGAAGTAGCCGATGCACATCAGCACCAGCACCTCTGACTGCGTGAGGTCTGCCGCGCGCTCGTTGCCGCCGACTGCACTGCGGATGGCGTCTGCATAGGCCGGCCGGGTCAGGTGCTTCCAGCCCCCGGCAACGGCCACCAGATCGTAAGGGCGGCCACGCAGCTCCTCCCGTATGTCGTCGATCAAAAGGTCAACGCTGCAGCTTTTCCCGACGATGCGGGCGAGCATTTCGCGGTCGACCGGCTCGCTAGCGGCGAAGATCGTTGCTTCGGCCCGGTGCATCCATTCACGCCAACGCGCTTCCGGCGGCAGATGATCCAACTCCCGGTCAAACAGCTGGTCAGCTGATCGATGGTCATCTGGCCGGCTCCCTCCTCGCCTACGTGCACTCTCCGCCATTGTCTTCACAGCCCGTAGATGCGGAAGGTGGGGCGGCCGGACAATTCACGCACGGCACCGAGCTCGACCAGCCGGTCGAATAGGCGGCGCAGGCCGCGATCGCTCATGCCGGCGATTTGTTCTGATGCGACGAACGCGTCGTTAGAGAGCAGCTTTTCCACGACGACGTCCGCCGCCTTGGCCCTGAGTTTCGGCGCAACCGCAAGCAGCCTGTCCGCGCGGCGCCCAAGTTCGGCGGAAAGATCGATGGCGCGCAGCGCAGCGCGCGCCTGTGCGGCCAGCAGGCTTTTGGCCCAATCGGCTTCCGTTTCGGCGCCGGCAGCCAGAGCGGCAGTCCCTGGTCGACGCGCCCGGCCCGTACCCACAACTAAGGTCGCTTCGGCGCCCAACAAAGGGATTGCATGTGTCCAGCCTAGCCGCTGCGCGAGCAAGACATCGGCAAGCCAGGCTCCGAGAACGCGCCGGAAGCCGTAACGCTCCGCGGCCGCGAAGGCCCCGACCAGCGTTTCGACCGTGCCGGTGTTGGCGGCAAGCTGTCGCAGATCGTCCGTCAGATCGCTGACCGCCTCATCGTTGAGCGTGAGACCTAGATCTTCCAACATCGCCGCAACATTTCTCTCCGTCAGCAGATCGTCCGCTGGCCAAGATGCCAGCCGCCGCCAAGCAAGAAGGAAAAGGCCGGCGGGACCGACATTGTCGCCCGGTCTTGTAAGCAATACGGCATCGCGCAAGGCCGCTTCGTCCTCGACGCGACCCGCCTGCTTTGCCGTTGCCGCGGCCGCCGAAATTGCCAGCCGCTGCCGCCAGGCGCCGGCCCACCGCTCCTGCCGGCGGACCACCGCATCGAGTGCGCCGATGGTGGCGCCTGCGATGAGCGCCACCTCCTCAACATTTTTTCCAGTAAGGCTTTGCGCATCGGGAACCGCCCGACGCAACCAAGCAGGCACGGCGGCTTTCGATGCAGCGACGCTGGCTTCACCAGTCAGCGTACCGTGGTAGCGCAGGGACAGTTTGGGTCGAAGAATCATCCGCGACAGGATGAATCCTGCCGGCGCTTTTAGCAACTCAATTTGTACATAACCGCCGCGCCTGTCGCGCACATCAAACGAATGATAATGTTGCATTATCGYTCGTTTTGCGCTCTACATGAGAAATGGCCATTTTCGTTGTCAGCTGACCGGATATCGTGAGATTCGCCGCCTTTTTGAATCGGTTTTCGTGAGACTACCTTCCCTGCGTTGAACCCGCTTGGGGTTAAACGCCTGAATATCCGAGGCTTTTTGATCCTGGCCGCTGGCCACCTGACTTTGTCACGTAGTCTCACGATTTCCGACTCGAATGCAGGTAGTCTCACGAAATCCGCTCCACCCAAGGGCGGCAAAAGCGCCAAGTCCGCGTACCTCATGCAGCTCC
>NZ_JBFUEK010000027.1:0-45118 GCF_056404235.1 Mesorhizobium sp. P2_E10
TGATCAGGCAGTTGATCAGGCAGTTGGGCAAAAGCCGCGCAATGGTCGAGATCGACGCCTCGTTGGAGACGAAGCCGGAGGTGAAGACGAGGGCGGCTTCCTTGTCGTGCAGGTCGGCCAGTTCCAGCTCGAGCTCGACCAGCGGGTTGCTGGTGCCGGAAATGTTGCGGGTGCCGCCGGCGCCCGATCCCATCTTGCCGGCTGCGGCCTGGAATGCGGCGATGACGTCGGGATGCTGGCCCATGCCGAGATAGTCGTTGGAGCACCAGACGGTGATTTCCTCGGCGCGGCCGTTGGAACGCCAGATGGCACGGGGAAATTTGCCGACGATGCGCTCGAGGTCGGCGAAGACGCGGTAGCGACGCTCTGCATGGAGCTGGTCGATCGCTTCCTCGAAGAACCGCTGATAATTCATGTCGACTTTCCTTTGCCGATTGAGCATTCGCTGGTGCCGCCGCACCGTCCTCCCGCCGCCTGGAATTTGTAGCCGTTTGCGCGAAAGGCCGACCTTGATTCATGTCAATATCAAGGAGCCTGAGATGTCTTTTGGCTCAGTTCGATATGAACCTATGCAGTGATCCGGTGCGCAGGACGGAACGCGTCACGCCGCCAAAGGTCATTTCCCGCATCCGGCTGTGGCCATAGCCACCCAGAACGATCAGATCGGCCTCAATCTCCTGACAAATCCGGAGGAGCAGTTCCGCCGGTTCGGAGCGCCGTGCATCCAAGACTTCCGATCGCGCCCTAACGCCGTGCCGTCTCAGGAAAAGCTCGACGTCCGCAACATCTTCGGCGGGTGTGGCGTCCCCGTTATTCACGGTGGCGAGAACGACATCCCTGGCGGCGATCAGGAAGGGCAAGGCGTCGACGACCGAGCGCCGCGCTTCCCGCGTGTCGTTCCATGCAATCAAGATCCTTTCGGCCTTGACCGGAGCACAGGTTTCCGATGCCACAAGTATCGGGCGGCCGGCTGCGAGAATGAGACCTGCCGTGTCCAGGGTGCGATGATAATCGACCACCAGATCGGTCGCCGGCGAGCCGGTTATGATCAGGTCGGCGGCACGTGCATTGAGGCCAAGTCGCCCGGTCGGATTCCCTATTTCACCGCGCCACGTGGCACGATTGCTGCCATTGACGGTGCCTAGAAATTCCTCTCTCAAGCCGTCGAGGCGGCCTTCAATCTGCTCCACTTGAGCCCACATCGCCCTAGCCGAGGCCTGATTGTCGACGCCAGTTGGGATGACGAAATGGGGCTCTGCCGCACAGAAGCCGATCAGATCGGCATCATGCCGTTGAGCAAGATCCCACGCCATCGCGATGCGCGGCGTGGCGATGCTGTCCACGTCCAACTGAACCATGATCGTTTTGAAAGCCATCGCGGCACCCTTTTGCGTCGAAGCGAGCTAGCCACAACGGAAGGGCAGCGACTTTGATGCGTGTCAAACGCTCCAACGGACCAGCGGCGCTCGATTGCTCGCACATTCCGGCAAGGTCATGCGCGGGTTGATCCGGATCAATGACCCGCCAACGAATGGGACTAGCATCGTGTGGCGCAGATTTTGTTTGCGCGCCTCACACGGAGTGTATCGATCATGCAGACCCATCTCGAACCGTCGCAATTCGGCATGCAACTGTTGCCGATGGCGGAAAATAGTCAGAAGGTCGTCATCTCTGCGGCGTCGCTTCATGCGCACGCCTTCAAGGCTATGATGCGCTATCAGATCGAAACGCTCGCGTTTCTCAAGAACCGCTACGAGCAGGATGTTAAGCTCGCCGACGATCTCGTCGCCGGTTTCGAATTCAACGATGCCTTCGATATCTTCTCCGCCTTCCTGCAGAATGCGACATCTGAATACGCTTTGGAAGCCGGCAAGGTCGCGGCGCTGACCTCCAAGCTCGCGTCAGAAACGGCCAGACGCTTGCGCAAGGAAGCCAGAACCTCAATCGAGGACGTGGCGGCGAAGACAATTGCGTAAATCTGAACGCGGAGGCCTGCAATAATGAGTGGCTATAGGAGCATTGGGCGCCGCTGGCGGCGACGTAGATCGGTTTGCGCACTTGCGGCGGTGTTGCTTGGTTCGGTGCTGCCTGCACAGGCCAACAGCCTGACAGAGCGCGGTCAGGCATTGGTTGAGTTCAATTGCGCCCGCTGCCACGCCACTGGAAAAACCGACACGAGCAGCCACCCCGACGCGCCCGCCTTTCGAACCTTGTCAAAGCGCTATCCGATTGCTGATCTCGAGGAGGCCCTGGCTGAAGGCATTTTGACCGGCCATCCTGACATGCCCGAGTGGATTGCCAGCCCCGACCAGATCGAGGCAATCATCGCTTATATCAGCAGCTTGCAGCAACCGTGATCGAGGCGACGGAAGGCGAATGAGCCTGACGCGCTCCGTTGAGCGATCGACCGCAACGCCGATTGCGGCGCCAGCAGGTTAGCCCCAAAGCGGGCTAGGGCAGCATCCGGTCAGCGGCACGGAAGAATGTCCGCGCATGCGCCACGATCTGGGCCTGCGTAGGATGATCTGCCGGTTCAATGCCGACGATGCGATCCTTCAAGTGCGGATGGTGGTCGCGGATATGCTTGGCCAGTTCGTCCTTTGCCGATCCTGACCCCATAATCAGCCATTCCTTCGCCGGCAGCAGGGCGTTTAGAACATCGTGGAAGAAGGCCGCGTTTTCCGGTCCGCGCTTGCCATCGACGGTGCCTGCCTTGTTGTGGGTCTGGTGATGCGCAAGCGTCGTGGCAAGATGCAGGCTCTCTGCTGTCTCACGGTTGAAGAAAAACACCTTGGCTTCGCGATGGTCCAGCCAGACGACGGCATGTTGGATCTGCATGTTGATGCATCCTTAAGGCTATTGTTGAGGGGTGTGCGCTAGCGTCGCCGTGAGGCGTCGAATGCCTCACGCGGATCGGAGCCCCAATGCCAGGATCGAGCCGGGTTCGATGACGGCATTTGCTGTGGCGACAATTGAGCGGCCACCTGCCGGCGTGACAATCTCGTGAAGCGCGTCTTCGACGCGAAGTTCGGCTATTCGCTCGGACGCCCATAGCGCTTCGTCGACTTTCATGTACTGCATCGCATTTCTCCTTTGCGTCGAATGATAGGCCAGTCGCCAACCTGCTCCTTGATCACGATCAAGGAGCAGACAGGATGCAAGCCCACGCGCAGGCGATGGCGGCTACACAGACACATGAGTGAAACCTCGTCCCACAATCGCATCACGCAATTTCAGAAATGATCCAGATCAAGGCGCAAACCCGCGCTTGAGAGATCATCGGACCATGTGGACCCCAATACCAAGCGCACCATATGGTCGCGAACTCGAACTCGCCGTCTTTGACGAGGAGGGAATGCATGCGCTCGTATTTCCGTGCATGAAGAGTCGCGAAGGCTGGAAAAACGCCACTACCGGCGCCCGTGTTGACATACGGCCCACCCACTGGCGCGATTGGCAGGAGGAAAAGGCTCAGGCCAGAGCTGGCAACCCCCTCGAAGGCTCTCCCTAGGGCCTGGCTTCCACGATCAGCGCCATGCGCACAAGATGTGACAGGCTGCCCGCGCCCATCTTGCTCATGACATTGGCGCGATGGATCTCGACCGTGCGCGGGCTGATCCCAAGGTCATAGGCGATCGTCTTGTTCGGCAGGCCCGACACAAGCCCGTCCAGAACTTGCCGCTCGCGCTCCGACAAGGTTGCCAAACGCCCGCGGATATCCGCGGACTGCGGATGCGCTGCATTCGCCTGGTTGCGATTAGCCAACGCGGAGCGGATAGCGCCAATCAGCATCTCGTCATCGAACGGCTTTTCGATGAAATCGGAAGCCCCCTCCTTCATAGCTTGAACGGCGAGCGCCACATCGGCATGGCCCGTCATGACGATCACCGGAATCGTATGACCGCCCGCTCTGAGCTGGCGCAGGAACTCGATGCCGTCTATGCCCGGCATGCGTACGTCGGTGACAATGCAACCGTCGAGATTGTTCGGCGCCGTCGAGAGAAAAGCTGTGGCCGATTCGTGCAGGCGCACAGCGAAGTCCGCTGTCGCCAGAAGAAACCCAAGCGACTTGCGGACATCGATGTCGTCGTCGACCACGTGCACCAGATCATTATCGGCCATTAGAGACCTCTTCCTTCCCGACGATGCGCAAGGTGAACCGAAAGGCGGTTCCCCCAGTAGGCACTGCCTCGGCCCATATGTGTCCGCCGTGCGATTCAACGATGGTGCGGCAAATGGAAAGGCCGACACCCATGCCTTGCTTCTTGGTGGTTACGAATGGCTGGAAAAGTTGTGCCGAGACCTCCGGCGCGAGGCCCGGGCCAGTGTCGATCACGCTCACCTCGGCCATCCCATCATCGCGGGCAACGGTCTCGACTTTCAATTCGCGGCGCGGGGCATCCTGCATGGCCTCCACGGCGTTGCGCAACAGGTTGAGCAGAACCTGCTGAATCTGGATACGGTCTGTGAGGACCAGCTCGGCGGCAGGGTCAAGCTTGTAGCTGACGAGGACATTTATCTCCCGCGCACCGACCAGGGCCAGCGACGAGGCTTCCTCGATCAGCGCTGGCAGGTGTTCAACCTGACGCTCGCTTTCGCCTCGTGCAACAAAATCCCTGAGATGACGAATGACGTCTCCTGCCCGAAGGGCCTGCTCGGCTGCCTTCTCCACCGCATCCCGCAGCATGGGCGCGTTCTCTTCCTGGCTCTTTTCGAGCAGCCGGCGACTGCCCTTGAGGTAGTTCGTAATGGCGGTCAATGGCTGGTTGATCTCATGAGCAAGCGTCGAGGCCATTTCGCCAAGTGCGGTAAACCGCGCCATGTGGAGCAGCTCCTGCTGCTGCTCTTGAATTCTTGCTTCTGCCCGGTGGCGTTCGGTGAGGTCGCGGCAAAAGCCGGTGAAGAAGCGTCCGGTTCCCGGATGCATCTCGCCGACGGAAAGCTCCATCGGGAAGGTCGTGCCATCCTTGCGCGCCCCGGTAACGGTGCGGCCGAGCCCGATGATCCGGCGCTCTCCCGTCGTCAGGTAGCGAAGCAGATAGGCATCATGCTCGTCGCGATAGGGCGGCGGCATCAGCATTTTCACGTTTTGGCCAATAACTTCGCCTGACTGATAGCCGAACAGCGTCTCGGCTGCGGTGCTGAAGGACTGGATCCGGCCCTGTTCATCAATGACGACCATTGCGTCCGGCACCGTGGCCAGGATCGATCGCAGGTGATCTTCGCGCAACAGAAGAGCTGCGTTTGCAAAGGAGAGTTCGCTGACATCCGTGCCTTCAACGAAGATCGCGGTAATGCGGCCATCGTCGGCCTTGATCGGCTGATAGACAAAATCCAGGATGCGTTCTTCGACCGGCCCGTCGGCCTTGTTGCGAAGGCCGACCTTAACGCTCTGGCCCCTATATGGCTCGCCGGTCGTGTACACGTGGTCCAGATGTTCGAAAAATTCATGTCCTTCGAGCTCGGGAAAGGCCTCCCGCACCGACTTTCCAATCACCTGCCTGCCGCCGATCAAACGCTGGTAGGCGGCATTGGTCACTTCGAAAACATGACCTGGCTCGCGCATCAGAGCTATAAAGCCCGGAGCCTGATCGAACATTCGTGACAAGAGTGATTTCAGTGTCGTCCCGCCGGGCGACAGACTGAGCTCTTCGTCTTTGATCACCTGAAGTTCCTGCGTTCGAGACGGTGCTACCCAGGCTAACTATCACTACTCTGAGCGCACGCAAAACGGTTCGGGACGACGTCTTCGACGCAGTTGCAGTTTGCGGGCGCAATTGGCGGTCTTTGACCCGCATCAAGGCATCCGGCGCTGGCGAATGCAATTCTTCACGCATTCGACCAAATCAGCGAAAGGCACCCGGAATGTCTTACAAATCAATCATCGTGAACCTCGCCGTCGATGCGAACCCGGCACCCATTGTGCGGGTGGGGATCGAACTTGCCGAACGATTTGGAGCTCATCTTGTCGGACTGGCAGCGGCGGATGTCCCGCCTCTCGTCGCGACAGGCGACGGCATGGTCTACGAAGGCGAAGTCATGCAGATCCAGAGAACGGAAATCGAAAAGCGGCTTGCGGAATTGCGTGCCGAGTTCGAGGAACTGGTGCCGGCTTCGATTACCAGCGAATGGGGGCAAGCGGTCTGCAGTCCGACCCGGTTCCTCAGTGTTTCGGCCAGAGCAGCCGACCTCATCGTCACCAGCGGTGTAGATGGAGACAACGTCTTTCGCGCCGTGGATATCGGCAGCCTCGCGCTGGGTGCCGGGCGGCCAGTCCTGGTCACCGCAGGCAACATCGAGCATATCCGCGCAAAAACCGTGCTGGTTGCCTGGAAGGACACCAGGGAGGCACGGCGTGCGATAGCAGATGCACTGCCATTTCTGGGCAAGGCCAACGAAGTTGTCGTCGCCACGATAGACACCAACCGCGACGAAACCAGCCGTGACAGCCTCGACGATGTCGTCGTGTTTCTTGAACATCATGGCATCAAGGCGCGAACCGAGCTGATCGCCGGCGAGGCTGACGGCGACCGGCTGTTGACATTCGCCCGCTCGATCCATGCGGATCTGATCGTCTCTGGCGCCTATGGCCATAGCCGCTTGCGGGAATGGGCGTTTGGCGGTGTCACCCGCACATTGATCGAAGAGAGCAGCATCAACCGCTTCATGTCGTATTGATGATAAGCGAAACCGACCAGCAATCCGTCGCGCCAGACGGTGCCTATTGGTCGCTTGAGGCCAATGAACTCCTGCGCCGCCTCAAGTCGTCTGCCTCGGGCCTGGCCGGTTCCGAGGCGGCATCGAGGCTCGCAAAATTCGGCCGAAACACACCGGCGTCGAAGTCAAATGCGTCGGCTCTGATCGTGCTTGCCCGGCAGTTCCGTAGCCCGCTGGTCCTGATCCTCATTTTCGCGGCCAGCGTGTCCGCCTTCGTCGGAGAGGACCAGGAGGCCGCGATCATCGGCGCGATCGTCCTGGCAAGCTGCGTCCTGAGCTTCACCCAGGAGTATGGTGCGTCGCGGGCAACCGAAGCGCTGAAACAGCGTATTTCGCGCAAGGCTATTGTGTTGCGTGATGGCGTCGAATGCTCGGTTGCTGCCGAAGATATCGTGCCGGGCGACTTGATCCGCCTGTCGGCCGGAAACCTCATTCCTGCGGACGGTATCATTCTGGACGCGCGCGATTTCAATGTCAGCGAGGCCGTGCTGACCGGTGAAACCTTTCCCGTTGTGAAGGCACCGGGGCGGTCGGCGCCCGAGGCTTCGGTCGCACAGCGCGGCAATGCGGTCTTTACGGGCACATCAGTCCGCAGCGGCACTGCAACCGTGCTTGCGGCAGCGACGGGCGCCAACACTGAATTTGCATCGATCGCTGCGGCCCTGGAGCGCCAAATCCCAGAAACGGGGTTTGCTCGGGGCATAAGACTGTTCGGCTATCTGATGACAGAGATCATGCTGGCGATTGTCATCCTGGTGTTTTTCGCCAACCTGATGCTGCATCGTCCGCTGATTGAATCGCTGCTGTTTTCCTTGGCGCTGGCGGTTGGTCTTACGCCGGAGCTCCTTCCGGCCATTATCAGTGTGACGTTGGCTAGAGGGGCTCGCGCGATGGCTGCCAATGGCGTCATCGTGCGCCGTCTCGACGCCATCGAGAATTTGGGCAGCATGGACGTGCTCTGCACCGACAAGACCGGCACGCTGACGGAGGGCGTGATCCACCTCGATGGATGGCTTGATGTCGACGGCAATCCGTCAACCGACATTCTGCTTTGGGCACGTCTCAACGCGACCTTGCAGACCGGATTGAAGAACCCGCTGGACGAAGCGATCGCCGGTGCGCCGGGCGAGGGCGCATCATTGGCTGCTTTCACCAAGGTCGACGAGATCCCCTATGATTTCATTCGCAAGCGCTTGTCAGTTGTTGTGCGGACCAAGGATGCCGAAGATCTTCTGATCACCAAGGGCGCCGTACTAAATGTCCTCGAAACGTGCGGCTTCGTCAGCACGGTGAAAGGGCTGGAACCCCTCGATGAGAAGCAGCGTGCGGCGATCGACGAACGATTCCGGCGCTGGAGCGCGGACGGCTACCGCGTCCTGGGTCTGGCAATCCGTCGATTTGAGAGCCGGAAAACGTTCAGCAGGAAAGACGAAATCGATCTCGTCTTCGCAGGCTTCCTGCTTTTCCTCGACCCGCCAAAGGAAGGCGTCAAGGAGACGCTAGTCGAGCTCGCCCACCGCGGCATCGCGGTAAAAGTCATTTCGGGCGACAACCGCTACGTTGCCGCACACCTGGCGCAAGCGGTCGGCTTGCACGCCAACAGGATCATGACCGGCGAGCAGCTTTCGAAATTGACCAAGAGCGCGCTCTTTGCGTGCGTGCAACACACCGATCTCTTCGTCGAGATCGACCCCAACCAGAAGGAGCGCATCGTTCAGGCCTTGCGGAGCAGGGGCCATGTCGTTGGCTACCTTGGCGACGGCATCAATGATGCGCCCGCCCTTCATGAGGCAGACATAGGGATCTCGGTCGACACCGCTGTCGATGTCGCGCGCGAAGCGGCCGATATCATCCTTCTCAAGCAAGATCTGGGCGTACTCGTGCGCGGCGTCGACGGCGGCCGCATGACATTCGCCAATACGATGAAGTACATTTCAATTACCACCAGCGCCAATTTCGGCAACATGATCAGCATGGCTGTCGCCTCGCTGTTCCTGCCTTTCCTGCCGCTTCTGGCAAAGCAGATACTGCTCAACAATTTCCTTTCTGACGTTCCTTCGCTCGCCATCGCAAGTGACAATGTCGATGCCGACCAACTGCGCCGGCCTCGCCAGTGGGACATCCGTTTTGTGAGGCGGTTCATGATCAGCTTTGGCCTGGTCAGTTCGCTGTTCGACTTCGCGACCTTCGCGTTCCTTCTGTTTTTCGCCCATGTCACCGAGGCCGCATTCCAGACCGCCTGGTTTGTCGAGTCGTTGCTGACGGAGCTAGCCATCGTGCTCATTGTGCGCACGCACAGGGCTTTCTGGGCGAGCCGCCCAAGCCCGTTGCTTGCCTGGCTTACCCTGGGTGTCGGAGTTGTGGCGATCATGATCCCCTATCTGCCGTTTGCAGCCTGGTTCGGCTTCGTGCCTTTGCCACTGCCGGTGCTTGCCGGGCTTGTCGCAATCACCGCGCTCTATCTGCTGGCCTCGGAGGCGACCAAGCGCTGGTTCTTCGGACAAGAGCGCCGCCAGTCGCACCGGGAGAGGGGGAGGCAGCTGATCGACAGAGGGCCCAAGCCTCATGCGGCCTACCCGAGATTATAGGCCGCGCGGAGAGGCTTGAAGCGATGATGAAAAGAAGCGCGGGCATTCTGCCCTATCGTAGGTCGAACAAGGAACTGCAGGTGCTGCTCGTCCATCCGGGCGGCCCATTCTGGCAAAGCCGCGATCTTGGCGCCTGGTCCATCGCCAAGGGCGAATATGACGAAGGCGAACAGCCAGAAGCCGCGGCGCGGCGCGAATTCAAGGAAGAGACGGGTTGGGAGCCCAAGGGGGCCCTGCTCAACCTGGGTGAGTTGCGCCAGCGAAAAAGCAAACTCATCACTGCTTTCGCGCTGGAAGGCGATTTCGATACCGCGACGTTGCGCAGCAACATGTTTGAGATGGAATGGCCACGACGCAGCGGCCGCATTCATTCGTTTCCCGAGGTGGATCGTGGTGAATGGCTGGATCTCGACCTGGCCCGGGAAAAACTGCTTGCCGGTCAGCGGCCCTTTCTCGACCGCCTTGTCGCTTCGGTTTTGCGCCTCACCGCCTGTTGATCGAGATCAACGCCGCCGGCCGCCAACATCGCAATGATGGCCACTAGGCAGGAGTGATCAACATGACCTTTCTCGATTATCTGATTTCAGTTGACGCCAGGACCGCTTTAATGGGTCGCATGATGCAGAAGCTTGGCGTCGACAAACAATTGAAGTCGGTGCCGGGCCATGCGGCCGTCACCACTCGGGCGGTGGAGCGCTGCCGCTCCTGTGGGCATCAGGACGAATGCTCGGTCTGGCTCGACGAACATCAGCAAGCAGATAACCCACCAGACTATTGCCGCAACAGCGACTTGATCGCGCGACTGCAGCACGCAGCCGGCCAACGGTAGGGTCTCGAGCGCCCAGCCTTGACGAAGTCGGTGCCGTCTGTGTCCTTGACGAGAGTCGACGCAAACCGACCATTTGCAGATGACAGGTTTTACATCTCACGAGACCAGGCAGTTTGGACAACCTATTTCTTCTAGAAGCATTTCTGCTCTTTGTGGCACCAGGACCAACAAACGCCCTTTTGATGGCGGGGGCGGTCAAGGGAGAGAATGCGATCAAGCTTTTGGCCGCTCAGGCATGCGGATACGGGATCGCATCCGCGTGCTGGTTTTCGCTGCGTCCCGTTGTGTCGCCGGATGCCATTCAAATACTTAGGCTGGTTGCAGCCGCATGGCTCGTGTTTCTTGGCCTGCGTCTGACGGCGAGCGCCAGGATCAACGCTTCCAAGAACGGCGACGCCATTTCTGTTGCGGCGACCAGTGCCCTGAATCCGAAAGCATTTATTTATTGCCTGGCTATCGTGCCGATTAACATTGAGCCACGTGCGCTGGGGATCTTCTGGGTTGCGCTCCTGGTGATGACAGCTGCCACCGGATCGGTGTGGCTTCTGCTGGGTCGGCGCTTCAGCGGAGGCAAAAGAATGGCAGAAAGAGTTGCGGGCGCGGCACTTGTTGCATTCGCCCTGTTGCTCCTTCGACCATTGATACCTCTGGTCGCGATCTGAGCGCGGCGAGGCCTGGGCGATCATTGGCAGGTCACCGTGGCAATGGTGTCTCGCCTTGCCGCAGGAGTTTTATGACGTGACTTTTCTTGACTCCGCTACGAAACAAGGATGACGGACACGGGATCGGCGCAGAAGAGACCATCCTCGACCGCTTTGACGCCAGCGACGTTTTCGGCCGCAACAATGGCCGCCTGGCGCTCACGTTCGTCGAGGATGGCGCCGCTCAGTTTCACCACGCCATTGTTCACCGTCACGTTGATCAAGTCCTTGCCGGCCCATTTCTGCGCCGCTAGCTCGGTCGTGATGTTCTGCCGAATCAGTTCGTCATCGATGGCTGCAGGGGCGGCATCGGGAAGAACGCTGAGCAATACCCGCAGAAGATCAGAGCGGGTGATGATACCCACGACTTTCCCATCGTCGACGACCGGAATGCGTTTGATGTGCCGACGCGTCATGAGGTCGACGACCTCGGCGAGCGATGCGGTAGGGGATGCTGTGACGACATCTTGCGACATCACTTCCTCGATCCGTCGGCCATTGGCGCGGACATATTCATCGGCGGCCTTTCCGGGGCTGACGAGAAACTCCAGCCAGCGCGAGCGCTTGCGCTGCGTGCCCAACTCTCCGCGACGCAGGAAATCGCTCTCGCTGACCATCCCCACCAAGGTGCCGTCGCCGCGAATGACGGGAAAGCCGCTGATCTTCTTGAAGAGCATCAACCCGGCCGCCTCGGCAATCGATGCAGACGGGTCTACGCTGACGACTGGCTTGCTCATTATGGCTTCGGCTTGCATGTTCGCTCTCCGGAGTTTTCCAAACCTCCGGCTTCTTAGAATTCCCATGCATGAAGCGCCTTGATCTGAATCATTTTGCAATCGGGGCAAATGGTCCAAATGTGGGGTCGCGAATGACGGGGCGCGCGCCTGTCAGCCAGCGATAGCGGTCTTGGCGACGTTCACGCCAAGTTCGTAGACAAGAAGTCCGCCGTAGTAGGCCGTCGCAGTGACCAGCACCGCCCCGCAAATTTCAATCAGAGGAATGGCGATCGATACAGTTCGAAACTCGCGGTTCCGGATCCAAAGTGCGAGCCTCACCAGACCCCAGATCAGGAAGGCAAAGGCAGTAATACCCCCCAGGCTTTCGTGGACTTCCGCGATATCGCTGCTGAAGCCGGCCGCTTCGGCGTGATCCAGGGCAAGACCGCCGAAGAACCAGGTCCCAATGGCGAAAACCCCGGCAGCAAGGGCCACAAAAGTAGAGATCGTGCCGGCGCCCGATTTCCTGGTGACGGCGTTGCCGCCGGCCAAAGCCACAAGGTCGATAGCTGCAAGCATGTAGATCAGAACAATAGGGAAATGAACAAGAACGGGGTGGATCTGTTGAATGGGTATCACGAAAACTCTCCGGAAAATCGGTAGGGATGGTTGCCAGCCTTGCAGCGAGCCTAGGCCAACGACATTTGCGCTCATTCTGCGCTGCGGCGGGCCACGCACTGCGAACGAGAGGTCTAGTCGTTTTCGTCGGCCTCGCCGCCCTGCCGGTCGTCGCAAGCGTCGTCATCACCCTTGATGGCTTTCGGGGCGGTTGCATCCTGCATCGGGATGGCCTGCAGGTCGATCGGGTCGGACGGGTCAACAGATGCTGGCGCCCCACATGATCCTTCGTCCGATTCAGCGGCCGCCGGCAGGGCAAAGGTTGTGAGGCCTGCAAGTGCTGCAAGGACAAACATGGAATTGCGCATGGTCTGGTATCCTTCTCGGCGCGGCCATGATTGGACGCGATAATGCGTTGATATGGATCCTTCGCTTGCTGCGGGCTGAGGATGATTGACAGCAAATTGAAAGCTTGAACGTGCGACATGCCTTGCCGATGAAAAGCCAGTTGAAGCGTTTGGCGGTGCTGGGTCTCGCTGGACTTGTCTTGGCCATGCCTGTCGCTGCCCGTGCCGATGAGGACGATGACGGCGACCATGACCGGGCACGGGATTTGTACGAGCACGGCGAGATCAAGGGCCTTGCCGACATACTGGACGTTGTCCGCGCCCAAGCTCCCGGCGATGTCGTGGCGGTCGATCTCATCCGCAAAGCCAACACATGGGTCTACCGATTCCAGGTCGTCGGTGCCGATGGCCGGCGAAAGACCGTCGACGTCGACGCCGGTGCCGGTGTCATCATGCGCGATGGGGAGGGCGACTGATGAAGATACTCCTCGCCGAAGACGAGCCCCGTATCGCTGCCGATATCGCGACCGCCCTCAAGGCGTCCGGAATGGCGGTCGATGTCGTAAAGGATGGTGAAGCTGCCTGGTTCGCAGGCGATGTCGAGAATTATGACGCCGCGATTCTGGATCTCGGATTGCCCAAGCTCGATGGCCTCACGATCTTGAAACGTTGGCGGGCCAACGCCCGCCGGTTTCCGGTTCTCATCCTGACCGCAAGGGGGATGTGGACGGAGCGCGTCGAGGGCATCAACTCCGGCGCCGATGACTATCTTCCCAAGCCTTTTGAAATGGAAGAACTGCTCGCCCGGTTGCGGGCCATCCTGCGGCGCTCGGCAGGGCAGGCGGCACCCGTTTTGAGGTCTGGCCCGCTGCTTCTGGACACGCGCCAGATGCGCATTTCGCTGCGCGGCATTCCCGTTTCCCTGTCGCCGCTGGAGTACCGGCTCCTGGCGTTTCTGATGCATCATGCAGGACGAGTGGTGGCGCCGACCGAACTGGCTGAGCATCTTTACGATTCGGGCAACGACCGCGATCCAAACGCGATCGAGGTCATTGTCGCGCGATTGCGACGGAAGCTCGGCAGCGATGTCATCGAAACACGACGCGGGTTCGGGTACCTGATGCCCGATGATGCCGCCTGATGGGCAACTCGATCCGCTTCCGGCTGTGGTTGGCGGCAACCATCTCGATCCTTGTCGCACTCGGCATCGCCGGCGCCGGCTTGCGCTATCTGTTCGAACTTCACGTCGAGCGGCGCGTGGTGGGCGAGCTGACGGTCGACCTCAATGAACTGATCGGCGCAACGACCTTTACAAGCGATGGCCGCCTTGTCGTGAGCCCAGTGCTGACCGACCCGCGGTTTGCCAATCCACTCTCCGGTTACTACTGGCAGGTGGAGGACATCGCCACCGGCAGCCTCGAGCGTTCGCGATCATTGTGGGACGCCAAGCTGCTCCTGCCTGCCCGGAGCGCAAGCGGTGGGCTGCGAACGGTCGAGGAGTTCACGGGCCCGGGCGGAGAACTCAGTATTGCGGTCGAGCGTACGATCATCGATGCCGGTGGCCGCTCCTTTCGCGCCATCGTGGCGGAAGATCATCGAACCGTTGAGGCGTCTGTAAGCGAATATGTTCGTGATCTTGCTCCGGCTCTCCTGATGCTCGCGGCAGTCCTCATGGCCGCCTTTTTCATCCAGATCACCATCGGCCTTGCGCCGCTGGAGACCTTGCGGGTCGCCGTCGGAAGCGTGATTGCGCAGCGAACGGCACGGCTCGATGTGGTGGCACCAAGCGAGGTGCAGCCGCTCGCTGACGAAATCAATCGTCTTCTCGATGCCCAGGAGAAGGCTCTGGCACGAGCCCGCTCGCGCGCCACCGATCTGGCGCACGGCCTCAAGACGCCCCTGCAAGTGCTGTCGGCCGACATTCGTGCCTTGCGCAAGAAAGGCGAGACGGATCTGGCCGACGAGATCGAGAAGAGCGCCGGAGCGATCCGGCGCCATGTCGAGCGGGAGCTGGCGCGCGCCCGCCTCGCGCCCGGCGTCTCGGGCAAGGCATCCTGCCTTGTGTCTGACGTCGCGGCCGGCGTCGTTGCCGTCGTCAGACGGACGCCAAGCGGCAAGCAGCTTTCATTCACGATGAAGGTCGCGGAGGATCTGGTGGCGCCAATCGATGAAGGCGACCTGTCGGAAATCCTGGGTAATCTGATCGAGAATGCCGCGCGCTATGCAAAGTCGTCAGTCCGTGTCGATGCATCCGCAACCGCCGGCGAGGTGATCGTCACTGTCGCCGATGATGGCCCAGGTATAGCGGATGCCGATCGGGAGTCCGCCATGTCGCGTGGCGTCCAGCTCGACAGCAAGGGCGGCAGCGGCGGTCTCGGCCTGGCCATCGTTTCCGACATCGTTGAAGCTTATGGCGGCCGCCTTGCCATGGCCAACGCCGATCCGGGTCTGGTCGTGACCATTTCCTTGCCGCGCCACGGTTGAGCGTGCTTCAGGCAAAGCCGGGGAAATAGTCGACCTTTATCCTCGAGCGGCGAACGCCCATGGCCAGCAGCTTCTGGCGCAGCGCCTTGACCATTGCCTGCGGGCCGGAAATGTAGAAAGTGCGCTCGAGATAATCGGGCATGGCCAGACGGATCAGGCGCTCATCGATGTATCCGTGATACTGCCCGCGCTCGCTGCCACGCGCCACCGCGTGGACCGTCTTGATACCAAGTTCCTGCCTGGCCGCGCCAAGCACATCGCGATATGCGATGTCCTGCTGTCCCTCGGTTCCGTAGAGGATGACGATCGGTCGCCGCTCCTTGCGATCGAGCAGATATTGCAGCATCGAGCGGAACGGCGTGATGCCTATGCCTCCGGCCAGGAAAGCGATCTTGGTTTCGCGACGGGCGGGCAGTGTGAAGTTGCCGGCCAGTTGCGCGGCGTGGATCGTGCTGCCCGGCTTCATGGTCATCAATTCGCGCTTGAAGGCGCTTGATTGCGGATAGAACTTGACGCCGAGCCGGACCGTTTCCTCCGTCGGCGCCGAGGCCACCGTGAAATAACGGCGGTTGCCGCGATTGTCGGCACGATCGAGGCCAAGCGTCCATTCAAGATATTGGCCGGCCTCAAAGGCGAGCTTGCGCGGCGACCGGAAGATGAAGTCAAAGCTATCGACGGCCGATTGCTCGATGCGTTCGAGCGTCAGCACGAAGCGACCCTTGGGTCCTGCCGCATAGGCAAACAGGTTGCCGGCGAGCAGCGCCAGTTCCGGTGTGAAATAGAACGAACCGATATGGATGTTGGGAGCAAACAGAAAGCCGACGATGGCGGCAAAGGCGAGGCGCGGCCATCGCATCGTCGGCGCCGTCAGCGGCTCGGTCAGCATCACGAAGGCAAAGAACAGCAGAGGTGACGAACCCAGTGTCTCCGTAAGTGCGGTCCAGTACTGCGACGGATCGCTGGTTGCCAGAATGGTCGCCAGCGCCACGACAAAAAAGGTCGAGACAAGATCAAGCCGGCGCAGTTTGCGGACAATGAGCATGCCGCCGAGCAGAACGAGCGGAAGCAACGGCAGATTGCCGCCAACCCACCAGGTGGCTGATTGGTCGAGCAGCAGCGCCGACAGCGCCACGCCCAGCGCAGCCGGATTGAAAAGGTGCTTCCGGCCGATGGCGAGAATGAATTTGGATGAAATCGCCCAGACGGACGCGAATCCCACCGCTGCGATTCCCTTGATGTCGGTGGTGGCTACCGGATCGAGGATGAGCGCAAGGATGAGCGCGGTGATGTAGACGGACTCGTTGTTGGCCGGGACCGCAAAGACATGCGCAAAGACCTTGTTGGTGAGCCAGCAGGCGGCCAGCGCCAAAGTCATTGTGAAGGCGAGCGCAATCGGATCATTTGGCACAAGCTTGGCGAAGCCGAGCACGAGCGCTGCACCGACCAGCGCCATCAGATAGTAGAGAACCAGCCGGTACATGGTCAGATGATCGAGAACTCGGTCGATGGTTTTGATCATGGCAGGCAAAGGGCTCCGAACCCGGTTGTCGGTGTGGCGCGGCCATTGGTGTCGATTACATAGCCCTCCAGGCCGGGCGTCTGCTCGATGAAGAGAATGCCCTCCCGGCCCATGGCGAAGGCAGCAGTGGCGAAACGATCGGCTTCGAGCACATCGGCGCCGATGACGGTCAGGCTGACGATGTCCTGGATCGGACTGTCAATTGCATGCGGGTTGTAGATGTGTTGACCCCGCACATAGGTTCCGGAGGTCGCCAGTCCGCGACCACGGGGATAGACGATTTTTACGATCTCGTGGGCGTCGAAGGGATTGCGGATGCCGACGCTCCAGTCCTGACCCGAGGCATTCTTGCCGCAGGACTGCACGTCGCCTCCTGCCTCGATGAAGAAATCGCGGATGCCGGCTCGCTGAACGATGGCTGCCGCGTTGCGGATTGCCCAGCCCTTGACGATGCCCGATGGATCGAGCGATCCGTCGGGCTTGCGAATATCGAAGTATCCGCCGGTCTCGTCTTTCGTCTGCCGCGCGAGAGCAAACACTTCGGTCATCTCGCCGCTCCACTCGACGACCGGAACGTCGCCGCGGTTGATGGCCGTGATTTCGCTGTCGGCCCGGTATGTGCTGAAGCGCCGATCGATATGCTCGAAATAGCCGAAGACCGTCTCGATCAGCTCATCGCTCGACGCGCCGCCGACGTCGACCGTAATGGGCATTCCCATCAAAATACGCGTTTCGCGCATGGACCTAGGACGACGCTTTCTTCAGCGCGCCGCGCAGCGACTGGATGAAGGCCCTGCTGGTCAGGGTCGCGCCCGAAATGATGTCGACATTGGCGCTTTGGGCGCGGATCGCTTCGTCGCGCAGCATGGGCAGCGCCTGCCTGTTGATGCTGACGGAGGTGCGGCGATCGGATGGATATTTGAGCACTTTCAGCGCCGTAAGCTGTCCGCCCTGCACGAGGGCCTGAATCTGGATGATGCCGTAATAGGCATCGGCGGGCGGGCCAGTGTAGACGCCGTCGGCATAGGCCTGTGCGGCGAGCTTCATGCCGACCCGGACAACATGTGCGGGCGCCTCCGGATATGCCGGCCGCTGCTGCGGGACAGGTATGTAGACGGCAGGAGTTATGGCGAATGAAGGCGTTGACGACGCAGTATTGCTGACAGCCGGCAGTACTGGCTGCTTCGGTGGCGCCGGCGATGGTTGTGGTGCCACCCCAACTGCTGTCTGCTCCACGGGATCATTTGGCCGTCTGGCGTCAACTGCTATGCCCGCCGTCGTTTCCCTTGCGATCGGGAACCTTGTCCTGAACTGGGGTGAGGGCGCCGGCAAGGTCCGGAACACCGGCGCGGTTGAGCCTGGCGCCTCTGTCGCGTCTGCCGGCAGCGCCGAACCAAGCACATCTTCGGCTGGCCGTTTGCCGGCTTGATCCCAGACATAGGCGCCGGAGGCGGCGATCACCAGAAGTGACAGAGCAATCTGTTTCATCGGAATTGTGCTTCCACGTTGAACCTTGCAGAGGCGACCCATCTGGTGCGCTTCGGGTGCAATATCCCACGACCAAGCTTACAACTGGCTGTCAGCCGAGGACGAACTCCGAGGGCCGTGAAAGCTCAAGGGACGGCAAAGTGACTTGTCCTAGATCAAGATCGTCGCATAAGCAGCGAGGTAGGAAGGTTCTCTCAAACGAGGTAGCTGCCTATGACTGTTGCCCACGAGCCGGCCGGATACACCGGAACCCAGATAGTGCTGCATTGGATTATCGCGGTGCTGATCGTTCTGCAGCTTGTGATCGGTGAGGACATCAAGCCGGCTTACCGGGCGTTCTCGCGCGGCACCGAGCCGGCAGCTGGCGACATCCTTAACGCGAACATTCATGTCTATGTCGGTTTGGCCGTTCTGGTGCTGGCGACCTGGCGGTTTGCGATCCGTCTACGGGATGGTGTGCCGGCGGCGCCGCCCGAAGAGAGCGTCTTGTTGAAGCGGATTGCCGCGGCAGCCCATTTCCTGCTGTATCTTTTCATTTTCGGGATGCCGATTACCGGGGCGCTGGCTTGGTACTTCAGCTTTCGAGTGATGGGGGAGATTCACGAACTCGCCAAGCCGGTGATCATCATTGTCGTCGGCCTGCATGCCGCAGCCGCGCTGTGGCAACATTTCTATGCAAAATCGGATGTGCTGGTCAGAATGCTGCGACCTGCCGGACGGCGTGCGCAGTGATGTCATGAGCCGCCTGCACAATGAAAACCATCTCGTATCGCGCGTCGGCTGGTTGCGTGCCGCCGTGCTCGGCGCCAATGACGGCATCGTTTCGACGGCCAGCCTGATCGTTGGCGTGGCGGCGGCCAATGCCGCGGCCTCCAATGTTCTGGTGGCTGGCGTCGCCGGACTGGTCGCCGGTGCGATGTCGATGGCGGCGGGCGAGTATGTCTCGGTCAGTTCGCAGTCTGATACCGAACAAGCCGACCTTGCCCGCGAGAAAGGGGAACTGGCGACGCAGCCAGATTTCGAGCGACAGGAACTTGCGGAGATCTATGTCAAACGTGGCTTGGAACCAGCGCTTGCCTTGCAGGTCGCCGACCAATTGATGGCGAAGGACGCGCTCGGCGCCCACGCTCGTGACGAACTCGGTATTTCGGAGGTGACGACGGCCAGACCGATCCAGGCCGCGCTGACCTCTGCGGCAGCATTTTCGGTTGGCGCGGCCATGCCATTGGCGATGGTGCTTGTTACGCCGGCCGCCTGGCTTGCCGCAACGGTGTCTGTTGCCTCGCTCCTGTTCCTGGCGGTTCTGGGCGCCATTGGGGCCAAGGCCGGCGGCGCCAATGTGTTGAGGGCAACTGTTCGCGTCACCTTCTGGGGGGCGCTGGCAATGGCGCTGACCGCCGGTATTGGTGCCATCGTTGGTACTGCCATCTGACGGTTTTGCGACCTTGATCCCGACCTCCGCCAACGGCGCTTTTCCTCCCGCAATATAGTCTCGAGAGGGTTCGGCCCATTTCTACGAAGTTGCGCAAGCACAACGAAGGCGGCGCGCGCGGGATGTATCACGAGGCTTCGCAAATCGCGGAGACCCTATCGTGAAGGAACTCAGTTCGATCGGGCGGGACATGATCGTCGACGAGATCATGCGGAAATGGCCGGCAACGGTGGCGGTGATGCTGAGCTACAGGATGCTTTGCGTTGGCTGCCCGATCGGCACTTTCCATACCGTTGCCGAAGCATGCCGCGAACATCGGATCGACGAGGCCCGCTTCATTTTGGACCTGGAATCGGCTGTTCGAGGCGAACGGTGAGGATCACCCCTTGCTGCGGTTCTCGGCCAGAACCACAAGGCGATGCGCATCTTTCACGGTGACTTTCTGGCGCCCGCTGACGATTATTCCATTGTCTTCCCACTTGCTGAGCAGGCGGCTGACGGTGTGCAGCGTCGTTCCCGTCATCTCGGCAATATCCTGCCTCGAAATCGGGAAGTCGATTTCGATGCCGCTGTCGGTCTTTCGGCCGGTCTGGTTTGCCAACCGCAACAAGGCATGCGCAACACGCTGCTCCACCTGCTCCGTGGACATCTCCACCACCCGCGTCTGCGCCTCCTGCAGCCTGGCTCCCACTGTCCTGTAGGTGGTTGCCCCAAACGCCGGGAACCGTCGCGCCAGCTCTGGCCAAAGAGCGTTGGGCCAGGCCAGCACCACGCAGTCGACAGCCGCGACAGCGCTGGCGGGATAGGTCGTCCGGCCAAGCGCCGCGGCGACACCAAAAATCTCGCCTTCGCTGATGTATCTGGCGATGACCTGCTGCCCATCCGGCGTGGTGCGGACGACGCGTATGTGGCCAGAGATCAGCACGAAAAACGAATGGGCCTCGGTTTCCTGCTCGAAGATGGCGGAGTCCTTGGCGTAGCGTGACGATCGAGCGCCTTTGAGAATCTCGCTTTGCTCCTGGGGGGCCATCCCCTGGAAGAGCGGCAGCTGCGATATCAGCGATCGGTCCAGCGCAACCAAGCGGATTTCCTCACAGGCCTACGGTCCGCACCAATCGTGCGGCAAACCTTCTTATCCCGAGTTTGCGTCAGCGCAAATTGTCCCCGGCCGTATCAGGCTAAATGGCATGGAACGGCGCAATGCCGCTAAGACGGAACAAAGGACAAATCGATGAAATTCTCCATTCTCGCTGCAGCAATCTCCATCCTGGCGCTCTCCAGCGGCGCAAGCGCGGAAGAGCATGTGGTGCAAATGCTCAACAAGGGCGAAAAAGGCGCAATGGTTTTCCAGCCGGCCTTCGTCAGGGCGGCACCCGGCGATACCGTCAAGTTCGTGCCGACCGACAAGGGCCACGACGCGGAGTCGATCAAGGGAATGATCCCGGATGGTGCTGAGCCTTTCAAGGGAAAGACCAACGAGGAAATCACCGTCACACTGACCCAGGAAGGCGTCTACGGCGTCAAATGCGCGCCCCACTACGGCATGGGCATGGTCGCACTCATCGTTGTCGGCAAGCCGGCCAACCTCGATGCCGCAAAGGCGGTCAAGCACGCAGGGAAGGCAAAGACGGTGTTCGCGGATCTGTTCACCCAGATTCCCGCCAACTGACCAGCAATCGAGTACAGCCATGCCTGCCGCGTGAAAGGGCAGGTGTGGGCCGGATGGACCGTGGACGGCGGTTCATCCGGCCCTGTTCGTTTGAGGATGCAGATCATGGGAATTCCCCGCCTTAGGGCCTACACCGGGCCTGCATTTCTTTCCTACGGGTTCAGGCCCTTCTTCTTTCTCGGGCCGCTTTATGCCGCGCTCTCCATTCTGCTTTGGCTGCCGATGTATGCGGGCGAAATCGATGCTCATAGTGTTTTTGTTCCCGTCGACTGGCACATACACGAGATGCTGTTCGGCTATCTGCCGGCGATCGTCACCGGGTTCCTGCTGACCGCGATTCCGAACTGGACCGGTCGGCTGCCTGTGCAAGGCTTGCCGTTGCTGGCCCTGGTTGTCCTGTGGCTTGCCGGCCGCATCGCTGTCTTCTTCTCGGCGGATATTGGCTGGCAAACAGCCGCTGTGATTGACGGCTCTTTTCTGCTTGCGGTCGCCGCGGCGGCGGCCCGCGAAATCGTTGCCGGACGCAACTGGCGCAATCTCAAGGTGTTGCTGCCGCTTGCGGCTCTGGCGTGCGCCAACGGCGCGTTCCATATCGAAGCGCACCTCGAAGGAACATCCGATATTAGCCGCCGGCTCGGCATGGCTGCGGCGATCATGCTCATCACGCTGATCGGGGGGCGCATCATTCCGAGCTTCACCCGCAACTGGCTCGTTCGCGAAAATCCGGGCAGGCTTCCCGCGCCGTTCGATCGTTTCGACATCGCGTCGCTTGTCATCTCAGCCATGGCGCTGGGGGCGTGGACGTTCGCTCCCGACCGCGGCGCGTCAGCAACGCTCATGGCCGTCGCGGCAGTCTGCCAGGCATGGCGTCTGTCGCGCTGGGCTGGCGAGCGTACACTGCGGGATCCGTTGGTGCTGGTTCTGCATCTTGCGTATGCCTTCGTGCCGGTCGGTCTTGCCCTGGTGTCGGCGTCGATCTTCTTTCCCGATGCCGTGCCGGCGGCTGCAGGACTTCACGCGCTCGGGACTGGTGCTATAGGCTCGATGACGCTTGCCGTGATGACCCGCGCGACGCTCGGCCACACCGGGCAAAAGCTCAAGGCTGGCAAAGGCGCCTTGTTCATCTTCGCCACCATCCTTCTGGCGGGAACATTGAGAATCCTGGCCGCCTTCGTGCCCTATGACGTGGTGATCGACATGGCCGGCACCGCATGGGTGGCGGCATTTGCAAGCTTCATCCTGATCTACGGAACCGCGTTGATGACGCCAAAGGCACGGTGAGGCGACGGGTAGAGTAGGCGACAGGCGAAATGCGATGGAGCAGACGCTTCTATTTTTTCACGCAATGCCGAGGTAGCCGAGGAAACGGTTCGCCCATCCTCGATGGTCCCGGACCAGCCTGAATCCCAGATTGTCGGGAGGTGTGCCAACGGCGCAGCCTCCGCTTTTCCCGTCGCCGACGAAGTTCGACATGTAGGCCCTGTGAAGCCCTTCAAGGACGTGGACGCCGCAATTGTCGACCGAACTCGCGACACCGGTTCCACCCGCAGCCAATGTGGTGCGGACATAGCAGGTCGAAGTCCACTCCCAGACGTTGCCGGAAAAGTCGGCGAGGCCTAAGGAATTCACACCAAAGGAGCCACAGCTCCTGGGCAAGGGGTCCGGTTTGCGATTGAGGTCCACCTCGGCCTTGTAGCTGGTGAGCCAACGCCTGGCGGGATTGTTGGCATCGTTTTCGACACCCTCAAATTCCCCTGCGAACCGCTCGGCCGCAGCAAACGCCCACTCCTCATCGGATGGCAGCCGCCAGTCGTCGCCTGTCGCCTTCGAATACCATTGGGCGTAGGCATTGGCGTCGAGATAGCTCACTCCGGTAACGGGAGCATCGGGCGGGATCGCGCGCGTCTCCTGTGCCGGCTGACAGCCGCCAGCCGCCACACAGGTTGCATAGTCTGACGCGCTGACCTGATAGGTCATGATTTCGATAGGTTTGTTGAACTGTCGGCTGAGTCGCGGATTTGCTTGCGGTCGCCCATTCCTCAGGAACTCGCCCGGCAGGGGATAGGCGATCGAACCGGCGGCCAAGGTAACTGTCGTGGCGGCGGGGTGGGACTGTCGATGTCCGTTCCGGCTGATGGCGGACAAGCCCATCGGAACCGTTGCGGCCGCCGTGGCGACCGAAACAACCTTCAGGATGAAAGGAGACATGGCTTTGCCCATGCCCGGACAGCGATGCTGTCCGGGCAAATTGGAGTGCCGTCAGTTGGTGGCGATGGGTTTAGGCGCCTCGACCTGTGTCATCAGGTCGTCGTCCCACTCGCCCTCGACCATGAAGTGAGCGGTCGCCCCGAGTTCTACGGCTTCGATCAGATTGTGGTTGACGTAAGCGTAGACCCCGGGCTGCAGGAATGTATAGAGCGCCGAGCCTGCCGAACCGCCGCGGATGAACCAGGTTTCCAGATCCTTGGCCGGCGGGTTGGCAAATTTTCCTTGTTCCCAGACATAGTCGCCGTGTCCACCGATGAGATGTGGCCGCGTATCGCGGTTGGCCTGTGAATGGACGATCAAGACGGTTTCGCCGACCTTGGCTTTCATGGCGTTGTCACCGGTCAGCGATCCGACCTTGCCGTTGAACACGACATGCGTCGGGATCAACCCGCGCATGACCTTGACGATGTCATCGTAGCCGTCGCCGGCCGATTCGTAGCTCTTGAAATTGCCCTTCTCGTCGCGGGGAATATAGAAGTCGCTCTCGCCGATGTAGAAGATCTTGTCGTACTTGATCGGCTCGCCCTTGTCGTTCCTGAGCCCGTCGCGCGGCAGCACCATGATTGCGCCATTCATGCCGGAGACGACATGCCACGGGATCATCGGACCACCTGGCGCACAGTGATAGACAAATGTTCCCGTTCGCGTCGCCTTGAAGCGCAGGGTCACCTGTTCGCCGGGATTGATCAGTGTGAGGGCGCCGCCGCCAAGCGCACCGGTCGCGGCGTGGAAGTCGATGTTGTGGGCAAGTGTGTTGGTATCGGGGTTGATCAGCGTCAGTTCGACATAGTCGTCCTGGTGCACGACCATCAGCGGGCCGGGGATCGAGCCGTCATAGGTCATCGCATTGAGCTTCGTGCCATCGGCATCGATGACAACAGGCTTTTCCTCGATCGTCATGGTGAACTCGAGGATTTTCGGTCCGCCCTTGGCGATCTGATCATGCGGATGCACGAAAGGCGGTGCCACGAGCTGGATCTTTTCGCGGGGGAGCCCCTGAATGTCTGCCTTTGTAACCGTTGCCGACAATGCCGGCAGTGCCGTCACGGCGGCAGCGCCAATGGCTGCTCCGAAAAGGGCCTCGCGTCGCGTGATCATGTCAGTCTCCTGTCTTTCCACCGTTGCAGATGAGTAGAAGCTATCTGACCTGACGCAGCGTTTCTTTGCGCTGGCGCAAATTGGCGGAGTTCGGATTAGGCGGCCGCAGCCTCGGAAGTAGCAATCTTGCGGGTTATACTCTGGCGAAGAAAAGCTAGTGTTGGGGGACCGGCACTCGGATCCCACTTCGTTCTGGATTAGCGGTCGCTCTTGTCTTCCCGATCGATGAGGATCCTCTCGGCTGCTCCATCAAGATCTTCATACTGGCCACTTTTCAAAGCCCACAGGAAGCCCCCAAGGCCAAGTGCCCCAAGGAAGAGGGCTACGGGTATGAGGTAGGTGAGGTTTGTCATGACAAGCGGGCCAGTTCGTTGAAGTCGGATTGCCTGTTCCGGCGAACGTCTTTTGCCGGTGAATTCGGCATAGAAGTCTGCAATCGCAGTGCATTTCCGATGACAAGCAGTGATGAGGCGGACATGGCGATCGCCGCGATAAGAGGCGTGACATGCCCCAGAATGGCGATTGGCACGGCGACAGCATTGTAGACGATCGCGATCGCGATGTTCTCGCGTATCAGGGTTCCTGCCTTGCGTGAGACGCCCAGAGCGAGTGGGACAGCGAGAAGGCTTTCGCGCAGGAAGACGAAGTCGGCTGTGTTGCGGCCAATGTCGGCGGCGGTGGCTGGTGCAATCGACACATGTGCCGCGCTCAGCGCAGGGGTGTCGTTGAGGCCATCGCCAACCATCAGAACTCTATGTCCGTCTTTGGCCATGGTCTCGATGCGTTCGACCTTGCCTGACGGCAGCAGGCACGGAACGAAGTCGTCGACACCGAGCATTCTTGCAACTTCGCCGCAGGCGCCAGCAGTGTCACCCGACAGCATTTCCACCGACACCCCGGCGTGGTTCAGTTGCTCGATGGCCGCCCTGGCGTCGGCACGTAACGCGTCTTCGAAATCAAAGGTCGCGACAATGAACCCGTCTTTTGTCAGGACCGTTCCGCCATAGCCATGTTTGCCTTCGCCACCGGTTCGGGCCTTCCATCCAGCCCATCCACGTCGACCCAGTCGCCAGGTGCTTCCGGCGTCAATAGCTTCGATACCAAATCCGGGGTGCTCGGTGACCGCTTCGAATTTGTGTTGCCTTCCAGAAGCGGCGAAGCCGGCTATGGCCTTCGAAAAAGGGTGGCGGGAATGCGCGGCCATGTCTGCCGCGATTGCCAGCATGCCCGTATCGATGGAAGCCGAATTCACCAACCGAGGCTGGCCGAGCGTGAGTGTTCCGGTCTTGTCGAACACTGCGGTATCAATCGTCGCCAGGCGTTCCATGGCCGAACCATCCTTGACCATGATGCCGTTCTCGAACAAGCGCCGCGCGGCGACCACCTGAACGATCGGCACGGCCAGGCCGAGCGCGCACGGGCATGTGATGATGAGAACGGCAATAGCGATGGTAATCGCCCGGTGCCAGTCGCCCGTCGCCGCCATCCAGCCAAGGAATGTTGCGAAGGCGGTGAGATGAACCACAGGAGCATAGAGCGCTGAAACGCGATCGGCGATCCGGCGATAGTGCGCGCGGCCCCCCTCTGCGGCCTCCATCAGCCGAACCATTTCCGCCAGGAACGAATCCTTGGCGGCGGCTGTCGCCTCGATCGTCAGTGAGCCGGTAAGATTGAGGACACCGGCCTGCACGGTCTCGCCTGGCGCCACGTTTCTGGGCGTGCTCTCGCCAGAGACCACAGAGCAATCCAGATCCGACGCGCCATGAGTGATCTTGCCGTCGACGGGGATCCTCTCACCAGCCGCTATCAGCAGCTGCATTCCCGGTTCGATCTCGCCTACCGGCAGGTATTCGCGGGCGCCATTGCCGCGCAGCACCATGGCGCCACGCGCGGCCAGCTGTGACAGGCCTTTCACGGCGGTCCGGGCGCGTTCGCGCATCACGTGATCCAGCGTGCGGCCGATCAACAGGAAGAACAGCAGCGACACCGACGCGTCGAAATAGGCGTGGTCGCCATGGTTGATTGTCTCATAGAGGCTCATGGCATAGGCCAGCGAAACCCCAACCGCTATCGGTACGTCCATGTTCATGCGGCCGTGGCGCAATGCGTTCCAGGCCGAGCGGAAGAAGATGCCGCCGGCGAAGGCCAGCGCGGGAATGGCGATCAGCGCCGAGACCCAGTGAAACAGGTCGCGGGTCGCACCCTCTGCGCCGGACCAGACCGAGACCGAAAGCAGCATGATGTTGCCAGCCGCAAAGCCGGCAACAGCGACGGCGCGGATCAGCTCCGAAAGCATCTTGTCTTTCTCTTCGACCTCGGGCTCGAACAGGTGCGCCTGGTAGCCCAGCCGTCCCAGCGCGGCGACGAATGGTGGTACTTCGTTCCCACGCCAGCGGACCGCGACCCGCTTCGTCGACAGGTTGACACGAACGGCCTCGACTTGATCGAGCTTTGCCAGTGCTGTCTCGATCGCCTGGATGCAGGCCGCGCAATGAACCGTCGGCACTGAAAGGTCGGTCTGGCGAAGATCATCGCCAAGCGATCGGCTTGCCAGCCTGATCTCCTGGCTGGACGGCAGGACCGATGTGGTGCTGGTCAGATCCAGCGCCATTTCAGCGCCCGGTGCACAACAGCTCATTTCAACGCTCCATGGGAAATCATGATCCTGCGGACTTCGCGGTAGGGCTCTGCCAGACCGGCGTCGGCGTCGACTTCGACGATCCAGACGCCGTCCTTCGGCATGTGCTGTGCGGCGAATTCCTGGCCCGAGGCGAGAGCAAGAATGACGGCCTTGTCCTCTTTCTCGTAGGCGGGATGGCGAAACAGCACCTTAACGCCATGCAGGGGAACCGGCTTGCCGGCGGCGTCGGTGAGGCCATAGCGGACTTCACCCCATGCGATGGTCAGTTTGCCGGTCCAGCCCAAGGCTGCCTGCGCGCGCCCTTCCTCTGCCTTCTTGTTGAACTGCTGGCTCGCCACATAGGTGTTTTCAACGACAAGTCCGGTCCAGCTTGTGTTGGCGAGCGTCGCCATCGTCAGGTTGACCGCGATGACCACGCCGAAGAAGGCAAGGATGAAGGCCAACATGTGCCTGCCGGTGAATTCCCGGGGTTTTTGAGCTTTGACGGTCATCTGGCGATCTCCGGCGCGTTGAAGGTGGCGGTGTATTCGTCGGCCTCGAAGCTCGCCTTGTCCTCGACACGGAATTTGAAGGTTTGCGCTATGCTCTGGATCTGACCCGCGGGCTGGCGCACGAAGACCTTCAGCATTTTCAGGCGGTCGGGCTCGACCGGAATGGCAAAGGAGCGGCCTGGCTGGATGTCGTCGCCGACCACACTCATGTCAGCCCCTTGCAGGCCTTGCATCGTGACGACGATGGTCCTTGGCTCGGGGATCATGTTGAGCAGCTTGACTGTATAGCCATTGCGGATCGAACCGTCGGACAGCGTGACGAATTGCGGATTGCGGTCATGCAGCACGTTGACTTCGAGCCGATCGCGCGTCAGCAGCGAATACAGCAGGCCCAGGCCGATCAGCGACCACATGCCCATGTAGACGTAGGTGCGCGGCCGAAAGATCTTGCGGATATGGAAATGCGCCACCTTGTCGGAGAACAGCCCATCAGCGGCCCGGACCAGCGACGGATCGACTGAACTGGTGCCGCCGGCGGTCGCCAGCATCATGTTTGCGTTGTAGTCGGAAAGCGTTGCGTAGGAGATCAGCCCGCGCTCCTTGCCGATCTTGTCCATGACTCCGTCACAGGCGTCGATGCAAAGCGCACAGGTGATGCATTCGAGTTGCTGGCCGTCGCGAATGTCGATCCCCATCGGACAGACAGCGACACAGGCATTGCAGTCGACGCAGTCGCCGACGGGCTGCCCTGCGGCAAGAACCTTCTTGGCATGACGTGAGCGCGGTTCGCCGCGCCAGTCATTGTAGGTGACGGTGAGCGAACTTTCGTCGAGCATGGCCGCCTGGATGCGCGGCCATGGGCACATATAGGTGCAGACCTGCTCACGCATCAGCCCGCCGAACGTATAAGTCGTTGCCGTCAGCACTGCGACGGTGATGTAGGCGACAGGTGCCGCGGTGCCGGTGAAGAGCTCGCCAATCAGCGTCGGCGCGTCGGCGAAATAGAAGATCCATGCGCCGCCGGTCGCCGCGCCTATGACCAGCCAGATGGCGTGCTTCGATACACGCAGCACGAGCTTGCGGGCGGTCCAGGGGCCGGCATCGAGCTTGATACGAGCATTGCGGTCACCCTCGATGGCGCGCTCGACGACCAGAAACAGATCGACCCAGACGGTCTGCGGGCATGTGTAGCCGCACCAGGCACGACCGACAGTCGACGTGATCAGGAAAAGACCGATGCCGGCCATGACCAGGAGGCCGGCCACATAGTAAAATTCCTGGGGCCAGATCTCGATGAAGAAGAAGTAGAAGCGCCGATTGGCGAGATCGAGCAGCACCGCCTGGTCCGGGGCAAACGGACCCCGATCCCATCGCAACCACGGCGTTAAATAATAGATGCCGAGCGTGATCGCCATCACGATCCATTTGAACTGGCGAAAGCTTCCTGAAGCCCGCTTCGGAAAAATCTTCTTGCGCGCGGCATACATTGGCTGGCGCACACGGGCGGAGTTGACCGCCTCGGCCTCAAGCCGTTCCACCTGCGTATTATCCAGCACCGCTATCTCCAGTCGCGCAGCCTCTCATATCGCCGGGGGCAATCGGCCTGATTCTCTCAGGCAGGTATGCCAAATGCTGCGTTGAGTAGACTTTGCCGTGGACTGGGTTACGCCGCGTTGATGCAGGTCAATCGCCGGGACCGCAATACAAGTCGAGGCCCGGACCAGCCGGGCCTCGTCGCCTTGACGGGAAGGCAGGGAATAGGCCCCGTTCCTATTCCCCTCCGCCAAGCGAATGGATATAGACCGCCAGTTCCTTGACCTTGGTCTCGCCCAGGCGTCCGCCCCAGGCCGGCATCACGCCCTGTTTCGGCGCGCGGACCTGTGCGGCGATGGCTGTTTCGCCCGAGCCATAGAGCCAGATGGCATCGGTCAGATCGGGAGCCCCGAGTTCCTTGTTGCCTTTTGCGTTGTCGCCATGACAGGCCACGCAATTTTCGGCAAAGACCTTGGCGCCAGGCTCGATCAGGCTGGCGTCCTGGGCCTTGCCGGAAAGGCTGGCGATGTAGGCACTGACCTGAGCGATCTGGTCAGCGGTAATGATGTCACCAAAGGCTGGCATTTCCGACAGCCGCGTGTCGGGGTCGGACGCAAAACGGACCCCGTGCGTGATCGTCTGCTGGATCTGCTCGGCCTTGCCGCCCCACAGCCAGTCATCGTCATTGAGGTTGGGGAAGCCAGCCGAGCCCTGGGCGCCTGAGCCATGGCACTGTACGCAATTGACCTTGAAGGCCGCGCCGCCGGCCGCGACGGCGAACTCGCGCAACGCATCGTCCGCGGCAATCTCCGAGACGCTCTTCGACTCTACCGCCGCGACATACTTGCCCTTCGCGACTTCAGCCACGGCCAGTTCGTTCTTGACCTCGTTGCGGCTGGAATAGCCGAGCACACCCTTGGTTGCCGAGTGCAGCAGAGGCCATGCCGGATAGGCGATGGTGTAGCCGATTGCCCAGACCACAGTGATGTAGAACGTCCAGACCCACCAGCGCGGCAGGGGGTTGTTCAACTCTCGAATGCCGTCCCATTCGTGGCCGGTGGTCGAGATGCCAGAGATTTCATCGATATGCTCGTCGCTCATGATCACTCGTCCTCAAGGGGAATCCGGGCAGCTTCGTCGGCCAGCTTGCGGCTGCCGGGGCGGAGTGCGAAGGCAATTGCGCCGACAAAGAAAAGCGCCATGGCGACCAGACCCCAGCTGTCGGCAAACTCTCGCATCAAATTGTAATCCATGAATAAAACTCCCTCAGCGGTAGCCGGCGGCTTCGTCGTAATTCTTGAAATCGACCAGCGTGCCAAGCATCTGCAGATAGGCGACGAGGGCATCCATTTCGGTGACCTGTTGCGGGTTGCCGTCGAAGTCGCCGACCTTGGCTTTCGGATAGCGCGCCTCAAGGCCCGAACTATCGGCGTTCGGGTCGGCCTGTGCCATCAGATCGGCGTTGGCATGCGCGATCATGTCGTCGGTGTAGGGGACGCCAACGCGTGCGTTGGCAACCAGATGCGTCGAGAAGTCCTTCACATCGATCGGCGCGTCTTTAAGGAACGCGTAGCTCGGCATGATCGATTCCGGCACGACCGAACGTGGGTCGGAAAGGTGATCGACGTGCCAGACATTGGAGTAGCGGTCGCCAACCCGGGCGAGGTCCGGTCCGGTGCGCTTCGATCCCCACTGGAAAGGATGATCGTACATCGACTCGGCCGCCAGGCTGTAGTGGCCATAGCGTTCAACCTCGTCGCGGAACGGCCTGATCATCTGGCTGTGGCAGAGGTAACAACCCTCGCGCACATAGATGTTTCGCCCGGCAAGTTCGAGCGGTGAGTAAGGCCGCATGCCTTCCACCTTCTCGATCGTGTTGTCGAGATAGAAGAGCGGTGCGATCTCGACGATGCCGCCGACGGTCACCACAAGGAGGGAGCCGACGAGAAGAAGCGTGGCGTTCTTCTCGATCAGTGCGTGTTTGTCCATCAAGCCCATTTTTTGGCTCCTTATTCGGCAGGCTGAAGGGCGGGAACGGAGCCGGGTAGAGGCTCCTCCTCGCGCTGGTATCCAAGGATCGTCATGGTGATGTTCCAGGCCATGATCAGGGCGCCGGAGAGGTACATGGCTCCGCCGATGGCGCGCATGACATAGTAGGGGTGCATGGCGGCGACGGTTTCGGCGAAGGAGTAGACCAGGAAGCCCTGCTCGTCGTATTCGCGCCACATCAGGCCCTGCATGATGCCGGACACCCACATGACCGCGGCGTAGACAACGATGCCGAGCGTCGCCAGCCAGAAGTGCCAGGTGACGAGCCGCAGCGAGTAGAGACGTTGACGGTTCCACAGCTTCGGCACCATGAAGTAGATTGCGCCGAACGAGATCATGCCGACCCAGCCGAGGGCACCGGAGTGAACGTGGCCAATGGTCCAGTCGGTATAGTGCGACAGCGAATTGACCGCCTTGATCGACATCATCGGACCTTCGAAGGTCGACATGCCGTAGAAGGCGATAGCCATCACCATCATGCGGATGATGGGATCGGTGCGCAGCTTGTCCCAAGCGCCCGACAGGGTCATCAGGCCGTTGATCATGCCGCCCCAAGACGGCATCCACAGCATGATCGAGAACACCATGCCGAGCGTCTGCGCCCAGTCGGGCAGGGCGGTGTAATGCAGGTGATGGGGCCCGGCCCAGATGTAGAGAAAGATGATTGCCCAGAAATGGACGATCGACAGTCGGTAGGAATAGACCGGCCGGTTCGCCTGCTTGGGCACGAAATAATACATCATGCCGAGGAAGCCCGCGGTCAAGAAGAAGCCGACGGCGTTGTGACCGTACCACCACTGCGTCAAGGCGTCCTGGACCCCGGAAAAGGCGGAGTAACTCTTGGAGCCGAGGAAGGAGGCCGGCATCGACAGATTGTTGATCACATGCAGCATCGCGATGGTGACGATGAAGGAGAGGTAGAACCAGTTGGCGACGTAGATGTGCGGTTCCTTGCGCTTCAGGATCGTGCCGAGGAACAGGATGAGATAGGCGACCCAGACGATGGTCAGCCAGATGTCGACATACCATTCGGGTTCCGCATATTCGCGGCTCTCGGTGATGCCGAGCAGGTAACCGGTCGCGGCCATGACGATGAAGAGCTGGTAGCCCCAGAACACGAACCAAGCGAGATCGCCGCCGAACAATCTGGCGCGGCAGGTGCGTTGGACGACGTACATGGACGTGCAAAGCAGAGCATTGCCGCCGAAGGCGAAGACAACCCCGGATGTGTGCAGCGGACGCAGGCGGCCGAAATTGAACCAGGGCTGGATGTTGAGATCGGGGTAGGCAAGCTGCAGCGCGATGACCACGCCGACAAGCATGCCGACAACACCCCAGAACATGGTGGCGATGGTGCCGTAGCGGACTGGCCCGTCCATATAGGCGGAAGGGTCGATCGGAGCGGCAGCCTCGAAACTCGTGTTGCGGATGAGGATGGCGACAAAACCGAGCAGCACAATAAACAGCACCCACATGTGCTGTCGGAACGGCTCGTCCACCCCGAAGCCAGCGGCCACAAGAGCCGCAAATGTGAACAGGCCCAAAGCGAAGATGTGAGTGCCGAACTTCATGAGATGTCCCCGACCTCGGATTGTGATGCGCGGACGCCAATCCGCGTCGACACCAATTCAGCAGTCGACCCATCGCCGCATTGATTTATGTCAAGGCCATTTCATTTTGGATTGGGCAGCGTCGGTCGCACAAACGATCAGGAGGCTGCCGTTGAACAGGGAGAAGGAGCTGGGATCGTCGCTGAGCGAAACAAGCCGTGAAAATTCGATGCTGGCAGCTCGATATGGCAGGGAAGCGGTTCCGGCGGCGGTGATGAAACGTGCGCATCTGGAAAAGCTGCAGCTCTGCGAGGCTCTCGAAAGAATCGCCGACACCTTGCCGAAGGTTGATCGGTTGAAATGCCTGAGCACGGCAAACGCGATCGTCCCGCTGTTGCGAAACATCCATCAATATGAAGAAACGGTCATCTTTCCGGTCTACGAGGCTGTTTTGACCGGTAGCGATGCGAACCTTGCTTCAACTCGGCGATTGCGCGCCGAGCACGTCGAGGACGAATGCTTTGCCGGCGAGGTGACTGAGATTCTGCTAGCGATCGGCCATGGCGAGACGGTCGAGAATGCCGAGGCTGTCGGCT
This sequence comes from Mesorhizobium sp. P2_E10, assembly GCF_056404235.1. Lineage (NCBI taxonomy): Bacteria > Pseudomonadati > Pseudomonadota > Alphaproteobacteria > Hyphomicrobiales > Phyllobacteriaceae > Mesorhizobium > Mesorhizobium sp. P2_E10. The sequence continues at coordinate 33,335 of NZ_JBFUEK010000027.1, forward strand.
TCATGCTGCGCGGCTTCTTCGAAAGCTTGCGCCGGCATATCGCCTTTGAACGCGAGCACGTCTTGCCGATGATCGGGGTCGTCGATTGAGCCAAGATTGGTTCAGCGTTTCACGATCGAACCCTCCACTTCTTTGTTTTGACGCAATTCCCCTCGGGAAAGCGCTACGCGCTTTGCCCGGGAAAACCGTTTCACACTTTTCCTGGAATTGCTCTAGACGCCGGAGCGTCGCTGCAGCCGGGTCAAGTTGTCGACAGTGACCTCCCGGTTGTTCTCGATCCGGATCACGCCATCCGATCGCAACCTGGTCAGTTGGCGGCTCACCGTCTCGATCGTCAGACCCAGGAAATCGGCGATGTCGGCGCGGGTCAGCGGCAGATCGAAACTTGTCGACTGGGCGGTTGGATCGAGGCTGGGGTCGATGTTCCTGGCGATCATCAGGAGAAAGCTCGCCACCTTTTCGGAAGCACTCTTGCGCCCCAGCGTCACCATCCAGTCGCGGGCTTCGTCGAGTTCGTTCAGCGTCTGCTTGAGCAGACGATGCTCGAGTTCCGGCGATTCCTTCATCATCCGTTCGATGGCGGCCTTTGGAAACGAACACACGGAAACGGCTGTGGCGGCTTCGGCATTGATTGCGCTTTCCACCTTGAAGGGCCGGCCCAGAAAATCGGGGGCGAACTGGAGGCCGACAATCTGCTGGCGTCCGTCCGACAGGCTCTTTGTGAGCTTCACCACGCCGGAAAGCACGTTCGAATAACTGTCGACGGTCTCAGTGTCGCCAATCAGTTCTACGCCCGGTTCAACCGTATGCTTCGATGAGGTCTTGGCCAAGCCCACCAATTGATCGGGATCGAGCGCGCCGCAGACGCCATGGTGGCGCGCTTCGCACGATTGGCAAAGCACGGGAATGCCGGCGCTATGAACATCCTGACGCACTGTCATCATGATCGTCCGAGGATCCAAATGCCGGCAAGATAGCATCGGCGGCAGGAAAATCCTTGCGGCAGTTTGTCCGTGGATGGCTTTGACCGAAATCAAGGCTGATGACGTCCAATGTGACCAGTGTCGCGCCATGCAAGATGGAGCGGATAGAGACATGCGGCCAGAATTAGTTGCCAGACTTGGTGAGAACGTACCGCGCTATACGAGCTACCCGACAGCGCCGCATTCTAACGCAAGCGTTGACGCTACCGTCTGTCGTGGCTGGCTTCAGGCCCTCAACGAGGGCGACGAAATATCGCTGTATCTGCACATCCCGTACTGCGACAAGCTTTGCTGGTTCTGTGCATGCCATACCAAGCAGACACGCCATTACGAGCCGGTGACCACCTATCTGCGCTCGCTGAATGCGGAGATCGCCACCGTAGCCGGTCTTGTCGCAGGCAAGGGCCGCGTGCGTGCCGTCCATTTCGGCGGCGGCTCGCCGACGATGCTCAAACCTAGCGATATGGTGGCGCTGGGAAGCGTCCTGCGCAACAGCTTTGCCTTTCTTCCCGACGCGAAGATCAGTGTCGAAATCGAACCCAACGACATGGACGATGACCGCCTCGATGCACTGGCCGAAATCGGCATGACAAGGGCGAGCCTCGGCGTTCAGGATTTCGATCCGAAGGTGCAGAAGGCAATCAACCGCGAGCAGAGCTTCCTGCAGACCAAGACGGTGGTTGACGGCGTTCGTTCGCGCGGCGTTGAATCGGTCAATCTGGACCTGCTTTACGGCCTGCCGCACCAGACCAGGGAGAGCGTCGCTTCTACGGTCGCGCAGGCACTGACGCTGGAACCGGATCGGATCGCGCTTTTTGGCTACGCGCATGTACCGTGGTTCAAGAAACATCAGACGATGATCGACGAGGCCTGGTTGCCGGGACCCGCGGAGCGCTTTGCCCAGTCGCAACTGGCTGCGCAGGCGATTGTAGACAATGGATACGAGGCAATCGGGCTCGACCATTTCGCCAAACCGGGCGATGCGCTGGCGATTGCGGCGCGCGCCGGGACTTTGCACCGGAACTTTCAGGGCTACACCGAGGATGGTTGCGAAACTTTGATTGGCCTCGGCCCATCGTCCATCAGCCAATTTCGGCAGGGCTATGCACAGAACATGCCTTCGACCACCGAGTATGGGCGCATGGTCGCGGACGGCGGGTTGGCCGCTGTCCGCGGGATTGCGTTTTCTGACGACGATCGCGTTCGCGGCTGGATCATCGAGCGGCTGATGTGTGACTTCGGCTTCTCCGCGATCGACCTGCTGGAGCGCTTTGGCGAAGCCGGTCAACGGCTTCTCGTCAAAGCGAGTTCCACCGCCCTTCACGATCCTGCGCGGTTGCTTGAACTTGACGGTGACCGCTTCGTCGTGCCGGCGGAAAGTCGGCCCTTTGTCAGGAGCATCGCGGCGAAGTTCGACAAATATTTCGAAACCGGCAAAGCCAGGCACTCGGTGGCGGTCTGAGCATTGGCTCCCGTTAGAAATGTTCGCCGGCCTTGAACGGGCCGATGCGGGTCCCTGCCGCAATCAGATAGGCGGTCGACCAGCCGATGAGCAGGAACCCGTTTACGCCCTCCAGCGCCGCCAGGACACGCCACGCATGGGCGGGCACGATGTCGCCGTAGCCAACCGTCGAGAAGGTGATGGTGGAAAAGTACAGGGCGGTTTCGAAATCGGCGAAGATATCCAGCAACCGGTATAGTCCTGCCCAGAGCCACACCTCCGCGGTCATGACAGCAAAGAGCCCCATCACCACGCTGATCATCGCGACGATACGGCTGCGGCGCCCATGCATGCGAAACCGGGCTACCAGGTGCCCCATCGCGTGCGTGACGGCGATCAGACCAAATGTGTGGATCAAGACCGTCAGACTTATGACGATGGTGCCGATGAGCAGATTGAGGATCATGCGCAGAACGTAGCCATCAAAAGCCCTTCGTCCTTGTGCGAGATCAATCCTAGTACCGACGGAGGGCAGGGAAACGCGCCCGGGCTCGATCGACGATCGGTTGGCTTGCTCGCGCCGGCGGATCCAGCCGGAGGCCTGGGTTTCAAAGCGCGGGCCCTTGCGAGCAATAATTCCTGCTCCGAGTGCAGTCGCCGCCGTGTCGATGCCGTGGACGGAGTGATCTCGCGCACCTCAAACGCATAAATGGCTGCTAGAATCGACATTGTGGATACTACGGAACGATACGGGAAGATTTCTGATTCCGGCCCACGAAAAACTCAATAAAATCAACGTCCTTAATGCGCCCTCCGGACCCATCCGAGGCTGCTCATCAGGCCAGGCTCCATTTATCCCGTTCCTCTACTCGCACGGCGGTGCGGGTCTTTTATTGAGATTGTTGATGAAGGCACGGCCTTCCTTTTCTAATCGGCGACCGACTTCTCGAAATCGAGACCGTAATCGATTTTCGCTATCTCAGCGTTCAACCGCTCCAGCCTGAAGCCGCTACCGTAGCGCCCAGACATTCCCCGCTCAGCGTGACCTTGCAGAGCGTTCATGACCGCCGTGTCGATCTCAGCATCCCGGCAGGCGTCTTCGAATGAGTGTCGGAAGCTATGGAAGCAATTCTTCCGCGTCTTCACGCCAGCCGAGCGGATCAGCCGAATAAAGAGCTTCGACGCCGGGGCGGAGCGGTTCTTCGCGCTACCAACCTCGATATCGGGGAATATGCGTTGTTCTGGATTCTCCACGCGTTCGACGAAATCCAAGAGGCCGGCTCGCACTAACGCCGGATGAACCGGAATACGGCGATTTGAGCTTCGCGTCTTCACTCGGTTCTCGCCATCGCCCTTGATGTCAAAAAACGTCACATCACCGACCGTCTGGATATCGCCGCGACGGAGTTGCACGATCTCCATCAGCCGCGCGCCAGCGTAGAGCGCAACCAACGGAACCCAGAACTTCCCGGATAAGTCCAGAATTTGAGAACCCGGCTGTAGCCAATGGTGTTCAGATTTCGCGCCTGTGAATGGTGGCGCGCTGAATATCCGCTTCAATTCGTCCAGACTGAACGGGTCACGTTCCTCGCGAGCGACGGTGTCAACTTGAGGCTTCAGTCCTTCAAACGGATTGGTCTGGACCTCATCGAAGTTCTTTTTCGCCCAGATGAAGAGCGATGATACCGCGTCCATTTTCAGGGCGACATTCTTTGCAGTCGGCTTCTGTGTGCCTTCGGCCTCTGCCTTCTCAGCGATAGCAACCAAACCGAGACTCTTGAAGGCCATCTTCTTGTGCGCGTTCGGTGGAATGTTGAAGAGGACATCCTTGAAGCGCTTTGCGTCGGCCTTGGCGTAGACCCCTACAGGGTGATCGCCGCATACTTCGATAAACGCCTTCACGGATGCTTCCCGTTCGTCGCGGGTCTTTTCGACCCATGAATTGGTGCGCGCCTTTTCGGCAATCCAGTCAGCCAAAACGAGCGACAGGCGGGGTCCCCCAGAGCCATGATTGGCGCTGACCAGCACCTGTGCACCTGTTCCGCCGTCGCTGCGCTCTGCGGGCGTGCTGGGTGCTACGGCGGCACTCTCGATACCGGCATCTGGCTCGCCTGCGACGATGGCTACCAAAGCGTCAATCTCGGCACGGGCAAGAAGTCGCGCGAGGACAAGCTTGCGGGCTGGATCAATGCCGTGTGAACGCTCTTCGGCAATCGCCGTCAGTTCTTTCAGATTGCCCGTCGCCAGCATGCGGCGAAGCTCGGCAATGCGATCCTTGGCACGGGTGCGAACGATGTAACCGACGATCTTATCAAGTTCGCCGTCCTCCACCAGATGATCGAAGTACCGTGACTCCGGCAGCGCGACCAGTTCGCCTTTCCAAAGGCGTGACGGCTCCGCATAGGTGGCTTCGAAGAGTTCAGCGCGATCGGCAAATTCCTTGTCGCTGACGTCGCGAGCATGCCGCCGGGCTATCTCTGCGAAGCTGATCGATGCCTGTGGAGTGGCGGGTTGGGTTTGTCGCGCGATCTTGGCCCTGTGATTATCAAACCCACGATTGATCGCGGACACCTCGTCATGGAGCTTTCGCCGCGCCTCCTTGAAGTCCTTGGTGCGCGGCGACTTCGTTTCGAACCGCTTGCCATAGGTCTCAACGATGTTCGCAGGCACGCGAACATGCACATAGAATATTTCGTTCCGCTTAATCAGGCTACTTGGCATCTCCATGTCTTCCATACCTCTCTTGTATCACAGGCTGTATGACAGTCGAGAGGAGGCAACTGTTGGAAAGCAACGCTTTGAGAAGAATCAACCGTTTAGGGAGAAGTGGTGCCCAGAGGGGATTCGAACCACCGACACGCGGATTTTCAGTCCGAACGCAAGTCTTGTGGCGTAAGGCTTTCAGTGCGCTGTGTCGCATCTATGTTGCGTTGCTTCTAGAGTGGCGCGTCGTAGTCATGGACGAGTTGTGTGTGGGCGTGGGCGACGCGTAGGTACAGTCTCACCAGTCGGTCCAACAGTTCCTTCTGTGTGTCCCCGGATAGGCCCACGTCTGGCTTCCCTGATTTCCTGGCCTTCCGATCAACTTGTAAGACCGGGTAGCCGATTTTCATGAAGTCGAACAGGAAGTGCGAATGAAGCAGGCCGTTCCTGTGGCGCCGCTCATCATGAAGCGCGTCGATCAATTCCTCGAACGATAGAACCCAATCTGGACGCGTACGGCCTCGCGCGTTCTCCGGACAACCCCGGAATGCAGTCAGGAGCGCATTCACCCGATCGGCGTTGCGCATGGCGCTTAGTCGCAATTGGCTATCCTGCCAGTTGTCGTGTCCCCACAACAGCAACAAGCATTCGTCCACCTTGGCCTCGACCATTTGGAAAAATACAACATACCGCCCCACCGTTGCGAATAGCTTGTCAGTTTCGATGTCCTCCCAGGCCTCCGATCCTCTCTCGGGCTGCGAGGTCATGCGAGGAGCGCCCTTTCCGCTGCCGCCATTTCTTCGGCGTCATCGCCTCTCGGAAACAGATGCCCGTAGACGTCCGCCGTCATCATCACGCTTGAATGTCCCATGCGTTCCTGGACCACCTTCAAAGGCAAGCCGAGGCCGCCATCTTGTGGCCGATTGATGCACCATGAGGCGTAGAAGTGGCGCAACGCGTGCATGCCGGTGTACTTCGCGGCCATGATCGCATTGCCGTCCGTGTCCTGCTTCTCCGTCGCCACGCTGACGCCAGCGGCAATCTGGACCGGTACCAAGCCGCGGTTGATGATGTTGGCTAGACTTTCCACGTTGCCGGCGCCGTTAGCGAAAATCAGATGCTCCGGTTTCGCATCTTCCCGGATCGACTTGCCTTCATCATCTTTGCCGACGATCGGCCGGCTGTAGCCAAGCTTCCATTCCTTCAGCGCGTTGACCACCATTGGCGGAATCGGAACTGTCCGCTCGCCGGCTTCGGACTTCGGCTTGCCAATATCGTTGAACCTATCGGCGCGCTGTTGAACGCGAACTTCGCGCTTGTCGAGATCCACGTCCTGCCAGCGCAGGCCACGCAGTTCTGAAGCTCTCAGGCCGGCAAAGATGGCGGTAAGCAACAATGGCCTCCAGCGACCTTCCAGAGCGCCTACAATGGCCTTAACCTCTTCGCGTGTCGGAATGTCCATCCCGACCTTTAAACGACCTTTCTGGCGCCTCTCGTGGCGTCTGTCCTTGCCCCTCTGCCGTGACCGGCTCTTCTCCCGGACAGCATTGCGCGTCACAAGCCCGAGCTCCTGCGCATCTGCCAACAACGATCCCAGGCTGACCAGCACCTTCCGAACCATGGCGACCGATCGTCCCTTGGCGCGAAGATCATCTTCAAACGCTCTGACAGCCGGCACCGTCACGCGGGAAAGCAGTGTGTCGCCGATGAGGGGAACGATATGGAGATCAAGGTGCTGCCTGTACTGGTTGATCGTCGATCGCTCGAGGCCCGCGCCCTCAGCGCTGGCGATCCAGAAGGCGCCCGCCGCTTTTATCGTGGCACTGTCGCTGTCGGCGACGTGCACGCCCTGCCTGACCTCGACCTTGGCCGTTGCGGCAAAGCCGTCCGCGTCTTTTTTCTTCACGAATGTCTTCAGCCGGCGGATGCCCTTACCGTCGACGTAGTCGACAACCCATGACGTTTTCGCCTCACCCTTCCCCGTGGTCCAAGTTCGCTTGCGGATCGACACTTATTCTTCTCCAGCGCTTTTATTGCCTGAGCGCCTCTCTATTTCGACCATCCTCCGGGCGTCTCCCTCACCAATCCAAACCTTCAGCCTCTCTTCACCAGTCGCAATGCGATTGAGGCTCATTTGAATTAGATCGCTGGTTAGGCTTTCGAAGAGCGCGCTGGGAATGTCCAATTCCTTCTGTAGCGCGGTGATTCCGTCGAGAACGTCGCGGCGCAGTACCACCACTGGCGACTGCCGATTTTCACCGACAGTCTTCCCAAGGTCAGCGTTGGTCGATTCCATCCTACCGAGAACCGTCATAAATTTATTGCTGCGCGACACATCCCCTGAAGGGGACTCGGCTTGGATGTCCCGGATCATCGCGATCGAATAATCGAGCGCGTCAACTAGTTCCTCCAAGTTCGGGTCCTCAGGAAAAGCCTCCCTCAGAACATCCAAGATCTCGGAGTTCATCGACCTGCCGCTGTCCTCAGCGGCCCGTTTGATCTGATCGCGCATGCCCGGAGGTAACCGCAAGGGGAACTGGTCTGAGCCACGCCCAGCCCTGCCACTCTCGTTCGCCATACAAACTCATCCCCAACTGACGACATCACCGTAATTTACAGGAGCTTGACCTGCAATGAAATCACGGTAATGTAAATCACGGTGATTTACAACAGCCAGGCCAACCTGAGAGGATGTGGATGGATACGAAGTCGGACGGCCTCGACCTTATCTGGGGCATAGAGGATATCGGCAAACTGATCGGCCGCAATTATCAGCAGACCTATCACATGGTCAGAGCAGGCAAGCTTCCCATGGTTAGGCAAATCGGTGAGCGCTATGTCGCCAGCCGGTCGAAGCTCATCAAGTTTTTCATGGACGATGCAGCCTGAAAACGCGCCGGTAAGTCAACCAACCCAGAAAGATGCCGAATGAGCTGGAAGAACAGCAGGATCCGCGGAGCCGGCGATGGCCACTTTTTCCAAATGTACGAATGGATGATGAAGTCAGTCGCTTGGCAAAATTCCAACGTCTATGAACGCGCCCTCTATCTCGAGCTAAAGCGGCGCTACAATGGCAGCAATAATGGAAACATACCGTTGTCGCACCGTGAGGCCGAAGCGCTTACCAACAGCAGCAACACAGCCGTAGAGAAGGCATTCAAAGGCCTCCAGGCCAAGGGGATGATCAAGCCTCAGCAGAAGGGCTCTTTTAGTTGGAAGGTAACCGCCGATGGCCGAAGTGCGGGCAGGTCCACTCGATGGCTATTGACGGAGCTACCGCAGGATATTCCGAACCGCGTTCTCGCGGGCGGCTCAAAGGATTTCATGAAGTGGCAACCAGGCGTCGACCTCTCAGAAAAAACAGCGGTCCGTTCACAGCGGACCAATGGCCCGCCCGCAGCGGACGATTCTGAAAAGATCGCCCGTCCGCAACGGGCCATTGAAGCCGGAGTGTCCGCTCGTGCCGGACGATAACGCAGAATTCCAGCGTCTGAGCGACCGCTCACAGCGGGCAGTATTATCTACCATACATCCAGGCGACAGCGGAGGCTGGGATGACGCATGACGACCTCCCTCTATTCAGTTGGTTCCCCATGGGGCGAGTGATCATATTCCCAATGCCACGTCGTTCGGGCCGTATCCGCGATGTAGCGCTCAAGATGCTGGACAAGCCGACTGAGCGGGCGGCCTCGTCCTACCGCATCCAGGTGACCGATGCCCTTGTGAAGCAACTTGGAAAGGCAGGGCTCGGTGAAGACGAGCGGGATGAGCACGTAGGAGAATTTTGGTCGGCAGTTCAGATGGAGATTGACCGACTAGCCTACCGTAACAATCGCCCTGACGGCGGCCATGTCGCATGAAGACTGGCTCGCGTCCGACAGTGAGATGATCATGAGCAATCCGAATGTCGCCGCCAAGGCCCATACCGTCGTCGCCGACGATCCCGAAGATCGAAAAGGCCGGCTGAAAAAGGTCGGCGGCTCTCAATCCGATCATTGGAACAACACCCTCGCCAATCAGGCGGTACAGGCATTGTGGTTGAAGAACTCAAGCCCCGAGGAGCGCGATCGGCAGTTGAGCGCAACGATTGCCGCTCTGATGGGCATCGCCCCCAAGGACGAGCTGGAAAGCATGGTGGCCGCCCAACTCGTAGCCGCCCACAACGCCGCAATGGAATGCTATCGGCGCGCCATGATCGGCGAACAGACCTTCGAAGGCCGCAGGGAGAATCTGGCGCAAGCCAACAAGCTGTCGCGAACTTGTTCGACCCTACTGGAGGCTTTGAACCGTCATCGAGGCAAAGGGCAGCAGAAGGTCACGGTCGAGCACGTGCACGTCCATGCTGGCGGCCAAGCGGTCGTCGGGACGGTGAACGCCGCATCTAAGGAGGGGGGAGGGGCCACCAACAAAATCGAGGATCAACCCCATGCAAAGATTGCAGATGCATTCCAGCCCGCGATGCGGCGCGAGGACGAGGTCGGCGAGCCCGTGTCAGTCACCGGCGATGCCAAACGGTAGGTGCAGATTGCACGGCGGAAAGTCTCCCGGAGCGCCGAAAGGCAACAGCAACGCTTTCAAGCATGGACGGTACTCGGCCGAAGCACTAGCCGAACGTCGGCACTTTCGCGAGCTACTCGCGGAGATCAAAGAAGTTATCGAATTGGTGGGCTGACATGCCAAGACCTCTGCAGCGAGCTACGCTGGAAGCCGGCCTCAAGCTCGACATAAACCGCTTGATCCGAAATGACTTCATCACTCCCGGCTCGTATCGAAGCTGTTCTGTCACCTGGACAGATGGCTTCTATGATGAGCCGCGTGCAGCTGCCACTATCTCGGCCGACATGAGCAGTCCCGAGGGCGGCTGGTTCGAAGTCCGCATCAACAATGAAATCCAGCGCATCCCTCTATGGACGATGTCCCGACACTTCGGGGGGCGGCAATGGTATTTTGCATGTCCCCGTCTGCATGTGCCCGTGTCAGTACTCTGGATGCCGCCAGGCGCCGGAAGATTCGCTTCGAAGAAGCATTGGGGCCGACAGGTCGCGTATCAGTCTCAATTCTTCGACCAGACGGGTAGAGCTCATCGTGGACAAGACAAGATCCGTAGACGGCTCTGTTCGATCGGGTCTTTCGATCCGGAAGAGTGGGATTTTCCGCCGAAGCCGAAATGGATGCGGCAACTCACGTACTGCAGCACGGAGGCCAAGTTCGATCGTTACGAACATATCTTGGATTTTGGCACTTACCAACTGATGGCAAGATTGACTGGGCTCATGTGAGGTCACGACCGGCCAACTAGGTAAGACTCGAAAAAAACGAACGTAATCAATGAGACAATCAAGGTTAGACAACATATTTCGATTTGAGAATGAAACGTAGGCACATATCTGCATCTATCGGAGCGCCAGCCTTCGCTTCGCATTTCGTCGCGCGTTCCATGGGCAAGGACGTCCGCTAACTGAAAACCGATCGGAGCAATTTGGTTTTGCCGGGTACGCCTTGGTCATACCAGACGCAATGTGTGGTGCCGGCCTGTCGCAGACAGGGATCAATCTGTTCGCTGGGTTCGTCGATCGCCAAGCCTGGTGCAACTTATCGGGGTCAGCTAGCTCGAACCGCGGGGATCAGTGATTTGGCCGGCCACAGGTACAAGCTGCTGCCGCTGTCGCAATCTTGCGGAAGGGAAGTAAGAATAAAACGTGGTTCGCGACACTCCCATCCGTTTGGCAACATCGGCGACGGGAATGGTACCAGCCTTCAGAAGTGCGGTTGCAGCGTCGACATCTCCCTGACTAAGCTTCTTCCTGCGACCGCCTTTACGGCCACGAGCTAGGGCAGCCTTCAGTCCCTCCATCGTTCGTTCGCGATTCAAATCAAGGAAGTACTCAGCCATTGCTCCGTGCATCTGCAACGCGAAACGTCCATGTGCGGTTTCGCTGTCGAACTGCTCCGTGAGGCTGAGAAACTTGATCTCCTGCCGTCGAAGCGTATCAATTGTGCGCATCATTTCGACGAGCGAGCGCCCGAGACGATCGAGTTTCCAAACGACGAGAACATCATCCGGTCGGAGGTAGGCGAGCGCGGCGTCGAATTCTGGGCGCTTTGTGCCGGCGCGCCCGGACTTCTTCTCTTCGAAAATCTTGGTGCATCCAGCCCTGCTCAGAGCATCGCGTTGCAAATCCAGGTTCTGATCGTTCGTCGAGACCCGTGCGTATCCTATCAGCATGTTCAGGATTCTAAGCGAAGAACGTTATCCGCACAATAGATTTCTTTACATAATTTCCGTACACATTGCGCCGTTCGGCTGAGGAGTCGTGCGCACTGAAATTGACTGTACGGAAAACGGTCATTTTCCGAACAAACCGGAGGTCGCATTCAGACCTGATAGCGCGATTGAGCACGCCTCATTGTCGAACGACTGCTTTGCGCCTCATGCACGAACCCGCTTCGCGGGAGTGTCGCCTGTTCTGAGATGGCGCGGTATTCATAGGCCTTGAGCGGGTAGAGACCGCGATCCGACCATGGAGTTCCCTTCAACGAGAGGAACTTGCCATGGCTACCCTGTCGACCGATGCTCCGATCACGCCGCTTCGCCAGCGCATGCAGCAGGACATGCTGATGCGGGGCCTGGGACCGCATACGCAGCAGGACTACGTT
>NZ_JBFUEK010000028.1:0-33331 GCF_056404235.1 Mesorhizobium sp. P2_E10
TCTTGCCTTGCGGTCGACACCCGTTAGCCTTTGAATCTCGCGCTGGCTGGTGTTGCGATCAAGTAATGTTAGTACGGTGCTTTGCAGATGTGCCTTCAAGACGTTCAACTCCCGGTCCCCTCGCTGTATGAAAGGGGATGAAAATAAACGTCCTGCCTTACCGGCTACCGCTGTTCAGTAGCGCTGCCGGTGATCATCAGGTGGGGGAGTTTCAAGTGACCATACCCGGGGGATTTTGACCGACCCACGGGGCTTATGTCCCGACGTTTTCCAAGCTGGGCATTCTGGCAGACTTGACAAGCGCCTTCGGAGAAAAGAGCAAAGGCAAACTGTTCCCTAGCGACGTCCAGGGAGCTATTTATAAGGGGAAGATGCTGTCAATGCCGATGTGGGAGTCAACGCAGCTCCTGTTCTTCAACAAACAGCTTCTGGCCAAGGCCGATGTAGAAGCGCCGGGCGTCTCGCCCGACGCGCGCATGACCTGGGACAAGGTCATTGAGCTTGCCAAGAAGGTGCAGGCGGCCGGAGCCGAAACGGGCTTCGGTTTCGAGCAAGTCGATCGCTACTACCAGCTACAGGTCCTTCCGGAATCGCTTGGCGGCGGGCCGGGCGTCAGGGGTGACGACCTGCTGACCGTGGATGTGGCCAACGATGCTTGGCTGCAGGCAGGAAAATGGTATGGAAGTATTTTCGCCGATGGCGTGGCTTCGCGTGGTCGGACCGAGCAGGAGATGGGCGACCTATTCAAAGCTGGCCGGATTGCATTTCTTGTTGGCGGTCCCTGGCTGATCGCTGATTTCAACAAGGTCGACGGTCTTGACTATGCAGCGGCGCCTCATCCGTATTTTGCCGGCGGCAAGGCCGTGACGCCTTCTGAATCATGGCATCTGGGAGTGGCGGCGGACACAACGAAAGCCAACCTGGCCATGGAATTCTTGCACTACGTGGGTTTGGAAAAAGATGGAGCGCTAGTTGCCGCCACCAGCACAAGCCATCTATCCGCAAACGTCGACGCGGCGGCCGAGGTGTTGAGCGACATTCCCAAGCAAAATCCCAAGCTAAAGGGTGTTGATGCTCTGATGCGCTACGAACTCGCTAACACAGCCATTCGGCGACCGCGTACACTCGGATATCTCCAATTGGAGGAGCTGGTCACGCGTGCGTGGAGCGATATCCGCAACGGAAGTGACGCTGCCCAGACATTTCCGCAGCTTCAAAGTGAGCTTGAGCGTAGTTTTAAGCGCATTGAGCGCTAAAAGCGATGGCCATGGGAGCAGCTTATGAGAAACGAATTGTGAGGGTTGCTCCTATAATTCGGGGACTTTCAAAATGGAGAGCGGCCATAGCGCCGCTCCTCTTCCTCGCGCCGGCTCTGGTTGCTCTCATCGGGTTTCGGTTATTGCCAGCAGGCTGGCTCGTTCAGCAGAGCTTCTCGGGCGCGGACGGCGAATTCGCCGGATTTGATAATTTCGAGTTTCTTTTCGCGTCGCCTACGTTTGCCAAGACCCTGCGTGCCACCCTAACCTTTGTCGCGGTGACCGTGCCGCTGCAGACTGCAGTCGCTTTCGGCCTCGCTTTGCTGTTTGGCGAAAAGTCGCGGCTCGTCTCGCTGCTGCGAGCCTTGGTGTTTCTGCCAGTATTCATCCCATCGAGCGTCGCAGCCATCCTGTGGGGCGCCGCATACCGTCCGCAGGGATTGGCAAATGCGCTGCTGAGGTCTGTAGGCGTGAGCGCTCAACCGTTCCTCACATCGCCAGATCAGGCGCTGATGTCGATCACTGTGATGACTTCATGGATCGGATGCGGCTTCTGGATGATTTTCCTCATCGGTGGCTTAAAGGACATTCCTCGCGATCTTTATGAAGCAGCATCGATCGATGGGGCTGGGAAGCTTTCTTCGCTTTGGCACATCACTATCCCCCTCATGCGTCGGCCGCTGGCCTTCGTAGTCGTCGCTGACACGGTGGCTGCATTTCTGCTGTTCGCTCCGATCGCGTTACTTACCCGAGGAGGGCCCGGCGGCAGCACGCAGCTCATCATGTACGACGTCTATCAGCAAGCTTACTTTTTCAACGACGTGCCATTGGCTGCTGCGGAAGGGTTGACCTTGATGGTCATCATGATGGTCATCATCCTCATCCAGTTCCGGTTGCTATCGCGGGAGAAGCAACCGTGAGCGCCGGAGAAAAGAGCTCGGCCAGGGCGGTGCGCATGGTTCAGCTCCTATTCGGCATCGCTGTGGCCGCAAGCTTTCTGTTGCCAATCGTCTGGCTGGTTGCCGGAAGCCTCCGGCCGGGCAGTGAGATTTTCACCTCGCTCGATCCGCTTTCCATTGGCACCTTCATTCCGCCACAGCCGACGCTGGCAAATTTTGGCAGCGCGCTTGGCGGAGCGTTCCGGACCGGATTGATCAACTCGATCGTCGTGGCCGCAAGTACGGTGGTCGTGGCACTGTTGGTGTGCGCGGCCGCAGCATTCGCGTTAAGCGCCATGCAGTGGCGGGGCCGCGAGGTCGTCTTCGCCATCGTCGTCTTCAGCTTTTTGGTGCCCGAGGAGGTCGTGGCTGTACCGTTGTCCGCCATCTTCGCACACGCCGGGTTGCAGAACACCTACATCGCACTGATCATGCCCTTCGTGGGCAACGGCATAGTGATCTTCCTACTGCGGCAATTCTTTCTCGCCATACCGCGTTCGCTGATTGAAGCGGCTCAAGTCGATGGGGCCGGCTGGTTAAGGATTTTCATCGAGATTTTCCTGCCGCTTTCACGTCCGGCTCTCATCGCCGCCGGACTCATCCTCTTCAATGGGCAATGGCAGGCCTATCTCTGGCCGCTTCTGGTCACGACGCGCGCGGACATGTTCCTCGCTCCGATCACCCTCGGCCTTATGGTGGGGGAACACAGCAGCGACTACGGCCAGATCTTCGCCGCATCGACCATTCTGAGCCTCATTCCTGCAGTCATCCTGCTGGGCTTCCAACGCTTCTTCACCGACTCGGTAGCGATGTCGGGCGTAAAGGAATAATCTGGAGGATTCGAATGACCATACGTCATGCCGCGCACCGTCGCCTCGACGGCGTAGAGCGTAGCGATCTGGCGCACGGCGGCTTCGGCGATCGGGGACTTGGTGTTGCGCGCCAGCTTCACAAAACGTCGGCGCAGGTGGCTCCAGCAATGGACCAGCATCCATGGTCCTTGTGGCCGCTCCAAGCGTGTCAGCCGGTCATAGCCCTCATAGGCGTCAACCTGCAGGAACTGTCCGGCGAAGCCTTGAAGGAAGCGTTCGGCATGCTCGCCGCCGCGTCCCGGCGCATAGTGGAACAGCACGATGGGCGGGCCTTGGCCACCATGGCCGCGGTCATCGGAAGCGATTGCCCAGAAGAAGCCCTTCTTGACCTTGCCGCGTCCGGGATCGAGCACCGGCGCCGTGGTCTCGTCCATGAACAGGCGCTCGGCCGCAGCCAGATGCCCGCGCATGTGGTCGGCTATGGGCTTGAGATGGAAGCAGGCCCGGCCTGCCCAGTTGCCCAGTGTCGCCCGATCCAGCTGGATGCCCTGGCGGGCGTAGATCTCGGCCTGCCGGTAGAACGGCAAATGATCACCGAACTTGGCGACGATGACCTGGGCGATCAGCGCCTCGGTCGGCAGGCCGCCGGGCACGATATGCTCGGGCGCATGCGCCTGCACGACGGCGCCCGAGCAGCGCCGGCGAGCGTATTTCGGGCGGCGCGTGACCAGCACGCGCAGTTGCGCCGGGATTGCGTCGAGCCGCTCGCTGACATCCTCGCCGATCCTGGCCATCTCGCCGCAGCCGCACGGACACAGCGTGCTCTTGGGCTCGATGATCCGCTCCACTCGCGGCAGATGGGCAGGCAAGTGGCCACGATTGCGCTGGCGCGAACCGGACGAGCCGTCCGAACGCCCCTGGATGACCCGCTGCGCCTTTTCCTGCGCGGCATCGAGCACGCCCTGCGCGATCTCCACGTCTTCGAGTGGCAGGTGGTATTGATCGGGATGCAGCTTCTCGGACTTGGCGCCGAACTTCTCGTGATTGAGCTGGCTGACGACGCTCTCCAGCCGGCGGCGCGCCTCCTCGGATGCAGCTAAGGCAGCCTGGTGCTCGGCCAGGGCCGCTTGCGTCTGGGCCAGGAGCGCCTTCAAACGCTCGTTCTCTTCCTGGAGAACCGTCAGATTCATGCACTAAATCAAGCACATGAGTGCCGATAACGCCATTGGAGACAAGGCACCTGAGTCACTGTGCCACACTCATCCGGCAAGCTGCGGACGCCGTGCCCGCTCGGGGCGAACCAGTCTCCAATCCAGCCCTTCATCACTCCGTCGCGAACCTGCGGCCAGACGAACTTCGAGCCCTCGAGCCGCTTGTGAACGAGCACAAGGCCGGTGCGATCCCACACCAAAATCTTGATCCTGTCAGCCCTTTTGGCCCGGAAGACGAAGGCTGCCCCACAGTATGGGTCGAGGCCTAGCATCTCCTGCACAGCCAATGCCAATCCGTCCATGCCGCGCCGGAAGTCAACCGGCCGGGTCGCCACGTAGATCTTCAGATCGTTGCCCGGTGCAATCATCGCGAGGCCCGAACCGCTCGGATCACCTGCGACAGCTGCTCGAGGTCAACCGCCGTTCGGATCACCATGTCGTCGATCACGATTTCCACCTTCGCCGGCGTCGATTTCGATGGCCTCATCCTCCGCTGAGGCGCCGATGAGTCGTCCACCATCAACTGCGCGAACATCGGAGCCATGCTTTTCCGGCAGTGCCAGTTGTCCCTGACGAAGGCGACGCCGCCAATCGTAGACCTGCCAGCGGGTCGCGCCATGCTTGCGCGCGACCGCCGCCACCTGCACCCCCGGCATCAGGCTCTCGGCCGCAATCCGGGCTCTCTCGGCCTCCGAGCGAACCCGCCGTCCCGTTGGACCGTCCAGAACCTCGACCCGGCCTGCGTAGCCAGCTGTTGGGACGTCCAAATGGACGTCCATTTTGCCGTCTGCTCCCACGTAGGCCCTCCGTCTCTCGCGATCGGGGGGATTCTTCGCACATTCACCTCATGCGCCGCACGAGGGGAGCGGCGTGGCGCTTACATCCACGCCCACGCAATGGCGAAAGAGGCTTCTGCCCTACGCCACGGCTTGCCGCCGATGTCCCGCTGCCACACGGTCGCGACATATGTGCGGCGCGCCCTGCCAGTGTCCCTCCCCACCGGCAGGGTGCTCATTGTGGGGCGCGCCCAAAACGCGCACAGGGCTCYTTGCGTCGCCCGGCGCCGGGCCGATGCCGATGATGTGCTTCGCGGCGTCAAATGAGAGCGGCCGAGAGGAGGGGTGGAGGTCACCCGCGATTGACACGCCGACCTATATTGGCCGGGGCCAACTGGTCGCCGGGTGCGGCTTTTGACCTAATCACCCGCGCTTCATTGCCCGGAGATGACTTTGTAAATGCGATCAAAGGCCATCGCAGCCTGGTTTCGTCTGCGAAACCCGAAGCCGCGCAGGTCCCCGCGCTGTAGCACAGCAATCAGTTCACGAAGTTCGGACAAAAGAAGTTCCACTTCTTCATCCCAGTCCAATTTAGGCACGCAGCTCAGCCAAATTCGACCAATCTCGAAGTAGAGTTGCTCCGTTATCTCCCTCGCCCTAACATTTGAAATCGTACCAGCGAGAGCTTCTTCGACCTCCCGATGTATCTTACCCAGCAAATAAACATCATGATTTGACTTAAGCTGTTCCGCCTCATCAGACAACCTTTGTAGTGTGTGAATGGTAACGCTAGGAATCGGCAATTCTACAAATCTATAAAGATTCTCAGCCAGAACCATTCTGACCTCATATATCTGGCTGAGAGTTTTGGCATCGACATCCGTTACAGTAGTATAGGAGCCTTGAGATCGAACAAGAAGGTGTTCGAACTCGAGGCGCTGAAGCACTTTTCGAAGGGGTGTCCTACTGATCCCGAACTCAGCAGCAAGGGTGTTCTCCGACAACTTCGTTCCCGGTGAATACTCCAGCAGAGCAATACGAGTCCGTAGAATCTCATAAATCCCTGAAGCCCCGTTTAGGGACTGGTCAGTTTCTATAACATTCATTGCCTTCGCAAGACCCTATAATACCTTGGCAGATTCAAGAGAGAGCCTTTCCAGGCTACTAAACTTCGGCGAGATCTCTCGACGAATTCGTCAAGAAGACACCGCCGGACTTTTCAACCACCACACAGTCCGACAAGAAATTATCATTGCCCTCATCATCCGTAATCCACGTGAGAAGGTGGAATACCATTCCCTCTCGTATCTGGACAGTGCTCGCCCCATGAAGGCTGTTTATACCGGGGCCGCCTGTCCAGGTCGGAGGAAATGAGATCCCGACCGTGTAACCGCAGTGCTCGAGCCTCGGAAACGCGTTGGATGCATGAAGATGAGCCCGCCATGCAGCATGCACATCCGACGCGAGTGCTCCTGGCTTGAGCGCATTTAAGGCCTTGAGGTGCGCTTGGTTGCTGATCACGGAAAGCTTGCTTGCCGAAGTGGGTGCTGGACCGACATAGCCTGTTCGGGCCATCGGAGCGTGATATCTATCAATACAGCCCGAGAGCTCCAAAAGGAACGAGTCGCCGGTCTTCAACTCGCGAGAAGTCCACGTGGTGTGGGGTTCACATATCCTGTCCACAGACCTGATGAACGGGGGGAAACCAGGGGACTGTCCGCCGGTGGAAATCATCGCTCTGTAAACTTCGGCCGCGACAGCGTTTTCAGTCACCCCTTGGCCAGCTGCGGCAATTCCCGCAGAAATCATGACGTCGGAGACGCGTGCCGCGCGTTTGATCTGTTCGATTTCAAAGGCGGACTTGAGCATACGCATCTCCTCGACGATGCCCGACGAGTCAACAAAATCAGCGTCTGGGAGGGCGGCCCGAAGAGGAGCGTCGATTGCAACGTTAAAGGCGCTATTCCTCTGCAACGCCACCCGCCCGCTCTTGCCAGCGATCGCGACCAGTTGCGACGCCATTGCCGCCGCAACATCGTCATTATCGGCATATCCAATAAATCGCACGTCTTTAGCCTGTCGGAGGATGGTGGGTGTCTCAATGCTTCTCGCGAAGAGCACCGGCTTACCATTAGCTGGAACCAGCAGCGCATGCAGGCAGAAATAGCCCTCATAATCGAGGCCGGCCAGATAATAAATGTTCTCAGGGCTTGTAAAAATCGCCACATCAATACCGCGTTCCCGACACTTCTCCTGTACTTCTTCAACGCGGGATCCGCGCTCAACGCTAGCTTGGTCCACTATCTGATCCATTTCCATTTCCTTTCTAGTTTAGGGGATATTGCTGCGCTACGTTCCACCTTTGGTAGAAGTTGGGAGCGCAATGAGTTGCAGTTTGACCCGACGGCACTTGCCGTGGGATTTACAGCGAAGCGTTCTTGAAGCGAAGGCTACGTCGGTTCAACTGATCGACCAGGAGCATCAATATAATCGCCATGCCGATCAACAGAGTGGCCACTGCAGTTATTGTGGGGTTGAAACTTTCCCTCACGCCGCTCCACATCCGTATCGGCACAGTATGCTGTGGAGGCGTAGCGAGGAACAGAGTCACAACGATTTCGTCCCACGACCAAACGAAGGCAAAGATCGCCCCAGAGATGACCCCAGGTAAAATCAATGGCAAAGTCACCTCCCAGAAGGCGCGCGCAGGCGACGCCCCGTGCACCTCTGCTGCCCGCAAAAGTGTCTGATTGAATCCTTTGAGGGTGGCGGAAACAGTTATCACAACAAACGGAGCGCCAAGGGCGGCGTGAGCCAATATTAAGCCCCAGAATGTACCGACCAGCTTGAACTTCGCGAAGACATAGAAGAACCCGAGTCCGGACACAATTGCCGGCACTACCAACGGGGATACGAGGACAGCGAACACCATGTTTTTAAATCGCCAGCTGCTTTGGCTCAGCCCCAACGCGGCCAAAGTCCCCAGAACGGTCGCCACAACAGTCGACGAAATGCCGATAATGAAGCTATTCTGGATACCTCTTTGCCACATAAGCGATGCAGAAGAATCCCCGAAAATCTCCGCGTACCACCGCAGTGAAAGCCCCGGCATTGGATACGTAAAATAGGGTGCCGAATTGAATGATAAGGGTACGATTACAATGACCGGCATAATGAGGAAGCCCATTATCAGCGAACTGACAATCCAAAGTGTCATCGTCGAAAAGCCAGGGAACCGCTTACCTGTTAGCGAGGACATTCCTATGCCTCCTGCATGATGTTGGCGGCTCTAAGCCAGCCGAGCAAGACCATGACAACTCCAACGACGGCAAGCAGGAGCACGCTAAGCGCGGCCGCAAGACCCCAATTCCCAAAGTTGCTGGCATTCTGTGCGATATAGTAGCTCAACATTTGGTCGGCCGGTCCGCCAAGAAGAGCAGGCGTGATATAAAATCCGAGTGTAACAATAAACACCAACAATATTCCGGCCCCCAGGCCTGGAAAGCTGAGCGGAAGGTAGACTTCCCTGAAAGCTCGAAAAGGATGAGCCCCGAGCGTAGCCGCCGCGTTCATGTATGTACCCGGAATTTTCAGCATAACGCTGTAAAGCGGAAGCACCATGAAGGGAAGCATTACATGAGTCATCGCAACATAGACTGCGAACCGATTGTAGATCAGGTCCAGAGGTTGGGACCACAGTCCCAGAAATATTCCAATGTCGTTCACCAACCCGTGCTTTTGTAAGAGCACAAACCACGCAGTGGTGCGTACCAGCAATGACGTCCAGAATGGAAGCAGAACAAAGAGGATTAGTTTATTTCGCAGCGCGTCCGAGACGCCGGCAAGAAAGTATGCCAAAGGGTATCCAAGAATTACGCAGAATGATGTCACCACAAGCGTCATCCATAGCGTCCGGACAAGCACGTCGAGATAGAAACCGCGGCCCTCTGAGGCAGATCCTGTATTGGACAATCCGAGCGCAATCCTAAAGTAGAACAGCGAATAGGTGCTCGATGCGCTGCGGAGGGCCAGCCAATATCGGTTATCTGTCCAGCGTTGATCGATCTGGCTCAACGCTTCTGCGGCATCGACCGTCGGGACATCTGATATCTTCTGGCCGGTTTTCGTCAGAAGAGATTGAAATCCGGGTATCGCATAGTTCAAGCGACTACCCGCTTGGCCCAAACACCTATTGCTCACGGCTTGTTTGATGTCGGTAGCAAGGGCGGCAAATACCTCCTCGCTGGGCAGATCTGTCCCATCCCAGCGTTGAATTAGATCGGCGGTCTTTGGCAGCACAACAGAGACCTCAGGGTCTTGAATGCTCCTGGTCAGCATTATTACAATTGGGATGACGAATATCAGCGTGAGATACAAGAAGAGGGGCGCGACAAGCACGCTCCGGCGCGCCTCTCTTCTCCTCATTTCGCGGCGATAGCCAACGGCGGCCGATCCATTAGATCGTTGGACGTGGCTTTGGCAGTCACGGTCATCCAAATACTCCGGCAATTGCCAACCCCAATCCTGTCTAGAGCGGGTAGGCCGCCCGCAGTTACTACTGAGCAACCCAGTTGTTAAAGCGCTGTGTCAGATCTTCCTGGTGATCGACCCAAAACTGCACGTCCATCGGAAAACCATTCTTCAGGTTTTCCGCGCTTGTCGGGAGTTCGGCATTGAGGCCGGAGGGGATGAGCTTTCCGGCGGCCACGACGGCAGGGCCATTGGCGACGCGTTTGGAAACCTCGGCGATCAGTTCCGGTTTGGTAGCATACTGAAGGAATTTGTAAGTATTATCAACGTTCGGAGCGCCCTTCGGCATGATCCACATTGACGTTTCCCAGCGGAACTGATTCCAAACGGTCTTGATCTGTTTTTGATCCTCGCCATGCGCTGCACTGTAAAGCCTGCCATTCCAGCCGACTGTCATTGCCACTTCTTTATCCGCGAGGAGCTGAACGGACTGTGCGCCGGTCTCCCACCAGACGATGTTTGGTTTCAGCTTTGACAGGCTTGCGAACGCCCGATCGACACCGTCAGGTGTGCTCAGCACTTCGTAGACCTTGTCCATTGGCACGCCATCTGCCAGCAACGCGAACTCAAGGGTTCCGTTGGGAGACTTGCGCATAGCGCGTTTGCCCGGCCACTTTTCGACATTCCAGAAGTCGGCCCAGGACTTGGGGGCAGGTTCTGCCACCTGGTTTGTGTCGTAGGCAAAATTGACGGAGTAGATGACATCGGGAATACCGCACTCGATC
Organism: Mesorhizobium sp. P2_E10; assembly: GCF_056404235.1. Lineage (NCBI taxonomy): Bacteria > Pseudomonadati > Pseudomonadota > Alphaproteobacteria > Hyphomicrobiales > Phyllobacteriaceae > Mesorhizobium > Mesorhizobium sp. P2_E10. The sequence continues at coordinate 10,249 of NZ_JBFUEK010000028.1, forward strand.
AGGCTTCCAGGAACGAAGTCATCCTTTGTCAGTTTGAGCCGGCCAAGATCAAAACGTTCCAGGAAATCCTGCTGGCAGCCGATGGCGGCGATCACAGACTCGCTCTCTGCGAGCTGCCAATTGTATGTCCCAGTGGTGGCCATGGCGCGGATTTTACCGACGTCGCCGGAGAAAGCATCCGCGAGAACATTAATCCCTGTTTCCTTGGTGAAAGGCTCGTACACCTCTTTTCGCAAAGCCTCTTCGAATGTCCCACCATACGTGGCAATGGTGAGATCATCTGCGTTCGCGACCACGGTTGACCCCGCCAGTAATGCAACCAGTGTGAGAGCCGGGTACAGGTTGTTTGAGATACTACGCATGCACTTCCCCTTTTCTTCCTTTGTGAACGGCAACATTTCCTATGCATGTTAGGCGCGCGTCGCCCCTCGAGCGCCCTTGTCAACCCTCGCCAACAATTGATGTGTGATCCTGGTTAGGCTCGAAGGACCCTGCAGTCCTGCGACCTCCATCCAACGACTAGGTTTTGCCCAACTTGGTACTCGAGAGCGCCGCCCGTTCTTGGAATTTTGACGAGTATCTCTACATTTCCTGCTACATCTAGCCTAAGTCTGGTCTGGTCCCCCAGCGCGATAACTTCGTTAACGCGGGCAGGATACTTGTTGGCGAGATCCTCGGCTGGAGAGACTACAATGCACTCCGGACGGACCACCATAACCACATTCGCATCCGGCTGAATGAGGCTCGGACTAATTCCTTCGCCTTTGGAACCGTCATTAAGCTCTACCTGACAGATCTCGCCTTGCGAACGGATAGCCGTGGCATTGATCTTATTGTTATCGCCAACGAACGAAGCGACAAAGAGCGTCGCTGGCTCGTCATAAAGCTGCATGGGTGAGGCGATTTGCTGAATCCTGCCTTCGTTAAATACTGCGATCCGGTCCGCCATTGTGATTGCTTCACCCTGATCGTGCGTGACAAAGATCATGGTAACGCCTAGACGCTTATGTATCTGGCGCAACTCGAGCTGCATTTGTTCGCGAAGCCTCTTGTCCAGTGCGCCGAGCGGCTCATCGAAGAGAATGACAACTGGTTTAAAAACGAGCGCGCGCGCAAGCGCTATGCGCTGCTGTTGACCACCTGAGAGTTGATCAGGCCTTCTCTTGCCCATTTGTGGATCGCGCAGATCCACCATCTCAAGGGCCGATTGCCCGAGCTTGTAGGCATCCTTCCTCGACATTCCCTGCATTCGAAGTGGGAAGATAATATTTTCCATCACCGTCATGTGCGGGAAGAGCGAATAGTTCTGGAACACCATGCCAAACTTGCGCTTATGCGTTGGGGTGTCCTGAAGAGATCTCCCCGCCAAAGTGATGCGGCCACTAGATGGGTGCTCGAAACCGGCGAGCATTCCGAGAGTTGTACTTTTTCCCGAACCTGAGGGTCCGAGTAAGGCAAGAAACTCGCCTTCGTAGATGTCCAGACACAGATCGCGAACGGCGAAGTTCTTTCCGTCGTATGTCTTGCTAACCATATCGAACCTGATTAGCGGATCTCGATCGAGACCTTTGCTCAACTTCCGACCTCCCGGTGCAGCAGCGTGCAGTGCTCTCCTCAAGCCCCGCTCGTCATATTCACCAGGCTAACACAGGAATGGCTTGTGTACAAGATGGAGTCCTGTGCGCGGCCAGACTTTTCTTGCTCTCATGTGCGAGCGCGCAACTGATGAGGGATGGCCCTAGCCAGGATTGGCTGTTTCGGAGTAACAGCGTCCCTGAATCGCCTAAAGGCGCAGATACTTCGGGAGTTTTATCGCCGACAAGCCCCCTCTGTCCAAAGTGTTGGACTAAGAAGGCTCACAGAGAGCGACGCCTGTCGGCAGCGAGAAGTTAATCGCGCGAGCAGCTTGTGCACAAGGTGATCGCCAGTCGTTGCGAAAGGAAGAGCGGCTTGAATTTGGAATTTAGTAACCAGCTTCACTCTCAGGGCAGCCGGACCGGCACCACGATTTCGTGTTCGGATTCCGGGACGGTTAGGCGTTGGGTCCTATTCCATGATGGGTCTGTTTGGACACCCACGACCAGCTAGACTAGCCGGATAGGATAGAGAGACGCTGGAGGAGTGGCAGCAAATAATGCTGCCAAAATGCTGGTTTGGACCTCGAGGGCGGACAGAACAATTCGAGTTCGGCGCTAGTTCGACTTGGTTTAGGTCTAGGAGCGCGAATATTCAACGCGGCTTGCGTTTCGACAGCATCTTGGCCGCCAGATGGCCCGCGGTTCTTTTGATTGCGGTCCACAGGATGATCCTCGCGCGGCGGCGTCGCCACGAGACAGCGAGAAGCCAGTTGCATGAATGACAGATAGAGGACCATTGAAGCGTGACTTCCTTTCGCGATCTTACTCATTTGCCGGCGTGTTTGCTTCCTCGGTAGTGAGGTGATCAGCCAAGAAGCTGGTCAGCGACGTTGCAAACGTCGTTGGGATCAAGACTGTGAATTCGTCGCGGCCATAGCGGTCGATAAGGACGCTGACATGGTGAATGGCCGTCTGCGCGAAATGTCCAACCGGGAAGGCTGCGTCGGCAAAGTCGATAGCAGTTACACGACTGAAAAGCCCGCTGGCGCCGGGTCCTTCGAGCGTGAGGCATACACGCGCGTCCGAGAGATCGAGGACGGCCAGATCGATGACGCTTTGCAAGCCGAGAGTGGTGTCCGACCGGATCAGCGCCCGGTCGGGCGCAATGCGCCAAACTATAGTCCGCCCGCGGCGGGCCGATGAGCGATAGCCTCCTGGCAGCGACAGCCCCTCTGCCCGAAGCGCATCGTCTGCCTTCCTATCGAAATCTTCCCATCCGGCAAGTTGCGTCAGATAGCCCAATTCAACTTCGTTGATTGTGACCGCCAGGTAGTCGCTGGTTGTGCCGATTGCCGGCAGCGTGTGTTTCTTAACCATTCTGGCGATGTCCTTCAGGGTCGAAGAAATGATGGGAGACCACTTTCCCTTGTAGCGTTTGTTTGCCCACGAAATCGACCACTTGGATTGTCTCGCCAAATCGCTCTGGTCCCCGCGACAAGAGCGCGAGGGCAATGTTCATTTTCAGCGCCGGAGAGTAGGTTACCGAAGAAACCCACCCCTCTCCATGGCCCTTGGTGGGAGCATTCAGTGCGTACAAAAGGGAGCCCGCCCGCGTGCTTGTGTCTCCAACGATTTCCAGCCCCACCAACGAAGGTCGTGCTGGATCTTCGAGCACCGGACGCTTTCGCAATACGGAGCCGACGAATGGCTTCTTGCTCGAAGCAAAGCCTTCAAGACCTAGATCCTTCAGGGTTGTGCGCCCTTCGATTTCTGAGCCCGTTATGTGACCCTTCTCGATACGAAGCGCGCCCATTGCCTCGAGACCGTAGGGCTTGAGATTATATGGAGCGCCGGCCGCAATAAGAGCTTCCCATATTTGGCGGCCACGTTTGGCCGGAACGTAAAGCTCGTAGGCAAGTTCACCCGAGAAGCTCATGCGATGCAGGCGGCAAGCCACTCCAGCAATTGTGACGTCCGCAAAATGATTATTCGGCAGGGCATCGTTGCTTAGTTCTGCCCCGGTGAGGGCAGTCACAAGAGCCCGAGATTTCGGACCGGCGATGGCGATCGCAGACCACTGATCTGTGACCGACGTGACATGCACCTTGAGATCGCGCCACGCGGTTTGAAGCAGGTATTCAGCTCTCGCAAGTACATTCGCGGCGTTCGCAGTTGTGGTCGTCATGAAGTAGTCATGTTCGCTCAGACGTGTTGTGGCCCCGTCGTCAAAGACGAAGCCGTCCTCGCGCAGCATAATGCCGTAGCGCAGTTTTCCAATCGGAAGTGTCTTGAAGCCATTCACGTATATTCGATTGAGGAACTCTGCGGCGTCGGGTCCCTGCACCGCGATTTTACCCAGCGTTGAAACGTCTACGATGCCGACATGCTCGCGCACGTGCGCGGCTTCGCGAATATAGGCGTCGTTGATGTCTTCACCTCTGGCCGGATAGTACCAGGGCCGTAGCCAGGCGCCTGTCTCGATCATGACCGCACCGTTATCCTGATGCCAGCCATGTATCGTCGTAAGCCTGGTCGGACGAAAATTGAGCCCATGGTCATGGCCGACGACGGCGCCAATCGTCACCGGAGTATAGGGTGGGCGGAAGGTCGTCGTGCCGACGGAAGGGATGGCGAGCCCCCGAAGTTCTGCCATGCGGGCGAGCGCATTGAGGTTCGAAGTCTTGCCTTGGTCGGCTGCCATGCCAGAGGTGGTATAGCGCTTGAGATGTTCGACCGAGACGTAGCCCTCGAGATGGGCCTGATCGATATCTGCCAGTTTGACATCGTGCTGGAAATCCACGAACGCCTTACCAGGGGTGCGGCCATTCGCCTTGGCAATGACTGTCAGCGGCGCAAGATTGCGGCCCCAGTGATCAGCGTGGCCAAATAGCGCGGGTTCCTTCCCGATGGCCCCACCAGCTTTATGGCCCTGCGAGAGGGTATCCCTGAGCGACGGAGAGCCGACAAGCGATCCGACGCAGCTGAAGGTCCCTTTTTCCGCAGGTGGAAGAAACGCGTCCAGCTCCTCGTTGTATTGTGGCTTTCCAAATCGCTGGCTCCAAAGGTGCAGCGCCGGAGCCCAGCCGCCGGATACGGTAACGAGATCGCAAGCAATCCGAGTAGCGTTGCCCTCTATTTTACCTCCCGGGCTGATGCGAACGACGTGCGCAACCTTCACGCTTTTGCCGCCAGACACTTTTAGGACCGCATGACCGGATCGCAGATCAATTCCGGCTTTTCTTGCGCTCTCGACGAATTGCGGCGGCGCTTCCTGTCGGAGGTCGCAGATCGTTACCTTAGCTCCAGCCTTTGCAAGTTCGATGGCAGCCGTGTACGCGCTATCATTGTTCGTTGCGACGACAATGCGCTCACCGGCAAGAACGGCATAGCGGTTGAGGTAACTGCGAACTGCTGATGTGAGCATCACTCCGGGCACGTCATTTCCGGCAAAAACCATTGGGCGTTCGATGGCTCCGGTAGCTAAGACCGCCCGTTTAGCTCGCACAACCCAATATCGCTGCCGCGGTTTTGCCTGCTCAGGTGCAAGCACGTGGTCCTGCACGCGCTCCACGAGGCCAAACACCTCGCAGTCATAGGCACCGAACGCCGTCGTTCGCGTCAGAATTCGAACGTTAGGACGGTCGCTCAGCTCAGCACGCGCCTGGGCAAGCCATGCATCGGAAGGTGCGCCGACCGGTTCACTAAGAAGGGATCCGCCGAGGTCGCGGTCTTGCTCGACCAAAAAGACACTATCGCCCTTGCGGCCAGCTGCAAGGGCGGCCGAAATGCCAGCGGGACCTGCGCCAACTATTAGAAGATCGCAGAAAGCATTGATCTTCTCATAGTGGTCAGGGTCCGGAAGAGTCGGCGCCTGACCCATGCCGGCAGCCTTGCGGATGAAATGCTCGCAGAACATCCAAAACTTCGTCCCTCGAAAGGGGCCGATGAAAGTCTTGTAGTAGAAGCCCGCGCCGAAGAAGCGCGACAGCAGGCCGTTGACAGCTCCTACGTCGAATTGGAGACTTGGCCAGACATTCTGCGGGGTCGACGTCAGACCATCGAAAGCTTCCACCATCGTTGCCTGTGCATTGGGTTCGTGGCGATCACCACTGCGGAGATGCACCAAGGCGTTCGGCTCTTCAACGCCCGCTGCGACCACACCGCGCGGCCGATGGTATTTGAAGCTGCGCCCAACAATCTGCTGCCCGCCGGCTAGCAAAGCGGATGCCAGAGTGTCGCCAGGATATGCTGGCAGAGACTTGCCGTCGAATTTAACGCTAAGCTCACGGGAGCGATCGATCCGCCCCCCAGTTTTGAGGCGCCGCGCTGTCATGCTGCCACCTCACGAGCCAGAGCCGAACCAAAAATCTCATGAGTGAGCGTATCTCGATCGACGACAATCCACTGCCTGCAACCGCTCACGTGATGCCAATATTCCTTGTGCGGTCCTCGCGGATTGTCGCGGATAAACACATAGTCATGCCAGACCTTTTGATCGGCCTCGTTCATATCCGGGCGGCGAACACTTGCATCTTCGCCGTAACTGAACTCGGTTTCGTCCCGCAGTCCGCAAACAGGGCAAGGGATTCTCAACATGATTGAACCTCAATGAGCTTTCGGATACGGGCCAGCACCCGCCTCGTCGATTTGGTAACCACGCTCGAAGCGCTCTAGGGTGAATGCCGCATTGTCGGGATGCGGCTCGCCCTTCGCGATCGTCCATGCGAAACAGTAGCCGGAGCCCGGTATCGCTTTGAACCCGCCGTAATTCCAGCCCCCGGTTAACCAGAGCCCTTCGACTGGCATCTTGCCGATGATCGGCGAACCATCCATGGTCATGTCCATGACCCCGGCCCATTGGCGAAGCAGTCGTAAACGCGAGATCGAGGGGATGAGGGCTTTGGCGCTTTGGAGCGTGTGTTCTACTATGGGCAGCCCCCCGCGCTGGGCATACGAGTTGAACCCGTCGAGATCGCCGCCCAGTACCAAGCCGCCCTTGTCGGACTGGCTGATGTAGAAATGCGCCCCACCATAGACAATTACATGGTCTACGAGCGGCTTCACCGGTTCTGTGACGAAAGCTTGGAGAACGTGCGTTTCGATCGGCAAACGAAGCCCGGCTTTTGCCGCCAAATGGCTGGTATGACCGGCCACCGCCAGGGCGACCTTTTTGGCGCGAATCGGACCGCGTGTCGTCTCGACGCCAACGATCGTTTGGTTGTCCCAGATGTAGTTGGTTACCTCGCACTGCTGGATGATGTCGACACCCTGTTTGTCTGCTCCACGCGCGTACCCCCATGCGACCGCATCGTGACGCGCCGTACCCGCGCGAGGCTGTAGAAATGCCCCGTATATCGGGAACCGGGCCGTGGGTGAGTAGTCGAGGAAAGGCAGCCGCTTCATTATTTGGGCGCGGTCGAAAAATTCGGCCTCAATGCCGTTAGCCAGCATGACATTGGCGCGGCGCCGCAGGCCTTCCGCCTGACCGGGCGAGTGGAAGACAAAGTAATAGCCGCGCCGTGACAGCATGACATTGTAGTTCAAGTCTTGACTGAGGTTGTCCCATAGCCGCATCGACCGATCGTAGAACGCCGAGTTACCGGGTATCATATAGTTCGAGCGTACGATGGTGGTGTTGCGGCCCGTATTCCCGCCCCCCAGCCAACCCTTTTCAAGCACAGCCACGTTGCGGATGCCATGCTCCTTGGCCAGATAGTAAGCTGTTGCGAGGCCGTGGCCGCCGGCGCCGACAATGACCACGTCGTAGCTTGGCTTCGGTGCAGGATCGCGCCAGGCACGGGACCAGTGCCTGTTGCCAGTCAGGCCATGACGCAATATGGCAAGGGCTGAATAATGGCTCATGCGACTCCTCGTTTATGTATTCTCGCGACTCGGGCGAAGCGGGCAAGGTTTTCAATACGTATTATCTGGTTTTCAAAGTGTCGATCGACAGCTACCAAACGCGATCGCACAGCTTGATTCCGTTTAAGAGCTGGTAACTTTCGAGGGGCTTGACTTTTTTACGATCCGCTTTGGACTACGATGCAGTCCTGCGGGAGGAAAGTTATTGCGACCTCGTGGCCGGATTTCTCAAGGGCCTGCCCATAGTACTTTTCAGTCACGGCAAGCAGTTGACCGCCTGCGATTTCGACCACCAAATGAAGATCGGCCCCAAGGTGGGCGACGTCCCTTATCGTGCCGCGCATCTTGTTGACGGGCGAGTCTCCCGACGATTCAATAGCTGCCCCAATTCGAATGCGCTCAGGCCTGACGCAGACGTCAAACACGCCGTCATTCCGGCTGCTGTCGGGCATGTGCACGAACATCCGGGTACCGTCGTTGGCTTTGAGTTCAGCGATGCCTTTCGCGCTCCTCGTGAGCTGACCGGTGAACCAGTTTGAGCGGCCAATGAACTCGGCGACAAAGCGCGTCTTTGGATTGGCATAGATGTCCGTCGGCGGCCCTTGCTGCATGATCTTTCCGGCACTCATGACAATGACGCTGTCGCCCAGGCTCATGGCTTCTTCCTGGTCATGGGTGACGACGATCGTCGTGGCGTTCACGGCAGAAAGAATTGCCTTCAGCTCGAACCGCAGTTCCTGGCGCAATTTCGCGTCGAGGGCCGATAGCGGTTCATCGAGCAAAACCACCTCGGGGTTTGTGGCCAATGCCCGGGCAAGCGCCACGCGTTGCTGCTGACCGCCGCTCAATTGGCCGGGCCGCCGATCCTCAAAGCCCTTAAGTCTGACCAATGACAACATTTCGGCGACGCGATCCGGGATCTTTGCCTTTTCAAATTTGCGATGCTTCAATCCATAGGCGACGTTCTCGGCGACCGTCATGTGCGGAAACAGGGCATAGTCCTGAAACAAGAGGCCGACGTTGCGCTCGTAGGGTCGCCTGCCCTTCATATCGACGCCGGAGAACATGACAGCGCCCTCATTGGCATTCTCAAACCCGGCGATCAGCCGCAAGGTCGTTGTCTTGCCGCATCCGCTAGGGCCGAGCAGCGACAGAATCTGTCCCTTCTCAACGGTGAATGAGACGTTTTCGACCGCGAGGAAGGCTCCATAGCGCCTGGTGACATGCGAAAGTTCAAGAACACTCATTTCAGAAGCCTCCTATGACCTGAAAACGCCCTTGCCGATCAGTCGGTCGAGGCCGATTGTTCGGTCAAGGACGAGGATCAGGGCGAAGGTGAATATCATCAACAGAACAGCAGCTGCGGCGATCGTTAGATCAAAGTTCGTTCGCATCATGCTCACCATCGCGACAGGCAGGGTGTACGTGTCTGGCGATGTGAGGAACAAACTCACCGCAACATCGTCCATGGAGAAGGCGAACGCGAAGACCGCTCCCGCGACAATGCCGGTGCGGGCGAGCGGAAAGGTGATGTCCCAGAATGCCCGACGTTCGGTGGCGCCAAGACTCATGGCAGCTTCAGTCAAGGTTTTTCGGATTCCAACCAGGCCAGCAAGCGTCGTGCGGACCGTGTAGGGAAACGTGATGATGATGTGCCCGCCGAGCAGTCGCGTGAACCCGTCGAACACACCGATGTTGGCGAAAAACAGCAGGAGCGCAAAACCGATCACGACGGCAGGAACGATGAGCGGCGATAGGAAAAGCGATTCCAAGGCCTGCTTGCCAGGACCTGCATAGCGGTCAAGGGCAATAGCGGCGCTGACGCCCGCCGTTGTGGAGACAATGGTTGTGATGAGTGCCAACCGGAGACTGGTTGCCAATCCGGTTAGATAGTAGTCGTCAGAAAAGAAATGCTTGTACCACCGAAGGGAGTATTCCGGCGGCGGAAACCGGCCCAGATACTCCCGGGCATCGAACGACATCGTCACGGCAACGGCGATTGGAAAAATGAGGAACACCAATACAACGACGATGTTGGCGACGCTCAGCCAGGTTGCGGCATTATCGACATAGCGTTTCACAGGACCGGCCTTACCTGAGGTTGCCGTATCGCTTCGAAACCATCCACGTTATTCCGTAGATTGTACTCAGCGCCACGATAAGCATGGTGATCGCGACGGCGGAACCACTCGGATAATTGGCGATCTCGCTGAAGCGTGAATAAATGAGATTGGAGACAAACAGCACCTTGCCTTTTCCGAGAATCATCGGAACGACGAATGCGCTGAGGCATAGTGTAAAGCAAATCATGAAAGCCGACAGCAGTCCGGGCATGCAGAGCGGCAGGGTTATCGAAAGGTGCGACCTTAGCCGCGAAGCGCCAAGTACTTGCGATGCATCTACTAGTCTAGGGTTTAGGTTTTGTATCGTTCCCAACAATGTAAGAGCCGAAATCGGGATCAAATAGTGCAATAGACCGAAAATAACGACCAATTCTGTATAGAAACGGCCATTCGCCGACACATTCAGGAGACCCGACAGGAGCTGACCATAACCGGTGGGCCCGAATGTCAGTTGGAGCGCATTGACGCGCACCAATGTACTCAGGAACATCATGCCTATGAGAAAGCCAATGGCGAGCTTCCTTAGCAGGGGCGAAGGCTGCCTGGCGACTGAGTAAGCAATCGGAAACGCGACGACGAGGGCGATCAGCGATGATAAAATACCGAATTTGAACGTTTCGGCAAAATACCTCAAATACGATGGCGTCAGGATCTCAGCGTAGTTAAACAACGTATATGGGGCATCCTTGGCCGAGCCGATCCGGCCCGGTTCGTAAAGGCGAAAACTCTCGTCGAGAACATTCACGAGCGGGAAGAGCAGAAAGCCCAGGAATAAGGCGAATCMTGGCAGCAGTAACAGCGCGGAGCTACGTGAAGACTTCATCAGCAGGTTCCAGTCCCATTGCGATCGAMAAAAAGCCGTCGGGCGCAGAATGGCGCCCGACGCCAGTGCGTCATGGGAAGATTATTAAGTTAAAAAACGACGTCACAAAAGCTGGACGATGTCCTGCTCCCAGCGCTTGTTCCAACCATCGAGTTCCTTGCCAAGGTGATCCCAATCCGGCACGACCACAAATTCCTTAATTTCCACAGGGGAGAAATGAAGATATTCGAGGGTCTGCTTCGCCTTTGAGTTGACGGGGACTTCGCCCACGTCCTTGCCATAGCGCTCGCTGGCATCTTTGCCGATCATGTAGTTGGCGAAGTCAAATGCCAGTTTCTTGTTTTTGGAGCTCTTCAAGATCACCCACCCCGACACGAACAGGAACGTTTTCAAATCCTTGTTCGTCTTAGTCAGTGGGACGGCCTTCACGCCCTTGATCCCCGAGAACGTGCCCTGGTCGATGCAGGTCACTGAGGTTTCGCCGGTATCCAGCGATGTGATCAGGTCCGAGGTTGTCGCCGCTACGCGCCCGATGTTGCCGGACTTCGCGAGTTCCTTTAGGAATTCCCACCCTGGCTCCAGGTTGAATTGATCGCCGCCGCGGGCCATCGCCAGGGCTACGACCTGCAGGTTTGTGTTCAATGTCGGGTTTGGCCAGAGAATTTGGCCTTTCAGCTTCGGATTCAACAGGTCCTCAATCGACTTGATCTCGATCGGGCACTTTTCAGGAACGTAGGTGAAAAAGATCCCGCTCGATCCCCGCGGAACCACCTTCCAATTGCCGTTCGCATCTTTAGGGATAAGCCCTTCGGGGACATCCGCCAGGTTCGGGCAGTCTTCGATGGTGACGGTTTCCGCCCAATCTTCTCGGATCATCGATTGGAAGACCGGACTCCAATTATCAACAACGTCGTAGGGGGGATTCGGCCAGGCCGCCTTGATCTTTGGCAAAATCGACGCCGCTCCGCCGGCATGCAGTGTCCAGTCGATCGACGCCTTGCCCCATTCAGCCGCAAGCGCCTTGGTGTGGTCGATGAAGGGTGGGCCCCATTCAACCACGGAAAGCGAATCCGCTGCGCGAGCCTTGCCAATAAACGGTCCGGTCAATTGTGCTGCGGCTAGCGCCGCACCTCCGGCAAAACTCGTCTTGATGAAGTTCCTTCGCGAGAATTTTGTCATTTGCTGTTCCCCTGTTTGGACGCTTCTGAATTTGGTCCTTGCGATGGCTCCTGTTGCATGGCTATGTTCGCATTGGCGGAGCACCACCTATATACAGCTACGATGCAGCATTTGTCAATGAGAGATTCCGGGCTCGCGTCGCGTGCAGATGGCACGTTTCTAGAAGACCAGGGGATGAATCATTGCCATGTAGTCGATGATGTGTTTTTGCCAAGAGACAGACGGAGCTAAATTGGAACAATGAATAAACCCACTAAGCTAAGTGCCGATGAACGCCAGCGATCCATGTATGAGATTATTCGGCAGCGGATTAGCATATTACATTATCCTCCTGGTATGATGATCAATGAGACGCAACTCGCGACGGAGTTCGGCGTCAGTCGGACGCCGCTACGGCGGGTACTACAACAGCTCAGTTATGAAGGGTTACTTGAGATTCGTAATGGAGTCGGCACGCGCGTCACCGACATCGATATGAAGACATTCAAGGACATTTATGACCTTCGAATTCTTCTTGCGGAGACAATGGGATCATTGTCCCCGAACTGGGCCACGGATCGGCACCGGGAGACCCTCGATGAGCTCATCGCGCGAGCTGAGGACCTTCGCGGTCGGCGGGACATCGAGGGCTATGCGCATCTGGCTAACGACCTTTCAGCTCTGATCTGTGATCTCATTGGCAGCGCACCGATGCGCGAAATCACGGACCTGCTGTACTACCGGGTCGCCCGGATCTGGTATACGTTCTTGCCGAATCTTGACTGGGACGACGTTGTGGAAGAGCTGTTGGGCGAATTAAAAGGCCTTTCGGCCGCTCTGGCGTCCAGTGATCTCGGCACGTTCGGTAAGGTGAGGGCGACGTATCTACGCTGGATGCTGAAGAAAGTCAGCCGCTATATTTCGAGCGACTGACCCCATGCGAGGGCTCAAGCCCCAACCGCGAAGAGAAGCGAGTGAACGCGGAACGGCCCGAGAGAGGTGCTGGAGAGATACCAATGTGTTTCATGACCCTGCGAGCCAAGGTTCGGGACTCTCAACGAGACAGCACGAAACGATCCTCCCCCATCGCTTCGGGCGAAAGAGTTGTTCGCGCGCTCTTTTGATCTGTTTCGGGTCGCCGGCAATGCGGCAGGCTTTTCTAAGCGGAACTCGGTGTGACCTTATTCGCAGAAAACCGATGCACGAAGTGACGGCCATGGGCAAGCGAATCTGATTCAGACGGTAGCTGGGTTAGATCGGCCGCGACGCTTACGGTTTGCCTGATCTTGGGTCAAGTTCTCCGGGATAGATCGCCTCGCATTATTGTCGCTTTTCGCGAGATTGTCGCGGGATTGTCAGTGCTCGCGCAGCAGGCGTCCGTACCCGTCGAATTGATCGCTGATTCCTGCCAGGCGCAGGCAGTTCCACATCATCCCCTGGTTACTGGTAATCACAGGCTTGCCCGTGTCTTGCTCTATCTGGTCAATAACATCAATGGCGCGGAAGCCACCGCAGCTCAAGAAGATCGCATCTGCGTCCGGGTGATCGATCGCCTTGGCGAACTCACGAATGTATGCCGGTGTCACCCTTGTAATATCCTTGTCGTAAACCAGATTTAGCCCCTGAACATTCAGGAGCTCGAAACCGCTCTTTTGCATGTATTGCGCAACGACCGACGTTACGTCATCCGTGTAGGGCGTACCCATCACGATCTTTTGGGCTGATATGGCGCGAAGCCCCTCGACAACACCGGTCAGGAGCGTCGTCGCCTGCCTATCAGGATTGGCCCGCTTCAATTCACGGACGACTGCTTCTTCCCCCATTACAGCGGTCCCCGACGTGCAGGCATAGCAGATTACGGGAACCTCGAATTCCGGCATCAAGTCCGCCGCAGATGCCGCCAATCCGCTTTCCATCGCTGCTAAGTTTTCTACGGTGCAGCCTATCGGCATGTGCGAACGGGTGAAGTGGACACAGACGCCTTCCGGCGCCATGCGCATCATGTCTTCTTCAATCAGGTGGTCACTTGAAATCAGGACAAAGCCGATCCTAGTGCGCCATGCACGCCCATTGTCGAACTCTGGTACCCATTTTTCCGAGGCAACTGTCAGAGCCATCTGGGTTCTCGCCGCTTCCGCCATTTGCATTCCCTCTTATTGTTTGATGGATGCCGTGCGTCTCGCTCACGGTAAGCGAGGATCATAAGCTCCCCTCGGGTAAAATACAAGCTATATACAGCTTAAATTTATCCCTAGAAAAGGACTGGGGGCGGTGCCCTAGCTTTCGATTCCTAATCCCGAGTGTCGATGGGGGAGCATGCCTACGGTCGCGACGCAATAAGTTGCGAACGCTGTTGTCGCCAGCGTTTTCGAATTCCCGGACTATCTCTCCATTTGGGACGAACATCCGGAACGCTGCGAAATCGCTTCGCAGAGTTCCCACTCCCTTTGCGGATAGGCTCGGCTCATCTGGCTCGGGTATAGTTGAATTGAGCGTTGGCGGCATTTCTGGCAGTTGGCAAGCGGCGATCCTAACATGTTGAGCCAACTCGCCTGCCCGGGGATTGCGAATTTGCTGGAAATAGCCTCCTTCATCTCCACCTGAGACGCCCGCTCACGGTCCACCCTGCACTGGCTGTGGGTCAACCAGTCAGCACACCGTGAAAATGGCACTAATTTGAGATGATGGTTCCTGCATCGAGACGGAGTGCGCGCTCGAATGCGAAGGCTGCGATCGCGGTGTCCTGGATGCCGGTCCCGGTGAGATCGCAAACTGTTATGTCGTCGTCGGATCTACGGCCTGGCTCTCGACCGGCGATGACCTGGCCAAGCTCCGGAAAATCGGTATTGGTGGTCACGGTTCCTGCGGCTATCGCGGGTCGGAGTTCTCCTTGCCGCCGGCATTGCGCCAAGCTGTCGCAAATGTATCGGCTGGCGGCGGGGATCACGTCGGGAGCAAGCTCCGTCTTGTAATCCGCATCGGTTCCCATTGCTGTCACGTGCTGGCCAGGTCTCAGCTGCGACCCATGGATCAATGGAATCCGGGAGGGGGTCGTGGTGACAACGATGTCGGCTGCGGTCATCACGTCGTCGATGGTCCCGGTCCGCACGTCTATACCCAGCTTTTGCCGGCAATCGTCGGCGCATTGCCGTGCTTTCTTCGGATCACGCCCCCAAATGACAGCTTCCTGGATATCGCGGACAAGTGTGAGGGCCTCCAACTGCAGGCGAGCTTGTGTACCGCTTCCGAGTATGCCCGCGACATGCGAGTCAGGCCGCGAAAGCCATTTGGCGGCGACCGCGCCCGCGGCTGCAGTGCGGATGTCGGTCAGATAGCCGTTATCGAGATGGATTGCCTCGACCATGCCCGTGCGGGCGGCAAACAGTATCATCAGGCCACTTACGCTTGGTAGTCCGAGTTTTGGATTATCGAAGTAGCCGGGGCTCATTTTGATCGCGAAACTCTCAATTCCCGGCACGTATGCGGTTTTCACGTCCACCTCGCCGTTATGTTCGGCAACATGAAAGCTGAGAATGGGAGGCATCACGACGTCCCGTGTCGCGAGAAGTTTGAAGGCGTTCTCGACACATTCCACCGCGTCGGGATCAAGAGCAACGACTCGGCGCAACTCGGCCTCCGTGAGGATCTTGATATCAGCCATTTTCCGCTCCTCCTTCTGCCGCAGCCGCAATGTCGCCGACCTCGCCGTCGATGAGCCGCTTGTGCAGTGCCATGTCGAGATTGCAGCCTGTGACCAGGGAGACACAGATGCCAGGTTTACCGATCTTGCCTGCGAGAAGTGCGGCGATGCCGACGCTGCCCGATCCTTCGATAACCTGTTTTTCTGACCAGTAAGAGTGGCGAACCGCGTTAGCGATTTCTCTCTCCGTCACCGTGATCAACTCGTCTGCGAGATCGCGAACCATGTCGAACGTGTAGCGATTGTCGAGCCCAATGCCGCCGCCGAGCGCATCGGCGAGTGTGGGCAGTTCCTCCACAAAAATTGGCTTGCCCGCGCGCTGGCTCTCGATCATCGCAGCACCCCGTTCCATCGAGATGCCGACGACACGAATCGATGGGTTTGCGGATTTCAACGCGAGCGCGACACCGGCTAAGAGACCGCCACCCGACAGTGGGATCAAAACCGTCTCGACTTCGGGACAATCCGCAAGAATCTCCAGACCTAAGGTTCCCTGACCAGCGATGACGTCAGGATGGTCAAAAGGAGGCAACATGATCATGCCTTCTGCCTCGACAAGGCGGTCGACCTCAACTTGAGCGTCGTCCTGCGACCGGCCGGCAATCAGAACTTCGGCACCATGCGACCGAACGCCCTTGACCTTGTTCGACGGCACCAGTTCAGACATACAGATGATGCATCGAACGCCGGCTTCGTTGGCCGCATAGGCGAGGCCGCGTCCGTGATTGCCGGTCGAAACCCCGACCACACCGCGGGCACGTTCGGCATCCCTCAGTCTCAGAACAGCGTTTGTTGCTCCCCGCAGCTTGAAGCTTCCAGTTGTCTGAAGATGCTCCAGTTTTAGATGAACGGTGCCTCCAGTCAGGTCCGACAAATATGGTGAAACGATCAGCGGAGTCCGTCTCACTCGCCCATCAATTCGTTTTCGCGCTCGGTAGATATCTTGAAGGCAGATCGTATTCATTCTGCGGCATCCATTTGGCGTTCGTCCGTCAGATACCTTCGATGATTCCGTTCCAATCGACTGTCCAACCCGGCTATGAAATGCAACGTCATATTCTCTCCAGCGCGGTCTTGTCCCGGCGCGAAATGAATCGGCAGCGCTTGTCGATTGCTCTGCGGCGCCACCCTAGGAGCAATCGTTGCTGGCTAACTCGGGAAGAGAAATGACCAGCAAGGTCCTCCTTGGATTATGTTCACAGTTTGAATTTCAGCTATATATAGCTTGTGTTTTCCTTTGGTCAAGCTTATCATCTCCTCATTGACGACTCGTGCGCGAGGAACGGCGTCGGTCAGAAAATGGRGAAAATGCAAATGGCGGACGTGGCGAGAACATCCTCGCCAAACTGCCCGAGCTTGTCGCGCATCAGCGATCCGTTTGGCAGGTACGGTCGCCTGCTACGCAAGCGCAGACCAAATTTCTCTAAAATTCCCGAAGGAAAAACAATCATGATGCGAGCCAGTCTTATCCCGCAATCAGAATTCGATGCACGGATGAACCAGGTCAAACAAGTCCTCGCCCAAGGTGGAATGGATGTTGGGATTGTCACGAGCGCGGAAAATATCTTTTACCTCACTGGATTAGACCACCAGGGATACTTCGGACCTCACGCCCTCGCTGTTCGCCCAGATGGCGAGACGCTCCTGTTTGCCCGAGCACACGAACAAACGACCGTAAATCGCCAAGTCAAGAATTCCCTTTTCGTAGGATATCCCGATACAGCTTCGCCCGGGGCCTTCATTGCAGAACATCTAAAGAGTGTGGGCCTAGGAGATGCGACGATAGGGATCCAAGGAGAAAGCCTTGGATTTCCGCCGGCGTTCGACACTGCCGTTCGCGCTGGACTGCCGGAGGTTCAGTGGTCCGACATTTCGGGGCTCGTCGAGCGGTTCCGGCTGGTGAAGTCCGACAATGAGGTTTTCGCTATTCGAAAAGCCGCCGCCGTCTCCGACGCGTGCATGGAGACGGCGCTTTCAGTCGCAAAAGTGGGCATTAACGAGCAGGCTATCGCAGCCGAGGTCCATAAACGGATGTTCGAAATCGGCGGTGAGTACGTCGGCTTCGGTCCCTTCATTCGGTCCGGCGAGCGGCTGCCTTATGAACACGAGGTATGGACCGACCGCGCCATCGGCCAGGGCGAGCAGCTTCTTTTGGAGATGGCCGGATGTGTCGGTCGTTACCACGCGCCTATGGGAAGGTTGGCATTCGCAGGGAAGGCGCCCGCGGGCACGCACGAACTAGCGGAAATCTGCATTGCAGCACAGGACCGTGTTCTCGAGGCGATGCGGCCGGGCGCCACCGGCGCCGATGTCTACAATGCTTGGCAGTCCGTCATCGACGAAGCTGGATTGACGCATTATCGCCGACATCATTGTGGCTACGCCGTAGGTATCGCGTTCCCGCCGACGTGGACTGGCGGCATCGGTGTCGTCAGCATGCACCCCGAGAGCGATCTGGTCCTGGAATGCAATATGGTGTTCCACCAATTATCCTGGTTGCTCGGCTGCGGCCGAGGAGACTACTTCGTTTCGGACACGGTGTTGGTGGGTGAAAGTGGAGGCGAACGTCTAACCACGGCATCACGCGATGTCGTGGTACTGTGATCGGACCAAGTATAGGCAAGAAAACTAGAATTTTATGGCAAACGTTAGCTGCTGCGCATAGGGCTGCGATACATTCTATTAAGACTTAAGGAGAGCGAACGTGAACGATCCCACATCTTTGCGACATCCCGCTGGTGAGGTTGCACTCGACAAGTCTCCATTGGGGCCCGCGGATATCGAGCGCATCATCAAGGCGGTTGAGAACCGCTTCGATGAGCAGCTCGATTTTTTGACACAGTTGGTGCGTGCGGCCTCGCTTCGAGGCAATGAAGCTGTTGTTCAGAAAATTGTCTCCAGCGCGCTCGAAGCACGCGGCTATGACGTTCGCAGCTTCGCGATCGATCCAGCTCGCATCGGCAAGGATCCGGCTTTCTCACCGACCAGATTTGACCTCAAAGATTCTACCATTGTGGTTGGCTCGAAGCGGCCAGCACTAGAAGGCGGCAGGTCTCTGGCCCTGAACGCACATGTCGATGTGGTGCCAGTCGGCACAAGCGCCCGATGGAAATATGAGCCGTTTTCGGCCACTCGCGACGGGGATTGGCTTTATGGCCGTGGTGCCGGTGACATGAAAGCGGGCTTGGCTGCAAACCTTTTCGCCCTCGACGCGCTTGCAGCCGCAGGCTTTGGCCTGAAGGGGGCGGTCCAATTTCAGTCAGTCATTGAAGAAGAGACCACGGGCAACGGAGCGGCAATGGTTCTTGCAGAGGGTTTCCGCGCTGATGCAATTCTCATTTCGGAGCCCACCGATGAGAAGCTTGTCAGCGCGAATACCGGCGTCATGAAATTTGCTGTCACAGTCCAAGGGATTCCGGCTCACCCATTCGAGGTCGCCACCGGTAGGAGCGCAATCGACATCGCAATTCGGACTATGGTACATCTGCGCCAGCTCGAACAAGAGTGGATCGCGGAGCGACCCATATCTCAGCCCGATTTCGCCGGCGTCGACAATCCAATAGCTTTGACAATCGGCACGATATCGGGAGGCGAGTGGCTCGCCTCGGTACCAAGCGAGTGCCGTTTTGAAGGCCGCATTGGCTTCTACCCTGGCGAGATGCCAGAGGCGCGCGCCGTAAGGTTTGAGAACTTTCTCAAAAATGCATTTCTGAACGACCCACAACTGAAAGGATGCCCCGAGCCTGAGATTGAATGGGTCGGCGTCAAGCAGGGTGGATATGTTCTTGCTTCAGGAAGCGACGCAGAAGCACTGCTGGCAAAGGCGCACACCCTCGCTGACAATTCCGAAAGGGAACTTCAACGCTTCGTAATGCCTTGCTATCTCGACGCAGCTGTCTTTGCCTTGCACGGCGGCATGACCAGCCTGGTTTACGGGCCAGTTGCCGAACACATCCATGCTGTTGATGAGCGAGTGAGCTTGCCGTCGCTGTTGCGGGTTACAAAGGCCATCGCTTTGTTTGCCGCAGCCTGGTGTGGAGTAGAGGCTCGAGCGGAGCACGTGTAGCCCGGGTAGGCAGAGCATGCTTCCGACCGAAGTTTCCAGCCCTGTCCATGCTTTCTGATCCACTTGTCTCGCTCGGCCACAGTTCAGAGACCAGAAATATTCGTCGCAGATGCGGCAGCAAAAGGGAGTTCAAATGACCATCAACATCAAGGATATCAGCGAAAAGGACCGCAACTCTGTCCTGCATCCTTTCACACAGCTGAAGGACTTTGCGACCGGCAAGCTGGGCGAACCGACCATCGTCGAGACGGGCAAGGGCATTCGCATCCAGGATGCGCACGGCAACCACCTGATCGACGGCTTTGCAGGGCTTTACTGCGTCAACGTCGGCTACGGCCGCACCGAAGTCGCGGAGGCGATCTCGCGCCAAGCCTATCGCCTTGCCTACTATCATTCCTACGCGGCGCATACGACCGATGAACTTGCGATCCTCTCGGATCGCCTCGTGAAGATGGCGCCGGGCAAGATGAGCAAGGTTTTCTATGGCATGTCCGGCTCGGACGCCAACGAGACCCAGGCCAAGCTCGTTTGGTACTACAACAACCTGCGCGGCAAGCCGGACAAAAAGAAGATCATCTCGCGTGAGCGCGGCTATCACGGCTGCAGCGTCGTCTCCGGCTCGATGACAGGCATGAGCTTCTATCACGACCATATGGACCTGCCGCTGCCGCAGATCGTCCATACCGGCGCGCCTCATCACTACTGGGGTGCAACCCCGGGGGAGACCGAACGCGAATTTTCCGCGCGACGAGCCGCCGAGCTCGATCAGCTGATAGAACGTCTGGGTCCCGACAGTGTAGGCGCCTTCATCGCTGAGCCTGTGCTCGGCACCGGCGGCATCACGCCTCCGCCCGAGGGGTATTGGGAGGCTATCCAGGCCGTCCTGAGAAAGCACGACGTACTCATCATCGCCGACGAAGTGATCACCGGCTTTGGCCGCACCGGCTCCATGTTCGGCTCGCAGCATTACGGCATCGAGCCCGATCTGATTACCGTCGCAAAAGGTCTAACCTCTGCCTACTTCCCGCTCTCCGCGGCGATCGTTGGCGAGAAGGTCTATAAGGTGATGGAAGACGGCGCTGACAGGGTTGGCGCATTCTCACATGGCTATACCTACTCGGGTCATCCGATCGGCGCCGCCGCGGCCAACGCGGTTCTCGACATCGTCGAGAAAGAAGACCTCCCTGGCAACGCGCGTGACGTTGGAGCATTTTTCCAAGCGCAGCTGAAGGAAAAATTCGCCCAGTTGCCGATCGTCGGCGAAGTGCGAGGCGTCGGCCTAATGGGCRCAATAGAATTCGTAGCCGATCGCGACAGCAAGAAACGTTTCGACCCGTCGCTGAAGGTTGGTGCGCGAATTTCCAAGGCAGCCCGCGACCGTGGTCTTATCGCTCGTGCCATGCCGCATGGGGATATTCTGGGCTTTGCGCCGCCGCTCGTAACAACCAAGTCAGAAGTCGAAGAGATCGTTGCAATCGCCGAAAGCGCCGTTCGCTCCGTCATGGACGAACTCGCTCGCGACGGCCAGAAGATCTGAAAGAGGACAGCCGAAGCGGCGCGGCCGCCATCGCAAACGTTCAGGTAGCAATCAACCGATGCATCAAGTGAGGAGAGGGCGTGGGGTAGGTCCCAGAACCTTTGCTCCGACCAAGAACTTAGCAGTCGCGCATGCGACGCATCATTAGGGAAGAAGAAGCTCGCCTATGACCGCTGCCCAACTGCACATCACGACCGGCCTGGCGCCCATACCCGTGTACAGCCCCTATGACGGGTCGCTTGTGGGTACGGTCGACGCTACGGATGCAAGCGAAATCGGCGAACTTTTGACACGCGCCGGACGCGGAGCCGGGCTTTCGCGCAGCCTGCCAAGGCACCGGCGCGCGAGCATCCTTGAAGATGCTGCAAAGATTGTCGAGCGCCGTCGCGACGCCTTCGCCGATACCATCGTCCGGGAAGCTGGAAAGACCATTGTTCAGGCGCGCAAAGAGGTCCTGCGTTGCGTCAATACGCTGAAGCTCTCGGCTGAGGAAGCAAAGCGCAATGCCGGCGAGATCGTGCCCTTCGATGCGTATTCTGGATCGGAGCAGCGTCAGGGTTGGTTCACGCGTGAACCGCTGGGGATCATAACCGCCATTACCCCCTACAATGATCCGCTGAACCTTGTGGCTCACAAGCTCGGTCCCGCGGTCGCCGGCGGCAATGCCGTGCTGTTGAAGCCTTCAGAGCTGACGCCGCTTTCGGCGATCAACCTCGTCGAAGCGCTACGCGAAGCCGGTTTGCCGCAAGAGGTAATCACTGTCGCGGTGGGCGGTACCGATCTCGGCAAGGCCCTGGTCGCCGCCCGCGACGTTCGCATGGTGTCGTTCACCGGCGGATTTGCAACCGGAGAGGCAATCAGTCGCTCGGCAGGGCTCAAGAAACTGGCGATGGAACTCGGTGGCAATGCGCCCGTCATCGTCATGAATGATTGCGACTTCGACAAAGCGGTCGAACGCTCGGTCTCCGGCGCGTTCTGGGCGGCCGGACAGAATTGCATCGGCGCCCAGCGCATTTTGGTGCAGGCGGCACTTTATGAGCGGTACCGCGATGCCTTTGTCGAGCTAGCGAAAAAGTTGAAGGCAGGCGATCCGTCACGCGAGGATACCGACGTTGGACCGATGATCTGCAGAGAGGCAGCGGAACGCGCCGAGACGGCAGTCAATGAAGCCATTGACGCGGGTGCGAAATTGTTGTGCGGACACCGCCGCGAGGGCTCAGTCTACGATCCGACTGTGCTGGAAGGCACGCCTCAGACCTGCCGGCTATGGCAAGAGGAAGTGTTCGCGCCCGTCGTGATGCTTGCTCCATTCGACACGCTTGAGGAGGCCATCGAGATGGCCAACGGTCCCGAATACAGCCTGCATGCCGGCATATTCACCAACAATCTCTCTGCCGCGCTTGAGGCGGCAAAAAAGATCGAGGCAGGCGGCGTAATGATCAACGACTCGTCGGACTATCGCTTCGATGCCATGCCCTTCGGGGGCTTCAAATACGGCAGCATGGGCAGGGAAGGCGTTCGATTTGCCTACGAGGAGATGACTCAGCCTAAAGTGGTTTGCATCAATCGCGGTTAATCTCCGGGCCCAAAAAGCGAGATTGGCGTTCAGGAGAAGCTCCATTTGTACCAGCAGTATTCGACTGTTCTGAGGCATGCCATTGCGAGTAAAATGCTCAGTATTCAACAAAGTGAATTTAAAGATGACGCACTACGTACTCACTGTTTCATGCAAATCGACTCGCGGTATCGTTGCTGCGATTGCGACTCTCCTGGCCGGCCAGGGCTGTAACATTGTCGATAGTTCGCAGTTGGACGATCTCGACACGGGCAGGTTTTTCATGCGCGTCTCCTTCATCTCTGAGGAAGGTGTCGGCCAGGCCGACCTGGTGAAAGGCCTTCAGCCGATCGCCGAAAAGTTTGCGATGGATGCTGAGATCCGCGATGCCACCAAGCGCATGAAGGTGCTGCTGATGGTGTCGCGCTTCGGCCATTGCCTCAACGACCTGCTTTACCGCTGGAAGATAGGCGCCCTGCCTATCGACATCGTTGGCGTCGTTTCAAACCATTTYGAATACCAGAAGGTCGTGGTCAACCACGACATTCCCTTTCACCACATCAAGGTGAGCAAGGAGAACAAGCCGCAGGCAGAAGCCCAGATCCTCGACATCGTCGAGCAGACCGATACCGACCTGATCGTGCTTGCCCGCTACATGCAGGTTCTTTCCGATGCCATGTGC
>NZ_JBFUEK010000029.1:0-31352 GCF_056404235.1 Mesorhizobium sp. P2_E10
GGCCATAGCCGATCGAATTCGCGCGAGCGCGGCTTTTGAAGACGAGAACCGCAAGCGCCGGCATCGGGCCATGTTGTCCTTTGCTGGAAATGACGATGATTGGTTGCTCAAGA
This sequence comes from Mesorhizobium sp. P2_E10, assembly GCF_056404235.1. Lineage (NCBI taxonomy): Bacteria > Pseudomonadati > Pseudomonadota > Alphaproteobacteria > Hyphomicrobiales > Phyllobacteriaceae > Mesorhizobium > Mesorhizobium sp. P2_E10. Next base: position 114 of record NZ_JBFUEK010000029.1, read on the forward strand.
CGATTCGCAGCCGGAAGGGGGAGGGCGGTTTCGGGGCAAGCCAGCCACCTGAACCGGCCGTGCCGCGCTCGTCTCCCGGGGAGCTGGAGCCGCCGCGCGGTAAAGCCGGGCGACTAAACCTCGCCCCGCCAACGAAGCGGCGGAAGCTCGCCGGCGGACCTGCACCGAGGGCCGCTGCCGACAAGCTGGCGGCCGGGTATCAGCCGGCGGTTCTGAAGGTGATTTCCTACGGGCATGGCGTCACAAGGGCAGCCGCCATCGGTCAATATATCCAGAAGGAGGGCGTCGCGCTCGAGACGCATGACGCGCGTATCCTGGCAACGCAGGGAGCCGTTGCCGAGGAAATGAAACAGTGGGGCAAGGGTTTCGACAAGCGGCGGGAGAGCGAGGATGTGGCGACGTTTCGGCTTTCGCTGGCAGGGCAGGAGAATGCCGAGCGCCTTTCACAGGCAGTTCAGGCAGGTTTCGCCGGCCACGGTTTCGCCTATCGTATCGACACACTGCAGGACGGATCGAGCGTCGCGCGCGTCGTCGCGACCATGGCCGGACACAGCGTCGTGAAAGGTGAGAACGGGGACGACAAGGTGAAGCATCGGCTTCACTTTTCCGATCGACGCCAGCAGGATCGCCAGTTCTCGGCACCGACCCGGGCTATGATCGCCTCGCGGATCTCCGAGGCGCTTGGGGTCAAGGAGGATACCGTTTCGGTGAAGCCAATTGGGGAGCCCAGCCACGGCAAAGCCGGTGTCGTGTTCCAGCTCTCGCGCCTTACCCATGACGGAGCGGCGATCGGCGCCGACGGTGCCGCGATCGCGTCTGAGGAGGCGGTTCGGCAGACTGCGCAGTCCTGGGACAAGACCCTAAATTCCTACAAGCCTCGCGACACCATGCACATGATCCTGTCGGCCAAAGCGGGCGAGGACAGGCAAGCTCTGGTGAGGGCCGCACGTGGGTTCCTTCATGAGCAGTTCCCCAATCACAAATTCGCCTTCGGCATGCATGCCGACATGGCCGAGGAGGGCGGCCATATTCATGTCCATGCCATCGTCGCCGTGAAGGGCGAGGACGGTGAGCGATTGCGACCAGGTCCGGCCCAGCTTCGCGAATGGCGTGCGCTCTATGCCCAGCACGCACAAGCGCAGGGCATGAAAATCGTCGCGACTTCCGCGGCCTATCGGGCGTCATCACAAAGCTATGGTCCGCGCGACAAGGCGATAGTGGCCACGGCCGAGAAGCCGCGGCCGGGCAGGGAGGCGCGGGACCGCGCCTACGCCCGTGCAAACCCGCACGTCATCGAGAAAGCCCGCCAGCGGATCAATCACGCGAGGGCCAACCCTATAAAGATTCCGATTTCGGCGCGCCAGCTGCAGGCCACCCACGCAAGCCTTCGGGACTGGCACTCGGTTGCTGCTTCTCAGCCGGATAACGCGATAGCGAGTCAATTTATTGATCGGATGACGCAAGCTTTCCGATCCGGTACTGTTGTGGTTGCTATTCGAGATGGAAAGGGTGTTCAAATGAGTTCAGATGCCACCGCGGACCAGATGCGGGAAAACCTAAAAGAGATCAACGAGACCGTTAACAAGACCGCGGCGATGATGAACGGCCAGACCAAAGCGGAGTTCTTACGGCGCGCGGCGCCCACCATGGAGTTGCTTGCGATCCGGACGGATCTCAAATCCCTGCAGGAAGGTGGCGTCACGCATGTCAGCGAAGACCAGGCCCATCGGATTGCCGGCGCACGCGCCGAAGCTTTGATCCATCGCGCCCAGGAGATCGAGGCGGCCGAGCGGCTTGAGGCCGATCGCGCTCGCGAGATCCGCAACCGCGCCATCGAGCAGGAGATCCGCGACGAACGAGCTGGATCGGCTGATCCGACCTCGCTTGAGCAGGTTGCGCAAGACCGCGAAATGGTGCGCAACGCCGAAAGCATCGCTGCGAAGGAAGCCCGCGAGGCACAAGCCGCGAGCGAAGCCGCGCGTGCATTGGCGCAGAATCCTAACGAGCGGCTTGATCCCGAGATCGTCAAAGGCGAACGGCTCGAAGAACTGCAGCGCGTGCAGTCGAGGAGCATTAACACCGCTCCGGTCGAAGGAGAAGAGCCGGATTCACAGAAGCCGCAAAAGCAGTAGTCGCCTCGCCACGCAGCACTGCGTGGGCTTGTTGTACGCTAAGCCGCGCGAGGCAGGGGCTCCGTTCGGCACACGCTCGCTTCAAACTGCAAGATGTGCTCCGAGGAAGACGAGGATTTGACACCTCGTGATTATGCCGCCTGCTTTACCCGGATTTCTATATCCAGGTGTGCCGAGGCGGCGATGTTGACGAGCGCGTCAAGCGAGAACTTGGCGAGCTTACCGCGCAGCAGGTCACTGGTGCGAGGGCGCGTCAGACCGAGCCGCTTGGCGGCTTCCTCTTGGGGAATGCCCCAACGCTGGACTGCCTTACGGATTTCGTAGAGCAGCGCCGAGCGCGCTTTGAGGTTTGCTGCCTCCTGTTCGGTGTCCGCCAGGGCATCCCAGACGTTCTCATAGATTTCTACGTTCATCGTTCTGCCTTCCATCGTTTTAGCCGTTGGGCCGCTAGATCGAGGTCTTTCTTGGATGTGGCCTGTGTCTTCTTCTGGAACGCATGAAGCACCAAAACGCGGTCCTCCAGGGTTGCCAGATAGATGACGCGAAACGCTCCCGATGCCTCCCGAACCCTGATTTCCCTGACGCCGGCCCCCACGATCTGCATAGGCTTCCAGTCATCCGGATCGTCCCCGCGCTGGACAAGTTCGAGCTGCCAGCCGGCCTCTATCCGCGCATCGTCAGGAAACGCTCGAACATCCGCTCTGCTGCTTCCGAGCCATTCAATCACCTTCATCGCGGCCACTGTATCGGTATCGATACATTTTGGCTAGAGAGAAAACCAATCGCATTTTACGGACCAGCAATCAGCTGAACCGGATTGCCGAACCCGCCAGATCATCCCCAGCGGACCCACATACCATCGAGCACAAGGAACGGTTCGATGCGACCGTTATCGGATTAAGGGACACTTGGTCGTGTTGTCACACTCGCACAGGCGCGGAACGCACAAATCGCGCTTTTGTATTCACCTGAATTTCCTGTCCTAGCGATCGCCGTGACGTCTGATTTGATCCTGCAGCTCTTCAATTGCGGCCACCGGCACCGTGTCGGCCTCTTCGTCATCCACTGACGGCGACAGCGAACGAGCGCCGGCCTCTACCTCGTGATCGAGCGATGCGAGCAGCGCGGCGATCGACGTGGATTTGTTTCCCGGCCGGACCTGGAATTGCAAGACGCTCGCCTTGCCTTCAGGCGCACTCGGGTCGGACGTGTTTGATGCTGCCGGCGCCGATCGCCGGCCAAGGGTGGGAAGCGGCCGCGGCGCATCCCCGGCCGTCTGATCGGTCCGCTTCGGCTTCAACTCCGCAACTTCAGCGGCGACCTTGCTCTTTGCTCCAGCCTCACCACCCGTTGGAAGGCCTGAGCTTGGCAACGCCCGCGGTGCGTCCGCGCTGTCGCTATTCGCTTTCGGCTTTAACCCGACGGGACCAGCCCCTTCAGCCGCCGCACCAGTCGCGGGCGGCACCGCATCGACAGAGGCTTTATCGCCCGAAATCGGCGCTTCGACGGTCTCGGGTTCCCGCAACTCGAAAGGCGCCGCTGGCGTACTGTTGGCCGCCGCTTCGACCTCCGCCATGGAGCGCAGCGGAAGATCCTGCCATCGTGAGAGAGGCGGAACCTTCAAGCGCCGGTGCCGAAATTCCTGGTAAGTCGCCTTATAGGGAGCGTCCTTATAATAGGTAATCTTGCGCACCATGAAACCAGGCGGGCTCGAAACCAGAACCACGGCCTGCTTCGCCGGCATTTGCCGAAGCTCCGCCGCCGTCCGGAACGGCCTTTCCTGATAACTTAAACTCTTGTCTCGGCCCCCGAATATGCCTTGGCCAGCCCTGATGATCGGTGAGGGCACCTCGATCGTGGTCGGTCCCAGCATTACAGAGACATGTTCCGATGTCTCCACATCGTTCATGCGGATGAAAAGCTTCACCTGGCACGCGGTCACCGTGGTCTGCCGCGTCGCTTTTCCATAGACTTCGTCAAGCTGGGCAAGGTCCTGCAGGATTAGGACCATGCGAAAGCCATAGCCCGCGTTGATAGCCAGCTTGGACACGATAGTCTCCATTTTGCCGAGCTGGCGAAACTCATCGATCATCACCAGGACCTGATAGGGCTCGTCCGGGCCTGGTAAGGAAGCCATCAGCACATCATGGATTTGCTGAACCAGGAGTTTGATGATGGGCCGGAACACCTCGAGCTGCGCCACCGAGCAGCCGATGAAGAGAGCCGTCGGATCCTTGCGAAGCTTCGAGATATCGAAATCGGTCGACGCCGTTGCGGCTGCAACGAGATCATTGGTCCAGGGGTTGAGAGCCGCCGTCAGGTTGAAGTAGGCCGAGTTTCGCGTTTCCTTTTCCAGCGCAATGAACTGGTTGAGCCCCTGCACGACCCACGAAGGCAGATATTTTTCCTCGTCATTGCGGATATTCGTCAGCACCCTCAAAAAATCCACGCCAGTCGACAGAAGCATCGCGACAGCTCGCAAATGACGCTGCCCCTCATAGCGTGGCGATGTCAGGACATAGCCGATCAGGGCCGAAAGCAGCTGCCGACCGGCGCGCGCCCAGATCTCGGAACTTCCTGTCGCCTCCGGGATGATGAAGGAGGAGACCACCGCGCAGTCCGTCGGCATGCGCGCATCGCGCCGGATGAAATCCAGCGGATTATAGCGATGCGAATCCCGCTCGCCGGGGGAAAAGAAAAAGACCTTGTCGCCGAGAGCCTGCCGGTGCGCACCGAACGCCTCGAAGTTTTCCCGCTTCGGATCGAACCACACCGAGGATCCTCGCCACATATAACCGTTCGGTATGACAAAGCTGACGCCCTTGCCGGATCGGGTCGGCCCGACCACCAGGACGTGCGCGGGATCATCCGAGCGGATGGTCGCCCCACCCATCTTGCCGAGGATCAAGCCTTGCTTTGCCAGCAGGTTTTGCCTTTCGGCGTCCATGATCGTGCCGAACCGTGCATCGCCGTAGTGCTTTGGCTTGCGGTTGATCAGGCTTGCAAAGATCAGGCCGACGCCGATCGCCACGACAACCGCGACCGCGATCGCGCCCCGAATGATCGTCTCGCCCTGCGTGGGATGATAGGCCAGCCGCTGGCTGAAATGCTGCCAGGCAACGAACAGGCCGCTTAGGCTGCGTTGCGCGTTCTGGTACTTTAGAAGCCCCCAGCGCGAGGCGCCTTCAGAGGGGAGGGCGGGGTTCCACCGCCATGTCGCCACCAGCTCGTAGGCCAGGCTCCAAAGGGCAAAGAAGGCGGCGAGGCCGATGAGGCCGAGGAGAAGCCTATAAGCGAATACGCGAGACATTCTGGGGAACCTTTCTGGCGGCTCTCCATTCGGTCATGCGGTTGAACCAGATCGCCGAAGTTCCGCGCCAGCCGCCCCGGCGCGTTTGTTGGATCACAATCGGCAGGACCGACCGCACGTAATCGATGATCTCTGCCTTGCTCAGCCCGAGCCCAGCCTGCATGACCATCAATGCTAGCTGCTCAAACGCACCGGTCGGGCTGTCCGCATGGATCGTCGTGATCGATCCGGGATGACCTGTGTTGACGGCGCGCAAGAACGAATAGGCTTCCGCTCCCCGGATCTCGCCCAGGAAGATTCGATCCGGCCGCAACCGCATGGCGGCTTGCAGCAGCGTTTCAACGGTCACGTGCGCCAGGCCCTGGTCGCCCTTTGATGCGACGAGGGGCAGATAGTTGGGCTGGTGTGGTTTAACCTCTCGCGTATCCTCAATGGTGAGGATCCGCTCATCCGAAGGCACCTCGTGCAAAATCGCGTTCAGAAACGTCGTTTTGCCCGACGATGTGCCTCCTGAAAGCAATATCGAATACCGTTCCCGCACGGCCAGGCGGAGGAAATCCTCGATCTTGCCGGCGTCGAGATATTCGCAAAGGGTGCTGTCGGTCTCGCTCAATTCGCCGGGATCCTGGACGGAGATCGTATCGAACGACCCCCGCTTCTGGTAATCATCAAGGCGCATATCCTTCACGACCTGCTTGCGGATCGCGAAGGCGCCTCCTGTCGGCGTCGCCGGCGCAAGCACGCCCTGGAAGCGTTCGCCGCCGGGGAGGGCGGCCGAAAGCAAGGGATTTTCCTCGCTGATCGATTGCGAGGATGATGCCGCTATACGTTCCATGAGGTAAGTGATCGCGGCGCGGTCGAGCTCGGGGACGTCGAAGGGCTCCATATGTGTCGAGCCAACAATTTCGACCCACACAAGTCCAGGCCCGTTCGCACAGATTTCGACCACGCGATCGTCGTCGAGCCAGCGCCGCACCGGCTCCAGCGCCTTATTTAGAAAGACGGTTCTTTGCTGCCCGCTCACGTCGTATCTCCGTCAACGCCTCGCGTACCGGGTCCGGATAGAACTCCGAAAAATCGAGGTCCCGGCGGACGAACACCATGATGCGCGACCCCTGATCGACATGGATCGTGGGCGCGATATTGATCGAATTTCGAAGCGCCTCTTCGGCAATGCGGTTGAGGCTTTGCGAGACCTGTTGCGCGCCGATCTGGCGGGCGCTCTGCAGGTATTGGTTGGGCTGCGTCTGGATTGTCACCGTCTGTCCGGTCTGCGGGCCCGTGGAGGTCTGGTTGGTGTTTGACCCATTCTGGTCGTTGCCAAGGTTGGCGATGAATTGTGTCGCACCGCCCACGACACTTAGAAGGATCGCCGAGCCGAAGCGCTCGAAATAATGGTTGTCGACCTCGCCCGGCATGCCGCTGCGACCGAGCTCGTCGGTGCCCGTCGAACCGAGCTGCACCGACATGCCGTCCGATCGAAGCAGGCGTGTCCACACTATGAACACCCGCCTTTGGCCGGTTGCGAGGCCACTGCGATATTCACCGATAAGGCGGGAGCCAGCGGGGATCAAAACCCTGCGACCGTCGAACGACCACACATCCTCCGACACGACGGCCCGAACCATACCGGCAAGATCGCTCTGGATCGCGGTCTCGAGTACGCCCTTGATCATCGTCCCTTGGGCGACCAGAGCGTCCGTGCGCGGGTTCATCGTGGCGTTCGATGTATCCGCTCCGCTCTGGCTCGCCCTTGCCAAAAAACGCCGATTGGGGTCCTCCTCGCCCTCGCCTGCGTTTCCGGCCGCCGCTGCATCCGTACCATTGCCGCCCAATGCTGACGCACTGCCAGGTGCATCGCCGCTATCGACGACGAGCTGCTTGGCGCGCAAGCGCTCCCATTTGCGGCGCTCCTCTTCTTCTTGCCTGCGCCGTTCTTCCTCGGCCAGACGACGGGCCTCGGAATCATCCTGCACCTGTGGTGGAGCTGCAGGCGGTTGCAAGGCTGGTGGAGGGGGAGGCGGAGCCTCAATCGTTGACGGCGGCTGCGCCGGCGCGGCCGGCGGCTCCTCGGGAGCCGTCGGAATTTTCAGGGTCCCGTTGTCAAGCTGGGGACGCGGCGTATCGAGCCCAGGTGCGGGAAACTGTGTGGTGTGAAACTCTTCGCCATCCGACGCCGTCAACAGCGGCTTGTCTGGCGCACGCGTCGCCGCATAGATCATCCAGCCGGCGAAGACCACCGCACCCAGCGGAACCGCGATCTTGAAGAATGTGGTTGCCCCGAATTTTGGCGCGGCGACCGCCGTGCCTTCCTCAGCGAGCATTCTGTACTCATTGGGAGATGGCATCGGGTCCCCTCACTTTCCGAACAGTCCCACCGCCGACACGCTGCGGCTCGTAAGGTTCAAGCCCGGTCGGTTCGTTCACATTGTTCAGTCTCAGATTGAAGACGCAGGTTGCTTCGGTGCCGTTGCGCAGGGTCCATTGGTAATTGACCTTGTCGACGACGATGTACGGGCCCTCGCGGCGATAGTTCACAAGGGTCTCATTGCGCTCGCTATCGACGACATAGATCGCCGGCACTTCCCTTGCTGGATCGAAGCGGAACCAGGTCTTCACGCCGTCGTCGTAGATCACGAGCGGCTTATTTGCCGACGACCCCTTATAGGCATAGGACGAGTTGGCGTTTTCGGCCTTGAAGCCTTGCCGGTTCGGTTGTGCCGCCCGGGCCCGGGCTTCGTCCATCAGCGCCGCGTCCGACACCTCTTCGGGATAGCGGAACTTGATCGCATAGACCTGTTGCGCAACCGGCCGAAACTCGCCGTTGAGGAAGAACACATAGCTGCGCTTGTTCGTCAGGACGTTGAGATTTCCGCCCGCATTCTTCTCGATCGGCTTCACAAACAGCACATTGCCCTTCTTGTTGGGCTCGATGCTCCAGGCCGGGACGTCGCCAGCGCCGAGGGTTTCGATTTTCTCGTCATCGCCGAATTCGATCATGGTCGAGGCGCCATAGCTGGCCGGCACCGACACCACATCGTCCTTTTGATACCAGACGAAGCGAATGCGACTGTCACGAGATCCCGCCCGAGGGGTCTGTTCGGCAAGGGCCGGCTGAACCGCGCAAACGCCGAGCTCGATTGCCATCAGGATGGCGGCGACCTTCATTGCGGTGTCTCCGCGGTGGGTGCCGGCGCCGTCTCCTGATCGCGCCGATATTCGAGCACCTGGAAGCCAAGCGGATTTTGAAAGCGAATCTCGTTTTTGGCCGGCACGCCGGTGTAGCGGAACCGGATCAACGACACCCAATGCCGCTGCACGGTGTTCGCCTGGCTCTTTTCCTCCGTCATGAACCGGACCAGGGCGGTCCTCTGGTTGGGAAATGTCACGGACTTCACGGTCACAGCCACGACGGTGTTTCGCCCGTAGAGCACGACGGGGTTGGTCACCTTGTTTGCCGGGCTGAAAAGCTCGACGAGCTCTCTCGAGGCATCGCCGGCGCTCAGCAATTGCGCGAGATCGAAGTTGTCCTTCAGCGCCTTCGGATCGTAGGTCTCGCGAGCCTTCACATAACGGACGATATCGAACATCCCCATCGACTCGTCCTGCTGCAAAGGACCGTCAGCCAGGGGCCGCTTCACCTCGACAAACCCGGTGGATTTGTCGACCACCACCATGTAGGGCTCATAGGTCTTGAGCGGCAGCGCCAGGATCAGTGCGCCCACGGCTGCCACGGCAATGACCGAGGCGACGCTTGCCACACACCACGCCAGAGATCGCGACCAGCGATTGCGCCGCGCGATATCTTTTTCCCAGATTGCCGCATCCACGTAGTACGGCAATGGAGACTCGGTTGCCTTCGCCGGTCCCCCAGCGCTTTCCTTCACATCGCTCATTGGTGCCCCAAACTATGCGGGATCCGTCAGCTTTCGGGAAAGCCGCGTATATTCCGCTGAATTCTCGTATCTTCTTTGTGCGAGGCTCACGCGCGCCCGCTCGCGACCCGCCAAACGTTCCTGCCGCGTGCTCCAGCCCATGCGTCCCATCAGCGTCCGCTGACCGGCTTGGCCCAGCGATCCGAAAGCCCCGCCGTAAAACCGCCCAAACGAAGGCGTTCCAATGCCAATGCCACCCGCGAGTGAGGCGGCAACGTTGGTGATTTGCGACAGCAGCAGCACGCCGACGAGGCAGATCAGGATCAGCGGCGCGGCTTCAGTCAAAGTCGTTGTCGCAGCGCCGTTCGACCGGTTGACCGCGTCGAAATAGGTCTGGGTGATCGAGATGAAGAAGGCGCAGAAGGCGTAGACCAGAATCTGCACACACATGTACTGCACGATCGCGGTTATCCAGCCCGCGAAGAACCGGGTCGTGTAGCCGAACAGCATGAGAATGATGAACACTGGGGCGAGCGCCAGCAAAAGCCAAAGAAAGATCTTCGACAGGATGATGAGGAAGATCGCATAACCGATGAGCAGCGCGCCGACGACGAGGATGATTGCCGCCAGCACATAGCCGCCGAAGTTCAACACCCCTAGGCTCTTGATAAAGGCAGAGGTGGAGTTGGCGAGCGAATCCCAGATGTTTTGCAGGGCCGTCTGCACGGAGTTGACGGAGTTCAGCCCGGCCGATGTCCCGGTCACATTGGCCGACACGCTCGTGAGAAGGCTATTCCCGATCGCGGAAGGTGTCTCATTCGCGAATGAATAGGCATATGTCTGAAAGTCCCCCCAGCTCGTCGCCAGAGCGTAGATGACGAAGGCGCGGAACAGGCGCCAGACCATCTCTTTTCCCGATCCGGTCGAGGTTCCCTGCCAGATGCTGATGGCCCAGAATATCACGTACAGCGTCAGCATAAGGCCGGCGACACCCACCTGTCCGCCGCCGGTCAGGGCCGACGCGAGGTTCTGGTAGGCTTGCGATACATAGTTATTGCCGAACTTGTCGACCTGCTGCAGAAGCGTCGTGATATTGAAGTTCATTTTTTTGCCATCCCACCTGGAAACAGAGATGGATCACTATTGAGTGCCTTCATCGGACCGCACTCGAATGGCTTCTTCGCGTCTGTTCTTGGTTCGGGCGCCGCGAACGCCATCGGCTGCATAGGTCCCTCGTCGCGCGAGCATGGAGCCTTGAGCGGCTTGTGGCCGCACCCGGAGGTCGCGACAGCGCCAATGATGGTGGCCGCTGATAGAAGAAAGCGCACCGTCATTGGCCAGACTTGTATTCGAGCCCCCGCGAGGCCTGCGTGATCAGGTTCATACGATCGATGTTTTCCTGATTGGCGGCAGCCGTAGCGGTGTTCACCGCGCCGATCAGCTCGTTCACGGTCAGACCGGTTTGCACCATGATCTGGCTGTTCTGATCGATCGAGCCCTTGATGTCCTGTGCGGTGCCGATCCGCTGAGCGCCCGACTGAAAAGCGCTGGAACGGGTCCTCACCCCATTTTGCGAGGAGTCCACCAGTCCGGTGACCGTGGCCGCGACGTTCACCAGGGCGCTGTAGTTCTTATCCATCTGCGTCGTCTGGCCATTGATCAGGCCCGAAATGGTTTTCACCAGCTGCAAGCCATTGATCATGTTCGAAACGATGCCCTGCGATCCATTGCCGAGGCCGGCGAACGACAACGAGCCGCCCGAGATCACGCTACCAAGCGAAGGCGCGTCCCCCATGGAGAAGCCGCCATTGCCCAAGGCCATCTGCGCGAGCTGGCCGGCCTGGCTCGACCGGTCGCCCGTGACGGCCTGCAGCGTCTTTTGTGTATAGTTCATGATGTTGCGGTCGGTGCTGAGGATCTCGCTCGTGGCCGATGCAATCTGCCGAGCCTGTTCCAGGTTAGCCTCGTCGATCGTAGGCACCTGCGCAAAGGCGATGCCGCCCAAGCCAAGGAAGAGTGCCGCTGTTAACGGAATTCCACGCATAGCGCTTTCTCCTATTGAGCCTGATATTGCTTGACGGCCGACATCAGTTCGTCGGTCGTCATTGTCACGGGAGCGCGGTTCGCGTCCCTTTGGATTTGCGAAAGCACGGGCGAGACGTTTTCAACCGTGTCGGTCGTGCGCGGCGCCGTGCATGCGCTGTCCGTCGAGGGGCAGCATGGGTTGCCGACCGTGCCGCCGCTCATAGCCCCGGGACAGCTTGTCGAGCCAACCGAGCCAGGCGGCGGGCCCGAGCCAGGCGGCGGGGACGCGGGAGTGGGCACCACCAGGCCGGAGGATCCCCGACTCGTCAGTGTGGCAGTGCCGATGTTTCGCACGTTGAAAGCTTGGGCGAAGAACCCTGTCGCCTGGATCACCTCGTTGAAGGTCAGCCCGCCTTGGGCGCGGATTGCGCTGTTGCGGTCGAAGGCTTCCATGACCGTTTTGTCGGTCCCGATATCCTGACCCATGGTCTCGAAGGATTGCTTATTGGGGGCCACCGTTGACATGCTGGCATTCATGCCCCCTAGAACCTGACCGGTGATATCCAACTGGCCCCTTTCGCCGGCATTGCCGCCGACAGCGCCCGATCCCGACCCGGTCGAGGCGAACGCCGAAGAGCCCTTGATGTCCGGATTGGCCTGTTCCAAGGACGCCCGGCCACTGGCCGGATCGACGGAAGGCTTCGGGCTCGTCACGTTCTGCGCCTTTTTGGGCGTCGTCACCGAGCAATTGACGCCCTGCGTGGCGGACTTCGTGTCCTCCTGGATCAGCTTGATCTGAACCTTGTCGGCCTTGTCCTCGCTCCGCTGGGACAAGATCGGGCTGTCAGAAACCGGCACGGCCGCCACGGCCGTCGATCCCGCGAAAATCGTCACAAGGGCGACCATCGCGCCCATGATGGTCTTCATTCCGGGTCCCTCCCAAGAAAGATTGGCAACCAAACCTCCGGATCGTCGCCGACGCGCGCGCGCAGCGCGTCGAGCTCCTGAACCGTCTCAATTCGACCGGAGAGGATCTTGATCGCGTCAGGCATCGCGCCCAGATTGAGGCGCGCAATGACGCTGTCCTGATCATGCTTGATCAGGAATTTGCGGGCTTCCGGCGGGGTTTCGCGGATCCATTTAATCTCACGCTCCGACAGCCCGAACGCCCTGTGCGACTCCTCATCGGCCTTCGGGTTGGGGAAAAAAATATTGGTCGGCGTCTGTTCGATCAGCGTGTTGGCGATCGATGACTTCACAATATCCGCCGCTGACTGCGTGCCGAAGCCAATGATGCCATTCAACTTACGAATGGTTTTCAGCTTGTCCTTGATGAAGTAGCTGAAAATATCATTGTCCAGGAGCTTCCAGCCTTCATCGAGGAAGATCATGACCGGTTGCCCGTCAAGCAGCTCCTCGATGCGATGAAAGATATAGAGCAAGGCCGCCGTACTGGTCGTTGCGTCGCTCAACACGCTCGTCATGTCGAAGCCGAAAATGGACGACATCGAAAACGAGTCTTCCGCGTTGTTGAACAACCAACCGCGCTGATCCGGCCTCATCCATGGCTGAAGGCGCGAATAGAGGTCGTCATCGCCGGCGCGCATCGCACCGCGCAACAGCTCCGCGAACTCCTCCATGGTTCGACCTTCGGGCGGCGCGCTCGCCACCTGGGCGATCGCGTTGCGAATGACTTGCTCCTCGCGCGTCGAGTGGGCGTGTCCGTCGGATCGACGCAGGATGAAACTGAAAAGCTGGAAGAGGAATTCCCGGTTGCGCGGCGTATCGGGCAGGCGCAACGGATTGAAGCCGGAAGGCTCACCGGCCTTCAGAACCTCATAGCGGCCGCCAAGCGACCGCACGAAGATATCCAAGCCCCTATCCTTGTCGATCATCACCAGCTTGGGGCGCGGCGTGATGCGCTGCGCCTGTGCGGCAAGAAAGCCGAGCAGCACCGTCTTGCCCGAGCCCGAGGGACCGTTCAGGGTGAAGTTGCCGAGGTCTCGAACATGGAAGTTGAAGAAATAGGCCGTTTGCGACGTCGTCTCGAGGACGCTTATCGGCATTCCCCAATGAACCCCGCCAGTCCGGCCGCTGGGATAGTTATGGAAGGCCGAGAAGCCCGCCATGTTCTTCGATGAGATCATGGACTTGCGCGCCACATAGGCGAAATTGCCAGGCAGGGTGGCCCAGAACGCAGGTTCACAATTCAGGTCCTCGCGAACCCACAGGGCGGACACCTCCGTCAGCGCCGTGCCGACATCGGTCACGCAGCGTGCCACGTCGTCCATGGTTTTCCCGAGGCACAGCACCGTCAGATGATGCAAGCCGTAGAGCGCTTCCGAAGACAGAAGCTCATCGCGCGCTTCACCGAGCTGATCACCCACGATCGAGCCGGCTTCATCCGACATGTCGATCTTGCGCCCAACCCGCTCCATCTGGGTGAGCGCCTGGGGCTTGTCGATGATGGCGAAGGATTGCGTCACGATGAATTCGTGCGGCACCTTCAGCATTGGGTTGAGCATCCCCGGTCCCGTAATGGAGGGGTACTCGCCTACCGAAATGATGGCGCCGTATCGCGTTTCGCCAGGGAACGCCCCGCGAATTTCCAGCGCATTCGGGCCGAAGAACAGCCGCTTCGTCGCTAGCGCCTCCGCGAGTTTCATGCGCGGCAGTGCCATCGGCCGCGGAAATCCGCCATTGACGAGCTGCACCAGGAATTCCAGCGGCTCGGAATGCCAAACGTCACTGCGCTTGACGACGGTGAGAACCCGCGCGCCATACGCCTGCAGGCTCTCTCGGACGGCTTTCATCACGTCCGTGAGTTCGATCAGCGCCCGCTCCTCGCTCGAAGAGCGACCGTCCGCAGCCCTTCGTCCCAAAAGCTTGCGGATCACGAGAGCCGCCGTCCCGACCGTGCCTTGCAGCTCGCGCCGCACGATGGTCAGGTAGATATCGTTCACAAACATGCGCTGGGTGCGTAGGGCCGCCGTATAGCGCTGGTCCAGCTCTTGGCAGAACTTATTCTCGAAGCTCGACTCGATCGCGGGCATCACCTCGCGGCGCACGATATGCGAGTAGATCGCATAGCGGGAATTCGCCAACCCCCGAATGAGATCGTTGCGGCCGAGCAGGCGCGAATTGATCTCGGCGATATCGATCGTCTCGAAGCACAGCCCGCTCATGTGAACGAAGGACATCAACATGCCGTCCTGCGTCTTGATCACCTCGTCGGACACATGCCGCGAATAGGGTATATGGGCCGAAACCGGATTCTCCCGACGAGACACGGCCCCGAAACTCAGTTCATCGCGAAGAGCCCGTGCGATCGCCACGGTCACACCCGATAACTGCGCGCACCCCAGAAGCTGGCGCTTCGGGGCGGCGTCTTGCGTGAACGGATGAACATGATCTCGATGAACATGGGATCGCGCAGGATCGCGATCCTGGCAACCGCATAGAGCGGCACGCAGATAGAGAGCATGACCAGATTATGGGTTGCAAGGAACACGACAGCGGTCAGCACGCCGATGAACCCCGCAAGCTCGTAGGGGATACCGAGCACCGTCGGCGCTCGGGTCAAGCCCTTGACCAGCGGAGTGATCAACAATCTGGGCTCGGCAGGATCGAGCCGGCCGTCTGCCATGCCGATCACCTTCCGACCGCGGATTGAAAGAATTCGACGATCTGGGCCGAGCCGAAGACCAGCACGATACCCAAGACCCAGCTGCCGGCCACAAACCATGACAGGCGTGCCGCCCAGGCCATGAAGCCCATGAAAATGCAGAACAGAACCGCCAAAGCCGTCGCGATCGGCCCGGTCAGGGTCTGCACCAACGTCTGCAGCGTGCTTTGCACCGGCTGGAGATTTCCGCCCCCAGCCATCGCCTGCGTTGCCAAGAGCATGAGCGGCATCGCCACACCAGTGCTGCGTGCAGCAAACATCTTCCACAAGGTCATCAAAGCTTCTCCTCAGTCAAAGTTTTGCACCATCCCGCCTTGCCAGACCGGCGCCGTCGCTTCGCGAGACGTCATTGTGCTGCCATTGCGGGAGTTGGTGCGGGATGTCGGATCATTTCGTTGATCCGCTGCGCCGGCCGCAGCCGGTTGAACGCCGGCCAGGTCAAGGCTCACCACCCCGGTGGGCATCACTGCCCCAGACCCGACCGATGGCCATTGGTAGACATCGTTGATGACGTTGGCGACGTAGCCAACCGTCTCGGGGTAGGGCGGCAAGCCCTTATATTTTAGAACCGCGATCTCGCCGGCATTGTAGGCGGCGAGCATGTATATCGGGTTCGGAAATTTGCGATGCAGATCTCGCAGAAAGCCGATCCCGCCTTTCACATTATCCGCGGGATCGCAGATATTGACACCGTAGCTTACCGCCGTGGACGGCAGAAGCTGCATCAGGCCATAGGCCCCTTTGGGCGATAGCGCGCCGGAATTGAAGCGGCTTTCGGCCCGGGCAACCGCGAGGACGAGGGGCGGGGCAAAGCCTTGCTGGCGCGCGACCGCTTCGACGATCCGCTGTCCTTCGTCCTTCGACAGGGCAGCGACGCCGGGGCATGGGTTGTCAGCCAAGGTCGATGTCACCGTAGCGGCCGCGCGGTCAGCACCTCCCGCCGCACCGATCCGCTGCACGTCCTGGCTTTCAACCTGGTAGGCCGGCATCACCCGGCCATTCACGTCGACGGCAGCATTAACGCTGCGCGTGGCAGGTGCCGTAACTCGGTCCTGGAATTTCTGCGAAGCTTCCTGTGCAGACGCCGCTTGGCACGTCACCAGGATCGCACCCGCTGCAAGTACTGTTTTACGGGATCGAATCATTAAAATAATCCTGCGCCGTTGCCGATTCTGAAATGCTGAATTAATACAATGAATCGATGAACTGCAATCGCGAAAATGAGGCAGACACAATGAAAATGAGCAAGGTTCTTCCCGTTGTGGCGTTTTTGCCGACCTTGGCGGCTCTGTCCCCGGCGCCGGCCCATGCTGATGATTTTGGCTGCAAGGTCTTGCTGTGCATCCTCAACCCGCAGGGTTGGGCGAGCGTCGGGGAATGTGTGCCTCCGGTCGAGCGCGCTTTCCGTATGGTCGCGCATGGGGAGCCCTGGCCCCAGTGCCCCGAGGCCGGCAGTTCCGGTCGCATCGGATATGAGAAATTCAAACCCTGCCCAGACGGCACGATCGCCCTCTCGCCCGAGACGGAATCGAGCGGGAGCGACAACAGCTCTCGCTCACAAACTGTCTACAAGCCCGACAATAACGGCGCTTTCTGTGCTGCGCGGAATGCAACGAATGCCTCTTGGGACACGAACCCGAGAGGTTCGGGTTACGGTGCGCCTCCAACATCGGCCGTGACGCGGCGCGAGCAGAGGACGGAGCCAAACTATCTCGATCTCACAACGACCGACGGCAAACAACGGTTCTGGTTCAATCTGAGCAGGTATCAATAATGAAACCTGGCTTCGCCGCCGCCGGAATTCTCGCGGCCGTCCTCGCCAGTGTTCCGGCACTGGCCGAGGACAAATCCAATCCCTGGTTTCCGATCCCCGCCACGGCATCGTTCAGCACCGGCGACACCTGGACCTATGCTGGTGAGACCCACCGTCTCTACGGCGTTCAAGCCTGCCTGCGACGCACATATTTCACAAATGGCGCAGGGGGGCATGTCGATTGCGGGGAGGCAAGCCTGGCAATGCTCGTCTCTCTCATCCGGGATCTCAAACCTCAATGCTACACGGCCGCTTGGCAGGCCGCGACCAAGACGCGCTTCGTCGTTTGCGTCGCGCAGCCTACTTCAGGATCCGCGGCCGGTTCTCGCATCGATCTCGGCACGGCGCTGATCTCGACCGGCTGGGCGTTCGCGGCCGTCACTCCGAACGGCGCTCCGGTCCATGCTCCCTATATCGTCGCGCAGGAGGTCGCTAAAAAGCAGCACCTTGGCCTGTGGCAGTTTGCCGACGTGCCCGATCCGAATGCCATCATCCTCCGCGATATCCGAAACGCATCTAACCAGGCTGGTCAGTCTTCGAATCCGCCTGCAAATCGATAACCGGTCCCCGGCGCGTTGGATCATACTGTACATTCTGCTGAGGCCATCGCCGGACCACGAACGCGACGGCAAGCGCAATCGCCGAAATCAATCCGAGAACAATAGCCGCGATCAGCCCCGGCTCTCGCCAAAACGATAGACTGTCCCACTGGTTCAAAAGCCGGGCGCCGGACAGCACCAAAATGAGGACTGTTGCGATGACAATGCCCGTTCCCGGATCCATGTCGAATTTCTTCAGCATCGCTTTCTCCTTTTCGCACCCCCTGGTCACGGCCCCGATCAACGGTCGCTTTTAGCGTAAACACCGGCGCCAGGCGGAAGCCCCTAGGCTCAGCCTGCCCTCTGGGTGCGCCAGCCGTCGCCCGCGCTTCGGCTTTTCAGTTGTTCGGTCAATATTCCAAAGCCTGCCTGCCGGGCGGAGCCGAAAGCCGCTGCTGTTTGCCCGGTAGCGCCGGTCGGGGGCCGCTTGCGTCCCAGCGCCAGGTCTCGAGCTCGCAGCTTGAAATCAAATGGTCGAATTCCGCCCGTACCGCCTCCTTGGCATCGTGCGGTACGACAAAAAGCGCGGTTCCCTGTTGGTCAACGTCGGTCAGAAGACCGAACGCCATCGGCACCGCCGGCAGCACGTTGTAGCGCAACGTTTTCACAAACCGCCGATGCTCCCCGGTCAGGACCTCGATCAATTCCTTTTCGTCGTTGTGCTGAAACGGAATCCAATTTTCCGTCACGTTCATAAGGCCGATTTCGTCGATCGACAGAATGCCGGACGGCATCTGCATGACCGTTGCGATGGTGATCAGGTGCGAATTTTCGTGCAGTCGCCACAGGTCTAATTCAGCTGCAAAGCGCTTCGGCACTGCATTGAACATTTTCTCATCCAGGAAAAGCGGCGCGTCGGGCATATGCTTGATCGACAGCTTGCCACCAAACCGGGCGGGATCCAGCGATTTCACAATTCCGATCACGATCTTCTTGTGCTTCGCCTTAGCTGCCGCCGCGAAAGCCCGCTCCCGATCCGCTGCCAGGCGATCCTTGTGTTCAGGCGAGTACATTGCCGGCATAAACAGCAGCTCGCGCAACTGGAACTTCTGGCTCGACTTTGCATCGGCCGCGCCCCAAAGAAATTTCCGGACCAACCCCCAATTTCTTTTTCCCACAAAGCCGGGCGCCATTAATGTCAGTTCCGCCTCTTCCCAGAGATAGTCGAGCAAGCCTCGCAGCGTGAGCTTCTTCGGATCGGCTTTGACGGTGTGGTGCGAAGTCCCCTCGCCGGATAACCCCTGCCGCGCTTTGCCTTGTGTCAGTGCAAAGGCCAGCTTCAGCCGCGCGGCCTCCGATGCATGATCCTCAATGATCGCTTGACCCAGGACCTCCGCCTTTCCCGACAGGGCAAGGGGCAGTTCATAGCGATCACAGTCTACCGCATGGTCCTTGCCGGTGTTCGGCATGCGCTTGACGATCAATTCCTCGCCGACAGCGGCAATGTACATCGGCACACCGGGATGCCGACACAAACACAAGACGCGGGCCTGCTGGTCCCGCGCCTGACGCAAGAGCGTCTGAATTTCCGGGTGCTGGGGGCCAACCGTGCGACCCATAATAGCAAAGTCACTCATAAGGTGCCATCCGACTTTAGATCGTTCGCCTTATGATTAAATCATTGAACCGATGTTTCGTTCAACCCATTGGGCTCAACGATGCTTCCCATGGATTGACAGTGGTTAACCCAGCAGACTCGAATGGGCTCATGTTTCAGGTGGGCGACCTAGAGCCGCAAGCAGCGGCTGTGGCGGCGATGTAGCCCTCGGCCTTGCCGCGGCGTGCTCCGACTGGGATGGTGAGGCACGATGACAATCCGACCCTCGGCATAGACTGTTTCATCGATGTCGTGCATGAAGAGCACGCGGTCAATGTCCTCGCGCCGGATGATCCCCGAAGCTACGCCACTATGGTGACCTTCTCCGAGGCCGGAACCGCGCGCTTGCGAGGTTCTGTAATGTGGCGCACAAATTTTTGCCGTTTTATATGTTCTTTGGAATCCCATTCGTCGCCAACGCGTTGAAATAAGATCAAACAGGTAAAATCGTTCGATGGTTTCCTCCCATTTCCACCGGACGGTGTTCCTCCCTGAAGGCTTTTAACCTTCTTTGGCCGGGCCGTATCCGAGCCCGGCCATTCTTTCTTCCGGGCTTCCTTGTTCAGCGCTGGCGGAAACGCGTTTTTCCTGGTGTCAGTGGTCGACAGTATCCTCTGACGGAAGACTTCGACGCCGGTCTTCTGAACCCAAGGCATGGGTGTCGAGTAGAGATAGGCGCGCACCTGGTGACGGTTCTAGATGCTCGAAGGCTCCCTTCGCCAGAACAAGTGGTGCCAAATTTGTGATCAAAGTTGATGGCAAGCTGGCCCGCCGAGAGGTTCAGGTGTCTGCGCCGAGTGTTTCGCGCAGCAGAAGATCCAAGGGTAGGGTCTCGGGAGTCGGATCGTCCTCCCACAGCTTCGCGAAATCCCGGTCGTCGGGCGGTCTGCGAATGAGGACCTGGCGCTCAGGGTTGGCTTCGCGAACGCGTTCGGCCGCGCTGAGGCCGGGCTTGTCCGGATCGGCGAAAACGACGATCCGCTGTACGCATTCGGGCAGCTGAAGAAATGGCAAACGTGGTGCTCCCAGTGAGCACCAGACGGGCAGGCCGTATCGCAGCATTACGGCATGGCCGGTCTCATAGCCTTCGGCAATACCAAGGACGTCGGCCGCTGGGGCGAGCCGCAAGGCAAAGCCCCGGCTCGGGCCGATGATGCGGCGCGGCTCGTCCAGCGCCGCCTTTTCTGGCCGTGTCGGGTGCAAGAGGGTGAGCTGCACCGAACAGATCGAACGGTCTGGGGCCTGCAGAGCAGCCACCAGCGCGGGAAAGCGGTTCTTTCCCAACCGATAATCCGGCAGATAGCGCAACGTTGGCAACGTCGCCGGCAGACGGCGAGAGGCAACATAAGCTTCGCCGTGCGTCCCGGCGAGCGCAATCGCTCTCGACCAGAGCGCGCGCGCGTCCGCTGCCGTGGTTTTGGGCGCCGCCGGACGAACACGACGCAGAGGCTCGGCCGCGCGCTTCGACAAATCCAGGTCCGCAATGGCGGTCTCGATGTCGACGGGATCGCAGCCTGCAAAGCAGTAGAGCATAAGACGATAATCCCCGTCACGAACAGAGAGGGAGGGATGGCGGTCGCCTTTCCCTTGCCCGTGACTTGGTACGGGGCAACGGCACAAGTAGCTCCCGCGCGCCGGGAACCCTCCTAAAGCGTGATATACCTGCGCAGCGCTTGGCCACGACACCTTTGTCATGGGCCTGATAATGCCGCCAAGCCGCTATCGAATCAATAGAATGTTTTAATAGCGCGTTGAACATTACCGGCGAAATAGCCGGGGCGTTTCAAGGGCCAGGACTTAGCCGTCGTGACGGCAGGATCGGCTCGGCCAGGTAGCCCAAGCCTGGATCGCTGAAAGCGCGATTCGTAAACACTCGAGATTAGCGGCCAGGAGCCGTTGCATGAGGTAATTAGGAGAACCATTTGCGCGCGAACCGCAGCTGGTGGTGTCTGCGCAGGAACGCCTTATGACTGCGCGCGGGCGCGCAACCCGACCTTCAGACGATCGGCACATTGGAGGCGTTCCTGGGCGTCTCGGTCTGGGCCTTTTGGGAATTCGGGACGCTGCCTTGCGCAAGCCTCATCATTTGGGGCTACCGTATCAGGAGATCGCAGACCTGACGGAAGTGTGCGTGATTGAGCAGATCCTGGCACGGAGAGCCTGTTAGAGTTTGAAGCGGCCAAGGCGCTGATCGTTGACGCGGTACTGCCAGGCCAGTTTCGAATCCTTGGGGTTGACGCCCGACGTTGACCAGGCGGAGCGCTCAACCTTTGCAGCGTCATGCAAAGGAAGATCGTCATCACAGCGCGACGGTTGTAACGACGACCGAAGACGATAACGTTCGATACTGCGGGTTAGAAACTCGATGACACAGACGGCGGCGAGGGACAGGATCAAGAAAGCAGTGGAAAAGCTGAGCATGCGAAGGCTGGCTTCCTGATCGGGCAGGGCGAAGAAAGCGAGCACGCCGCCGGCGAAAATTGCGAACGCGAACCTCATGAACATGACAGAGAGCCTCCTATTTCGATGTTGATCATTATAATATCACAGATTGATCGTCATTATAATGATCATTGGAGATAGGATGGCCCCTCATGGATCAAGCGTTTTTCGACCGCTGGGGGCATGGTGCCGTTTTTGGCGGTATCGGCTTCAGAGTATTACCCGGCGCCGTTTCCATCTCGAACAGGGATAGAGATTGGTTCCGGGGCCAAGCCCTTGGCTTGAGTGTAATCGCCAGAACCACCGGCGTCGAGGTCTCGCTTCTGGCCGACCTGAACCAGGTCATTCGAAGTGGTATCGGGCAACGATTGCAGGGCCTGCCTGCCGCAAGGGCAGAGATCAGGGTTGTCCCTCCGGATGAGGTGGCACACGAGAAATGCATTGGACCCAGGACGTCCAAACCGGATTCATTTAATTATTCATTTTCAACAGGGCATGCAGATCGTCAAATGCTATCGCGCATCTGGAACGATTTGACGGGTCAAAAGCTGTACGCCGTCACTTTGCGGGAGTATGGGGAGGATGCCGAGACACTTTAATAGGACAATGAGTTATCGTTTCGGCTACAAGCCCTGAGCACTAGACATTCTGCAAAAAATGGCCGTCATATTCCGACCGATAAGCAGGGGGGCAGCTGTGCCGATATTTAAAAACAAGACAGAAGACAGCGATGGTTGGCTTTCGATCCTACTCGCGCTGCGACTTCGCCAAATCGAGAACGAGTACCCGGACTATGCGAGTTTTGCCGACGCTACGGGCCTATCGCGCGGCACGCTCTACCAGTTGCGGACGGGGAAGGGGAACCCGACATTCGTCACCCTGGAGCGGCTGGCACGGCACCTGAAGGTTCCGGTGTGGGCGCTCATTGGTCGGACTGGTGACGACGACAGCGTCAAGCGGGACATCGAGACGTTCGGCTTCAACTTCAACGAGATTGCGCGGCATATCGAGGCCACGCGTGCTGTGAAGCGCTCGATGACGGAGTTCAGTGGTGTACCTTCTTTGAAAGAGGCAGCCAGCCCCGCTGGGGCAACCTCCGAGAAGAAGCGGCTGCCTCCGGCCAAAAAGGGACGCAGGACAAGCCAGTAGCACACAAGAAAAGTAGAAGCTGCTAAACTACCAGTGTAGAATCATTTGCTACGATAGGTAGAAAATATATTTTATATTTCTTTGACTCGCATCAGAAAATCCGCCAGCGTCGATGCAATAGCATCATTTTTCTGAAGGGTTCACGATGCAGGCGAATATCTGGCAAGTCGCAGGAGACGACGCGCTCTATAGGGAAGCGGCGGCGTTCGTCGATTGCCACCCGAAACCATGGGTGGAAGAGGTTTCGGAATTTCTGCGGAAGAAAGGCAAGCCCGAGACGATCACGTTGGTGATCGGACAGTTCATCGTGGCGGCTCTGTTCGAAGGACGATACGCGGATCTGCTGTACTGGTCGCTGGTTGCGGCCGAAGTGAACTGCGTTGTGATGGAGCAATGGCCTGATGATGTGCGCCAGGAGCTGGCGAGCCATCTGAAACGGGGATTTGGAAAGCTCTCGTCGCGAAATCTCTCCCATTGAAGGCGGCGGCCGACGGCATGGCCCTCAACGGGAAGGCGGGGTCACACCTGACCAAGCGCAACGTTGATGTCGCTGCCGGCGGGACCGGGAGCGGATGAAGCGAGTTTTGTGTCACCACCATTGGGCGTTGGAAAGTCGCCTGGTCCCATTTGGCAGACCGCTTGCGCGCCGCATCCCTGAGGAATGGATTGGCCGGCCGAATTGAGGGCGGCATAGCGGCGGTTTACGTCGTTCGTCCAGTTACGGCGCTGGCTTTCAGTGCTGCCGTTGTAACGATCGGCGAGGCAGCGAATACTTGACGTGCCGCCGCACGATTTGACGGCATCGCGAAGCGTCATTACGCCGCCTTCAATGTTTTCGGACAAGATGCCCCGATCCATTCCGTAGGCCCGGCCGGTCGCCCCCGTAAGCTGCATCGGTCCAAGAACGCCACTGAAGGAGCCGGCACATGCCGACATCGCGCCTTCGTGAGCGGATACGGCAAGAGCGAGGTTGGGATCAACGCCATACTTGTTGGCGGCGTCTACAATCATATTGGCGATGTTCGGGCTGCGCTCCATCATCTCTTGCGTGGACGGATAGCTCGGCAGACCGGCTCCGTTCGTACAAAGGGAACGCAAGGTTGTTTTGTCATTGAGGTTGCAAGAATTTGCATCCTGGTCAAAGGAATTCGCTTGCGCAACAGGCGCTTGTCCAACGACCAGGAGCGCGGAGAGGAGTATTGGGAAGGGACGCAGCATCTTACTTCCCCGGGCAGAAATTATAGATGGCGCCATTGATGGAGAGCGCGCCGCTGGATGGGCGCGTAATCTTCATCGGCGTGATGACCGAGGAGCTGCTGCCACGCTCTGTACATGAGGCTTGGAACGCATCGTCTGCATGACGGGTGCCTGCTATCTTGCAGGTGCTTGCGCCGACGGTGATTGCGTCGCCGTCGAACTCGGCAAGTTCGAGAGCGCCGACGCCTTGGTCGAGATCGGCACATGTGTGCGTGGACGCTACATATGATCCCTGCGGAGCCTTGAGCGGATCAAGTGCTTGCGCGATTGCCGGCGAGATCAAGACGGCTAGAGTCGCGAAGATTGTCCGGCTGGCCGTGGCAGATCTCCGGAACATCATCCCGCCGTGGCCGCCGGCAGGAGCCGCGGTCAAGGCCGCGCATCGCGCGCCGTCAGGGAAGCATTGATCCGTTGGCGATGRCCGGTGGCAGGCTGGTGTCCTGAATAACGTCAGCTTCTCCATGTCGATCATGATTGCGCTCCTTGGAGATATCGAGGTTGCCGAAACACAACGGCGTGGGCTGCTTCCTCTAGGGTTGCGGGACAGGGACCCGGAATTGGCATTCCTGGGCGATTTCACCTTGGAATACGATGCCGGCGCGAATGCTTTTGGCCTGAACATCATATGCACCCATCGCACCATTCCGAGCGAGGTCGGGGCGGACGTTGTTCGGTTGCGCGCCATATTCGATGAAACAGCCGGAGCCGGCGTCAGCGACCGTGGATCGGCCATTCTGATAGATCGCCAAGCGCATGGGGCATCGCTTCAGTGTGGCATTGCCGACAGGATCGGTGCGGATCGGCGAGCAGCCGGTGAGCGTGTGCAGGACCGAGAGGACGACGGTTTTGGTCGGGCTGCGAACGACGATGTGACTCTCGGAAGCCGGCGCGTTGGCGACCGCAAAGCGCGTATCGCCCTTGGCGACGTAGGCGTCGTTGTTCTTCTTCAGTCGGTCGGCCCATAGGGAGGCGTAAGGCACAGCTTCCGAGTTCGGGAGCTCGAGATCGGCGTAGGCGACGGCCCGCCAGGCGTTCGGATCATGCGTGAGCGACTGAGCCGAAGCGTGAGGCGACAATGTAAGGGCAGCCGCGACTGCGACAAATGTCAGGCGTTCGTGCATTCCTTGCCTCGCTGTTATGCCCTATGATTAAATCAATGTCTTAGTGATTGTCGAGCGTGATATTTGAATGGAACAAGAAGCTCGCTTATCGGGGCTGGATGAATTGCGAGGCCTGGCGATCGGGCTGGCGGTGCTGTCGCATGTCGGGCCGGTCTTCGGAGAAGGCGGGACGGCCGCCGCTCTGCTGTTTGCGCCGGCGTGGAGCGTCGGGGTTGACCTGTTCTTTGTGATTTCCGGCCTAGTGGTGGAACGCTCATTGCGAAGCCTGCGCCTCGAGCGCGGTGCGCTCGAGGCGGCCTCCGCCTTCTATGTCAGGCGTGCCATGCGGATCGTGCCGCTGGCCTGGTGCGTCGGAGCCATCCTCTCGATTGGGTTGATCGTCCCGGGAAGCGGCGTTGAGCCTGCAGACGCGAAGGCGGCATTCGCCTTCATCTCAAATGCGCATTGGGCGCCCTGTTTCGGGGGCGCCGCAGGATGCGGGAACGCCTTTGCGTTCGCGCCATTCTGGTCGGTCGCCGCCGAAATGCAATTCTATCTGCTGGCTCCGCTCCTGGTGTTCCTGCTACCCCGGCGTGYGCTTGTCGCGCTGGCCGGGCTCGTCCTCGTGGTCGGGGTGTTCACGCTGCGGCCATGGGGCGGGACGCTTTGGACGTTTCGTATCGATGCAGTCGCGGTCGGGCTGGCGATCGGCGCAATCATGGGGACGAGCGCATGGCCGCGTCTGACGGAACACCTGCGGGCGATCGGCAACATGGAAGCGGCGTTCTGGATGACGGTCGGGGCCTTCATGCTGGCGATCTTACCGCCGGCGACACATGGCGTGGCGACTGCCGCACTGGCGCTGATGTGCGGGTGGCTCGTGACAAGGGCGACCTTGCGGAATGGTTCTGTGAACTGGCCGGGGCGGATGCTGCGCCGCTTGGGAGGCATCTCCTATGCCCTCTATCTGATCCATCTGCCGGTGCTGGCGCTGTTCAACTGGTCGCTTGGCCAATTCCTGGACGCTCCGGCGACGGCAACGCTCTCGATCGCGGTCGCGATCGGGCTGTCTCATGTGCTGACGGTGGCAATCGGAGATCCGCTCCGCCAGCTCGGCCGCCAATGGTCAAATCGAACAGTCCGGGAGGTGTCGCCGTGACGGAAGAAAATCGTCAGTGGTCGCTTGGTGGTGAAGATGTCGATCAAATTCCGCGAGGAGCGAGGGCGCTGGCGGAGCAGCTATTGACAGAGACCGACGGCGATGCCGTGGCAGCGCTCGTCGCGGCATGCTGCGTCATTGGAGCCATGCGCTCGGCCGTATCGAGGGGTATGGTCCGCAACGGATCGCCGTCAGGGGTCGATATCGCGCAAGTGCTGGACGTGTTCGTGCGAAGCGAGCTCCCAGCAGAAGAGCAGAACCTGACCGGTAGATGACTTACCCCGGAATGCTGGATGCACGATATCCGCAGTTTGATCTTCGTGGGCGACCGTCAGCAATGCCATGCACTGACACTGATTTCGCCAGGAAAGAGATTAAACTAAAGCCTTGCGAAACGCTTTGGCCGAACGACAGGATCGGTCTCGCATAGGGAAGCATGATTTTTCGGCCGGAGGTGAGCGATGCGGCCTCCATGCGTGAAGGTCGCCATGACTGCTGGCGCGACCACACGCAATACGCTCGAAGTCGCCGAAGACGGTCGTCGCAATCTTCGAACTGGGATCTGCACGAAGCGACGCGGTGGTGAATTGGCACGCTGCGTGAGGACACATCCGGAGCGTCGTAAAAGCCGCTCGCAGCGTATCTCTCATACGCCCGCGGACAATCTTGCCGACGCCGGCGCCGTTGGTTTGGCCGTCGGCTTCTGTGCGCATCTGGCCAGCCGACACGCGGCAGTGTGACGGCCGCCGCTTAGTAGCGGTCGCCGAACCATCCCTTGCTCTTGGGCGGCGAGGGTTCCTGGTAAGCCCACGGGACAGACTTGTAGGACGGCCTCGGGTCTTGGACGCGCCAAGCCTTCTGCCAGTAGTAGAAATTGAGGGGTACTCGGGCGAGCACGCGACCATCGGCAGACAGGAGGTCGGAAGCGCAGGCGACGACGGGGCCGTCGTAAAATTGCACGCGGCCAGTATAGCCGTTGAGCGCTCCGGGCCGGCAGGCAAAGACGCGAACGCCTGCAGCGATCGTGTCCGGGGCTTCCGCGGGGACGGAGATCGTCTTGACGCCTTCCTTGGTGATGAGCGTGCGCACAGGCACGGAGCTCCAATGCGAGCGGCGCAAGGCGTTATTCGCCTGAGCTTCGGTTGGGTAGCCGGCTCGCCGGGTAATGACCGGCGGGAAGCGCCCCCAGTCTGGCGCATATTCTTGCCGGCTGCGACTGACCCGATCAGGCTTCCAATAGGAGTCCGTAGCCGAAACGGGGCCGGCCGAATGTGAAGCATCCGGCACTCGCTCGGCGCAACCGGCGAGCAAGGCCGCGGATGCGACGAGGTGGAGGATGTGACGAAAAGAACGCATATCGTGCTCGGGGGTCATGGGTTGCAGGTGAGAATTTCCGGTGAAGCCAAGGCATCTGGAAGGTGCTGGCCCAAATGCCGCGATGGGTTTTGCGAGACTGACGCTCGATCTGGGCGTAGAGGGGGATGCGACGATCGAGATCATCGGGGAGGGTGACGGCTACGCCTGCTTTCAGCCTTTCGCCGGCGACGTCGGCCATTTCGCTGGTTGCACAACGCGCGACGATGACAGCTGCGTCTTTCCGGACCGGCAAGCAGACAAGCCATTTTTTCAAGGTGGCGGTTACGAGCCATGCCATGGCGACAACGCCACAAGGCAACGCCTGCTTTCCCAGCGTCGCGGTCTGGCCCAGGTCGCAGCCGTCGACGCCGCGATAGGTGCACGAAGCAAAAGTTGATTGCTGGTTCCCATGGATCACTCCTCTTCAGATTCATTGAGTCAGTAAACTATCTTGCAAATCGCTGCGCAAGTGTCTCTGACTCATATCCCGCGAGGGGAGGACGGTGCTCGTATCCGGATCCGCGCCCGATGGGCCGGGTAGGGCCTCGGTGTCGAGTTGACGCGGGGCCATCAGGCAATCGATACTCTGAATGCGCGCTATGCTGCGGCGGTCGCAGCGGCATCCGCTGGACGAACTCAGCGGCTTCGTGGGCGGCCTTGCCTGATATTGCTGCGAGCCTTTCGAAGCCGCTGTTCGAGCGCTAAATAGCGAGCCGTAATCGAGTTCAGCTTTGTAAAAAACTGCCTGCTCTGCGCAGGGTTGCCCGGCGCAGGCGGGGGGAAGAAAGCAAAAAGAGCTTCCCGATCAGCGTCTAATTGTTTTAGCTCCGAGCAGAGACGGCAAATTTCGTGGTCGTCCGTTGCGGAACGCTGATGTGATGCACGGCGGTTGCCACGTGTGGAGTTAGTCTGCCGAGCCACATCGTTTGACGAAAGTAAAATCGTATCCAAGGCGTTTCCTCCACGCCGGGTTGTGGTCATCCAATCTGGAATAATGCGGGTTGCAACCTATGTATACTGGCGGTTTTGCCTGTCACTTTTGACAGGTCGTGAGACGCTGGAATCCAGCGAGGAGCAACCTAGTTCGATAGCCGCGCGAATGGCCTGGAGAGGCGCGTCGATAGCAAGGAGGTAAGCTGGATATGGCGAAATTTGACTCAAATTTTCACGACATGACGGCGGGTATTCGAGCAGTTGCCGCTCCTGCGGACGCAGCGGACCTTCTGAACACAATTGTCGAGAGTTACGGCCTTGAGACGGCGGCCTTTCTTACCGTCAGGCCGGTTTACGAGGAACCGAGTAAGCCGTTCTATGTGACCACCTATTCGCCTGAGTGGGTGAAACGCTACATCGAGAAGGATTTTTTCGACATCGATCCCGTGCTTCGCTACGGGCTGCGTGCTGTGACATTGGTTGATTGGAAGGAGATCGACCTATCGGACAAGGCCGTGCGCACGTTCTTTGGTGAAGCGAGGGAACATGGTGTCGGGAAGCATGGCGTCACGTTCCCGGTTAGGGGTGTCGACGGCGACCGCGGCATTCTGAGCGTGACGAGCAACGAAAACGCAGCGGCGTGGCAGGCGTTCCTCAAATCCGAGGTTCGCGACCTCCAGCATCTCGCCGGCGAATTTCACAATGCTATCGGTCGAATCCAAGGAAGGCCACGCCATCAGACGGTCTGCTCCGATAGAGAGATCGAGTGCCTGAAATGGTACGCGAGGGGAGAGAAGGTCAAACGGACCGCAGAGATACTGTCGCTATCCCCTCGCACGGTCCGATTTCATCTTGATCTGGCACGGGCCAAGCTTGGTGCCAAAAGCTTGGCCCATGCGGTTGCGATCGCGGCAGAGCGCGGCCTTTTCTTTCARAGACTGTTCTGATCGGTAGCCAAGCGCTTCGCGGGAAGCCGCCGGCAAAACTCGTTCCGTTTCGTGAAGCTGGGAATGCTAGAACGACTGGATCATGGGGAAAGAAGGGGGGCGTCGCTCTGGACAATCTGATCCGGAAAGGCGCCGCGACGCTCTGAGGGTAGAATGCTGGCCAAACCAAGTGCCTTATTCGCAAACCATACGGTACCGCTTGCCGGGCTCGCTGACGTTCTTGCAGACAAGCACCTTGTGCGGCTCGGAAGAGGAGAGCGGCGGACTTGCGGCCCGCCAAACGACTCTCTTTGATGTCTTTTGACTTGCCGAACGGCGCGGTTCGAGTCTCTCCGGCTCCTGTGGCGCAACCGGAAACACGCTGACTTCGATCCGCGGCTGCTGCAGGCGTGGCGGCTCTTTGTCAAAGAATCGCCTGGCATCAAGCGATCTCGGAATAATCACCGTACCATCATCGCTGTGCGCGCAGCCGCTGCCCAACAGTAAGGCCAGCCCCAGGAAAAAAGGCAGAATCCGTTCAAACATAAGCATACCCTTGGCGGGCGTATACCCCGGCTTGCGGGTCGCCGACAACCGGCGCAAGGGCACGAAGAAAGGGCGGCATTGCTTGCCGCCCTTTCGAAAGTGTCGAGATGCGTGGACCTTTAAAAGCCCATACCACCCATGCCGCCCATGCCGCCGCCGCCCATGCCGCCAGGCATGCCGCCTCCAGCCGACTCCTTCTTGGGAGCCTCCGCGATCATGGCTTCGGTGGTGACGAGCAGGCCGGCGACCGAAGCCGCGTCCTGGAGAGCCGTGCGAACAACCTTGACCGGGTCGACGATGCCCATGGCGATCATGTCGCCATACTCGCCGGTCTGGGCGTTGTAGCCGTAGGTCGCGCCCTTGTTCTCAAGGATCTTGCCGGCAACGATCGAAGCTTCCGCACCGGCGTTGGCCGCGATCTGGCGGGCCGGAGCCTGCAGCGCACGACGAACGATGTTGATGCCTGCAGTCTGGTCGGCATTGACGCCGGTGACCTTGATGTTGGCCGAAGCGCGCAGCAGGGCAACGCCACCACCAGCAACGATGCCTTCTTCCACGGCCGCGCGGGTCGCGTTCAGGGCGTCATCAACGCGATCCTTCTTTTCCTTGACTTCGACTTCCGTCGCACCGCCGACGCGGATCACGGCAACGCCGCCGGCGAGCTTCGCCAGACGTTCCTGCAGCTTCTCCTTGTCGTAGTCCGACGTGGTCTCTTCGATCTGCTGCTTGATCTGGGCAACGCGGCCCTGGATCTCGGCCTTCTTGCCGGCGCCGTCGACGATGGTGGTGTTCTCCTTGGAGATCGACACCTTCTTGGCGCGGCCGAGCATGTTGAGGCCGACATTCTCGAGCTTGATGCCGAGGTCTTCCGAGATGACCTGGCCACCGGTGAGGATGGCGATGTCTTCCAGCATGGCCTTGCGGCGATCACCGAAGCCCGGCGCCTTGACGGCGGCGATCTTCAGGCCACCGCGCAGCTTGTTGACGACGAGCGTGGCCAGAGCCTCGCCTTCGACGTCTTCCGAGATGATGACCAGCGGCTTTGAGGTCTGCACGACGGCTTCGAGAACCGGCAGCATGGCCTGGAGGTTGGAGAGCTTCTTCTCGTGCAGGAGGATGTAGACGTCCTCGAGCTCGGCAACCATCTTGTCGGCGTTGGTGACGAAGTAGGGCGACAGGTAGCCGCGGTCGAACTGCATGCCTTCGACGACTTCGAGTTCGGTCTCGGCGGTCTTGGCTTCCTCGACCGTGATGACGCCTTCATTGCCGACCTTCTGCATCGCTTCCGCGATCATCGAGCCAACCGAAGCATCGCCATTGCCGGCGATGGTGCCG
>NZ_JBFUEK010000030.1:0-26107 GCF_056404235.1 Mesorhizobium sp. P2_E10
TTGCCTCATCAAAAAAGTCGAGCCGCTGCTTGGAGATGTCGCAGCCGACATAGTTCTGCACTATCATGTCCAGGCCTCTTCCTGTGGTGCGGGGTCTGCTGCTAACAGCCCCGTGCAACTGTTCAGGTTGATGGTTCAGTGGTGGGAAGGGACCGAGCCATGCCGCGGACTATCCCGAAAGGGATGACCAGGATCCTCTCGGCCTCCTTCCCACTTCAACCATACACCCGAACCAACACACAGGATCCTAGGGTCTGCGCGCGTCGCTTCGCTCCTTGCTTCGCCCTGGGATGACGACGGGAGGGATGTCTCGGTCAATCTCCGATGTTGCGCTTTGCCTGCGTGACAATAATCCGGTCGGCTTGGCCCACGACCGAGCAGCGCGTCTCCTGCTAGATGCGAGCCAACAATGTGAGGAGAGACCTGATGCGAAAACTCATCTCCACCGGTTCACCCTTCGAAAAGACCGCCGGCTATTCGCGCGCGGTGGTACAGGGCGACTGGTGTTTCGTGTCCGGAACCACCGGCTACGACTATGCGACCATGACCATGCCGGAGACGGTTGAGGCGCAGACGCGCAATTGCCTGGCGACGATTGCCAAGGCGTTGCAGGACGGCGGCTTCGCCATGGCCGATGTGGTGCGGGCGCATTACTACATTACCGACCAGGCGTTCGTGGACATCGTCTTCCCGATCCTCGGCGAGGCCTTTGGCAAGATCAGGCCGGCAGCGACGATGATCGTGTGCCAGCTCAACAGACCGGAGATGAAGATCGAGATCGAAGTCACCGCGTTGCGGCGGACGGCATGAAAGTCCGGCGGATCGTTGCCAACATAGGCACGCAGGACATCGCGGCGGCAAGGCGCCTCTACCAGGATGTGCTCGGCCTTGATCTCAAGATGGACCTTGGCTGGATCGCCACCTACGGCTCGCGCGAGACAATGACCGTGCAGGTCAGCTTCATGACCGAAGGCGGCTCCGGCACGCCAGTGCCCGACCTGTCGATCGAGGTTGACGATGTCGATGCCGCGCTTGAAGGGATGACGCAGGCCGGCTTCGCCATCGAATACGGACCCGCCGACGAACCCTGGGGCGTGCGCCGCTTCTATGTGCGCGATCCGTTCGGCCGGTTGGTGAATATTCTCTCGCATCGGTGATGACAGACTCCAGTTCCTCGCCCCCACGAAGTGGGGGAGAGGAAGGGGCCTCTCCCGCAACTGCCGCGGAGGGGGTGGCAGGCAGGTGAGGGGCAGCGCCATCTTTGGCGATTGGCTCGTCTCATCGCCCTGCGCGCTTGCCTCCACCAACCACACGCGGCATAGATCAGACATGACCGAACCCTACCGCCCGCGCCGCTCGGTGCTCTACGTCCCGGCTTCGAACGACAAGGCGCTGGCCAAGATCGCGCAGCTTGCCTGCGACGCAATCATCATCGACCTGGAAGATGCCGTAACCCCGGCCGACAAGAGTGCCGCCCGCGAAAGACTGAAGGGCATTTTCGCCAACCGCCCGGTTGCCAACGGGCGGCGCTGCGAGATGGTGGTGCGCGTCAACGCGCTCGCCAGCGAATGGGGCACCGACGATCTGCTGGCCGTCGCCAGTTGCGAGCCCGATGGCATCCTTCTGCCCAAGGTCGCCACGCCGCGCGACATTCTCGAAGTCGGCGATGTCCTCGACGACAATTTTGCCCCCGACACGGTGAAATTATGGGCGATGATCGAGACGCCGAAGGCGATGCTCAACATCGGCGCCATCGCCGAACTTGGCCGCGATCCGGCCTCGCGCCTCACTTGTTTCGTTGCCGGAACGAATGATCTGGTCAAGGAGACCGGCGTGTCGGCCACCCCCGACCGGCGCTATCTCGTGCCCTGGCTGATGCAGATGCTGCTGGCCGCGCGCGCCGGCGGTCTCGACATGCTCGACGGCGTCTTCAACGATTTTCGCGATGCCGACGGCTTTGCCCGCGAATGCGCGGAAGCAGCCGCCATGGGGTTCGACGGCAAGTCACTTATCCACCCGGCTCAGATCGAGGCCGCCAACCGCGCCTTTGCGCCGTCGCCCGAAGCCTTGGCCGAGGCGCGCGCGATAAAAGAGGCCTTCGCGCTCGCTGAAAATGCCGGCAAGGGCGTGATTGCGCTGGATGGCAGAATGGTCGAGCGGCTGCATCTGGCGCAGGCCGAAAAACTGCTGGCGAAGGCAGCCGCCATCGGGGCATGATGGCACTCGATGCTCGCCGGTTACAGGTTATTTACGACAGGAACTGAACCATGAAACTCTACCGCTTTCTGTCCGCTCCGGACGACGCCACCTTCTGCCACAAGGTGACGGCGGCGCTGAACAAGGGCTGGCACCTGTTCGGCTCGCCAACCTATGCCTACGACAAGAAGGCAAAAACCATGCGCTGCGGCCAGGCCGTGGTGAAGGATATCGAGGGCCAGGAATACGGGCCGGACACCAAGCTTAGTGACTGGTAGTTTTGCCAAGCTCCTCTCCCTTCGTCATCCTAGGGCGAAGCAAGGAGCGAAGCGACGCAGCGCAGACCCTAGGATCCATGCCGTGAAATTGGTCGATGCAGCGGATCAGAATCGCGCTTGTCCGTGCATCAACGCTCGCTACCCTGAAACCATGACCGGTTACGTCTATATGACCGCGAGCCAGAAGCGCGGCACGATCTATATCGGCGTCACCAACGATCTTGGCCGACGCATGCCGGAGCGCAAATCCGGCCAGGGCGCGGGTTTCACCAGCCGATACGGTGTACAACGGCTAGTCTGGTACGAGGAATTTTTCGACATTGCCGATGCCATTCAGCGCGAGAAGTCATTGAAGCGCTGGCCGCGGCAATGGAAGATCGAGTTGATCGAAAAGGCCAATCCGGAGTGGTTCGAGCTCTTTCGTGGAACCGGGTGGTAGACGCTCGGTTTCTTGCACCACCGGAGCACTGCAAGGCTGTCACGGCATGGATCCTTGGGTCTGCGCCGCGTCGCTTCGCTCCTTGCTTCGCCGTAGGATGACGAAGCGTGGGGGTTACTCGGCCGCCTCTTCGATCTTCTCCATATCATCATCCGACAGCCCGAAATGGTGGCCGATCTCGTGGATCAGCACATGGGTGACGATGTCGCCCAGCGTCTCTTCGTTCTCGGACCAGTAGTCGAGGATGGCGCGGCGGTAGAGCGTGATGCGGTTCGGCCCCTCGCCGGTCTGCGGGTTCCAGCGCTCGGCGATGCCGCGTCCCTCGAACAGGCCGAGCAGGTCGAACGGCGTCTCCAGCGACAGATCGTCCATGATCTCGTCGGTCGGAAACTCGGCGATCTGGATGACGATCTCGCCAGTCAGCTTGCGAAAATCGTCCGGCAGATGCGCATACGCCTCCAGCGCCAGGAACTCCATTTCCTCGATCGAGGGCGAGAGTTCGTCGTGCCAGGTGCGGGTCTTGTAGATGCGGGCCATGCTTTGTCCTTTGATCCCGGCATATAGGCTTTCCCTCAGGAATCGGCAAATGACGCGGCGGCGGCCCCAACGCAACGACTTCAAACGATCAGTGGTCGATGTCAGCCCCGCCCCTCATTGCCCTGCCGGGCATTTCTCCCCGTGAACGGGGAGAAAGAAGCCGGCCGCAATGCTGGCGCCCGTCTGCAACGTTGGTGATTGGCGAAATGGTCGACGGCAGCATCCTTCTCCCCGTTTACGGGGAGAAGATGGCGGCAGCCAGATGAGGGGCAGCGCCAACGCCCGGAAAGGATGACAGGGCGCTTCAAGCAATTGCTCTGCTGCGTTCTCGCGGGCAGGAATAAATTCCCCATGACTCCGCTTGACTCTTCCGGCCCCCTCTGGAATCTATAGGAACATAACAGGAACAATTGTGAGTGGAAGCTGACCGTCATGGCGATGACCGCCGTGGCGCGGGAGACTGTTTTTGCCCTGCGCCGCCAGATCGCGAAGATCGAGGGAACGCTGCCCGAGCGCCTGGAGGCGCCGGCTGGCCCGTCGCTTGACGCCCCCAATGTCACCTCCAACACCGATGTGACGATCGTCCGCCGCGGCATCGCCGTGGCCTCGCCGGAGGCATTTCTGCGCACCGGCGCCGAGCGTCTCGACCGCGCTTTGAGCGGCGGCCTGCCGAAAGCGGCACTCAGCGAAATCCATGGCACCGAGACCCGCGATGCCGGGGCCGTCGCCGGCTTTGCGCTGTCGCTGATCAGCCTGATCCTCAGGCAAGGCCCGCGCCTGCCCGTGCTGTGGATCGGCACCACGGAGATTTTTCGCGAGGCCGGCTTTCCCTATGCCAAGGGGCTGCACGGCTTTTTCGGCATCGCGCCGGAACAATTGCTGTTTTCGCAGGCGCCAAGACTTGTCGACGCGCTGTGGGTCGCCGAGGAGGCCGCCCGCATGACGGCGCTGGCCGCCGTCATTCTCGAGATACGCGGCAGTCCGCAGCGGCTCGATCTCACCGCGACGCGGCGGCTGCACGCGCGGGCGCAGAGCGCCGGCCGGCCGGTGTTCCTGCTGCGGCAGGCCGGCGAGGCAGAGCCGACGGCCGCACAAGTGCGCCTCATTGTGTCGTCGGCGCCGTCGGCACCGCGCAGCACCATCGCCGGGCCGCTGGCCGGTTCGATCGGCCGCCCCGCCTTCACCATCAGCATCGGCAAGAGCCGCACGGCTCTGCCTGGACAATTCACACTGGAGTGGAACCCCGATGAACACGCTTTTGAGGAAAGACGGCCCCGGGGAGAACGGGCAACGGATACTGTCGCTGTGGTTTCCGCATCTGGCCGCCGAGAGGATATTGCGGCAGCGTCTGGGTCGGTCCTGGCGTTCCCGGCCGTCGGATCATCTGCCACTGGTGGTCAGCCATCGCGACCGCAACGCCCAGCGCATCTCAGCCCTCGACGAGCGGGCTGAAGCGCTGCACCTGAAGCGCGGCATGGGCATCGCCGATGCGCGCGCCATGCATCCGTCGATCGACATCGTCGAAGCCGATCCGGAGGCCGACCGCCGCCTGCTCGAAGGCCTCGCCGACTGGTGCGACCGCTACACCCCGCTGGTGGCGCTGGACGGTGCCGACGGCCTGTTTCTCGACGTCACCGGCTGCACCCATCTGTTCGGCGGCGAACGCGCCATGCTCGACGACATCCTGTCGCGCTTCTTCCATCAGGGCTTTGATGTTCGCGCCGGCCTTGCCGCCACGCCGGGCGCCGCCTGGGCGGCGGCGCGGTTTTCCGGTGACCTTATCGTCGCGTCAGGCGAGGAGGACGCACTGCTCGCCCCACTGCCATTGGCGGCGTTGCGCATCGACCCCGACATCCGCGCCAGCCTGGAAAGCGTCGGCCTGCGCACCGCCGGCGCCGTCATGGCGGCACCGCGCGCGCCGCTTGCCCGCCGCTTCGGCGCAACCCTGCTGTTGCGCCTCGACCAGGCGCTCGGTCGCCTCGACGAGGCCGTGTCGCCGCGCCTGCCGGTCGCGCCGCTTTCGGTCGAGCGCCACCTCGCCGAGCCCGTCATGCTGACCGACGAGATCGAGCGGCTGGTGCGACTGCTGGCGACGACCTTGAAGAGCGACCTCGAGCGCCGCGGCGAGGGCGCGAGAACACTGGCGCTGCTCTTGTTTCGCGTCGACGGCGCCGTCAGCCGCATCGCTGTCGGCACCTCGCGCCCCTTGCGCGAACCGCTGCTGATCCAGCGATTGTTCCATGAACGGCTGGCCGCGCTCGAACAGGATATCGATGCCGGCTATGGCTTCGATCTCGTGCGCCTCTCGGTGCTGTCGGCGGCTGCCTTCGACATGCAGCAGGCCGACCTCACCGGCGAGGCCGAGGACGACGGCGCCGACATCGCGCTGTTTGCCGACCGCATCCGCGCCCGGCTCGGCGACGGTGCGGTATTGCAACCCGTCGCCGTCGACAGCCATCTGCCGGAGCGCGCCGTCGCCACGCTTCCCTTCACCGAGGCGCCGCAACGGACCACGCCGCCGAAAAAGCCGGAGCGGATGAAGGCGCCGGCGACAATCTTCCGGCCGGAGCGGCCAATTCGGCTGTTCCGATCACCCGAGCCGATCGAAGTGCCGGCCACCGAACTGCCCGAGGGACCGCCGATGAATTTCCGCTGGCGCCGCGCTCTCTACCGGGTCGCCCGCGCCGAGGGACCCGAACGCATCGCGCCGGAATGGTGGCGCCAGCAACAGGACCAGGAAGACGCGCTGACCCGCGATTATTTCCGCATCGAGGACAGCGACGGCCGCCGTTACTGGCTCTACCGCCAGGGCCTCTACGGCACCGGGCAGCCTGCGCCGCGCTGGTTCATGCACGGGGTGTTTGCATGAACGCGCTGACCGTCATTCCCTATGCCGAATTCGGCATCCAGTCGAATTTCTCGTTTCTGCGCGGCGCCTCCAAGCCCGAGGAACTGGTGGTCGCGGCCAAGCTTCTGGGGTTTTCGGCGATCGGCCTTGCCGACCGCAACACGGTGGCCGGCGTCGTGCGCGCCTGGCAGCAGGCCAAGGTCGAGCACCTTACCTATCACCCCGGCTGCCGGCTGGTTTTCGGCGACGGCACGCCGGACATTCTCGCCTATCCCAGGGATCGCAAGGGCTGGGGGCATCTTTGCCGCATGCTGACGCAAGCCAATCTGCGCGACGAGAATGAGAAGGGCGCAACCCTGCTCACCCGCGACGATCTGCTCGAATGGGGCGATCAGATGTCACTGGCCATCCTGCCCGATCTGACGGCGACCGCGGAAGACGGGCTGACCCTGCTGCACCAGCTCAGGCACCGCTTCGGCAACAATGTGCGGCTGGCGGTTGCGCCGGATTATCGCGGCAACGACCGCTTTCGCATCGAGCAGGCCGCGGGCCTGGCGGAAGTGACCGGCATGGCGCTGATGGCGACCAACGATGTTCTCTACCACACGGCCGAGCGCCGCTCACTGCAGGACGTGCTGACGGCAATCCGCCTCAACGTGCCTGTCGCCGAAGCCGGGCTGGAGCTGACCGCCAATGCCGAGCGCCACCTGAAGCCGCCGCTGGAGATGGCCCGCCTGTTCCGCCGCCACCCGCAGGCGCTGATGGAGACGCAGATTTTTGCCGAAGAGCTGACCTTCTCGCTCAGTGATCTCCAGTACAATTATCCTGATGAGCCGACGGAATCGGGACTCGGGCCACAGGCCGAGCTCGAACGATTGGCCAGGGAGGGGGCCGCCACGCGCTATCCGGCGGGCGTCCCTGCTTCCGTATTCCAGCGCATTGGCGAAGAGCTCGCTCTGATCGATCGCCTGAACTACGCGCGTTACTTCCTGACCGTTTATGACATCGTCAAATATGCCCGCAGCCAGGACATTCTTTGCCAGGGGCGCGGCTCCGCCGCCAATTCGATCGTCTGTTTCTGCATCGGCATCACCGAGGTCGGGCCCGACCGGATCGACACGCTGTTTGAGCGCTTCATTTCCGAGGAGCGCAACGAGCCGCCTGACATCGACGTCGATTTCGAGCACGAAAAGCGCGAGATCGTCATGCAGTACATCTACAACAAATACAGCGCCAAGCGCACCGCGCTGGCCGCCGCCGTCGTCAGCTATCGCGGCCGCTCGGCGCTGCGCGAAGTGGCCAAGGCGATGGGCCTGTCCGACGATGTCCGAGGCGCGCTGTCCGGCTCGATCTGGGGCTGGTCGACCTCGGAACTCGGCGAAAAGGAAGCAAAGGCCGGCGGTATCGACCGGGCCGACCCGTCGACGCGGCATGTGCTCGCTCACGCCAACGAGATCATGGGCTTTCCCCGCCATCTCTCCCAGCATGTCGGCGGCTTCGTCATCACCAGGGACCGGCTCGACGAGATCGTTCCCATCGTCAAGACGGCGATGGACGAGCGCAAGATGGTCGAATGGGACAAGGACGATCTCGACGCGGTAAAAATCCTCAAGGTGGATATTCTGGCCCTCGGCATGCTGACCTGCCTGCAGCGTGCCTTCACCTTGCTGAGGGATCATTACCCGGAGGCGCGAGACCCGTATGGCCGGCCCTATGTGCTGGCCACCTTGCCGGCGGAGGACAAGCGTGTCTACGATATGATCTGCCGAGCCGACACGCTCGGCGTCTTCCAGATCGAATCGCGCGCCCAGATGTCGATGCTGCCGCGCCTGCGGCCGCAGAATTTTTACGACCTCGTCATCGAGGTGGCGATCGTGCGGCCCGGCCCGATCCAGGGCGACATGGTCCACCCCTATCTGCGCCGCCGGCAAGGCAAGGAAGAGGCGGAGTATCCCAAGCCGGAGTTGAAAGAGATCCTCGGCAAAACGCTGGGCGTGCCGCTGTTCCAGGAACAGGCGATGAAGATCGCCATCGTCGCCGGCGGCTTCAGGCCGGGCGAGGCCGATGAATTGCGCCGCGCCATGGCCACCTTCAAGCGCACCGGCACCATCGGCAATTACCGCCAGCGCATGGTCGATGGCATGATGAAAAGGGGATACGAAAAAGACTTCGCCGAGCGCTGCTTCAAGCAGATCGAAGGCTTTGGCGAATATGGCTTTCCCGAAAGCCATGCCGCGTCCTTCGCCCTGCTGGTCTATGCCTCCTGCTGGTTCAAGACCTTCTATCCCGACGTGTTCTGCGTCGCGATCCTGAACTCGCAGCCGATGGGTTTTTACCAGCCGGCCCAGCTGGTCCGCGACGCACGCGACCATGGCGTCGACATCCGCGAGGTCGACGTCAATCATTCCGCCTGGGATTGCGCCCTGGAGGAATCGGCCTTCAATCCGGCGCGGGTCCTCGAACGCCATGGCGAGATGCGCGGCGTCATTCGGACCAATCATGCCGTCCGGCTTGGCTTCCGCCAGATCAAGGGACTTTCCAAGGAGCGCATGGACCTGTTCGTCGCCAGGCGCGGTTCCGGCTACACAACCGTCAGGGATGTCTGGTTGCGCTCCGGCCTCGACGTCGGCGAAATCGAAAAACTGGCGCAGGCCGACGCTTTCCGCTCGCTCGGCCTCGACCGCCGTGAAGCGCTGTGGGCGGTGCGCGCTCTCGACGGCAAGAGTGCCGCCGAAAAGTTGCCTTTGTTCGACCAGCCCGAAATCCGCCTGCGCGAGCTGGAGCCGCAGACAAAGCTGCCGACAATGCCGCTCGGCGAACATGTCATCCACGACTACCGTTCGCTCGGCCTTTCGCTGAAGGCGCACCCGGTCGCCTTCCTGCGCGAACGACTGGATCGTGCCGGCGTCACGCCCAATGCCCGGTTGGGCTCCGTGCGCGACGGCAGGCGGGTCTCCGTCGCCGGCCTCGTGCTGGTGCGGCAACGGCCCGGCAAGGGTAATGCCATTTTCCTGACGCTCGAAGACGACAAGGCGGTCGCCAACATCATTTTCTGGCAAAGAACCTTTGAACGCTTTCGGCCCATCGTCATGGGCGCGCGCTTCGTCCGCGTCACCGGCAAATTGCAGTCGGAATCGGATGTCATCCACATCGTTGCGGAAAAGGTCGAGGATCTGACGCCCTGGCTGACTGTGCTGTTGGAGAAGGTCAGCGCGGCCGCCGATCAAAGCGCCAGCCGGCCACCTGCGCCGATCCGACAGGATATCGCGACGCTGTCGGGAGAAGCGGAGCGGGTCATGCCGAAGGGGCGGAACTTTCAGTAAGGCATGCGCCCCACGCTTCGTCATCCTAGGGCGGAGCAAGGAGCGAAGCGACGCAGCGCAGACCCTAGGATCCATGCCGTGACATCCGCCGAAGAATGCAGCGGCTCGGAATGGCGCTTGTATCCACACCGGGGCAGCTATGTCATCCACCGTGCCGGCCCGCAGAAGCACTCTATTTGGTCCGTCTTCGCGTGTCGCATACGTCGCGGCATGGATCCTAGGGTCTCCGCGACGCCGCTGCGCGGCTGCTCCGCCCTAGGATGACGACGAAGGGGGACCTCTATGTCCTTTATGCAGGCCCACCCAGCCGCGGCGGCGACAGCATGTCCTCGGCGGAAATCGCCCGCGCCTCCGAGGGCAGCATGATCGGGATGCCGTCGCGCACCGGGTAGGCGAGTTTTGCCACCCTTGAGATCAATTCGCCGCGCTCCGGATCCCAGGCCAACGGGCCCTTGGTCAGCGGGCAGGCCAGAAGTTCCAGCAGCTTGGGATCGACCCTGTTCCCGCCATCCGCCACCATCAGTTCTCTCCTTCTTCGCCAAACGCCAACCCAAGGTGTGTTGAGATTCAGGTCAGGCCGAGTCGAAAATGGTGGCTTCCGAGAACCGGAGCGGAGCGTACTTAAAGTACGTGAGCACCGGAAGCGCAGGAGGCCGCCGTTTGCAGGCCGGCATCACCTGAGTATCGGCACACCTTACTGTAAACTCGAGCCAAAATCCTCATTCTCGCGCGCCAGCGCCATTTCGGTGATGGCGATCAGCGTTTCGGCGCGCATCCTCAAATCCGCCGCTTCGAGCAGCGCCTGTTTCTCCGCCGGCCCATAGGGCGCCATCATCGACAGCGCGTTGACCAGCATGGCGTTTTCGGCGCGGCTGACGCTTTCCCAGTCGGCTTCCAGATCATTGGCCTGCAGATAGGCGCGAAACGCCTTCAGCAGCGCTGGCCGATCGATCTCGTTCGCCGCCTGATCTTCATGGAGATCGGTGAGGAAGGGCGCGATCTTGCCCTGGCGAAACGGCGTTTTGACCGGGAGTTCATGTGCGATGCGAAACCGGCAGACGCCCTGCAGCGAAATCAGGTAGCGGCCGTCGCCGCTTTCGGCCAGCGAGATGATGCGCCCGGCGCAGCCGACATTGCAGAGTTCCGGCTCGCCGTCGCCGCGCAAGGCGCCGTCGAGGCTGGGCTGGATGATGCCGATCAGCCGCGATCCGGCCATCGCCTCATCGACCATCTGCAGATAGCGCGGCTCGAAAATGTTGAGCGGCATGCGGCCGCCCGGCAACAGCAGCGCGCCTTCGAGCGGAAAGATCGCGATCGTCGACGGCAAATCCTTGGCCTGCCGGTAGTGCGCGTTTCCCGCCTGCACTTCATCCTCCGATCGCTTCGTCAAGAAGCGCGTCAATCCGGAATTTCGCCCGTCGCAATCCAACAGGCGCAAGCCATGCCCGAAGCAAGCGGATCGGTCCGGCCCGATCTCTTGCCGTCTAACATGGCGCAGCCACCGTGACCCGCAAGGCCATCCGCCAAAAACAGCCTAAAACCGGCTCTACGAAAACAGCAGCGACGACAGCTTGCGCCGTGCCGCCAGCGTCGCTTCGTCGGTCATGCCCCAGGCCTCGAAAAACTGCAGCAATTGCGTCTTGGCGCCATCGTCGTTCCAGGCGCGGTCGGCCTTGATGATGGCCAGCAGATTGTCGGCGGCCTGC
The DNA here is from genome assembly GCF_056404235.1 of Mesorhizobium sp. P2_E10. NCBI lineage: Bacteria > Pseudomonadati > Pseudomonadota > Alphaproteobacteria > Hyphomicrobiales > Phyllobacteriaceae > Mesorhizobium > Mesorhizobium sp. P2_E10. Next base: position 11,328 of record NZ_JBFUEK010000030.1, read on the forward strand.
GTGCGTTCGCCCTTGGCGTTCTGGATCATGGCCAGATCGAAGCGCGCCTGATGATCGCCGGGATTGGCGGCCAGGCGCTGCTCGAACTCGGCCGGATTGCCAAGTGCGGCGGCTTGCGCGGCGAGTGCGATCTTGGCGCGCACGGCTGCAAGCACCGGCGCGTCCTTCTTGGCTTCCGGCGCCTTGGCCAGAACCTCTTCGGCGCCCGCTGTGTCGCCGGCCTCGAACAGCAGCTCGCCCAGCCCGGCAATCGCCTCGATCGTCTCCGGCGCCTGCTCCAGGATGGCGTCATAAATGTCGGCCGCGGTTTGCATGTCGCCGGCGGCGCGCGCTTCCGCTGCCGCGGCCAGCGCCTCGGCCACCGGCGGCGCGCCGTTGCCCTTGCCGCCAACCTTGGTGATGAATTCGGCGATCTGGCTCTCCGGGATAGCGCCCATGAAGCCGTCGACCGGCTGGCCGTCCTTGAAGGCGATGACCGCCGGGATCGACTGGATGCCGAGCTGGCCGGCGATCGACGGATGATCGTCGATGTTCATCTTGACCAGCTTGACCTTGCCGCCGGCGGCGCGCACCGCCTTTTCCAGGAGCGGCGTCAATTGCTTGCACGGGCCGCACCACGGCGCCCAGAAATCGACCAGCACCGGTTGGCGGCGCGATTCCTGGACGACGTCGGCGGCAAAGGCCGCGGTGGTGGTGTCCTTGATGACATCGGCGGTGGGCGCCTCGCCAAGCGCAACCTTCGGCCGGGCAGGCTCGGTTCCACCATACTGCACTGTGGTGGAATATTGGCCACTGGCGCCGCCAAATGGATTGTTGTCACTCATCTCGTCACCCTTTCGGTCGCGCCGCTGTCCCACGGACGGGCGCAACGCCCTTTTTCACAAAGCCGGTTTCAGCCACCATGTGGCGATCACGCCGAGACTTTCAAGATAACAGCATCATGCCCGGTTGCCTCGACGAATTTGATCAGGTCGGCGGCGGCGATCGATGTCGTGGCTTCATTGGTCAGCGGATGGGCGTTGATCACCGCATGCGCCATCAGTTCCTGGTCGAGAACCACCTTGACCCGGCGCGAAGTATCGTTGATCAGCCCGAACACCGTGACCGCGCCCGGAACGACGCCGAGCAGCTCCATCAGCAGCTCCGGTCTGCCGAAGGAAACACGGCCTGTGGCGCCGATGAGATGGTGGATCTGCTTGAGATCGACCTCCGCCTCCTCGCCGACGCTGACCAGGAAGACATTGTCCTTCTTGTCCTTGAGGAACAGGTTCTTGGTGTGCCCGCCGGCAATTTCCCCGCGCAGCGCCTGCGAATCGGCAACCGTGAACAGCGGCGGATGGCGCCGCGTCTCGACGGCGATGCCGAGTTCGGCGAGAAAGGCGAAAAGCTCGGCTTCGGTCTTCGGCATCGGTGTTTTTCTCTGTCGCGGTTCAAGCCTGCCGTTTACGGCCAATGATGCCGTCGAGACAAGACCGTCGTTCAACAAGGCAATAAGGCTTATCGCCCGGCGCGGACCCGGAAGGCTTGTCCACGCCGCCCGGTGCGGCCAAAAAGCCTGCGATTTCCCTGTTGCAATCGCCGCGCTCTTCGGCCATATAGGCGCGGCTTGCGGCCCAAAAGCCGTGCGAGCGGGTGTAGCTCAGGGGTAGAGCACAACCTTGCCAAGGTTGGGGTCGAGCGTTCGAATCGCTTCACCCGCTCCAATTTCCTCCAAGGGGAATCAAGCATCGAAAAGCCGCGGTCCGCCGCGGCTTTTTCGTTTCTGGGTGATTGAAACCGCAACCATCGAAGTCCGTCGGAGCGACCGTGGTCACAGGGCGATCATAGGCCGGGCAAGCACGTGGTATGCTGTTTCTACACGGGCGGAGCGCACCGCCGTGGTATCAATGGATCGGTCGTGCCGCTCAGAGCCCGTTTGGAAAACTCGACTCCTGCGGCCATCTGCAGGCGCTTCCGGTGCTCGGCACCTTCACGTACTTTCCGCTCTGGTTCTCAGAACCGTCTTCAGATGACTCGTACGAGCGAGTGTCGAAACGGGCTCTTAGAAAATGCCGAAAACCTGAAATCCGGATTATCGTGTATGACAGGCACAGGGAAGGCTTGCGGAATGATGAGCGATACACTTGCGATTTTGATCGACGGCGACAACGCATCACCGAAGATCATCTCGGGGCTTCTCGCGGAAATCGCCACTTACGGCACAGCAAGCGTCAAGCGAATCTACGGTGACTGGACGAAGCCAGCCCTCAATGGCTGGAAGGAGTGCTTGCTTGAGCATTCCATTCAGCCTGTACAGCAGTTCGCTTACACGACAGGCAAGAACGCGACCGACGGCGCGATGATCATTGACGCGATGGACCTGCTCTATACGGGGCGGTTTTCCGGCTTCTGCATCGTTTCGAGCGACAGCGATTTCGCAAGGCTAGCTTCACGCATCCGCGAACAGGGCATAACCGTTTACGGGTTCGGTGAACGTAAGACGCCTCGACCGTTCATCACCGCCTGCGACAAGTTCATATATGTCGATGTGCTTGGGGGCGCCGGACCACGGCCGCCGCAGGCAACCCAAATCACCCGAGAGAAGGCCGTTGAGAAGCCCGCTAAGGCTGCCGCCGTACCGGTCAAAATCGAAGCAGAAAAAACCCGTCCAGCGCAGGGTGGAGCGGCGAGTGGTAGGCTGAACGAGGCCGCTCTGAGCATGCTCCAAAAGGCAGTTGAGGCGTCGGCGGATGAGGACGGCCGCGCGAACCTCGCGCGCGTGGGCGCTCATCTGGCAAAGCAGTCTCCAGACTTCGACGCTAGAAATTACGGCTATGCGAGATTGAGCGATCTAGCGGTTGCTTCCGGTATTCTCGAAGTCGAACGTGCGGGCGACCAGACAAAGGTTGTCATGGTACGACTGAAGGTAAGCTGACTCAGTGGGGACATGGATCGGCAGTTTCGTGTTTGACCGCACACTGTCCCGAATGGTTCCTGAGCCGTAGCAAGCTGCACCCTGCGGCTTTTTCGTTTCCCGGTGGTTGGCGCAGGCCTCTTGCGCTCGCCCTTCGGTGCCGGCCGCCTACGACCTGCCTCGTTCACGCGGTCCGGGCCATGGAGCACAGCTTTCCCTCTCGACGAGGACAGGCAGGAGGATTTCACGGCACGACTGGGCCGCCGGGTCGCCGAGGCGATCCAGCAGCAGGCTCACAGCTCGCGTTCCTATCTTCTCGACCGGTTGTGCGACCGTCGTCAGCGGCGGCCATGTGGTGACGGCATAGGGTATGTCGTCGAAGCCGATCATCGACATGTCCTCGGGGACCTGCAATCCCCGCGAGCGCAGCGCCGTCAGCGCGCCCATGGCCATCAGGTCGTTGCAGGCGAAGACCGCCGTGATCTCGGGCGCCTGCGCCATCAGGCGCTCCATCGCCAGGCGCCCGCCGGCGAATTGATAGTCGGAATCCACCACCCTCGCCGCAGGCAAGTCCAGCCCGGCTTCGCGCAGCGCCCTGATGAAGCCGAGCAGGCGGGCGGGGCTCGAACTGGAATCGCGCGGGCCGCCGATGACGCCAAACGTCCGGTGGCCGAGCTTGATCAGATATTGACCGGCGAGGTAGCCACCGTGATCGTGGTCCACCAGCACCGAATCCATATTGAGTGACTGGATCTCGCGATCGAGCAGCACCGCCGGCACGTTGGTCTTGGAGAGACGCGAGAACACCCGCGCGCGGTCCGACGAGCCGGCAAAGATCAGGCCGTCGATCTGTTTTGCTATCAGCACGGACAGATAGCGCTCCTCCTTTTCGGCGCTGCCGTCCGAATTGCACAGGATCACCGTATAGCCCGCCAGGAAACCCGCGTCCTCGATCTGGCGCGCGACGCTGGCGAAGAACGGGTTGGAATTGTCGGGCAGAAGCAGGCCGATGGTCTTGGTCTCGCCGCGCCGCAGGCTGCGGGCCAGCGAATTCGGGCTGTAGCGCAAGGCCGCGATCGCCGCGTGCACCCGCTCGGCCGTCTCCGGTCCGACATGGCGTGTCTGGTTCATGACGTGCGACACGGTGGCGACGGACACCCCGGCATGTCGCGCGACATCGGCAATCGTCGTCATGGTCCCCTTTCCCGCATTTTTCTAGCGAATTACCCTGAGCAGCCTTTCCCGGTAGGCGTCAAGGATGACGGCCAGCACGATGACAAGGCCGATCACGATCGGCTTGAAATTATCACCGACGCCGAGCAGCTGCAGCCCGGTGCCCAGCACCTGAAGAATGCAGGCGCCCACCAGCGTGCCGATGATGGAGCCCTTGCCTCCGTTCAGGCTGGTTCCGCCGATGATGACCGCGGCAATGGCGTTGAGCTCGTAACCGACGCCGGCGATCGGGCTGCCGATGTTCAGGCGCAGCAGATAGACCATGGCCGCGATGCCGGCCGTCGCGCCGCTGATCGTGAAGGCGGCGATCTTGTAGACGTCCGGATTGTGGCCCGAGAGGCGCACCGCTTCGTCATTGGTGCCGACGGCGAAGATCATGCGGCCGAAAACGGTGAAGCGCAGCACGAACCAGCCGACGGCGATCACCAGCACCGCGATGAGGAAGATCGAAGGCAGGAAGCCGCCGATGATGAGGTTGCCGAAATCGATGAAGCTTTGCGGCAGGCCGGTGATCGTCGAATTGTCGCTCACCACGCGCGCCGCTCCCGCGGCCATGTTGAGCATGCCGAGCGTAACGATGAAGGATGGGATCTTCCAGCGTGTGGAGATCAGGCCGTTGAGGGCGCCGCAGACGGCACCGGTCGCCATGCAGGCAAGCAGCGCCAGTGTGATCGCCATCGCCGGCGACAGGCTCTCGTTGATCATGACGGTTGCGCCGACGACCGTGCAGAGCGCAAGCACCGAGCCGACGGAGAGGTCGATGCCGCCGGTGAGGATGACGAAGGTCATGCCCGCCGCCAGAACCGTGTTGATGGCGATCTGCACGAAGATCTTCAGCGCGTTCTCCGGCGTGGCGAAATAGGGGGCCGTGAAGGAGAAGAACAGCGTGATCAGCACCAGTGCCACCAGCACGCCGGCGTCGCGGACGAGAAAGCGCAGGAGCTTCGGCCTGGCAGAGGAGGCAGGTGCCGACGCTGCGGTTTCGGACATGTCGCTCATGGTCGCACATACTCCTGATAGGCGAGCGACAAGATGCGCTCCTGGTCGAATTCGGATCGCGGCACTTCGCCGACGATCCTGTTCTTCGAAAAGACGATGATGCGGTGGCACATGCCCATGAGTTCGGGCAGGTCGGACGATACCATGACGATGCCCTTCTGAGCCGCCGCCAGCATCCACAGCAACTGATAGATCTCGCGCCGCGCGCCGATGTCGACGCCGCGCGTCGGCTCGTCGAGGATCAGCGTCGAGGTGCCGCGAAACAGCCACTTCGCCAGAACCACCTTTTGCTGGTTGCCACCCGAAAGGTTGCGAACGGCCTGGGCGATCGAGCTGGTCTTGACCCGCAACTGTCCGACCAGATCGGTCGCCGCGGCGGCCTCCGCGTCACGATCGAGCAGGCCGTACCGCGAGATCCTGCTGAGGTCGGTGATGGTCATGTTCTGGTCGACCGGCAGGTCGAGCAGCAGGCCCTGGCCCTTGCGATCTTCGGTGAGCAGGCTCAGCCCATGCCGCACGGCGTCCTTCGGCGCGAAAATCGCGGCCCGCACGCCGTCGACTTCGATGACGCCGCCGATCTTTGCATCGGCGCCGAACAGCGCCCGCATCGCCTCTGTCCGGCCGCTGCCGACGAGGCCGGCCACCCCCAGTATCTCGCCATGTCGAACGTCGAAGGATATTGCGGGTGTCGTGGTGTCGCGCTTCAGATCCCTGACGCTGAGCGCGACCTTGCCCGGCACGATGGAGGTGTCGAAGCCGTATTCGTCGGCAATGTCGCGGCCGATCATCATGCGTACGAGGTCGGGCACGGTGAGACCCTGCAGGTCGCGGGTGCTCACCAGCTGGCCATTGCGCAGCACCGTTACCCGATCGCCGATCTCGAACACCTCATGCAGGCGGTGCGAGATGTAGATGATCGTCACACCCTTTGCCTTCAGCCGCTTGATGATGGCGAACAGGCGTTCGATTTCCGGTGGCGTCAACGTCGCGGTCGGCTCGTCCAGGACGAGAAGCTTGCTGTCGTAGCAAAGCGCTTTTGCGATCTCGACGAGTTGCATCTGCGCGACGCCGAGTTCCTCGACGCGCGTCTTCGGGTCGACGTCCAGGCCGACCTCCTTGAGGAGTGCAACGGCGCGCCGGTTGAGCACCTTGCCGTCGACCACGCCGAAGCGGCGGGGCAGGCTTTCCAGCATCAGGTTCTCGGCGATGCTCAGATACGGGAGCAGATTGAGTTCCTGGTGGACGATGCGGATGCCGCCGGCCTGCGCATCGTGAGGCGTCTTCGGGTGGTATGGCGCGCCGTTGAAGGCGATCTCGCCGCTGTCTGGCCGGTAGATACCCGCCAAGAGCTTGATCAGGGTCGACTTGCCGGCGCCGTTTTCGCCCAGAATGATGTGGGTTTCGCCGCGTTCGATGGCGAGCGAGACGCCGCTGAGCGCGATGGCCCCCGGAAACACCTTGCCGACCCCTTCCAGGGTCAAAATTGCATCGTTCGCCGTCATGGCAACAAATCCTGAACTTCGCTCGCGCGCCTGGACGAGGGGCATCAACTCCACGGCGGGCGCCGTCATCGCCGCCAAGCTTGGCAAGCGGCCATGACGGCGTATGCGAGGCCGGAGCATCTGCGCCCGGCCGTGGAGATGCAAGGGTCCGCTCGGAGGCCTTAGCCGGTGACGAGCTTGATGTCGGTCTTGACCCAGCCGGAGAATTTCTCGCCGGCCAATTCGCGCAGGCCGTAGTCGATGCCCAGCGCTGCCATCTTGGCGCCATACTGCTCGATCGTGGCAAGCATCTTGCCGCTCTTCAGCAGCGGTCCGACAGCCGGAATATTGTCGAAGCCGACCACCTTGATCTGGTCCGACTTGCCGGCCGCGTCGATGGCCTTGACGACGCCGAGCGCCATCGAATCATTGGCCGCCATCACGCCCTGAATGTCGGGGTGCTGGGTCATGAAGTTGGTCATCAGCGTGTTGGCTTCCTCGGTTTCCCAGTGTGCCGTCTTGCTGTCGAGCAGATCCAGCCCGTGTTCCTTCACCGCGTCGTCGAAGCCCAGCTTGCGTTCCTTGGCATTGTCGGCTTCCGGGTTGCCTTCGAGGATGACGACCTTGCCGCCCTTGCCAAGCGCCTTGCCGAGCGCGTCGCCGGCCAGCTTGGCGCCGGCGCGGTTGTCAGGCCCGAAGAAGGCGAGATCGATGCCGGCTTTCTTCTTGGCTTCTTCGTCGAGCGCGACGTCGATATTGATCACCTTGATGCCGGCCTTCAGCGCCTTAGCGATCGGGGTGACCATGGCCTTCGAATCGGCCGGGGCGACGACGATGATATTGAATTTCTGGGTGATGAAATTCTCGATCGCGTCGACCTGCGCGGCAAAGTCACGCTCGTCCTTCATGCCGACGGCGGCGAAATCGAACTTGTCCTTGTTCTTGGCCGCGTAGTCTTCGGCGCCGGCCTGCATCTGCTTGAAGAATTCGTTCGCCAGCGACTTCATGACCAGGCCGACCTTCGGTTTGTCGGCCGCGATGGCCGGTCCGAGCGGCATGGCCAGCGCACCCGCCGCCAGCACGCTGGTCTTGAGGAATTGGCGGCGCGAAAATGGGCTTGAATCGAGACCGGGGACGGCGTGCGTATTCGGGTTCTTGCTCATGCGTTCCTCCACTTGATTGAACCGTAATCGATTGCGTAACCGATTACGCCGCCAGTAAGTGCCACTATTTGCCCGCTGTCAACATCCATTGCCGGAACGATCGAGCGTTCGAATCGCTTCGCCCGCAGCTACGCCATTGTTCGACGGGGTATCCAGCAGGCTCCCTGGAGCCGCCGATTGTACGCCGCGAAGGGCGGGGTTCCGGCCTGGCGCCAACGTCTTGAACCGACCCATTGCGGAAGTTCAACATCAACCGCGAGCAACCGGCCTTCATGTTCTCGATTGTATGGCTTAGACTTGCCGCATGGGACTGTTGACCTTCAGCATCAACGTCACCCTGGACGGCTGCGTCGACCACCGGGAGGGAATTGCCGACGACGAGACGCACGCCTTCTTCACCCGCCTTATGGATGAGGGCGGAGCAATGCTGTGGGGTCGCGTCACCTACGAGATGATGGAGAGCTACTGGCCGGCAGTCGCCCGCGGCGACGAGGAGGCGCCGCCGGCGATACGCGAGTGGGCGGTCAAGCTGGAGGCCAAGCCGAAATACGTAGTGTCATCGACGCGAAAAGCCTTCCCGTGGACCAACAGCCACCACATCGGCGGCGAACTGCGCACGGGCGTGCAGAGGCTCAAGGACGCGACCCCGGCCGGCGTGCTCCTCGGTAGCGGCAAGCTCGCGACCGAGCTGGACCGGCTGGATCTGATCGACGAGTACAAGCTCCTCGTGCACCCCAGGATCGCGGGCCACGGCCCGACCCTCTACCAGAGCGGGCTGCCCAGCACGCGACGGCTCGAGCTGATCTCGGCCAAGCCGCTCCGCAACGGCGCGGTCGCCATGCATTACCGGCGCGCGCGCTGACCGAGAGCCACCTCTTCGCGCGTCCGCCTCAGCACCAGAGCGGAAAGCGTACCTTAGAGGGCGATAGCGTAGGCGTAGTGATCGGGCCTCGATTCTGCGCTCCAATTTCCTCATAGGGGAATCAGGCATCGAAAAGCCGCGGTCCGCCGCGGCTTTTTCGTTTGGGCGCACTGGAAGCAAAATTCGCGCTAGGGCATTCTCGCAAGCTACTCGGGATGCCGCATGCACAGTCTCACCCCCATCCTGTCGACCGTCACCGCCGCTTTCCTCGCTTCCTTCGTAGAGGTCGTCGAGGCCTTCACCATCGTGCTGGCGGTCGGCGTGACGCGCGGCTGGCGGCCGGCGCTCACCGGCGCTGCCCTGGCGCTGGCGCTGCTGGCGGCGCTGGTGCTGGTGTTCGGACCGCTGCTGGCGCTGGTTCCGATCACCGTTCTGCAATTCGTCGTCGGCGTGCTGCTGATCCTGTTTGGCCTGCGCTGGCTGCGCAAGGCCATTCTGCGCGCCGTCGGCATCATCGCTCTGCACGACGAGGAGCTCGCCTTTTCAAAGGAGACAGCCAGTCTGCAGCAGCAGGCCAATGACCGCCGCGCCGACTATTTGGCAGGGCTGGCGGCATTCAAGGCGGTGCTGCTCGAAGGCGTCGAGGTGGTGTTCATCGTCATTGCGGTCGGCGCCGCGCATGGGCAGACCCTTTACGCCGGCCTTGGCGCGCTGGCGGCGTTCGTCCTGGTGATGTTGATCGGGCTCGCGGTGCACCGGCCGCTGGCGCGCGTGCCGGAAAATGCGCTCAAATTCGTCGTCGGGCTGATGTTGACCAGTTTTGGCATTTTCTGGACCGGCGAAGGCATCGGCGCCGACTGGCCGGGCGCCGACCTCGCTCTGCTGGCCATCTTCGCTGTCGTTTCGGTGGCGTCCCTTGCCATCGTCCGCTGGCTGCGCGGCGCCTATCCCAAGGAAGGGTTTGCCCGATGAATGTTGTCCGTCTTGCCCTCAAGGAGCTTGTCGGCATGTTCGTCGACGACGGCAATCTGGCCCTGCTGGCGCTGATCCTGATTGCGACGGTCACAGCGGCGGTGAAGTTTCTGGCGCTGCCGCCATTGCTTGGCGGCGTGTTGCTGCTGGTGGGTTGCCTTGCGATTCTGGTGCAGAGCGTCCGCCGCACCGCGCGCACGCGATAGCGGTCCATTGCCTGCTGACGACCAGTGCGCTGAAAGCAAGCAAGAAAGACCGCCAACTACGCACAGAGACGACGAGGCCATGCAGCAGGGTCGCCGCAGTGTGCGTATCCTTGCGGTGCGTCGATTTCGTTCAGCGGATGTAAATGGCGACGCAATCGCAAACCACAGCCGATACGTCATAGTTAATGGACAGTGCTTTGTTTAAGTGCTCAACTAGATTTGTCATCAGCCATTGAACGGGCGCTGGTGCTTGAGAGCGCATATCATTCTCCCGCCCCAGCGGGAGCTGTGCAGTGACAATCAACCCAACCTTTGTATTTTCCGGAATTCCCATCGAAAGCACCGACGGCACGATTTCGGTGCTGCGGACACTTCCCGAAATGGCCGACGCCCTGGCGAATGACTGGCCCTCCGATGGGCCGATGTTCATGGCTGCGCTGGCTGCCCTGGTGCAGGAAAGGGTCGGCTCTTGCAGCACGAGAGACGTCCACAGGGCCTTCATTGCGGCGGCCGTAGAAGCCGATTGCCTTCCCGACAGCTACCTGAAGGATTGAGGAGATGCCTTTCACGCTCCGCACGACACTCTGTGAGACGAGGGATGCGCTGCACGTGCTGCGAAGGGCCCTGTTTGTCCGCGGTCATATGGAAGCGATGGAGAGCATCGATACGCATATTGGCTTCGCGGAAGACGAAGCCGTCCAGGCGATAAGCGCGATTGACCGCGCGGAATTTCGACCACCCATCCTGGTCTCGGTGGCAAACCCGGTGGTATCAGCCGCTATTGTCGTCCCGACCGCGCTGCCGACAAAACTCGGCGAGCTCAGGGACCTTGGACTGGGCCTGAGCGCCTATTGCGGCAATCCGCGTTGCGGTCATTTGCGCTCGCTCGATCTTGACGCTCTGATCGAGACTTACGGCACCCACTACGATTTCATCTCCGAACGGCGGCTGGCCTCGAAGCTGATATGCAAGCGCTGCCAGCATGTCGGCGGCAGGTTGGTCGTGGTTTCCGACAAAAGGCCCCGCTATTGACCGCCGGGCAGGATCAGGCGCGGATCAACAGAGGGTGAAAAATGTCGGCAGGAAGCCTGCCATGCCTGAAAGGCTCGCCTCGTGATCCCGATGCCCAGCGGCCGCCGCGCGGCTGGTGGCGCCAATCAATACAATCCATACAATCAATAGACGGTGAAAAGCGTCGGCAGGAGGCCGCTATTCCTGAAATGCTCGACCATTTCGATCAGCGGGAAAAGGGCAAGGAAATAGAGCCCGTCATAAAAGGTCCGCTTCAGCGCAGCCGTTGAAAACTGCCGCTCGGCCTGGTCGGCAAACAGCAGCGGATTCGGCCAGAAGCGCGGTGTCCGCTCGGTATACGCCGTATAGGCGGGGCCGAACTTTCCGAGCAGGAATTCGGCTTCCTTGCGCGCCGTCACCCGGAAAACGATGAAACTGGCGAGGCCCAATGCCAGGGCCACCACCACGGATCCGTATATCAACCCGATGCCCACCGCGCCGATCGTGGAGAAGAAATAGAGCGGGTTCTGCGTCATCGAGAATGGCCCCGCGGAAATCAGCTCTTCGTTCTTCTTGCCGCCGACATAGAGGATGCTCCAAAGGCGACCGCCGACACAGGCAAGCACCAGGACGACGCCGAGGAGTTCCATGAGCTCGTGACCGTCCGACCCTTCGCTCAGGAACGGCTTGGCAAACAACAGCAGCACCATGGCCAGCACGACCGCGACCTGGACAACGATGAGGCGCTTGTGCTGGTCGAAAGCTTGCGGCGAGGGCTTGGAAGAAGCGTAGGTCATTGGTGTTTCTTGCGACTCCGGCAAGCCCGTGGAACGGGCAACGAAAGTGCGCCCTGCATTAGCCACTACTCTTTCTGCCCGCTGCTGGCGAGATGTCGGTGGCGATTTTGTCGCTTCCGAAGGGCTCACCGCCCCTCGCTCAGCGGTCGATGCGCGTCGACAGGATGATCGACGATGACGTCCGCTCGACCCCTTCCATGGCACCAATCTGATCGAGCAGCGTATCGAGATCGCGGATCGACGGCGCGTCGACGATGACGATCATGTCGAAATTGCCGCTGACCGAATGCAGCGTCCTGACCGGCGCCAGCGCCTGCAGGCTGCGCACCACTTTGTCGGCAAGCTTGGGCGTGACGGTGAGCAGCACATGCGCCCGCACCAGCCCCTGTTCATAGTCAGGCGCCAGCCTGACCCCATAGCCGGTGATGATGCCGCGCTGTTCCAGCCGCTCGATCCGGCTTTGCACGGTGGTGCGCGACACGCCGAGCTGCCGCGCCAGCTCAGCGGTCGAGGCGCGCGCATTGCCGCGCAGCAGGGAAAGCAGGGCCTGTTCGGCGTCACTGAGCATTTCGACGAACCTTATCGGCAGATTGACCAAAGAGAGGCTTCGTTTCGAACAATTCCACGCTTCCTTTCGACAGGCAAGCTGCGATTCTGCCCCAAACTAATCAACTTTCGGGCGAGGGAACCGGTCATGAAGAAAATTACTGTCGTCGGTGCGGGCAAAATCGGCTCGACCATTGCCGAGATGCTCGCGGCAACCGGTGATTATCACGTCACCCTGGTCGACCGCTCGGCGGCACAGCTCGCGGCGGCTGAACTGCCGGCCGCAGTGGCAACGCTGGAGCTCGACATCGAAGCATCAGGCGCGCTCGAGGCGGCGCTCGCCGGCACATTCGCGGTGCTCAGCGCCGCGCCCTTCCATCTCACCACGCGCATTGCCGAGGCGGCAGCCAGTGCCGGCGTGCATTATCTCGATTTGACCGAGGATGTCGTCTCGACCCGCCGGGTCAAGGAACTGGCGCGTTCGGGCAAGAGCGCCTTCATCCCGCAATGCGGCCTGGCGCCCGGCTTCATCTCGATCGTCGCCAACGATCTCGCCAGCCGATTCGACTCGCTGGAAAGCGTGCGCATGCGCGTCGGCGCGCTGCCGCAGTACCCGTCGAACGCGCTGAACTACAACCTGACCTGGAGCACCGACGGCGTCATCAACGAATATTGCGAGCCCTGCGAGGCAATCGTCGAGGGCGAGCTGGTCGAAGTGCCGCCACTGGAGGAGCGCGAGGAATTCTCGCTCGACGGCGTCACCTACGAGGCGTTCAACACCTCTGGCGGCCTGGGCACTTTGGCCGAGACGCTGAAGGGCAAGGTGCGCACGCTGAACTACCGCACCATCCGCTACCCCGGCCACGCCGCGATCATGAAGGCGCTGCTCAACGACCTCGGCCTGCGCCACCGCCGCGACGTGCTGAAGGACATTTTTGAAAGTGCTTTGCCGGCAACGCTTCAGGACGTGGTCATCGTCTTCGTCACCGTCTCCGGCCGCAAGAACGGCCGCCTGCTGCAGGAAACCTACGCCAACAAGATCTACTCGAAGCGTGTCGGCAATGTGGTGCGCAGCGCCATCCAGATCACCACCGCGTCCGGCATCTGCGCCGTGCTCGACATGCTGGCCGACGGCAGCCTGCCGACGACCGGCTTCGTCAAGCAGGAAGACATCGCACTCGACGCCTTCCTCGCCAATCGCTTCGGCCGCGCCTACGCCCAGCATGAAATGGTGAGCCGGCTGGCAAGCTGAGCTGCCTCTTCCCTTCTCCCCCTGTGGGAGAAGGTGGATCGGCGCGTAGCGCCGAGACGGTTGAGGGGTGTTCCAGCGGAGTGCGGCGTTGGCGTTCCCTGGAACACCCCTCATCCGTCGCCTTCGGCGACACCTTCTCGCACAGGGGAGAAGGGAAGACCTACCGCCTATTTGCGCAGGCGCATGGGTCGCCCAAGCACGAACCGGACAAGATTGTCCATGGTCCGCGGCGCCACACCCAGGCCAGTCTGCAGCGGCTTCTTGTCATTCCGCTCGGGTCTCGGGGGTTTGCGTTCAGCGCCCGGCCGTCCCACGGTGAAGGACGGCTTGGCAATCGGCTTGCCCCTGAGCACGTTCGCGACATTGTTGTCGTGCACGACGATGCACCACAGGGCATCCTTTGACTCCGCCACCACGGTGTTGAAGCGGCCCGCCATTTTTGCATGGGAGTCGCTGTAAATGCCGTTCATCGACGACGATCGCCGCTCCAGCATCGTACCGAAAGCCGATGTGACATAGTCGTGATGCGTGTAGCGGCCGGTGGCCCGGTCAAAATTCTGGCCATGCGGAACGGCGATGTAGAGCGGCTGCTGGTCCGCCGTCCCCTTGGCGATCTCCCTGCGGGCGTAATAGTCGATCCGCGCCATGAAGCTCGGCGCCAGCGCATCGTCGCTGTCGAGACGCGTGAGGGTGACGAATTCGGCGTCCGTATCGTTCTCGACGAATGCATTGAGACAAGCGTTGTAGCTCTCATCCGCAGCGACCAGGACCGGTCTGATATCGATGTCTCGCGCACAAGCGCAGACAGCCTGGATGGTGTCGGCGTTTGTTTGCCTGTCGAACGCGACCAGCACCGTAAAATCCTTGACTGACTGGCTTTCGAGAGAAAAGGCACAATAGCTGTCGAACAGCTCCAGCCTCTCGGCCAGCCACGCCGGATCGAGATTGGCGGGTCCCTCCCCGTTCCATTGGCTGGGCCTGAAGTCCAAGGCTGTGTTGTAGCGTATGGCTATGTATTTCTTCAGGTGGGTGTCCATGGCTCGACACTTAATACGTTCTGCCGATTTGCGACAATCGACGGCTGGCCGGGTTCGCGCCTTCCTCCCCCCCTCCGGAGCAGGGCTATCGCATATGAGTTAGAGCGTTGATTAGGTAGCCGTCATTCCATGCGCATTTCTTGATGCGATGGCTGATGGGGACTTTGTCTGTGTCGGCGAGTTGGAGGATGTTTTTGGCGAGGCGGTTGAGGAGTGCGGTGTTGGCGGGGGCGTTGTCCTTGCGGGCTCGGCTGAGGTCCTCATCCAGATGAACGTCGAGCATCCAGTGCAGGCCATTCTCGATCTGCCAATGAGCCCTGGTGAGATC
>NZ_JBFUEK010000031.1:0-24413 GCF_056404235.1 Mesorhizobium sp. P2_E10
TCCATGCCGATCAGACAGGGCGACAGCTTCGCGAAGAAGGGCAGTACCTGCCGGCGGCGCAGCGGCTTGCGGACGACAACATCGCCCACTGCATCAACACAGTGAACCTGAAAAACGCTTTTGGCCAAATCCAGGCCGATCGTGATAATCTCCATGACGGGTGGCTCCCTTGGCTCGTGGTCGCTTTGACAGCATCCACACTTTGGCACTCAGATGCCGGGAGCGGGAGCCATCCACATCATCTGCTTTGGCGTAGGCAATGTTTGCGTACACGGCTGGCATGCGGCGCCTTGCCGCCCGGCAGCACTGAGCCGTAAGCAGCCTGTGCTTTCGACAGCAGCGACTGCGAAGCGGACGTGCGCTACGATCAGATAACGCCAACAATTCCACGGGCGGCTTGTCGGAGCAATCGGATGAGAGTTCCGTGCCTGCCTCTCAAATTTGGCGGTCAATAAAAGGTGGCCGCGTTCCAGCGCAAATATTTGGTTCGCAGCGCGCCTGCAGACCTGCAGGAAATCAAACCCTCTAGTGAAGCGAGCCATCTCTTCATAAACTACGCGTAGGAGATTTCTGTGGCCACCACCATCGACGTAAGCCCAAAGCAAGATTTCTGGCATCGGCTCTGCCGGACACGCCCTTTGCGGGCAGTGTCGGAGATTGTGTGGAATGCGCTTGACGCGGATGCCAACAACGTGTCGGTCGAATTTCGGCTCAATCCATTGGGTGTCTTGCACGAAATAATCGTCACAGACGATGGGTCCGGTATACCTCTCCCAAAAAACGACGAGCACCGGTTCGCCGCACTCGGCGGTTCATGGAAGGCAAAGGTCCAGCGAACGCCTGACAAGCGCCTTATGCATGGGAAGTTTGGCGAGGGCCGATTCCGCGCGTTTGCGCTAGGCGGAATCGTGACATGGTACACGACGTTCAAAGACGCTAACGGGTTTCAAGCCTATGAGATACGAGGCACCGTTTCCCAGCCGGGAAAGTTCACGCTCTCTGATGTGCAAAAGGCGGTTGAAAAACGGACGGGAACGATCGTCACCGTCGCAAATCCCGAACCGGGTGATGGGTCGCTGCTATCGACTGACTTCTCGGAGCACATGTCGCGCATTTTCGCACCATACTTGCTGAACTATCGGGGCGTTGTACTCTCAATCAACGGAAACCGCCTAAACACCGATGAGATCGTCGCCAAGCGCGAAACTTTTCCCCTGCCTCCTCTCTCACTCCGCAATGGCGACACCATTACGTCGTCGCTTGAAATTGTCGAATGGCGTTCAATAAGTGGTCGTGCTCTCTATCTTTGCGATGAAAATGGCTTCGCACTTTCGGAGCGAGCGCCGGAGGTAAGAGCGCCTGGGTTCAATTTTGGCGCCTACCTTAAGTCAACATATTTCTCTCAGTTAGATGAAGGAGCGCTCGTAGATATTGATCTGGCCGACGGCATGGGACACCTGCTGGCCGCCGCGCGAGAGCGTCTATCCGTATATTTCAAGCAGAGGGAACGCGAGAAGGCGAAGGCTCTCATCGACACCTGGAAAGCTGAAGGGGTTTATCCCTATCCGGAAGTCGCAGCATCGCGTTCAGCGGACAAAGCACGACAAGTCTTTGATATTTGTGCGGTGACTGTTAACGACTACGTTGACGGCTTTAACGACCAGACAAAGGCGGCCCGTCAATTGTCGTTCCGTCTCTTGAAGGAGGCCATCGAGTCGGGCTCACCTGAGTTGTCCAAGATTCTCTCCGAGGTCCTGATTTTACCGCAGGCGAAGCAGAAGGAATTCTCCGCACTACTCGACAAGGCAAACCTTACCAACATCATCGATGCGGTGAAGGACATTGACCATCGGCTCCAAGTAGCCGTGGGGCTTCGTGGCCTCGTTTGCACCGCTGAGATACGCGACAGCGTCAAGGAGAGAGAGCATATCCATAAGGTCGTTGAGGCAAATTCTTGGCTATTCGGCGAGCAGTTTGCGTTGGGCCGCTCGGAAAGCAGTCTCACAAACATGCTACGTGAGCATTTGCGCCTGTTAAGGCGCGACACGCGAATTACCGAACCAGTGCTCAAGTCGGGCGGCAAAACAGGCCGTGTTGATATTATGCTAGCAAAGCTCGTTAAGGTTAGCGGTCGCACAGATGACAATCATTTGATTGTAGAACTCAAGCGCGCAAACCGGAAACTGGCTCATGCCGATTTCGCTCAGCTTTTCGATTACGCAAATTCAGTCATTCAAGACCCGCGCTTCGACAAAACCCTGGTGTCTTGGGATTTTTGGCTTGTCGGTGTCGAAACCGACGATGCATTAAACGAACTTTGTAACGCGCAGGATCGTCCACCCGGTTGTGCTCATATTTTCAAAGCTGGCCGCGCACGTATATGGGTCAAGACTTGGGGCGAGATCATTCAGGATTGCCTTGGTCGCCATGAATACATTCGAAGCAAATTGGAGTTGGAGATTGGGGAGGAGGAGGCGATGGGAAATTTGAATGAGATGTATTTTAAGGTTGTTAAGCCTGACGAAGGGCAAGGCAAGAAATAGCTGTCTCAATCACCTTAGACCCGCGAAAAGTCCCATTAATTTAAGCGTACCTTTTCGCCGCCTTCCGCTCACGATGACAACGGTCGTGGATCAATTCGGTGGTCTTGGCGACGTAGCCGTCCGAAGCGTTAAATCGGCCCAGTTCGGAATATACAAGGGACAAATCTTCACCACAATGCGCGCGCTTGCGGTCCTGCAAGGCCCACTTCTTCCGCTTAAGCGCCCGACGCCGCATTGGCTTCTTGCGCTCGTCGCAGATAAGTTCCTTTGCGACCTTGCATAGCCGGCATATCGCTTCTTGACGCCGCTGACTGGATCAATGTCCGAAATTTGCCTGCGAATTTCGGACATAGGCGCCCTGGGCGCCAGATTGCTATTGAAAGCCGGACGCACCCGCAAAGCATAGCCTAGCGCCGAGCTATTCCTCCATATCGACTCCGGCATTCTCGTGGGCGCCAGCCAGCTCTGGCATAATGTCGCCCGCCAGCAGCTTCTCCTTCGACAGCAACCCAGCATCCTCGAGCGCCTCGAAATCCGGCAGATCGCGCAGCGTGTCGAGCCCGAACTCCAGCAGGAACTCTTTTGTCGTGACGTAGGTGTAAGGCGCACCAGGCGTCGGGCTACGCGGACCGGAGGCGATGAAGCCTGCGCCACGCAGATGGCCTATCAGGTCTCTGCTGATTTCCTTGCCGAAGAAGGATGACAATTCCGCGCGGGTGATCGGTTGGAAATAGGCCACACACATCAGCACCAGCACCTCGGACTGCGTAAGCTCGCTCGCGAATTCGTTTCCTCCGACCGCGGCGCGGATGGCATCGGCATAGGCCGGCCGCGTCAGGTGCTTCCAGCCACCCGCGACGGCGACCAGGTCGTAGGGCCGGCCGCGCAGTTCCTCACGGATGTCGTCGATGAGGAGATCGATGCTGCAACTTCTGCCGACGATGCGGGCCAGCGCCTCGCGGCCGACCGGTTCACTGGCGGCGAAGATCGTTGCCTCGACGCGGTGCATCCACTCGCGCCAGCGCGCCTCCGGCGGTAGGTGATCCATCTCCCGATCAAACAAATGGTCATTTGTTCGGCTGTCGCCTCCTTGAGCTCCTCCCCTTCTCCTACGTGCACTCTCCACCATCGTCTTCACAGCCCGTAGATGCGGAAGGTCGGGCGGCCGGACAGCTCGCGCACGGCGCCGAGTTCGACCAGCCGGTCGAACAGGCGGCGCAGCCCACGGTCGCTCATGCCAGCGATCCTTTCCGAGGCAACGATCGCATCGTCGGACAGGAGCTTGTCGACAACAGCGTCTGCCGCCTTGGCCCTGAGTTTCGGCGCAACGGCAAGCAGCCGGTCCGCGCGGCGCTCGAGCTCGGCGGAAAGATCAATGGCACGCAGCGCAGCCCGCGCCTGCGCGGCAAGCAGATTTTTGGCACGCTCAGGATTTGTCTCAGTGCCTGTCGCCACAGAGCTGGTTGCCGATCGGCGCGGGCGGGCGCTTGTCCCTAAGGCTGCCTCGGCGCCGAGCAACGGCACCGCATGTGCCCAACTGAGCCGTTGCGCCAGCAGGGCGTCCGCGAGCCAACATCCGAAGGCTCGTGCGAAGCCATATCTTTCGGCAGCCGTGAACGCGCCGGTCAGCATGCCGACTATTCCGATGCCGGCGGAAAGCTGTCGAAGATCGTCCCCCAGGTCGCTGACTGCGTCGTCGTCGCGGCGCAGACCGAGGTCATCCAGCACCGCGCCGATGCTGGCCTCGGTCAGCAGTTTCTCGGCAGGCGTGCCGGCCAGCCGGCGCCAAGCCAGCAGCATCTTTCCGGCGGGGCCGACGGACAAAAAATCGCCCGGGCGTGTGAGCAGAACGGCGTCGCGCAGCGCGCTTTCACCCTCGACGCGGCCAGCCTGCCTTGCCGTCACCGCTGCGGCGACGAGCGCCAGCCGCTGGCGCCAAGCGCCGGCCCACCGCTCCTGCCGGCGCACCACCGCATCAAGCGCACAGATGGCGGCGCCGGCAACGAGCGCGATATCGTCGACGTCTTTGCCCGCAACGGTTTGCGCATCGGCGACGGCGCGGCGCAGCCAGGTCGGGACGAGGACCACCGGCGTGGCGATCGGCGCTCCAGGGGGCGGACCAGGGTGGCGCGAGAGGGATTGGGGCCGCAGAATCATTGCAAATGAGCATGAATCACGGCGGCGCTTTTGGCAATCGATTTGCGTTGAATCCGCCGCACCTGTCGCGGAACCAAAACGAATGATAATGTTGCATTATCGTTCGTTTTGAAAAAGGCCTACTGCAGCACCTGCAAACCGTGTCAGCTGACCGGATATCGTGAGATTCGCCGCCTTTTTGAATCGGTTTTCGTGAGACTACCTTCCCTGCGTTGAACCCGCTTGGGGTTAAACGCCTGAATATCCGAGGCTTTTTGATCCTGGCCGCTGGCCACCTGACTTTGTCACGTAGTCTCACGATTTCCGACTCGAATGCAGGTAGTCTCACGAAATCCGCTCCACCCAAGGGCGGCAAAAGCGCCAAGTCCGCGTACCTCATGCAGCTCCTGGGTGCCCTCCGAATGCTGCGCTGCTCCTAAACCGCCCAATTCACGCCCTTTCGCCCACAGTTGGCGCGGGAGGCGATTTTGCACCTTTTCCGCCCCGTCCGGGCGTCCGGGCCCACGAATGCCGCTCTACGGGCGTTTATGAGGCGCGATAAAACACGCCTGCAACTGGCCGGTTGATCGCAGCCGTCGATATTGTACAAACCGCCGTGAAACAGCCCTGGAAAACGCGCATGGCGAAGGCCCCCTCCCCTGCCCCACGACCGCGCCGCCTCATCGGCTATGCGCGAGTCTCGACCGAGGATCAGGTAACCGATGCACAGGCTGACGAACTGAAGCAAGCCGGCTGCGCGATCGTCCACCACGAACAGGGATCGGGCGCATCGCGCTCGCGGCCAGTGCTGGCGAAGCTGATGCGGGAACTCCGCGCCGGCGACGTTCTGGTCGTCGTCAGGCTCGACCGCCTCGCCCGATCGGTCAGCCATCTGCTCGAAGTGATCGAGACGTTGGAAAAGCGCGGCGCGCATTTCCGTTCGCTGCGCGACCCGATAGACACCTCGACGCCACAGGGCATGTTTTCGTTGCAAGTGCTCGGCGCGGTCGCCCAGCTGGAACGGGCGCTGATTGCCGAGCGCACGAAGGCTGGCATCGCCGCCGCCAAGGCGCGGGGCCGCCTTCCCGGCAATCCGGGTCTGCGCGAGCGTCGGCCGGAAAGCATACGCGCCATCGCGGCGGCTCGGGACAGCGCTTATGTCACCGACCTCATCGCCTCGGCGCAAAGCTTTCTGCCGATCGTGCGACGGCTGCGACCCCAGCACAACTGGTGTCGTCCGGGTCCTGAATCACAAGGGGCAGAGCTGGGCGGTGGAACGCCTCCGCCGCTCGGTATATCGACTGGTGCGCGAAGGCCTCGCGGAACCGGAACTTGTGCAGCGCGCGCCGCGGCGGCAGCCTGAGGACCGATTGATGACGCTTGTGGCCGGCATCGCCATCGCCGATCCGGAGCTCAGCCTGCGTGCGATCGCCTCGCAGCTCGAGGCGATGCGGGAGCGGACGCCGCGCGGCGGCTGGCAATGGGCCGCCTCCTCGGTCAAGCATCTGCTCGATCGCGCCAGGCGTCTCGGTTTGGCGGTGCACGAACCAGCCGAGGCTTGAAACGGGCATTTTGCGCCGTTCTCCCGCCCTTCCCTCTCGTTTTGGTGCGGCGCGCGCCACGGTCGACCGCGCCGCGGATCGCCGCCGGCCATCGGCCGATGACCGCTTTCACCTTTTTTCGGCCGAAATCATCGGAAACCTCGAGAATGCGGAGGATCGCGTCGACCGGATTCCTCAGGACGCGGGCAACGCCGACTGCAAGCGCGTACCGCTCCGCCCATGGCGCGTTCGGCAGATCAGTGATCGCCGACGGCAGGCGCTGCTCATAGATCGGCACCGCAAGCGTGAATTCCGGCACCAGGATGCTCAAGGCCGCGCGCCTGCAGGGCCGCGACAGAATGGAAGGCTCGTGCTGACCCGCGAGCGGCAGACGCGCCAGCTCCCACGCCGCTGGCGGCGATGCAGCTCGTGACGGCGTCAGCAGCAGCGAAAGGACCGAGCCGATGGGAACCGCTGCGGTATCTCCCTCCATCGCCCATCGATGCAGGATCTCCGCGCCGCGGCGGGCTGCCGCTTCGTCACCCAAAGCGCTGATGCCACGCATCTCGAAACCGAATAGCGGGTGACGATGTCGATCGCAGACGAAGCTGAAAGCGAACGACCAAGCTCTCAATCGTTGCGGTCGTTGCAGGCCGCGCGAGCAGACAGGGCAAATCTTCCAAGAATCCAGCCGAAGCAAGCTCCGATAGCGCGCCGGCACGTCGCGGAAGGTCATGGCGAACAGACGTTCGACCGAGCTGCTGGTCGCGGCTGCGATGCGCTCCATGTCCGCCATCACGGGTTCGGTCTCGAGCTGCAGCGCAGGCCGGGACCATCCGACATGGGTCTGCAGCCCGTCGAGAGAAACCAGATAGACATCGGCGACCCGCTCCAGCCAGGAACTCAGCCGCTCGTCTGGAAAAGGCGGCGGCACGACCGGCAGCGGCGCCCTCCCGTTCCCCGTCATGGCTCACGCCGCGAAGGTCGTCGGCGCGACAACACGGTGATCGAGGATCGCGGCCGGCGTAATGCGTTCGGTTCCCGTCAGGATCGCGTCCGTAGCGAGAGCCATGAGCATCTTGAAGATATAGTCCGTGATGCCGCCATTGACCTCAACGAGACGCTTGAGCGCGCTATCAGTCAGCTCGGACGGCGAGCGCAACGGCAATGAGTACAGGAGCCCGCCGATCAGGCCTTGGAAGTCGGCATCATGCCGCCAGGGCGGCAGGCCGTAGGGCTCGAACCGGCTGTTGAGATGGGCATCGCCCCTGATCGCTTCGCGCGCCTCGTGCGAGCCGAGGCAGATCAGGGGAATCCGCAATTCATTGCCCAGGAAGCGCAGCAGATTGAGCATCCGGCGCTGCTCGCGGTAGGTGCCGGCGCTCACGTTCTGCACCTCGTCAATGATCAGCATACGCGGCGCGATTTCCTGGAGCAGCCGCAGCGCCTGCGTTTCGAGCTGCCCGAGGCTAGCGCGGGTTGGGGGCGGCGCGCCGATTACCGTTAGCAAGCGGTTGTAGAAGCGTCCCTCCTGCGGGGAAGCAACCATCTGCACGACGATGACAGGTCGGTGATGGATTCCGCTGTTTTCATCGAAGCGGGGCGGATGGTCGCGCACGAACTTTTCGATGATCATCGTCTTGCCCATCCCCGAGGCGCCGAAGATCAGCAGATTGGGCATGCGGGCGCGCTTGGGAAACAAGAGCAGTTCCTCGAGCTTTTCCAGCGCCTGGCGGGCACGCGGATAGTCAATCCATCGGTCGGCCCGGATATGTTCCATGCGATCGCGATCGGGCAGATCGGCATGGGCCCGAACGGCGGGGTCGAGATGCGGATAGTCCGTCATTCCCATACCTCCACCGGAAAATGGGGCAAAGCGATCACCGGCTCGTCCGCCGGCGCACTCGCCGGGAGCGCTGGTCTTTCTTGCAGATGGGCGCGGCGAGCACGCAGCCTGCGGGTTTGCATGGTCTCCCGTGTTGCCTGGTCGACCAGGGCTCGCTGTGCGGCGATCGTCTGGAAGATCGTCTCCTCGTCGATCTCGTTGCGGCCGCGAGCCCGCTGCACGCGCAGCGCCGCCTTCTGCTCCCACAGCGTAATCGCCGGGCGTCCGGGATTGCGTGTCGGCGCCATCAGATAGTTATCGCCCAATTTGACGAACACCTGGAGCAGGTCCCGCGGATCGTATTTGACCAGCACCTTGTCGTCGCAACGGCCGATCCAGGGCGCAAAACCGTCCGACCAATAGCAGATGTTGTGCAGGTGGATGCCGGTCCGACGCAACGCGCGCGCCTCGAACGGCAGGAAATCGATCAGGAAGGTGAGCGGATCGCGTACATGCCGCGGAGGACGTGCGGATATGGCCTCGTTCCAGGCCGCGAGCGGTGGCCTGCCGATGCCGCGATGCAGGTCGGAATGATAGGCGATGATTTCCAGCGCCAACCAGGCCTCGAGCTCGCGCATGGTCATCACGGCGCGAGCCTCGGGGTCGTAGTCGCCCCGCTCCAGCACGTTGGAGAAGTGCGTGCCGGGCAGAAGATGCACCGCGCCCATCATCGTGCCGATCAGACGTTCGACGTGCCCGCCGAACCGCGGCGTCCCCGGTGGGCGGTAGGACACGATGATGTTGTAGTCGTCGCAGCCTCGCTTGAAGGCGCGGGCATGGAATTCGGCGCCGTTGTCGACATGAATGCACTCCGGCAGACCGCTTGCCGGCCATTCCAGGGAAACCCCGCGATCCTGCAGCCAGCGCGTCTTGTCGATGATCGCATGCGTCAAGCAAAGCGCCACCGACGTCACCGACGGCGCCTCCAGCGAAAGGTAGAACCCGAGGACCATCCGCGTGTAGACATCGATGGCGATCGTCAGGATCGGCCGACCGATGGCGAGTCGTTCGATCGGATCGACTACCGTGACGTCGACCTTCGTATGGTCGATCTGGACGACCTGCAGTTGATGCTGCGCGGAGAATTCGCCCGGCAGGGCCAGGAATTGTGCATCAGCCCGCGCCTTCCCCTCGCGACGGCGCGTCATGGTCTCGGCATCGAACGTCGCAAGGTAGCCCTTCAGGCGTCTGATCGAAGGCGGCGTCAGACCGTTGTGCCGGCAATCGGCAACGATGCGCTTCCACAGTCGCGTCAGCGTTGGGCGTTCCGGCGTGGCGTAGAAAGTGCGGATTGCCTCATCGACGAGCGCCTTCAGTTCGGGCTTTAACGCATCAATCCCCCGCCGCTGCCGGCCAGGCCCCCGACCAATCAGGACAGCTGCCCGCTCATCTTCCCGGAACAGCTTTAACCAGCGGAATAGCGTCGAGCGGCTTACCCCTAATTCGGCGGCCGCATCAGCAACCTCGCCTGGGGTCGGGCGATTCGGCAGGCGCCGCAGCACCTCGGCTCGCGCCAGAGCGCTTTCCCATTCCCGGTCGCCAGCCTCGTTGCGGTCGATATCCATGGTGCGAGGGTCGCCAATGTCAAGCTGATCCTCGATAACCTCGATTCGGTTACAGAATTACGTCATCGCCAAGTCAATAATGCAGCCCGACCCTACTCTAAGATACTCAAGCCGTGCTTCCGCACGATCATCAGCAGCTTGACGGCCGTCCCGCTTGGTCGCTTGGCGCCGATTTCCCATTTCTGCACTGTTGATTCGGAGGTGTTCAGAAAGCGAGCGAAAACCGGTTGGCTCACGTGACAATTCTCCCGCAGGCTCTTGATCTCCTCCGGCCCGAATTCCATGGGAACGGCTAAACAGCTTTCGTCAAAACTCCGCATTGTTTCCTTGTCGATCGTTCCGACCTTATACATCGCCTTAACGGAGCTATGGATCGCCTCGTAAGCGTCGCTTTTGTACCTTTGCTTAGTCATCGTCGTTCTCCGCATGGCGCCCTGGCAATCGAACCGTTGGAATGCATGGACAGCAAGGCAGTTTGGTTGCAAGCTGGGCGGTGGTTCACGAAAAGTGAATCAGTCTCAAAAATCTGAATCGTGTAAGCTATTGAAAAGCTGGAATGTGTCCCGCCAAGAAAAACGGTCAGCCGACATTCTGCACCGTCGATTCCGACGTGTTGAGATAGCGCGCGAACACCGGCTGGCTGACGTGATTGCGCTCGCGTAGCGCCTTGATCTTCTTGGCGTCGAATATCGTCGGCCGGGACAGGCACGCTTCGTCGAAGGAGCGCAGGGTCTGCTTGTCGACCGTGCCGGCGCGCACCATGCCTTCCACCGCGCTGTGGATCGCCTCGAAGGCGTCGCTCTTGAATTTTCGTCTAATCGTCATTCGCCAATCTCCATCAAAACTCCAGCAGTCAATTCCGCGTCCAGATCCTCGGTCGATTTGCGCCGGTAGAGCGCGGCCAGTTCGCGAAACGCACGCAATTCGT
This sequence comes from Mesorhizobium sp. P2_E10, assembly GCF_056404235.1. NCBI lineage: Bacteria > Pseudomonadati > Pseudomonadota > Alphaproteobacteria > Hyphomicrobiales > Phyllobacteriaceae > Mesorhizobium > Mesorhizobium sp. P2_E10. The sequence goes on from NZ_JBFUEK010000031.1 coordinate 10,599, forward strand.
CATCATCGATGTTCGCCCTGTCCTGTTTGGCGAACAGATAGACGTAAACCCAAAACTCGCCGCTCCTGGCGAGCAAGATCGATCGAAAGCGATTGTCACCGAGCCGTTTTTTGAAAACGCCTCCCCCGAGATCGTCCGCCTTGCCCTGCGCGGCCTCCCTGACTGCCCGCGTGAGCGCTGCATCCGAAAGCCGTGCCTTGCGCGCCGCCTTGGCGAACCATGCTGTCTTGAATATCCGATCGGGCATGACGAAAGATAGCACTTGGTGCTATGGCATTCAATGGGCGTAGCAACGGTACTGAGTTCGTGGACAAGCCAACCAAGCCGAATGCTCTTGCGAATAGCGTATCGGCGAGCGGGATTATTATGGCACACAAAGCCGATGATGAATTGCCCGCCATCGTTGAGATCTTCTCGCGATGGGCGGGAAAGTCCCTGATCCGGCGTTGACCAATAAGCTGCGTGGCCCTCCCCTGCCCATGGCCAGGAAGCGATCGCAGAGTCGTCCATAAGTGCCCGCCCGGCGCCGCGAGAAGCGCGCCCCGCTCTTTGTCGTGCGTGGCGGGGAGCAAAACTCGGGGCTATAGTCAGGTGTCTCGCGGTGGACAATTCGGCGGTTGGGTCGCACGTTGGGCTCTTCGAATCGCACCACTGCGACATTCCAATGAACGAGAGCGCCGATGGGCAGTGCCCGTAATTTCATGACGCCCCTTGACGCGATCGACGCCGACGACCTGCCTGACATTGTCGACGTCGTCATGGAAATGGGGCGGCCGGATGAGGTTTCCTCCCCTCCCCCGCAGGTCCTTGAGTCGCGACAAGCAACACTGCCCGCGCATCTCGAAAAGCTGGCCGACCGTGCGCGCGATTATGTCGAGGCGGCAAGTTCGGCAAACACGCGTCGTGCCTATGCCGCCGACTGGAAGCATTTTTGCGCCTGGTGCCGGCGCCAGTCGTTTGATCCGCTGCCGCCAGATCCCCAAATTGTCGGCCTCTACATCACGGCGCAGGCCTCGGGATCGGCAAGCGACAAAAAGTCTGTGTCGACCATTGAGCGCCGCCTGTCGTCCCTGACCTGGAACTATACGCAACGCGGTCAACCACTCGACCGGAAGGACCGGCATATCGCCACCGTGCTCGCCGGTATCCGGAACAAACACGCCTCCCCTCCCCGTCAAAAGGAAGCCATCCTGCGCGACGATCTTGTCGCCATGCTGGAAACGCTCGACCGCGGCACGCTGCGCGGTCTGCGTGACCGCGCCATGCTGCTTTTGGGCTTCGCCGGCGGCTTGCGCCGCTCCGAAATCGTTGGCCTTGATGTTGCGCGAGATCAAACCGAGGACGGTCGCGGCTGGATTGAATTTTTCCCGGACAAGGGCGTGCTGGTTGCGTTGCGCGGCAAGACCGGCTGGCGCGAGGTGGAGATCGGCCGTGGCTCAGCGGACAGCACCTGCCCTGTCGTTGCCCTGCAGACCTGGTTGAAGCTGGCCCGCATAGCGCACGGCCCCCTCTTCCGCCGCGTCACCGGGAGGGGCAAAGCGGTGGGAACCGAGCGGCTCAACGATCAGGAGGTGGCGCGGCTGGTCAAACGCGCGGCCTTGGCCGCCGGCGTGCGCGGTGAACTTTCCGAGGGCGAGCGCGGCCAAAAGTTTTCTGGCCATTCGCTGCGCGCAGGCCTCGCTTCCTCCGCCGAGGTTGATGAACGCTATGTGCAGAAGCAGCTTGGCCACGCCTCGGCGGAGATGACACGCCGTTACCAACGCCGGCGAGACCGTTTTCGGGTCAACCTCACCAAGGCAAGCGGGCTTTGATCGCATGCCCTCACCTCTGCCCCTTTGACAGAGTTGTGCCCACGAGAACCTCAGCCGTCGGGCGCGATCAGCTTTACAGACGGGAAATAGGTGCGGTAGCGGCCGACGTCGCGGGTCAACAGCGGCAGACCACCCACGGCGGCATGGGCGCCAATGAAGAAATCAGGCAGCACGCCGGTGCGCGCTCCGCCAGATTTGCGGTATTGCGTAAAGATCTTGCCCGCCAGAAACAGGGCGTCGCGCGGGATCGGGGCGAGTTCCAGGGCCGCCTGTTTGATGAAGGCATCCAGTTCCTCGATGCGGTTGTAGCGAACCGCAAGCTCTGCGTAGACAACATCGTTGATCAGCAGCGGGCCAGCGATGCTCGCGGCCTCCAGCTTGGCAAGCGACCAGTCGGCCCATTTCGGATCATCGGTGACAAGGTCGAGCAGAATGTTGGTGTCGACGAGCGTCACGCTTCGCCACGCGTCAGCGCCATGATTGCGTCGGTATCAAGCCCCGTGCCGGCATGGCCACGCAATTTGGCGAACCGGCTCGCCGGTCGTTTCTTGTCGGCGCGCGCGAGTACCACGCTGCCATCGGCGGCGCGCACGAAATCGACTTGGCTGCCTGGAACGATGCCGAGAAGGTCGCGGACCGGTTTGGGGATCGTCACTTGTCCCTTGGCTGTGACTGTCGTGGTCATGCTTGCACCCATCGTAATACCATATTGACTAAAGGTATTACCACACACGCCGATTTGCAATCCTGGCTGCGAAATGCCAGATCCGGCTACTAAACGGTCCTGCTCAAAGTCGCGCGTATGCCCGGTCCGCTGAGCGACCGGGGGTTGCCCGCCCGTTCAAGCGCACCGCTCTGGCCGCCCGCTCGCAGAGCGATGTCTCGGAGGGTGGTCGAGAAAAAAGAGTTGCAGCCCATTGACTGCGACCGGGCCTGACGCGTCGGCTGAGGTCAAAGAGCGTTACGTGCAGAAGCAGCTTGGTCGCACGAGTGCCGAGATGACCTCAAAATTCGAACGCCGCCGCGACCGTTCCGAGTGCCCTCTCCAAGCGGCCGGTACTGCTCTACCCTCCTCCAATTTCATTAGCCACAGAGCGTCGGGAGATAAGGAGGCCGTCCTGCGCGACGATCTAATCGCCATGCGGAGACAGTCGACCGTGGCACGCTACGTGGCCTGCGCGACCGACCTATGCTGCTTTTGTGCTTCGCCGGCGGCTTGCGACGCTCCGAAATCGTCGGCCTCGATCTTGCTCGCGACCAAACCCAGGATGGCCGCGGCTCGACCGATTTCTTCCCGGACAAGGGGGCTGGTTACCCTGCGCGGCAAAACCGGCTCGCGCTAGGTCGAGATTGGCTGCGGTGCGTCGGACGCCGCCTGCCGTGTCATCGCCCTGCAGACTTGGCTCAGCCTGGCTGGCATTGGCCCCTGTTCCGCTGGGACACCGGAAAAGACAAAGCGGTGGGAGCCGAGCGGCTTAACGATCAGGAAATCGCAAGTCAAAAGCCCTGCCGGCCGGGGTGCGCGGCGACATTGCGGAGGGCGAGCGAGAGATAAAATTCTGCGGGCACTCGCTTTACGCGCCAGCCTCGCCTCCTCGACTGAGGTTGGGAACGATAACGTTGCTCAAGCCGTCAAAGGTCGAACATCGTGACCGAGAAGCGAACCTGGTCCGGACCGTCAGGCGCTATTCGTAGAAATCCTTTCTGAGAGAAGTTCTCCCGGCCATCGGGACCCCGCCGAGGAGTGTCGGCGTGGTTCATCAGATGCTCCATGGGCCAGGCCTCGAGATAACCACAGCCCCCGCGCTCCGATGCCAGCTTGCAGCATACGGCATAAGACGCCGATCGACGAACGCGGCCGTCGTTGAAACGACGGTGAGCGGACGCAATCGCAATGATGCGAATTGTGCCTCTTTCTCCCTCATTGTAGACCGCTTCTGGAACGGACGCATGAAGTCGGCGATACATTCGGATGACGGGGCTGATGGCGGCGGCGGCGATCTTTTGGCCGGCCTGCGCAATTTCCAGCTTGGTGGCCCTCCGGACGCCGCTCTGTAAAGCAGAACTCATCGATCTATGTCTGGCTTGGCAACTCACCTCGGCGGAACAGCGCTTCGATCTTATGCTGGACTTCAACATGGGCCTTTCCTCATCCGAAATTAGGTCGGCCAGTTCGGCAGTTGAGAGGGGTGACGACCAGGCCAAGTTCGCCTCCCGCGGAAATTCAGGTCGACCCATCACCGTTCCTATCTTGCACAGAGGGCCTAACTCCAACCACGGAACCGGAAGCGTGCCTTTGGCCGTTAAAACTTGACAGCCGTGCAAATCGGATAATTGTGCCGTCATTTCAATGGCGTAGACGTCCGAATGTCATGTCAAGCTTGCACTGCCTTACAGGGCTTATGACGACTGTTCCCAACAGCTCGGGGTTGCAATTTTAGATTATGCTTTCGAGGCGAGGACGCCCGTTAACCTCCTGTTAACTAAAAACTTCTTGCTGGATTGCCCGAATCGGGCATTAATCACGCTTGCAGTGACAATCATGTCAGAAAAGCGTTATTCTGGAAGTTGCCGAATATGAATTTGATGCCCGATCACGGCTTGGAGTTCGATTTCGACGAGGAGATTCTCGAACAGGGAGAGCTTATCTCGGACAAATTGAACATGCTGCGGCTTGAGCAGTATCCCCCAAATGCGATGAAGGGACTACGGCAATTTTCGTCGGTCGAGGTCGCGGACTTTCTCGGCGTCACCCAGAACCATATCAAAAAGCTGCATCTCGAAGGCAAGGGCCCCGCACCTGAGGTTTCCAGTTCGGGTCGTCGTTCATACACCGCTCGGCAGATGCTCGAGTTGCGTCAGTACCTCGACAAGCACGGTCGTTCGGACTTCAAGCGCTATGTTCCTCACCGCCGTCAAGGTGACACGCTGCAAGTCATCTCCGTCGTCAATTTCAAGGGTGGCTCCGGCAAGACAACAACAGCTGCCCATCTAGCTCAATACCTCGCTCTGACAGGGCACCGCGTTCTCGCAATTGACCTTGATCCGCAGGCTTCCCTGTCAGCTCTGCATGGCATTCAACCTGAACTCGACAAGAATCCCTCGCTTTATGAAGCGCTCCGATACGACGAGCACAGGAAATCAATCAAGGAGATTATTCGGCCGACCAATTTCCCGGGTTTGGACATCGTACCTGCCAATCTTGAACTGCAGGAATATGAGTACGACACTCCACTAGCCGCTTCTAACAAGAATTCACCAGAAGGGCGCTTGTTCTTCACGCGCATTTCTGCGGCGCTTAAGGAAGTTGACGATCGCTATGATGTGATTGTCATAGATTGCCCACCGCAGCTCGGTTACCTAACGCTCACATCTCTGACAGCTTCGACGTCGGTGATTATTACCGTGCACCCGCAGATGCTCGATGTGATGTCGATGTCTCAGTTTTTGCTCATGCTCGGTGGGATCCTGCAGTCCATCAAGGGGGCTGGGGCAGCGGTGAAGCTGAAGTGGTTCCGTTATCTCGTGACTCGATATGAGCCGACTGATGGTCCCCAGGCCCAGATGGTTGGTTTCCTGCAAGCTCTTTTCAACAAGCGCATGCTCAAGAACCAAATGGTGAAGACCACAGCCATCTCAGACGCTGGCATCACGAAACAGACACTTTACGAGGTCGAGAAAAGCCAATTTACAAGATCAACATATGAACGGGCGGTTGAAAGTCTGAACGCGGTCAATTCCGAGATTACGTCACTTATTCATAAGGCATGGGGGCGAAAGTGACCATTTTGACAGCCGTGCAGAACGACAGTTTTGGGAGCAATTTCAAAAAGATGAGAGCGGTTCTGAGAGGACAGAATGGCTAGAAAGGACCTTCTGGCAAGCGTAACCGCGTCACTTACACGGGAACAGCCAGTGCATTCTGCGTCACAGGCTAGGTCTGACTACGCCAAGCGTGGCGCGTCGCGTTCGATGATGCAGTCACTGGACGAACTGGCCGAGAATTCAGTGCGGATGCTCGATGGCGAAACCGTGGTGGCGATTGACCCCAAGGATCTCGATGGTTCGTTCATTGCTGATCGTATAGGGGAGGACGACGCAGAATACCTACAGCTCAGACAAGCCATTCGTACATCTGGCCAGTCGACACCGATCCTTGTGCGACCGCACCCCCATGATACAGGCCGCTACATGATTGTATTTGGCCATCGACGGGCAAAGGTCGCCCGCGATCTCGGCATTAATGTCCGAGCGGTCGTGAAGCGCTTGGCTGACATTGAGCATGTCATCGCACAGGGCCAAGAAAATACTGCTCGAGCCGACCTGTCGTTTATCGAGAAGTCGTTGTTCGCTCGGAAGTTGATTGAGGGCGGTATGACGAAGGATACTGTCAAATCAGCTCTTACGGTCGATGACACGCTGCTGTCTCGTATGCTGTCGGTTGCTGAGACAGTTCCCGAAGCGGTGCTGAGTGTCGTTGGGGCCGCAAAGGGTGTTGGCAGGGATCGTTGGGAAGAACTCAAAAAACTAGTCCAGATTCCAACCAATGCCACCAAAGCGATCGAGTACGTTCGAACCGAGCAGTTTGCAGCAGGTCAGGTGAAGGATGAAGTCTTCAACCTGCTCCTCAGTCATCTGAAATCATCCAAGACACCCAAGAAGCCAAAGGTTGCCCTCGCACCCAAAGCCTGGGCTCCTGCCGACAAATCACTGAGCGTTGCGATTAGAGGGACACCAAAGAAAGCTTCGATAATAGTCGAGGCAGCTTACGGTCTCCATTTTGCTGAGTTCATAGCAGGCCAACTGGACGGTCTTTATGAGGCCTACAGGAAGCAGGAAAAGGAAACCAAGGGAGACTAAAACCGCAAAAGAAAAAGGCCCCCGACGGCGAACCGTGGAAGCCCTTCTCGATCTTTAGCAAGCCGAGAATCTCATTTCCGCGAATCAGTGTCAAGCGTTTTAAGCGTCGATTCGGCGGACGGATTTCTTTTGCCTAATTGAAGGCGAAGAAGAAATGGACACGGGTATTGCAACGACGCCCTTTGGGCGGCGGCCGATGTCGCTTGCCATGCTGGCAGCGCAAAACGATTCACGTGAAATCCCCAAGGGCAGGGTTGTCGACAAGTGGCAGATCTACCGCAACCTCTGCGAAGGCAAGAGCATCGTCGGCATCGGCGATCGTGCTCTGGCCGTCCTAAATGCGTTGCTATCTTTCTATCCTGACAGTGAGTTGAGTGAGGAAAACGACCTGATCGTCTTTCCCTCGAACGCACAGCTGTCGCTCAGGGCGCACGGAATGCCCGAGCCCACAGTCAGGCGGCACCTGGCGGCTCTTGTTGACTGCGGGCTGATCATCCGTCGGGATAGCCCGAACGGCAAGCGCTACGCCCGCAAGGGCCGGGGAGGGGAAATCGAGGAAGCATTCGGCTTCTCCCTGGCGCCCCTGTTGGCCCGTGCTTACGAGTTCGAGGCGGCGGCCGAGCGTGTTCGTGCCGACAACCGGGCGCTCAGGCTTATGCGCGAGCGGATCACGTTGCACCGCCGTGACATCCACAAGCTCATCGAGGCCGCCCTTGAAGAGCACGTTCCGGGCGACTGGGGAGGCTTGTGGAAGCGCTTCCGCAGCGTTGTGGAGGCAATTCCGCGCCGAGCCTGCATTGCCGAGCTAGAACCGATCGTAGCCGATCTTGCCGTATTGCATGACGATGTGGATAAGCTGCTGGAAACTCATATGAAATCCACGAATCCGAGCGGCAATGACTCCCAAAACGAGCGGCAGCAATCTGATTCAAATACCGACTCTACTTTTGAATTTGAACCTGCTTTAGAGAAAAGCGGGGCGACGGCCGAGCCCAGAACGAGGACCGCAGAGGCGCCGAAAACATACCCGCTGGGGATGGTGCTGAAGGCCTGCCCCGAAATTGCGGATTATGCCGTCGACGGGATCAGCAATTGGCGCGATCTCATGATAACCGCGGCCCAGGTGCGGGGATATCTGGGTGTTTCGCCGTCAGCGTATGAGGAAGCCTGCCATGCCATGGGTCAGGAGACCGCGGCGATGGTGATCGCCTGTATCCTGCAACGTGCTCAGCACATCAATTCCGCCGGCGGCTATCTTCGGGCGCTGACTGATAAGGCCAGGGTAGGGAATTTTTCGGTCGGGCCGATGCTGATGGCGGCGCTCAAGGCCAACGGCGCCACAGCAAGGATGACGGGATGATGATCGCCAAATCCCGCAGCTTATCGCTTTGTGCCCAGCTCAAGCGCGTATTACGATGGCCGGCTGATACCTGTGGAAAGCCCGGAAAACCCATGTCTTCCGGAAGAAAAGAGTTCAGCCGATGACCACCACCGCCGCCGCCGCCGCCGTCTCGAAAAACTTCGGCGCCTATCAGGATGCCGCGGTTCGCGACCCGGTCATCATCACCAAGAACGGCAGGCCGCGTACCGTGCTGCTGGCTTACGAGGATTTCGTCCGGTTGTCGAAGCGCGACCGGCGGGTCGAGCTCACGGCAGAGCTCAGCGCGGACGAAATCGCCTCGGTCGAAGCAGTCGAAATGGAGCCGGGCCTTGACCATCTCAACGGCGAGCTTCTTCCGGCAAAGGTCTGACAGCAAAAAATGCTGCCGGCTGAAATCAAGGTCGGTCATGTCTTCCGCTATTCGTATCTCTGGCACTGACAACACCGCGAGGGGCGCCAGCAAGCCGACACAAGGACCGGCAATGCCTGGTGCTAGTGCTGGTCGCCATGTAGGAGGACGGCCCCCGGTCGTCCACGTCCTGCCGATCACCCGTACACCACCGTCCAATCCCGATGATGCCATCGAGATGCCGGCCGCGGTCAAGCGCTTGCGGCTGACGGTGAGCGGGCGGATCGGTTTGAGTGTGCCAACGTCGAGACAGTCGATCTGATGCATTTCGAGATAGGCGGTCGGCGTCGGATTCTGATGGAAGGACGCCCTCCGGCTAATTCGAGCCCTAGGAGTGGTCTTGCCAAACCTGACGCGGTCCGCGCAGCCACGGCGGCCAGCGATTCCGTGAGTTCGGTCGTGGCGCGGCGCCCAATCATCCTTGCAATTGTGGAGTGCGACTCCTATTTTGCAAGGAAGAATCGAAGCTCACGCCGCGTCGCTGCTGCGGTCGAGCGTCCCAGCATGGCGGTCAGATCATCCGGCAGCACCGCCTCTTCTGAGGCGGGGCGGCGTGTTTGTTGCCGTCGCGGTATGCTTGCTCTTGCCGAACGCGTATTTCCGGGTTTTGATCGACGAGAGAGAGCATCTCCTCTAGAAAGATCAAAACGAAAGGCTACAGTTTATCGTTCGTTTTTAACTGTCGACGGGCACGGCGGCTTTCGGCCATTTTCATTGCCAGAAGCGCCGCGATGATTCATGCTGTCGACGATGATTCTGCGCCAGAAACTGCTTCGCCATGGACCTGTGGTCGTCACCTGCGCAGCCCCGGCTGCGCTGGCCGCTCCCGTGCCGCCGTGGCTGCGCGCCGCAGCGGCCGGTCCGGGCTCGATTGAAGACGCTGCGTTTGCCGCGGCTGCGGCGCTGACCGCCCTCGATGCGGTGGTGCGCCGGCAGGAGAGATGGGCCGGCGCCTGGCGGCAGCGCCTGGCACTCGCGGCAGCGGTGGCATCGGCCAAACGCGCCGGCAGGGCTGAGGACCAGGCGGCGCTACGCGACGCGCTGCTGCTCACCCGTCCCGGCGACGACGTTGGACCCGCCGGCCGTATGCTGCTTGCCTGGCGAACGCTGGCATCGCGTCCGGTCGCCACGTTGGTCAGCGAGGCGGTGTTGGTCCGTGTCGCCGCGGATCTGGGGAGCGCGCTTGACGAGGCGGCGGCCGGCCAAATCGGTGACGAAATCCAGGCGATCTTTGGCGCGGTCGGTAATGCAGTCGCTGGCGCGGTCGACGCGATCGCGGTGCTCGAGCGTCATCACAGTCGCGCCGCGCGTGAGCTTGGACCGTGGCTTGCGGACGCTGTTCTGGCCGACCGGCTAGGGTGGGCGCATGCGATGCCCCTGTTCGGCTTGCACCCGGTGGCGGGCGGTCGTCGGTCACCACATGCCGAACGGCAATCCGGGCAAGCGTCCCGGCAACGCATTTGGGCGGCTTATGCGCAGGCGGCGCTGCAGGCGATGGATCTTGCGGCCGAGCTCAGCCGCCGCGCCGACCGCCTGCTGGCTGTCGCCCCAAAACTGCGGGCGAAAGGGGCGGACAACGTCGTCGAAAAGCTGCTGTCCGACGACGCGATCGTCGCATCCGAAAAGATCGCCGGCATGAGCGACCGCGGCCTGCGCCGCCTGTTCGACCGCCTGATCGACCTTGGCGCCGTGCGCGAGCTGTCCGGCCGTCCGACCTTCCGCATCTACGGGCTGTGAGACCATGGAGCAGGCGAGGGGTAGAAGGGCGAAGGAGCGATCAGATGACCACCTGTTCGACCGCGAACTGGATCACCTGCCGCCAGAAGTACGTTGGCGCGAATGGATGAACCGCGTCGAAGCAACCATCTTCGCCGCCAGCGAACCGGTCAGCCGCGAGGTGCTTACCCGCATCGTCGGCAAGACCTGCAGCATCGACCTTTTGATCGACGACATCCGCGAGGAGCTGCGGGGCCGGCCTTACGATCTGGTCGCGGTCGCCAGCGGCTGGAAACACCTGACGCGGCCGGCCTATGCCGACGCGATCCGTACGGCCGTAGGCTCTAGCGAACGCGCCGTCGACCTCACACAATCCGAAGTGCTGGTCTTGATGTGCATTGCCTTCTTCCAGCCGATCACGCGCGCCGAACTCTCGTCATTCTTCGGCAAGGAGATCAGCCGCGACCTGATCGGCAATTTGCGCTCCTTCGGCCTGATCGCCTCCGGCCCGCGAAGCCCGACGCCAGGCGCCCCCTATACCTATGTGACGACGAAACAGTTCCTGCTGGAATTCGGGCTTGAAACCTTGCGCGATCTTCCCGACTTCGAGGCTCTCGAGGATGCGGGGCTGCTGTCGAAGGAAAAGCTTCTGGCGGGCGACATCATGCCGGGGTTTTCGGGCCCCGGCGAGAGTGATGCCGACGCCGACGAATAGAGCGCCTGTGCCTGGCCGGACGACCGCCATCGTCACCGCAACTTCTCGAGCGATATGACGGCAAGATCGATTTTCCCCACGAGGTCCCTCAACGGCGCACAATCCGGATAGTGTTGCATCAGCATGGACTGTGCGAGGTGGAGGTCCTCGATGTGTTGTTCGCCAGCTTTTGACGTTCCTCCGGAATTCTCTCCGTAGTAGAGGTCGAAAAACACCGCATCGGGCATGGCCGCCCGATCGTGTTCACATTGAACCCAGTCATCAAGCTCGCTTCGGACAGCATCAACGCGCTTGTACACGCCTGCGCGCGCTAGCATGTCGGTCAGCACTGGTACTCGACAGTGGTTGTGGGGCCGCGTGGTGGGGTAGCCCCATCAAGCGAATATCCCTTCGACGCATCGGCATACAGGTAAAGTTCACAGCTTCCCGGATAGTACATCCCCGCCCATTCCGGCCTTGCGAGCGACCAGTTGTGTCGCCGCGCCCAGGCGTCACGCTCTTTCGACGCAGCACTCCCCGCGTAAGGTTCGTCGGCCCCAACGTGATGTTTTGCGACGGGATCGTACCAGGCACTTCCATGATCACGTCCAGGCAGGCGGGCCAGATATTCCGCTCCGGGTTCGATGTGTGCCTTGGATGGCTGCAGGCCCGTGATGTCCATGAACTGCAGTACCCTCGCAGCTCCGCAAGCGATGTCCAAAGCCGCGCGCGCAGAGTCTGGTCGATGCCCATCGACCACATGGTCTGAGGCACGACGCCGGAAACGACCGAGCTTGTGAGCATATCGATACTGAGACGGCTTGATCAGTTCATCAAGCGGCTTTGAAATGGATACCCGGATCGTCTCACGGCCGGAGGTACGTGATGGCAATCTTCCCAGAAGGTGGAGATATAGACCACATTCCGCGCCAGGCTGGCTTGCGCTGGACGATCGCCCAACAGATCGGTGTGCATGCTGGAAATTGCCAAAGCCCGATACTTGAGATGCCGTGTCGAGGGCTTTGCTGTGCGGGATTGAATCTCGCTTTGAAATCGCCTTGGCAAGGCGCTTTATCTGCGCCTTCACGACCATGAGCTGCGCCTCGAGCATCTGCAGGCAGAGCCGTGCGTCAGCTGGCACCCTCGGATCGTTCTCGTCGTTGATGACGGCAAGCAGCATCCCGCCCCGCCCGATCGGCGCCACGATACCGAACTCCGAGAGATGGGCCCGCAACGCGTTCGATAGCTGGGTACGCTGTCGGTTGAGCATCAACCGAACCCGGTGCAACATCATCACACTCTGCTGCTCGGGCGTCTTCACCGGCACGAAGCGCATGGTCGGCCGGGTCACGGCCTCGCAGATGGCCTCAGCATCGGCCGCATCGTTCTTCTGCCGCTTCAAGTAGGGCTTCACATACTGCGCAGGAAGCAGCCGCACATCATGGCCTCGTGCAATCAGTTCCCTAGCCCAATAGTGCGAGGAGCTGCATGCCTCGATCCCGACGAGGCATCGGGGCAGATTCTCGAAGAACCCCAGGACCCGCCCACGGGTCAGTTTCCTGCGGATGACAACCTCGCCAGCCGCATCCACGCCGTGCACTTGAAAGACCGACTTCGCGATATCCAGACCAATCGTCGTAGCAATGCCCATGGCAGCTCTCCTCCAGCTCTAGCCCCGCGACTATAGCCGCAACGGGTGGAGAGCCGTCCACCGCATCAGAAGCGGACTGCCAGGACTGGCAGGTAATAAGATGAGCGCGCCAGAAAGCAGATGATGTGGATGGCTCCCGCTCCCGGCATCTGAGTGCCAAAGTGTGGATGCTGTCAAAGCGACCACGAGCCAAGGGAGCCACCCGTCATGGAGATTATCACGATCGGCCTGGATTTGGCCAAAAGCGTTTTTCAGGTTCACTGTGTTGATGCAGTGGGCGATGTTGTCGTCCGCAAGCCGCTGCGCCGCCGGCAGGTACTGCCCTTCTTCGCGAAGCTGTCGCCCTGTCTGATCGGCATGGCTGGTCAAGCAGCGCACGCAGCTGGTGAACATGATGCGCGGGCTGCTCGCCGAATTCGGGATCGAGATGGCGCGCGGGCTGCACCACGCGCTTACGCTTGCCGCGCGGCTAGCGGCCGGCGAGGCGCCCGAAGTACCGTCCCTGGCACAGCGCATCGTCGTTGGCCTGGCGCGCCAGATCGGAGACCTGCAGGACCGGCTGACAGCAATCGAGAAGGAGCTCCTCGCCTGGCATCGCTCAAACGAGTTGTCGCAGCGGCTTGCGACGATCCCCGGTATCGGGGTCATCTCGGCCACTGCGCTGGCTGCCTCGGTGATTGAACCAGAGCGCTTCCGCTCGGGCCGACAATTCGCCGCTTCGCTGGGCCTGACGCCGCTTGCCAACTGCAGCGGAGGCAAGGAACGATTGGGCAAGATCTCGCGCATGGGCGATCGCTATCTGCGCCGGCTGCTGGTGGTCGGCATGACTTCGCTCGTTCGGCGGGCAAGGACAAAGCCTGACTCGGTTGATCCGCGCCTGTCTGCCATGCTGGCGCGCAAACCGGCACGTCTCGTGACGGTGGCTGCCGCCAACCGGACGGCGCGCGTGGCCTGGGCGATCATGACGCGCGGAGGAACCTACCGGGCGCCGATCAGCGCCGCAGCCTGATCTGGTTCGGTGGCAATCAAACAAGACGCGAAGGAAAAGGAAGTTCACCAGTTGCAAGGGCGATGAGATGTGATGGCGAACCGGTCATACCGGGAGCTGGGATAACCCGTGCGAATGTCGTGGGCGTCATTGCCCGCAAAGCAGAGTGGGACCTGACTCGCGGATACCATCAAGGCCAGCGGTCAACATGAACGACTGCATCAACAGGCCGGACAGAAGACTGCACCTGACCCAATCGTCAAAAACGTCAAATCACCCCTTGCAATGCGGGAGCCATCCACAGA
>NZ_JBFUEK010000032.1:0-22729 GCF_056404235.1 Mesorhizobium sp. P2_E10
GACGCTGATCAAGAACGCCAAGAAGATCAAGACCTCGGAAGAGGTTGCCCAGGTCGGCACCATCGCCGGCAATGGCGACGCTTCGGTCGGCTCGATGATCGCGGAAGCGATGCAGAAGGTCGGCAATGAAGGCGTCATCACGGTCGAGGAAGCCAAGACCGCCGAGACCGAACTCGAAGTCGTCGAAGGCATGCAGTTCGATCGCGGCTACCTCTCGCCCTACTTCGTCACCAACGCCGACAAGATGGTTGCGGATCTGGAAGACGCTTACATTCTCCTCCACGAGAAGAAGCTCTCCAACCTGCAGGCCATGCTGCCGGTCCTCGAGGCTGTCGTGCAGACCTCGAAGCCGCTGGTCATCATCTCGGAAGACGTCGAAGGCGAGGCTCTGGCCACGCTGGTCGTCAACAAGTTGCGTGGCGGCCTGAAGATCGCCGCCGTCAAGGCGCCGGGCTTCGGTGATCGCCGCAAGGCCATGCTGGAAGACATCGCCATCCTCACCGGTGGCCAGGTCATTTCCGAAGACCTCGGCATCAAGCTCGAGAATGTCGGCCTCAACATGCTCGGCCGCGCCAAGAAGGTGTCGATCTCCAAGGAGAACACCACCATCGTCGACGGCGCCGGCAAGAAGGCCGAGATCCAGGGCCGCGTTGCCCAGATCAAGCAGCAGATCGAGGAGACCACCTCGGACTACGACAAGGAGAAGCTGCAGGAACGTCTGGCCAAGTTGGCCGGCGGCGTTGCCGTGATCCGCGTCGGCGGTGCGACCGAGATCGAAGTCAAGGAAAAGAAGGACCGCGTCGATGACGCCCTCAACGCGACCCGTGCGGCCGTTGAAGAAGGCATCGTTCCCGGCGGCGGCGTCGCTCTGCTGCGCGCTTCGCTGGCCATCAAGGCCGTCGGCGCCAATTCCGACCAGGTCGCTGGCATCGCCATCGTCCGTCGCGCTCTGCAGGCTCCGGCCCGCCAGATCGCTGCCAACGCCGGTGCGGAAGCTTCGATCGTTGCCGGCAAGATCCTCGATAACAAGGACGCGACCTTCGGCTACAACGCCCAGACCGGCGAATATGGCGACATGATCGCTATGGGTATCGTCGATCCGGTCAAGGTCGTGCGCACGGCTCTCCAGGACGCGGCCTCGGTCGCTGGCCTGCTCGTCACCACCGAAGCCATGATCGCGGAGGCTCCGAAGAAGGAGTCGGCTGGCGGCGGCATGCCTGGCGGCATGGGCGGCGGCGGCATGGGTGGCATGGGCGGTATGGGTTATTAAGGTCCACGCATCTCAACAATCTCGAAAGGGCGGCAGCAATGCCGCCCTTTTCTTTGGCGCAAATCAGTCGGAAAAGTTCGGCGCTCGCGAAAGTTTGGTTCGACGGCCGCCATCGGCGTTAGCCAATGTCAAAGGAGTTTCGGAGGAGAAATCCGAAGAGACCGTGTCGGCAATCGACCTCGATCGTAGCCGTCACTTGATCCGGTCCACCACCAGTATCGGCACAAACGATTTCCCCCAAGGTAGAGTAAATCAAGACAGCGCTTTGGCCGGAACCTGCTCCGCCACACTGACGGGTTAGTGTCGCGCCGCCAGGCACGTTCTTTGTCGAAACATTCCGAGGTACTTGCCGCCCTCCCCGCCAATGGAACCTCTCGCCCGGATATCCAGGGCACATGCCGATGTCGGATAGACGCCCGCAGAACGCGCTGTCGCGCGGATCATGCTTGCGCTGACCCCTATTCGAGCAGCACCGGGCGCAGCCTGCTCGCGCAAAATCATGTCAGTTTCACAAATCCGTTGCGGCGATTTCGTACATGAAGGAGGCGGCTTCGCTTTAGGGCCGTCCCCCCGAAAAGGATCAAAAATGTCCAAGATCACCGGTAAGTCCGAAACGATCGAGAACGTCGAATTCGCTGCCGTCGACCCGTCCAAGGTTGCCGAGCAAGTCCGTGCCGTCGCCGATCAGAGCGTTGAGCAGTCGAAGGAAGTATTTTCCAAATTGAGCTCGAACGCCGAAACGACTCAAAAGGCTTTCGAGTCGACCTTTGAAATGACCGGGGCCACCAGCAACGAGCTCCTCGTGAAGACGATTGCCACACTGCAAGCCAATGCCGAAGCCGGCTTCACGCACCTCGAAGCGTTGGTTGCCGTAAAGTCGCCTTCCGAGTTCTTCGAAATGCAGGCCGCATTCCTGCACAAACAGATCGAAAAGTCCGCCGAGCAGGCCAAGGCCCTCCAGGCATTGATGTTGAGAGCTAGCCAGGACGTGTCCAAGCCGATCAAGGATGCCTTTGAGAAGGCGTTGAAGGAACGCAAGGCCGCCTGATTGCTTCAAGCGATCCAGGCGAAAGGTCAGTTGACGGGCCAGGCTAGGCAAGACCGGCATCTCGCGCCGGTCTTCTCCCATTTGGTCGAATGGCTTTTCTGCTCGACCAAATGGGAGTGACATTGTTGCCTAGCCGAAGAACTTTTGACCGCGACTTGCGTCACTGCAACCACCCGCCAAAGACCTTTGCAGCCGCCAGTCTAGCATTTCGGCCGAAAGCTCTGACTTCGCTATTGGGCATTACGCGTGCCTTTTTTAGTAATGCGGCTATTCGCCGTACCGGCGTTCCAGCGCGTCGGCAATTCGCTCGCAAAGCAATTCTGAGGTCACGGCTGTGAGGTGGAGACGCAGGCGCACTCCGCGTGTATCGACTAGGGTAGTGACAATACCCCGATCAGAGTACTCGGCGAGCTCGAGTACATCGTCGATGATGAAGTCTGCTATTTCACGAAGCCTTTCAGGGCGCTCATCCACCGGGTTCTCCTCGCAAATTGGCGGCTTTCCGGGCAGACCGAGTCTCATTCGCTGGAGTTCGGCGTAGAACTCAGCCAGGTCTTGAGCGTTGAATAAATGTCGGGTGACTTTGCCATTTTCGACGACCTGAACAATCCATTGCCCGTTGACATTTTTCAAACGCACGTCGTTCGGTTCTCCGGCAACCATATCAGCGATCCTAGATTTTCTCACAACATGTCGTCGCGACACGAGGGCAATCATTCGACTCAGTCAGAATGCTCCACGCACTAAGCGAACCTAGCGTCGTCTTCACCGAAGACGGCACAAGCGCCTTTGACTTACAAGACGGCATAGACAACCTCGGCATATCGTCGACGTGCAGGCTTCTAGTTCTTCGCGCCGTCGGTTGGCGCGTGTGAGATTGACCAGAATCGGGCATCAGGCTGTTGTTGGCCGAAGGTGAGGTCGCCCATGGCGATCCAGCTGGCCTCGTTGGAAGAAGCGCGAGAACTCGCTCGCCGAGGGCATACGGTGGAACTGGCGGCCGGCCCGGGACCCGATCGAGGCACAGTCGACAAGGGTGCGGGTGCGGCGGTCTCGGCATCACCGAAGAAGCGCGCCGGCAGCCTCGGCTCACAACTTCAGCCGCCGGCCCACGCCTACGGGGACGATCCAACTCGAACAAACAGCTTGTCTCCATTCTGGTCAACTTGTACCAGTACCGGCTTTTGGTTTATGAGAGGCTTGCGTCTAAAGGAGTACACCAGAACCCAGATATTCATGTTTCGCGTGAACTTGCAAGCAAGCAAGCCGGAGTTTAGTTACCCTTCTTACAGGAATTTAACTTACTGTCTGACCTTGGTTGACGATCATATCTTGTTCCCGTTTGGAGATCACCTGGTTGGCGGACTTTAACTCAGAACCGATGCGCAGCATAATGTGACTACGATAGAAATTCTATGAAATAGAATTTCTATCGATATCGCCGAGATATTGCCAGTCGCTGCGTTTAAATCTTTGATTGTTCATGCAATTGATATCATGGTAAGTATTGTTTTACGCCAGAAAATCTCCGGTTCGGTTTCTTACGATAACAAAACACTAGACTGCTCGATATTTCTCTTAGAAGCACTTACAGATTTTATCATATTTCAAGAGGACGTCTGCAAAATTATTTAAAATGTATACATTGGAATATAATACATATTGCGTTCGGACAAAATTTGTTCCTCAGCCGAGTTTTTTAGGCGACCGTTGTATATATTACTGCGTGGATGAGCCAAAGGCACGAAAGTGCTTCGCGTTGTCGGTAAAGATGGCGGCCTTCACGGTTGGCGATAATATACGCTTCCCCCAGCCACAGCGCATGGCTTAGTTTCTTGGCTCGATCGCTTCCGTCAGCCAGGCCGAGACATTAGCCGGCGTCCTCTATAGTCTCGATCGTGAGGTGTCTCGGGCGCCTTTGAGAGCTGGCTACGATAACTCTCCATTAGAACCGACTAGTCTGTTCTGAGCAAGGTATGCGAGTTGAGATAAAAGTGATGACGGTGTCATATTTATTCTGGATTGCGTGGGCTAGAAAACTCTTGATAAAAATCCGGCAATAGGCAAGAAGGGATCGCTCGAAAATTGGCGTAATTAATCCATGCTTTGGCTTGTCGGAACTGGTCCCATGGCGCGCGACTACGCCTTGGTTCTTAAAGATATAGATATACCGTTTACTGTTGTTGGAAGGGACGTTGATAGAACCGCGGCCTTCGGACGCGGCTTTGGTTGCGATGGTCTCTCGAAGGGAGTAGGAAATGCTATAGACATGGCAAACTGTGGCGAAGTTGCTATGCCGAACTTTGCCATTGTCGCAACGCCCGTCGATACTCTTGCGCCCCTTACTGCGCTTCTCGCTGATATATGTCCTCAGATTCTCGTGGAAAAGCCGGGTGCGCTTGAGGCGGCTGAGATGGAAGCTATAATTCGGCATCCGCGTATAGCTAGCGGGGTGACTTCCGTCTTCGTTGGTTACAATCGCCGGTTTTTGGCGAGCGTAGATACGCTCCGCTGTCGGTTGGCCGAAGAAGGACCGGTTCTCTCTGCAAGCATTGAATTCGACGAACCGGTTCCGCGAATCGAAGCGCTTGACACCAACCCAGCAATTAAGGCGCGCTGGGGCTATGCCAATGCCTCCCATGTCTTCGATCTTCTGTTCTATCTCTGTGGGCGWTCCGTCGAGCTACACACAGTCGCGTCCCAACCCATGGATCCTGCAATTGCATGGCATCCGGGGCACTCGGTATTTGTGGGACATGGCCTCACATCAACAGGAACACGTTACGTATACCACGGCAACTACGCCTCGGTGGGACGCTGGCGTATTGCGATGAGTGTTTCTCGGCGACGGTACATACTGATGCCGCTTGAGACTTTGAAGATGGTCGAAGGGCTGTCAGTCGCTGAGCAAGATGTGCCGTTATTGCATGGTGATGAGTCTAATCTCAAACTTGGCCTCAAGGGACAGGTTGAAGCTTTCCTGTCAGGCGACCCTGAAGCTCGCTTGGCCACAGCTGGATATCAAGCTTGGCACCTTCGTCATCTAGCAACAGTCTTTGGATATCCGGTGTGACCTCCCAAATCCCAACAATACACCATGCATCGCACCCCTCAATTCTCGCAGGAATAGGTGGCCCTGAACACCGCCGGGTCGGTATTCCCCCGGTGGTAGAGGGTGCTCGAGTGGCGGTGGTTGGGCTTGGCCTGATGGGCGCGCGCCACGTCACTGCAGCGCTACGTCGTAGGCACACGATCGTGAGACTTGTTGATCCCTGTGTCACGCCGCATGCAGTCAAGTTGAATCCTGATCTTGCTTCGCTTCGCTGCGACAGTCTCGCAGAACTCCCGTCTGATAATGTCGATCTCCTCGTCATTGCCTCTACGGCGGACCTTCATCATAGGCTCGCGATAGAGGCAATTAGCCTTGGCTTCAGGCGCATCGTAATTGAAAAGCCTGTCTCTCAATCAGTCGATGAAGCAATCGATATCAAGCTCCGATCGGAGGCCAAAGGCGTTCGCGTCATAGTCAATCATGGGAGACGTTATTGTGACGCCTACGCGCGCGTACGCCAGCTGAAGGAAGAGATGGGCGATATCAAAACTGTTACGTTACGATTTGGCGGGGGGGCGCTGGGCAGTGTTGGCACCCATTGGATAGATCTAGCGAACACGCTGATCGATGCAAAAGCGACCCATGTTTTTGCTACCGAAACTCAGCCCGCCCACAATCCCCGTGGGATGCTTTTTCGTGATCCAGGCGCAAGTTTGATGATAGTTTATGAAAATGGAGCGTCCGCCTTTATTGACACCCGTGATGACGTTGGGTTTGTGGGGGGGGCAGGAATCTCTTTCTCAATGGGCGAACTGACTTGGACCGAAGAGTTCGGTCCTTGGACACTTCGCCGACGTCGCGGAGCAGATTTAGACCGGCCGCTTGCTCGCTACGGAACGCCTTTGTTTGTATCTCCTTTCTCCCCCAGTGCCACCGCACTAGATCCAAGCGATATTCTCTGGCGGCACAATGCCGAACAGGCTGTTCTTGGCTATGCAGCGAGCGCTATGGACGATGCGTTGGGGGATCATCCTCCGATCTCGGGAATCGACGCTGCCATCCAAACGATGCGTGTTTACGCTGCGGCTCGAGCCTCACATATCAGCCGCAATTCGGTCTGCATTGATACTATGGATCCGACCTCTCTCTCGGCTCGTTTTTCCATTCCCTAATGTACTCCTCCCTGTGAAAATTGGACACCGTGAATGTCATTGCAAGTCAGCAACGGGGTGGAAGAACCTCGAGAACTTTCGACCTTTATTGAGCCTGACAGCCAGACTCGGTCGAGAATAATGCCGCGCCAACCTAAGCGATTCGCATGGGGACGGCTGATTCTTTTCCTGTCAGTTGCAGTAACACCCACCTTAGCTGCCGTCATCTACTCACAGATCGCAGCCTCACCGATTTATGCTTCAGAGGTTTCATTCGCGATACGCTCACGAGATGGGCAGTCCTCAATCTCGGGACTCGGAGCTCTTGCGGGTAACCTCGGTGTTGGACTCGTTGGATCGAACGATATCTACGCAGTCCGCAGTTATCTGCAGTCGCCGGGCCTGTTTGAAAAGATAGACGCAGCAACAGGGTTCAGCGCCAGCGCAGCAAAACATGATCGCGATTGGTTCGTTCGTCTGCCGGCCAATGCTTCGACCGAAGAGAAATTCGCCTACTATCTTTCTATGGTTCAAGTAAAACTCTCGAACGTCGAGCAAATTGTGACCATCCGTGCAGAGGCGTTCTCGCCGGAGGATGCGAAGATATTGGCGACGACCCTAGTCGTTCGCACTGACGAGTTCGTAAACAAACTGAACGAACGCGCCAAGCTCGATTTCGTATCCTTCGCAGAAAGTGAGGAGAGAAGATCTGAAGAGCGTGTTAGCCAGACTCGTCTTGATATTATGCAATGGCGCAATGCTAACCTCCAGGTAGATCCCGAGAAAGCGGTTGAGTCTCAACTCTCTATTATCAATGGTCTCGACACCGACTTGGCGAAGACGAGAGCTGACATCTCTCAGATGGAAAATATGACGACCGATGTTCAGGCTCGCATGCGGCTGATGCGGCTGCGTGAACAAGCCCTTGCCAAACAGATAGAAGCGGAGCGAGCAAAGATCACCGGCAAAAATTCGGCAATGGCTACGATGCTGTCTGAATTCGAGCGGCTCCAGATCGAGCGTGATCTGGCCGAGAAGTCTTATGCGACAGCAATCGAGTCGCTCAGGGTGGCGCAACAAGAGGCTACGCAAAAGCAGAAGTACATCGTCGTCACAGCAGATCCCTCGCTCCCGCAAGATGCGTCTTTCCCGCGCCCATTATTTCATCCCGCGATTGTTGCCGCCTCGGGGATCGGCATTTATCTGGTGTTGATTTTCCTTTTGTCTCTAGCGCGTGATTACCGTGACAGCCGCTAACGGCGCGGTATCCGCTTGTTCAATCCTTCTTCTGGGAGGGCCTGTCGGCCCCTTCTTTGCGAATCTCGCCCGAGTTTTGCGGGGCCGCGGGTTTGTGGTTGAGCGCTGCCTGTTCAACCCAGGCGACCGCCTATTCGGCCTCGGCGGCGCGCTCGCATTGTCAACTGGCGACGTCGATGCACAACTTGGAGCTCCACCGTGGAATGCCGCAATCGTCTTTGGTGTTGACCGTTACAGACACAAAGTCTTCTTTGACGCTCTCCGCGCGAGAAATGTTCCGGTGCTTTGTCTGGAAGAGGGTTACATCCGGCCCGGTTTCGTGACATGCGAATGGAACGGTTCTCATTGCCATTCTCCTCTTCGCATGAGGCCAAACCTCGAGAGAAGAGATCATCTAGATCTTTCTGATGTTTTGGAGCCGGATGAAGGGTGCTGCCATGCCTTACGGCAAGCATTGTTCGCCATTGCACAAATCGTATGGCTCCGTGCGCTCATTCCTATCATGGGCGGTACCTGGCATCGCAAACGAGGGCTTGCTACGGAGGCTTTGTGCTGGCCGCTCGGATGGATGCGACGGGCTCTCCATCGGCGTTCGGACGCGCATGTTTTGATGAAGCTAGTCAAGGCTGGCACACCTTATCGCGTGGTGGCGCTTCAGGTTCATGACGATGCCAATCTAGTAGCCAACGGTGGGGGGTGGCGCGTCGAGACAATGATCAAGGCGCTCCTCGCGGCCTTCTCTCGTCACGCTCCACCTGAGGAGCATCTGCTTTTCAAAATTCATCCCCTAGACGCGGGGCATCTGGACCATCGTTCCATCGTGGCCGATAGTGTTAGCGGCCACGTCATTGCCAACCGAGTGCATGTCGCTTGCGACGTGCCGCTAGGCGAAGCCGTAAAGGCGTCTTGCGGTCTTATCACCGTCAATTCGACCTCGGGCCTATCGGGTCTCCATCACAGCGTTCAGACAGATATCCTTGGGCACGCCTTCTACGAAGGCAACGGACTCGCCCGGCACTGCCGCGATCTCACGAAGATTTGGACAACCCCTCATTCCCCCGATCCTCGGAGCGTCGCAAGCCTACGAATGCGCATCTACACGCACGCTATCGTCCCCGGCTCATTTTATGGCGCCGGCGCTATGGAGCGTCTTGTTCAGCGCGTGGCAAGTCGCTTGGTAACCGGCATGCTGCCGCCGCCAATAATGGAAAGAGAAGCTTCGAACCAGGACTTCAGCCCCAACACGGATTCATAGAAGACCTAGGGCAGTGAGATCGCCGTCCACAGTGATACTTCAGATTTTTCATCAAGCATCTGGGGGTTCTTCTTAAAGTAATCCTGACAGGTGTGGTGGAACTGCATTGCGGCAGGTCCTCCATTGCGTATGTCGACGACCGCATCGCGCAGGGCGTCCGGTGTTGCTGCCTTAATAGCCACACCCATCTCGTCGAGCGGGATTGGTGGTCGCTCCTGGTGAAAGTCGGAGGCTATAACCGGTTTACCAAGCATTGCCGCTTCAAGGCCGGTATTAGAGTAGCGAGTGACGACAATGTCTGCGGAAGCAAGCGACGCGGCGAGCGATCCGCCCTCCTCCATCTCGGCGCTTGACCCGAGTCCAGCGGTGAGTGTGGAGATGCGCGCGATATCCGCGGGTCCAGAGCTAGGGTGAACGCGAATGATCAGCCGAGCGTCCGGATGCCCTTCCATCACTTTGCATAACGCAGCGATTACGGGCAGGCACCGATCCATGACTGGAGATGCCGTAAACAAGATGCGGTAGCGTCCCGGCCGAGGTTTCTCAGCCCGGGCGGCTTTGAGCGAAGCGCTGTAACGCGGCGATCCGCCGATTAAGATACGTTCCGGCGGTAACCCGAAGAATGTCGTCATGATCTGCGCCGAATGAGTGTCGATCACGACTTGTACGTCGCAGTTCGTCGGCTTGTAGCGTCGCCTTGGCCCAATGAAGACTGTCTGGACATCGAAACTTCTCACACTGGATGGCATTCGTTCGCGGATGTCCGCCGCAAGCATGCGGGAAAGCCAGTCGCGTCCTGGTAAACAGATCAGTCGAGCAGGGGCGGCAATTCTAACGATACTCCTAACATACGCTGCCGAGACAATTATGGCGGGTAGTACCCGTTCAAGCAGACGTCGCAACTGAGGCTCAGAAAATATGATGTATGGGCTTAGCTTGTCGTCAGATTCCTCAAGTATTGACGAAAGAATATTTGAGCCATGATTCTTGAGGCTTTCAGGTATTTTCTGCCCAGCGACCAATCGCGCCTGGCGCTCTGGCTCTTCCCAAACGGTAACTCTACGGGAGAAAGGAAGAACATCCGCCACCGACTCAGCAGGCTTACCAGCGTGCGGCCGAGAAGACGTTGTGTTTACAAGATGGACGGGGCCACTGGTGAGAGCGAGAGGCATGAGCGCCTTGAGATCGACAATGTAGTTTCGATCAAACGGGCGGCCTGCGAAAAGAGTTGCGCTCGAGGGCGATATCGGACGCGTGTCCGAAGCCTCACCTAGAAGGCCTAGGTCTGAGATCCATCTGACAGCATCAGACGCAGCGGATTCTGCAGGATGGGTCGGAGCAATGTCCACGTCGTCATAGTCTGTCTCGACAGGTTTCGTCATGCGGATATCGATGGCGATGCCGCGATCGATGTTGTGCGCAATTTTCGCCACGCACACCGCGAAGGCAATCGAATCGGTTACGATGGCGATGCGGTTAGGACTGCGTGCAAGGATGGCTTGCTGCGCCGCCCAAACAGGGAGCATTGAGGAGAACAAAACGTCATCGACGCGTATCGCAGCTTCGCGCATGAGATCAGCGAGAGGGGCGAGAGGCGTCCCCTGAAGGATTGCTGTATACCGCTCCATGATTGTTTTAGACAGCCGTGCTGTTTCAGCCGAAAGCAGTTCCTCGGCTTCCGAATAAGGACCGGCGACGGTGGCGACAAGGGACGCTCGTTCTGCGAGGCCTAGGGCATGGCGCAGACTGCGTGGAGCAAACAATGTGTCAATCGGAAGAGACGCCATCATGGCTAGAGGCAGGGGGCCGTCGACTATCACGAAATCAGCATCAAGAGGCTTCCAGTCGACAGTGACTATACGGCCCTCGCTCCAACTGAAGCGTTCAGGTGTCATCGCGACAAGCGACATCATCGCCTGGATTTCTAGCCGCGCATAGCGTTCGGCAACGAACCCCAGATCGCCAGCGAGTATCAATATCTGAAGTATCAAGAATTCGCTGCGCTTGTCCTCGGAAAAATAACACGCATCTGCCATGGCACGCAGCGTTTGCAGATGACCCTCGTTGAGTCGGAGACGGGCGATTATTCGATCCGCACGGATACGTCGGGCGCGAGCGAAACGATCTGCCGGATCCTGGGGGAGAAGGGAAGCCGCCACAAAAGCAAGTTTCGCCTCCCAGTCTTCGACGTCCATCAGAGCGTCGATCAATTGATCTACACGTCCCACGGGAGCTAAGACTATTTTGTCGTTTTCGGCGAGGTCGACCGCGCTAGCCGAAGGACTGAAAAGCTGCGCAAAAGCAATGGGAAATTGGCCGTGGAGACTACCGTCCTCCGCCGCTGCGCGATGGGTTCTGCCCCCTTCCACGAGCTTCCGAGAAGGCAACGAAACCTCTTCGTCCAATCTTTTCCGTCCAACCGAGTTCGCCGTCAAAGCGGGAGGGGTTGCGATGGTGGGGTGGGGAGAAAACTCCGAAGCTGTATTGCGATCGTCCTTTAGGCGATCGAGGCGCCGAGTAAACACAAGCTTGGCTGACTCAAGCGCGATAGGTGACGGCGAATTCAGGAACAGACCCCCTTTGTCCTTCCGCTTTTCGCCCATTGACTTTATGGCAGCACGGTCGCGAGCTACTATGGCATAGTCAAATACAGCGGCGCGGTGAACGAGCCTGTGCAAAGGGACATCAGCACGTATACTAGCGGCCCCGCCGTCTTCACCCAATGGGCGGTTAGCAGGGGGTTTCACTTCGAGTGCTTTTCTGTGAAAAAATCGACAGGATCAATTAGAGTTCCCTCGCATATGTAACGGGCTGCCCAAAGCACGCATACAGCAACGAGTTCTTCCTGGCTCACGTGCGACAGATCGTCCATGGAAATGCGTCGCTCCATCAATGGATTTGCGTAAACATTTAGCCTTGACATAAAGATGCGCCGAGATACTAACGGCCGAAATCCTCTAAGTAGCGCAGCCACAGCAAGGGGATGGCTATTAGTCACGATGGTAGAAGCTCGGCAAAGTGCTGAGTCAAAACGGTCGAGGGAATCGTCTAACCAGTAACTGTTTCGACTAACCTGGAATGTTTCTATGGGGGCTCCCGCTCCGACGGCCTTACAATCAATAGGGATATGACCCTGGTCGGTAAGCTGCGGTGTATCAGACGTGCTAATAACCAGAGTGGTCGGCGTTTGAGGATCCGGAAGTGCGATTCGAGCTGCGACAAAGGCGGCGTCGGCCCTCATAGCGGATGTCATAAGGCCTGAGCCGTTCGTAAGTACGACTTCCATCTCACTTAAACGACGGGCCGACATCCAAGATGTCGATGGCTCCAGAACGTACCCATAGGCGTGCCGGCCCTGATAGGTAAGCCGCGGCAAAGGTGCGGGCGACAGACGCAGAATGTTGATTCCGCTGTCGCGCAACGCGACCACATGGCGGCGACGAGCGGACGGTCCGACGATCGCGGTTGCTCCTAGGCGGATGATCTCGCTCACGCATCCATCGGGATCTGTTCGATTGCTTGCAAAAAGCAAGTCCCATTCCGGATAAGCGTGTTCAACCGTATGCCAAATCGACCGTTCCACTCCTAGAACAACACCAATGGGACGAATGTCGCTGTTGGCTGACGACGGAACGGCTGTAATAGCGCGCAGGGCGCCTTGGAACGGCTTCGGCAGCGCTCCCGCACGCGCTTGATCACGGACGAAGGAGGTAATGAACCGTCGCATTTGGACTTTGTTTTTCCGAATCATGTCGGCTGGAGCATTGAGAACCCCAGGGCAACTAGATCGACGCGCACGCCACGCGGCACGCGCATCGTAAAATGACGCTGAGAGTTAACACTAAACTCTATCTCCGTGCGCACCACATCTCCTTGATGCGCGACCGTAACGACATTGAGTCCAGACGATTCGCGCGGCAGCGTCATGATCATCACATCTCCCGTTCCGCCGGTCGAGGTTGCGGATACCTGGAGACGCAATAAGCGACCCGTAGGGGGCACCATATCTGTCGCATCGATATTGAGGAGTGTGTCGTCACCGACGATATCTCGCGCGACATAAAGTGGGCCATAGTTTGTGCGTGTCCAAATGCAAAAGGGTTGTGGCCAACCCTTGCAGATCATCGGTCTGAATCCCGTCACAGGATCGAAGTAATACGCGACGGGTGCGCTCCGGCGCGCATCGAATGTTGGGTCAATATTGAGCGAATCTGGTGTGTTAATTCGTTGCGAAGACTGATGCCGGGTTAGGATCAGTTGGGCAGTGGCCTCAAGCCCGTTTTTCCCCTCTTCGGACTTACCGATATAAACTGGCGTATACCAGCCAGCGAGCGGAAGACCCGAGAACCTATGACCGACAGCGTAGACAGCGTTCAGGCCATCGGTCTCATTTTCGTGTTGAGCGAGATCCTCCGGCGTCAGAGAATTGTCGCGACCGCCTGGACCCACCTTGACAAGGTCGGCGACAATCGAGCGCTCGGTGTAAAGGAGGAATCGGCCGCTATTGTCGGTTGCCGAGCCACGATAGGCAACGATCCGGTTGGCATCAAGCCGCATTGTCTCCATTCCGTTGAGCATTCGCAGGGGGAAATTGAACGCTCCCCGGGAGCCTTGCACGGTCGCGGGCGCAGGCGCGCTAACAATGACGGCTAAGAAGCTCAAAGACAGAATCCTGTACGCGGAAAACGGCATCGGCCACTACCTTGCCAGGGAATGATAAATAGGAGCGACGTAGAATGACGGTGGACTGTTAGTGCGGATTTGGCCTATATCACAGCGTCCCTAGGGTACGCTAGTTGCGGCGTGCGCCTGTTGCTGTCCTTTGTGACTGGAGGCAGGTATGGGAGGGGTGTGTCTATTACGAAAGGGCCCAAGCATGAGAGTCATCGCTGAGATCGGTGTCAATCACGATGGCGACGTCAATATTGCACTCAAAATGGTTGATGCCTGCAAGCGTCTCGGAGCCGACTACGCCAAATTTCAGATTTTTGATGCCGCCAAGCTGGTGACTGCCAGTGCGCCGCGGGCCACGTACCAAACACACATCATCGGCGCCGGTTCGCAGTTTGCCATGCTAAAATCCCTGCAACTCAGCTACGACGATTTTCGCACACTTAAGGCATATTGCGACGAAATCGGTATTGCATTTCTAGCCACGCCTTTTGACGAAGATAGTGCCTGTTTTTTAATAGATGATCTTGGTTGCCGTACGATCAAGGTCGGCTCTGGCGATATGGACAATCTTCCGCTACTCCTGCTCGTCGCGTCGAAGGGAGTCGAGATGATTGTCTCGACCGGGATGGCGACCGTAGATGAAATCCGCCGATCGGTTGACGCAATCGCCTATGGTCAGCTTTGTTATAGGCGTGGCACCGATCCCTTTGCGTCGGGCTTTCCCAATATTGACATGATCACGAAAGCAGGCAGATCTTTGCAAGAAGATGGCTCGCTAGCGGCCTTTCTTACGCTCCTTCATTGCACGAGTGAGTATCCCGCGCATCACCCGACCTTGAATATGTCGGCAATCGTTCTACTTAGGAAAGTATTTCATCCCATCCCAATCGGGTTCTCGGACCACTCAACGGACGACGTTGCCGCAATCATGGCGACCACGCTCGGGGCAACTGTAATCGAGCGCCACATCACTTATGACAAGTTGGCCGAGGGACCCGATCACGGCGCATCGCTTGATGAAGTGGAGTTCGCGCGCATGATAGACCGTATCAAAGCTACTGCGAGTGCGTTGGGGAGCGGGCAGAAGATTCCATCTGATAGCGAAATGGCTCTGCGTGGCGTTGCGCGCAAACGTATCGTTGCTGCGAGGCCGATCAGGGCTGGTCAAATCCTTACGCTGAAGGACATAGCGCTCAAACGCTCATCCGAGGGACGCCCGGCAGGGGATATCTTTAACGTCATTGGTCGTGCCGCGACTGACGACATCGACATTGACGAAGCAATCAGCACTTGAAAAGTCAAATGAGCAAGGCCAGCTATCACTTGGTATTCTTGGGGGCTGGGGGACATGCGCGCGTCGTTAGCCGCATTTTAACGCGGGCTGCCATTCACCCTAAAGCATGGCGCAACGAGGCCGGTAGCCGGCTATTGCCATGCGGGTATGATGCTATTCATATAGTTGCTTCTCAGGGAGAAACAAAGGAGATCGTCAAAGTCCTGCTCTTTGCCTTTGGGAATACGCCGGATGGCGCGGCCAATAAGGACGGAAATTGGCCCGCGGTCCATCATCACGCAAGTGATGGCGATTGCATATCGCATATTGCAGACCTCCCTGGTCTAGTCACCATTGTTCTCGTCAATGGTATCGGGCAGCGGGCAACGATAGTGAACGATGGCCTGAATCCGCGGCTCACGGCGGTGGATCAATACGAATCCATGCAGTTGGTCAAAGAGGGATTGAAGATACTCGAACCGCCGATAGTCGACCCTGCCGCTATGCTACTCGACGCCTATGAGGTCTCCATGGGTGCGCTCAAACCGCGTGGAACTGACGGTCAGATCGCGCATGGGGCACAGATCCACATAGGTGCCAACCTGGGGGCACAAGTCGATGTGGGACCACGCGTGATCATCAATACAGGGGCCAACATTGACCATGACTGTCGAATATCCGCCGGAGCTTTCATTGGTCCTGGCGTGGTCCTCTGTGGTGGGGTCGCCGTTGGCAGGGCTGCATTTGTAGGGGCGGGAGCTGTTGTTCTGCCGGGCGTGAAGATTGGATGTGGCGCCTTGGTTCCGGGAGGAGCCGTTGTCGATCGTGACGTCAAGGACAGTGCCATAGCCGAATCTCGTGACGATCGCAGGATGCGTGCCGAACTACGTCGGCAGGATAGTTAGGTAGTGCAGATTTCCGCAGCAACCCGCCGAATTGCGATCGTGACGACCACCAGAGCAGAGTGGCACTTGCTCGAGCCGGTCGTCAATGAACTCGCCACGAGGTCAGGCCTGGAAACATTCGTGCTCGCTGGTGGCACCCATCTTGAAAAAGCCTTTGGTATGACTGTTCGGGCTGTCGAGGCATCGAGCCTATGCCCGATTCACCAGGTCGACTTCATGCCAAATGACAGTATCGCATTATCCGACCATACTGCCATGACACGGGTCATCGGGCAGGCCGTGATCTCGTTTGCCGACGCCTTTGAACGTTACAAGCCGGACGTGGTCCTTGTACTTGGTGACCGATTCGAAATCCTGAGCGCAGCTCTAGCTGCTGTGTCAATGCGCATTCCATTGGCCCACATTGAGGGCGGTCACGTTACGGAAGGGGCTATAGACGAGCGCTATCGGAATGCGATAAGTAAACTTGCTGACATTCATTTCCCGGCCCTGCCCGTGCAGGGTGAACGTTTGCGTTCAATCGGCGAGGTGGAATCGCGAATCATCACGACAGGGCCAATCGGTGCCGCGCTCGCGCGGCGCGCGGAACCTTTGGCTGCAGTCGACATGGAAACACTTACAGGGTTTAATCCTGAACTTCGTGCGATCCTGATCGCCACCATCCACCCCGAGACAGCCTCCACAACGAAAGCTGACCAAATCGCAGATGTAACAAGAAGAGTTGTAGAGGCCGTTCTCGACTTGAAGCTGTCATACAAAGGACCTAAGCCTGCCTTCTTGTTTACGCTCGCCAACCTCGATCCCGGCGGTGATATAATCAACAACGAGCTCTACGCCTTGATGACAAGGTTTCCAGAGGACGTTCATGTTCTGCCATCGATTGGACACCTCTATATTCGAGCTCTTATGGCGTCCGCTGGAGTTATTGGGAATTCCTCCTCTGGCATTTTAGAGGCCTGCGCCATCGGCGTCCCGGTACTCAACATCGGTAGTCGCCAAAAAGGACGGGACCGCTACGGTCCCGTAACGGATGTACCTTGGGATATCGGGATAATAGTGCCTAAAATCCTGAGCTTGTTGATGGGATTCCAATCCAGGCACATCGGGGATGTCTATCAACCAAGTGATCGGATCGAGGCAAGACCTTCTCGTTTCGACGCGCCAGCCCCATGGGTGATCATCGCTGATCATGTGTCAGGTCTCGATCTGGCAACACTTCGAAGCAAGCCTTCCACATCTCAGAACCGAGGCTAGCTCTTCCGTTCTTGATTCTAGAGAGGAATGGTCTGTCAGCTTTATCTGAGCCGTTCATAGTATCCGTTTGGAGATTAAATTGAGTGCTCATACACATGCACGACGTGCTTTGTCAGTATCAAGCGCGGCGCTTGAACGGACGTCAGTTCTCTCTATGCTTCGATTACCGCAAGTCCGGACCGTACCTGGAGATAGCCAAGCCGTCCTTATCAACTCTTCCGAAATAACCGACCGCCATTTGGGCTGCCTGATGCCGCATTATGTAAGGGGCAAGCACCTCATGCTGAACGGGCGTTCGGAGGAACGTGTCTTTCGTATCGCTTATCACGTCGCGGAGAAGCTATGCCAACTTCTGCAGGTCAGCGGAACGGGGGTGCCGAAAAAGATTTGCGACCTGGCGTGCCGCCACGCCGCGGCGACCCGATTTCTCGTGATGAACGATCTTGTCGGGCTGCTGCGTCCACTTGTCGATGCGCTGGAAGCTTGTCGTGAAGGTGGTTATGAAGGGCCATCCTTTCCTTTCCACGAGCGGCTCGCCGCGACAGCCGTAGAGGAGATCCAAGGATGGGACGAGGTGAACAATGGTGACCTCTCCAACGCCTCGATGCGCGGTGTGCATTTGGAATCAGCGCAATCCCATCTCGTAGATGCCTCGTCAATGCTGAGGCTCCCGGATGGCCTGCGTCCGGATATCGTTATCGAGCCAACGACCACTTTTCCTCGGTCATTTCGCCCGATTGGTCTCATTTGCGCTTTCCGGCTCTTACGGCAGGCGAGCGTGCCACCGGCTCTATCTTTTTTATTGAGCCATGCCGTTCATCGCATCCTGATCGGCCGCCTCGAGCAAGTGGCAGGACCTCCCCTGCAACCCTGCGATCTTGGCGCCCACCCGGTCGTCTATTGGACGAATATGTCATTGCGATCCGTGTTCCATGCATCTAAGCGCCGGTTGTTAGGACTGCCTACAATCGCTGCACACACAATTCTAATGACGCAGTCGGAGCGCTACATTTGCGATGTCTTCGATGCTATACTTTCGGTGGGAACCGGACAGCAGCTTGGAAATTCGAAGGCATTCCGCGGCAGAAGCGCTATTGAGCCGGGTAAGTTGCAATCTAGCGGCCCTGTGATGCTTGCGCTTCAGCCCCGGCTGGACATTTTGCGGAGTCTGTCGAGGTTCGGTCGGATAGCGGCTGAGGCTGGGCACAAGGTCATCGTCCGCCCTCACCCCGCCCACAGACGCGCGCCCCAGGGACTAGTCGTTTGGAGAAAGATGGCTCCGCCATGGGCAGAAGATTTCGAGGTCACGCCGGGGACAGTAAGCCTTGTGGTGACGGGGACAAGTAATTTTGCGATCGAGGCTTGCCTCGCCGGCTGTCCAGTTGTCCTCGTTACTTCAGATTTTGATCGTTACGCTATCTGGGGTAAGCACCTTGCTCCGGGGCTCCATATCACGCCAGAACGGCTCTTGTCGCTTTCGACCCGGGATATGCCTAATATCGCCCTCTCCGCCTTCCAGGCGACACGGTCGTTTATTGATTACTACGCAAGACTTCCGGTATTCCATATTCCTGCGGCCTGCCAACCGGCTTGACCAGCCCCCTGCACGCCGACGGAAGACGGAAACCACTGCGCTTACGCTGTACCGTCGCAGGGAAGACAAGGACGACCTGTTGTACGTAGCTAGTAGCTAGAGGCGTGTACGCCTCCGGCGAAGGCCGCCTTGCGCGAGCATGGCACAGTAGCGAGTCTGCGCTCCTAAGGTCGTCCTTACGAGGGCAGTTAGCAGCACAGCATGAGCCATGTGACATTATTGACCGGGCCGGAGCGGCGGCGTCGTTGGAGTGAAGAGGATCAGTGCCGGATACTGGCCGCGGCATTCGCGCCCGGGGCCACGGTGGCGGCGGTGGCGCGTCATTACGATGTCGCGACCAGCCTGATCTATAAGTGGCGCCGCACGGTGAGAGCCCGCGAGACGGGCTTTGCCGAAGTTGTCGTGGTTCCCGATGCGCCTGTCGCCGCTTCGATGCTGGCGGCGCCCCCAGCGGTGATCGAGCTGGAGATCGCCGGCAAGGTGCGGCTGCGGATTCCACTGACCGCGCCGCCGACACTGGCGGCGGCGATGGTGAAGGCGCTGGGCGTTTCATGATCCCGGTTCCAAGCCAGGTGCGGATCTGGTTGGCGGTCGGCCGAACCGATATGCGTCGCGGAATGCAAGGCCTCGCTCTGCAGGTCCAGGAGACGTTGGGCCGGGATCCGCATGCCGGGGATCTTTATGTCTTCCGAGGCCGCAGCGGCAATCTGATCAAGATTATCTGGCATGATGGGCTCGGCATGTCGCTGTATGCAAAACGGCTCGAAAAGGGCCGGTTCCTATGGCCGTCGCCGGCGGACGGCACGGTTTCCATATCACCGGCGCAGCTCGCCTACATGCTCGATGGGATCGATTGGCGCAACCCGCGCCACACGTTCCGCCCCCAGCGCGCGGGCTGAGTTTTTCTTTGAGTTTGCGCCATTTTCCGCGAGTCAGCGGACGCGTTTTATGATTCACTCCAGGACATGGTTGCCACCGCCCTGGATGCTGTTCCGGACGATATCGGTGCGCTGAGAGCAGCGCTGACCGCGGCGCTGGCCAGAGCCGAAGACGAGACCGCGCGCGCTACGCTGATCGAGGCCGAACTGGCGGTCGCCAGGGCCAAGGCATCGGATGATGCGGCGCTGATCGCACATCAGGGTCTGACGATCCGCAAGTTGCAGCGGGCGCTGCATGGTCAGAGTTCTGAACGCTCAGCCCGCCTGCACGACCAGATGGAGCTCACCTTCGAGGAACTCGAGAGCACGGCGACGGAAGACGAGATCGCCGCCGAACAGGCGGCGGCCCGGACCACTGAGGTGGCACCTTATATGCGCAAACGACCGGCGCGCCAGCCATTTCCAGAGCATCTGCCGCGCGAACGCGTGGTTGAGCTGCGTATTCCAATGATTCCGGACAGTGATTCCGTGACGAAACCGGACACCTATTCCGATAGAATACCGGACACGATTCCGAGGCGAAGCCGGACAGCTTAGAGCGCCTCTGGGTCTTTTCGATATTTGTCGACGAACTCGTTTTCGGTCAAGCGGGAGTTGCGTCTGGGACTGGCAGGACCTTGTGTTTGCGCATGCTTTCGCCGGAAAGTTCGATGCGATAGGCGTTATGAACAAGGCGGTCGAGAACGGCATCGGCGATGGTCGGATTGCCGATCATGTCATACCAGTGATCCACGGGAATTTGACTTGTGACGATTGTGGAACGCTTCTCGTAGCGATCCTCGACGATTTCCAGGAGATCGCGGCGTTGTTCGTCGTTGAGCTTCTCCGGCCCCCAATCGTCTAAAATAAGCAAGTCCGTTTTGGCCAGGCTCTTGAGCAACTTCGCGTAACGGCCGTCACCGCGGGCAAGGGCGAGCGTCGCGAAGAGGCGCGGTACACGGTGGTATGCGACCGAAAGATCCTCGCGGCATGCCTTATGGCCGAGCGCGCACGCCAGCCAGCTCTTTCCGACCCCAGCCGGTCCGATCAGGAGCAAGCTATGGCGCTGTCTGATCCAGTCGCATGTCGTCAGCTTCATGAAGAGATTGCGATCGAGTCCGCGAGTTGCGCGGAAGTCGGCGTTCTCGATCTGGGCGTCATGACGTAATCTGGCGGCACGGGCTCTGGCCTCGAAGCGCTTCTGACGGCGCGTTGTCGCCTCCCGTTCGAGTAGGAGAGCAAGCCATTCGCCATGCTGGAGGGCTCTTGCCTCCGGCTGCGTCTCCAGTTCCTGGAACGCGTTTGCCATGCCGGAAAGTCCGAGTTCGCGCAGCATGTCGATGGTGGGGTTGGTCAGCATTTGTTGATTATCTCCTTAATGAAAGTAGCCTGGGCCGCGAAGATTGGCGTGCTCGCCGACGGCGGCAGGTTCGGCGCTGTGCCTGGAGGCTTTGTGGGATTTGATGAGGGCGCTGATGCTTTTGCAGTTCAGGCCGCCGATCTCGAGAGCACGGGCCGAAACGGCTTCGGCATGCGCTGTGTCGATCGCCTGGTAGAGCTTGAGAACGCCGAGGCATGTTCTGAAGCCCTGTTCCGGATGCGGCCGGCTGGCAAGGATGGCGATGACGAGCCCCTCGGTCTGTAGACCGATCGAACGAGCCCAGCGCCGGAAGCGCTCCGGCGACCATTCCGCGTAGCGACGGTGCGAACTGGGCATGTGGTCCGGGTCGGTCCCAAAACGGGCCCCGCCATAGCGGCGCTGATGGGCAGCGACGCGCTTGCCCTTGAAGAAGATCTCGATCGTTCGGCTCGTCGCCCGGAGATCCACCTGCTGGCGAATGAGGCTGTGCGGCACGGAGTAGAAATAGCGTTCGAACTCGACATGATAGTCTGTCGATACCCGCGCCAGCCGCCACTCGGCGAACTCGTATTCCTCGGCTGGTAGTGCGGCGAGCGCTGGCCGTTCCATCGTCTCGAACAGGTCGCGACGACACTGGTCCAGTCGGCGCATGATGTGGGTGTTGATCCGCTCAACAGCCCCCCGGATAGCGGCATTGGCTTCGTCCAGGGAAAAGAAGGTCTGGTTCCGCAGCCGGCCTAGAATGCAGCTCTGCGCGAAACGGACTCCACTTTCGACCTTGGCTTTATCCTTCGGTCGCTTCGGTCGCGCCGGCAGAACGCCGACACCGTAGTGGGAAGCCATCATGCCGAAGCTGCGGTTGATCTCGGGGTCGTAGAAGCTCGACCGATTCACGCCAGACTTCAGATTGTCGGGAACAATTAGGCGCGGGACGCCGCCAAAGAAGCGGAACATGCGCACATGCGAGCCAATCCAGTCCGGCAGGGTCTGGCTCCAGGTCGCCTCGGCAAAGGTGTAGCTCGACGCGCCGAGCACCCCGAGAAAGATCTCGGCCTCGCGGATCTCGCCGGTCTTGCGGTCCACGATCGGCAGCTTCTTGCCGGAATAGTCGACGAACACCTTGTCTCCGGCGACATGCACCTGGCGCATCGTCGGCGTCAGCCGCCGCTCGAAGCCTCTAAAGAGATCACAGAATCTGCTGTAAGCGTAACCATCGGGATGAACGGCCCGATACTCCTCCCAGAGGATCGACAGCGTCACGCCCGGCTTCTTCAGTTCGACGGCCAGCGCCCCCCAGGCAGGCTCGGTGCGTCGGCGTCTCCCTTGTTTGACGCCCTGACGGGAGAAGAGCCGATGTTCGAGAACATCGTCAGTCAGCTCCGCCGGCAACGGCCAGGAAAGGCCGGCGGCAGTCGCTCGCTCTATGTTGTCCTGCACCGTACTGCGGGCAATCCCAAGCATGGTGGCAATGTCGCGAACGCTTATGCCGTCCGCGCTTAGGCGAAGCAGTTGTCTCAATTGTCTCATGGTCAGCCTTCTTCTCTTCGGCATGCATCTCTCCTCTACCGTCGAGGAAATGCATGCCCAGGTTGCTGACCCAAAGGCACTATCCAGGCTTCAAAACTGTCCGGTATTTAATCGGAATCGCGTCCGGTTAATTCTCGGAATCGCGTCCGGTTTTTGATCGGAATGCCGTCCGGTAAATCGTCGGAATCCGCA
>NZ_JBFUEK010000033.1:0-16669 GCF_056404235.1 Mesorhizobium sp. P2_E10
GTCTCGCAGATATGTCCCCCAGTCCTGCACGACCCGATTGGAGGTGACGATGACGCTGCGGCGCAGTTTGTAGCGCTGATGGATCAGGGTCTGCAGCCATGCGCCGGCGTCGTCGGGGATGGCGCGTGCGAGGAACAGATCGTCGAGCACGAGGAGATCGCAGTCGATGATTGTTCGCAGCAAGAGCATCCCGGCGGTTCGTCTTCACCCGATCGCCAGGCTTCTTCGGGATTAGCGACGGGGCGACCACCATGCATTCATGGCCGAGCGAACGGATCAGCCGATAGAGACCATAGCCGGTCGGGCCGGCCTCGTAACAGAAATACACCCGGTTGAACTTGGTGGCGATCCGCTGGATAACTCGGCGCATGCTCGTATCCGATGCGTCGACCTCGCCGAAGAAGCGAACCTCTCCCTCCCGGCCAGCGTCCGCAATCGCGATGGCGTTCCTCAGCTTCGCGACATCAATTCCGACAAATGCTTCCCTATAATCTGCCACGGCTCGTCCTCCTGTGATGAGGATCGGCTCGGACCGCCCGAGCAACCCTCGGACGCGCAGTGTAGGGCGAGCCACCTCACCGGCAGAGGCGGACATACGGTCTTACATTCCCATCACCAAGCCGCCAGGAACCGCGCCTCCGAAGGATTCCGTGCCGGCAATCTGTGCCTGCATGATACGGGCTGCCAGGTCGCATTGCCGGATGCCAGGCGAGATGGCCTCGACTCCTGAAAGAAACTCGGGAAAATACCGGTATTTACAATAACTTGTTCTTCTTTCGGTGGTCTCTGCTACCTAGTAATACTGCGGGTCTTCAGGGATCAATTGGCACCACGATGCTGGGCCAACATCGCCTCCGACTCCTCGCCCCCCGGCCTCACAGGTACTGCTGCACATACGGCACTATTGCTGGGATAGTAGCGCGCGCAGGGTAGAAATGATGTCGAGCGTGGGACAGCGAAGCCTACTTTGAATGTCGCGCACAAACGTCGTAAAAGCACAGCATTCAACAATGACGGCCCCAACGTTTTCGCTGAGTGAGGACTTGTCACAGAGATCGTTCAACGTGGACCCTATAAGATTCCAATCGTAAACCGCGTCGGATCGATTTGTCATTTTCCAGGCCGCCGTTCCTTCGATTCCGACCTTGGCGATATTATCACAGTCGGCCTGTGGCCAGGCGGCCTTCAAGTGCGCGTCGGACAGAGCGCCGTCGAATCGAAGCAGATGACCGCGATCTTCTGGTTTGACGGCGTGACGGCGGCGAGAAGCGGCAGGCTCGACGTGATCGTGGGGATGTCTACTGCAGAGGAAATGGCGGTTTGGTAAAGCACCGAATAGCCGCAGTTGGAGATAATGCCTGAGCAACCACGTTCTTGCAGTCGACGGGCTGCTCGCAGATAGGCCCACCGCACATGAGGGCGATCGCGGCTTGGCCAGCGACGAAAGTGGAATTCTTCCGGATGGCTTTGCCGCTCTCTGTAATCGCGAGCGTGTGAAGGCCATTTGCGTTACGCCTACCCTTAACAATCCAACCGTCAGCTTGATGGACGAAGAGCGACGACGGGCTATTGCCGAGATCGCAAGAGAGTTCAACGTATGGATCATTGAGGACGATGTCTTCGGTCCCCTCCTGGACCAGAGACCTCGTCCGATAGCCGCTTTTGCGCCAGAGCGCAGCTGCTATGCGACGAGCTTTCCAAGAGCGTGATCCATTCACTTAGAACTGGCTATCTCTTGGTGCCCGAAACACCCTGATGTCGCGGGCGATCTCGCGCCTAAGAACGACAGGCTGGATGTCTAATTCATTTGTCGCAGAGATCAGTTGCAGATGGCTGACAGATGGAACGATCGTGGAACTCATCGCCTGGCAGAGGCGGAAGCTTGCGCGCCGACACAGTATCCTTGATCGGGCATTGGGAACGCTCAGAGGACTTCCCACCCGGCCTCACTTCATGTGTGGCTGCCACTTCCTGGCCGATGGCGGACTGGCCCGTTTGTCGAGGAAGCCAGGCGAAGGGGGCTCCTGATCACAGGGCCGGACCCCTTCATCGTCGGCCGGAATTCGGATCCGCCTGCGGTAAGGCTCACAATCGGGGATTCCGTTCGAGAAGACGAAGATTTCCAGCGCGGCGTGGAGACGCTTGCGCACCTCCTTGCGAGTGATCTGGAAGCCAGTTCACCTGCAATGTAATCCGGCCATTCGCCTGACTTATTTTGCGCAAAATGCACGACTTGCTTTCGGCGCTTTGGTCCGTACGCGCTGGAGCTTCTTGGAAGGCTGCGCGGAAATCCAATACTTCGCCCAGGTCGGGTTACATCGCATGACTCGGCGCTTGATTGGATCATGCCAATTTTGCCAATTGACATGCCTCGCCCCCTGCTGAGAGACTGGGCCATGCCGACGCGCCATCGTTTCAGCCGTGCCGATGCGCCATCGTCCCAGTCGCGTGCCGGCGCGCGATCGTCCCAACCGAAGGCGGATCGCATTCAGAGGATACAATGCCTGAGAAAGAAAACTGCGTGGCCGCCGAACATCCCGTAGCCACACTCATCACCCCCATCCTTATGCCTAAGTGGGGCCTGTCGATGGAGGAGGGCCAAATTGTCCATTGGTGGAAATCGGTCGGCGACCGGTTCGCTGAAGGCGAGGATCTTGTCGACATCGAGACAGCGAAGGTTAACAATGTCCATGAGGCTCCTTTGTCAGGCATGCTGCGGAGGATCGTTGCCGACGTCGGCGAGACCGTGTCGGTCGGCGGGTTGATGGCCGTCTCATCAGAGCCGGACGTCTCGGATGCTGACATCGACGCCTTCATCTCCGCTTTCCAGGAGAGCTTTGTTCCCGAGGCAGATGCCGGGTCTGATAGCGTGGCGCTGACGCGCAGTCGTATTCACGCTGGTGGACATGAGCTAGAGGTAGGCATCGCCGGCGAGGGGGACACTGTCATCCTGATCCATGGCTTCTCGAGCAATTCGCAGAGTTGGTATCTCAACCTGCCGACATTGGCGCAGCGGGGCCGAGTCATCACGATTGACCTGCCGGGGCACGGAGCGTCCTCGAAAGACGTCCGCGAGGGCTCCCTGAGCGATCTGGCAAATGCGGTGGGGACCGCTCTGGACACGCTTGCGGTAGGCGGCGCTCATCTCGTGGGCCACTCGCTCGGCGGGGCCATCGCGATGCAGTTGACGCTCGATCGTCCAGACCGGTTTGGCAGCCTTGTCCTCGTCGCCCCAGCAGGACTTCCCGGCGGAAGCGTTAATCGAGATTTTCTGGACGGTATTGTCGACGGCCAACGCGCACGCGATCTAAAACCTTGGCTGGAGATGCTTTTCCATAACACTGACCTTGTGAGTGAAGAGCTAATCGAGGAGGTCGCACGCTATAAGCGCATAGATGGCGTTGAAGAGTCGCTCTCGGTGATCAGAGACCATCTTGTCGCGAATGGGAGCTTTGGCCATCTCGCCAACAGTCTGGCTGCTCTTCCTCCGACGCTGGTTGTGCTCGGTGATGATGATCGCATTGTTGGAAGTCCCAACACAGACGGCCTTCCGGACAGCTGGCGGGTCATTACGCTGAACGGTGCCGGACACATGCCACACGTAGAACGGGCTACTGAATTCAACGACGTGCTGACTTCCTTCCTAGACGAAAACGCTTGAGGGCTCCGATGCAACTAAGCAGAGACGAATTGAAACGAGCCTACGAACGGATGTTCTTGATTCGCGTCTTCGAAGAGCGGGTCGAGAAGGAGTTTTCAGCAGGAAACATTCCGGGGTTCACCCACGTGTACTTGGGACAAGAAGCGTGTGCCGTAGGGGTATGCTTCGAACTCACCGATGAGGATTATATCGGCTCTACACACCGCGGCCACGGGCATTGCATAGCCAAAGGGGTCGACGTCGAAGGCATGATGCTCGAAATCATGGGTAAGGCCTCGGGTCTCTGCGGCGGAAAGGGCGGCTCGATGCACATAGCGGATCTGAAGAAGGGTATGCTCGGCGCGAATGCAATCGTGGGAGGATCGCCGCCAATCGCGGTCGGCGCGGCCCTGACGCAGAAGCTCAACAAAACCGGGCGCGTCGCCGTGGCGTTCTCGGGTGACGGCGGCGCCAATCAAGGCACGGTCTTCGAGGCGCTCAACATGGCGATGGTGCTCCATGTGCCCGTGATCTTCGTCTTTGAGAACAATGAATACGGTGAGTTCACGACGCAGTCATATGCGTGCGGAGGAGTTCATATCGCCGACCGCGTTAGGGGCTTCGGCATGCCCTGCGAAGTGGTGGACGGCACCGACTTTTTTCCGGTTCGAGAGGCGATGCAGCGGGCCCTTGAACACACGCGGGGCGACAAAGGTCCATATGCGCTGGAGATCCAATGCAAGAGGTTCGGCGGCCACTACGTCGGGGATCCTCAAGTCTATCGTTCGGAGAAAGAGCTCGTTGAGGCGCGCGCCTATGATCCGATCCCGCGCTTCCGCCGTGCCGTGTCGGAAGCTGCACTTCTGTCCGAGGCGGAGTTCAATGAGATAGAGTCCGCGGTGCAAGACCGCGTTGACATCGCTGTTCAATCGGCGCTAGCGGCCTTGGCGCCCGATCCTGCCACCGACCTCATCAAACATGTCTATGTGAAGTACGCCTGAAGGAATCGGAACCTATGTCCAAAAAGACTTATCTGCAGGCGATCAACGAAGCTCTCCGACAGGAAATGCGCCGGGATTCCAAAGTGATATTGATCGGCGAAGACCTGGTTGGTGGCCATGGCGCGACAGGCGAGGTTGGCGGCGCTGGGGGACCATTTGGCCAGATGAGGGGTCTGTACAAGGAGTTCGGTGGGGATCGAATGATCGACACTCCGATATCGGAGAGTGCCATAATAGGAGCCGCCGCAGGCGCGGCGCTGACCGGACTTAGGCCCGTTGCAGAACTGATGTTCGTCGATTTCGTGGGCGTTTGCTTCGATCAGATATTCAATCAAGTCGCCAAGTTCCGTTACATGTTCGGGGGGAATGCGCGCACTCCCTTGGTGATCCGGGCCACGATCGGGGCCGGCAAGAGGGCGGCCGCCCAGCACAGTCAGACTCTACACCCGCTCTTCACCATGGTGCCTGGCCTGAAGGTGGCCATGC
The DNA here is from genome assembly GCF_056404235.1 of Mesorhizobium sp. P2_E10. Classification (NCBI taxonomy): domain Bacteria; kingdom Pseudomonadati; phylum Pseudomonadota; class Alphaproteobacteria; order Hyphomicrobiales; family Phyllobacteriaceae; genus Mesorhizobium; species Mesorhizobium sp. P2_E10. The sequence continues at coordinate 5,128 of NZ_JBFUEK010000033.1, forward strand.
CGTCCAATCCCTATGACGCCAAGGGCTTGCTGATCCAGGCGATCCGCGACGACGATCCGGTCATCTACCTGGAATCGAAGTCCTTGTTCGGCATGGAGGGCGAGGTGCCGGATGAGCCGTATCGCATCCCTTTCGGCGAGGCCAACATCTTGCGTGAAGGCAAGGACCTGACCATCGTGGCCCTTGGCGCGATGGTTCCGCGAGCGGGAAGGGCTGCCGCCGAACTCGCGAAGGACGGGATAAGCGTCGAAGTCCTCGATCCACGCACCACTTCGCCGCTGGACGAGGAATCGATTCTCGAGAGTGTGAAAAAAACCGGGCGGCTGGTGGTAGTCGACGAGAGCCCCCCAAGGTGTAGCCTTGCTGCCGACATCGCTGGCATGGTCGCCGACAAGGGCTTCAAGTTCTTGAAGGCACCGATTAAGCAAGTTACGTGTCCCCACACACCGGTGCCATTCGCACCTATTCTAGAGGACGCCTATCTGCCCTCGCCGACTCAAATCGAAATGGCCGCGAGGTCGATTCTTGACTGATCGCATTGGCCACGTAGCCCGTGGCCCAGGGTTGCTACCTTCTTCTCGGACTGTGATGTCCAACTCTTAATTCCGTTCGAGAGGAGCCAGGGCGGGTTTTCTGATCAAGGGATAATAATATGCGGCCCTTCCATATTCCCGCGGAAGCGATCACTGAAGCCATCGAGTGGCGGCGGCTCCTACATTCGATACCGGAAACAGCTTACGACGAGCATCAAACTTCGGCTTTTGTAGCTGATTTGCTAACGAAGTTCGGTTTGAAGGTAAAGTCTGGATATGCTGGGACGGGTGTCGTCGGCACCCTGACCCGAGGCTCGTCTAAGCGCGCAATTGGACTGCGTGCAGATATGGATGCTCTTCCGATCCTGGAAACCGCAGATCTTCCCTATCGCTCAACTAAGCCCGGCAAAATGCATGCCTGTGGTCACGATGGCCACATGGCAATGTTGCTCGGTGCGGCATCGCTGGCATCCGACCTTGATCTGGATGGGACGGTTCATTTTGTTTTCCAACCAGCGGAGGAAAACGAAGGTGGTGCCCAGCGCATGGTGCATGATGGCTTGTTTCGCGACCTGCCGGTGGACGCGGTATTTGGGCTACATAATTGGCCCCAGCTTGCGCTGAAAGAAATAGTTGCCGAGGTAGGTCCGATGATGGCGGCCTTCTCGATCTTCGACATCGTAATTCAGGGCAGAGGAGCACATGCTGCCATGCCTCATCAGGGCGTGGATCCAATTGTCGCGGGGTGTGCCGTGGTTTCAGCACTGCAGAGCGTCGTCAGCCGGAATGTATCGCCGCTTGATAATGCGGTTCTTTCTGTCACTCAGATCCACGCCGGAGACGCCTATAACGTTATTCCCGAACACGCCACTATACGTGGTACCGGGCGCTGGTTCTCTACCGAAGCAAACAGTATGCTAGAAGCGCGCCTTCGAAAGATCGCAGCCGACGTCGCGTCGGCGCATGGTTGCGAAGCGATCGTCCGTTACGAACGTCGATACCCCGTCACTGTCAACGACGCATTCGCTACTACTCTGGCGCAGGAAGCTGCTCGCTCGGCTGGTTTGCAGGTGGTTCACTCCGGGCCTAGCATGGGCTCTGAAGATTTCGCATTCATGTCGGAAACGGTACCCGGCGCTTATGTCTGGCTTGGAAGTGCTCGAGCAGGTGAAAATCCGGGGCTGCACTCTCCTCATTTCGATTTCAATGACGAAGCTATAGCATATGGCATTGCGTACTGGCTCAGCTTAATTCGGACCCAGCTTTCCGCGAGAATTCTTACCCCTAGCCCGACTTGAATGGCGGCACCGAAGAGGCGTGAACGTTGTCACCTCAACGCCATTGCCAATCGAAGGTTGGAAGCGCTGCAGAGCAACTGGCGTCACGCGCTTCCAGGCGCCTGCGCTCGAAACAACGCGGGTGTTCTTCCCACTCAGTTTGCCGGGTGTACGCAGCGGCTCACTCTTAGTGTTTGTGATTTGCCTCGGCTTCTACATCACGCCTGCCGCGCTTGGTGGCTTGGGCGACGCCATGCTGTCGACGTTTATCGCTGCCCAGGTTCAAACGTCTTTCAACGTGGCTAGGATCGCGGCGGCGTCCTTTGTTCTTCTAGCAATACCCGTTGTCGTGCTGTCGATGCTCGGGCTCGACCTTTCTGGAAGTGCTCCCTCGGATCAAGTTGCGCGTGAGTCGTGGCTGCCGCGGCCACCGCCAGTTGGCGCGTTGAAAGGCCAGTTCGGTGAGCTCTCCATGCCATATCGGGCAAAGCGCTGGGCTGCCCACCTGTACAAGGCGGGGGCCAGGAGCGCTGGTTGAAGATCGTCGGCCCGGCGTTCATCGCGTTGGTCATGGCTTTCCTGTTTTTTCCTGAAATCGTCTTCATCATCATGTCGTTCAGCGCCGGGGCGTTCATAGAATTCCCACCTTCTGGTTTGTCGCTGCAATGGTACCGTTCCTTTTTCGGCGATCCGGCCTGGTACATGGCCGCCTGGACCAGCATCCAGATCGGCGTAGCGGTTACAATCTTGTCGACCGTTCTTGGCACACTTGCCGCTCTCGTTCTTAGCCGCGCCGCTCCGCAGGTCCGCCGCCTCCTGACGATGGTGATCCTGACGCCGATCACGATTCCGGTCATAGTTGTGGGCGTGGCGACCTATCTCGGGCTGATCGATCTTGGTCTGGTCGGCTCCCAGACCGGCATCGTTCTTGCGCACACCATTGGCGCGATGGGCTATGTCGCTGTAATCGTCTCAGCGACCCTGGCGAATTTCGACCGACGCCTTGAGCAGGCGGCCCAGAGCATGCGGGCCGGACCGCTGCAGACTTTCATGAGGGTTACCTTGCCCTTGATTTGACCGGGCATCATCGGCGGAGCCATATTCGCCTTCGTCCACTCGTTCGACGAGGTCGTAATCACTTCGTTGGTAAGCGGATTCTCGGTTTACACATTGCCGCTTAAGATGTGGGAGAATATACGAAACGAGGTAGACCCGACAGTAGCTGCAGTGGCATCCCTGCTGACGCTTCTCCCAGTGCTCTGGATGATTGCTCTTTACCTCACTTGGTGGCGGTCGAGTGTCAAACGGCTTCCAAAACTGACCCCGGATTGGAGTGCGCCCCTGGGGGTGGACAGTAATCAGGCTGCTGTTTTGCCAGTCTGCCGGATGTGTTGATCCTCGAACTGCTGCGGGCTCAGATAGCCGAGCGCCGAATGGAGCCTGCGGTTGTTGTAGACGTCATTGATGAAGCGGGGAAGGTGTTCAATGACGTCGTCGAAGGTTTCGAAAGCCATCGGGTGGACGGCTTCGACCTTTAGCGTCTTCATGAAGCTTTCGGCCTTGGCGTTGTCGTAGGGGTTGCCTCTGCGGCCCATCGAGCCGACCAGACCTTGATCGGCAAGAAGCTGCCGGTAGATCTCGGCGGCATATTGCGAGCCGCGATCGGAATGGTGAATGCAGCCTGGCGGTGGCTTTCTCCGATCGATGGCAGTCCTCAAGGCGGCGACCGTCAGGCGCGCGTCGATCGAGCGGCCGATAGCGTAGCCGACGATCAGGCGCGACCAAGCATCGAGGATGATGGCGACGTAGACGAAGCGGGTCGGCAGTGCGATATAGGTGATGTCACTGACCCAGAGCTGGTTGGGACCGGTCGGGGCGATGTCCTTCGCCAGGTTGGGGAAGATTGGGCCATTGTGGTCGCTGTCGGTGGTGGCAATGAAGCGCCGTCGGATCTTCGGTTGCAGACCGTGCTCACGCATCAGGCGTCGGATTTTCTTGTGGTTCACGACAATGCCTTGCTGACGCAGAGCCGGGCCAACGCGGCGATAGCCGTAGAACTCGAACTCGTCGCAGATCGCGAACATCGCCTCCACAATGGCAGTGTCATCGGCCCGCTTTTCCGGACGGTCATAGTAGGTCGAGCGTGCGATGCCCATCAGTCGGCATCCTTCGGCGATGGAGATGCCCCGGGGCCGGTGACGACGGATGTAGTCCCTCTTCTCGGCGGCGGTGCGCTTTTCAGAGCCCCCTTTAGAAACTCCAGTTCCAGAGCCTGCTTGCCGACGAGCCGCTCAAGGGCAGCAATCCGGGCCTCGTATTCCTGGATAAGGTCGGCCACCTGCGCATCGTCATCGAAGACGCCTTCCTCATATTTGCGTACCCAGACGCGGATCAGGTTGCGGGTGACGTCGTGCCGTTTCGCCAATCCGTGAAGCGTCTCGCCCGACAGATATTCCTGCGCGACCTGACGCTTAAACTCGATGCTGTGAGTGCGATATCTTGCCATGGGTTCTCTTTTCGAACCCGACAAGCCTGGTCAATTCCTCAAGCCGATCGGTCCACCCCCAGGGGCGCACTCCAGGGCGCACTCCATTATAGGGTCAATTTTGCACACGATGACGTAATTGCTGCCGTCGCTCCTTTGAACGAAGGTTTGGCTGACGGCAAAAGCCGCCGACCATTGAGATCGAGGAGGCCGCAGTGAAGCAATATGTCGGATTGGATGTGTCGCAGCGAGAGACCAGTGTTTGCGTCGTCGATGATGCTGGAAGGTCTGTCTTCCAAGGAAAAGTGAAGTCCGATCCGGGAGCACTGACCGAGTTGCTCCGCAAACGCGCACCTCACGCCGAGCGCATCGGATTCGAGACGGGCGCCATGTCCAGCTGGCTCTGGCATGAGCTTAGACGGGTCGGATTGCCGGTCGTCTGCATTGATGCTCGACATGCGAAGGCGGCACTTTCAGTTCGAATGAACAAAAGTGATGAGAACGATGCCCGCGGCCTGGCCGAGCTGGTTCGCGTCGGCTGGTATCGGGAGGTCAAGGTCAAAAGCACAGAGAGCCAGGCAACCCGATCCCTCCTGGTGGCGCGATCGCGTCTCGTCGCTATCCGCCGCGATCTCGAGAACCAAGTCCGGTCAATGCTGAAAGAGTACGGGCTGCAGTTCAGTCGCTCAATCGGTGCGCAGTTTCGGCGAAAGGTCGTGGCGTTGGTTGTCGACGGGCATCAGCTTCGATCCGTGATCGAGCCGCTTCTGACCGTCCATGAACAGGCCTGCACGGAACAGGAAAAGCTGGACCGGCAGGTACGACGCCTTGCTCGTGAGGATGACACCACGCGCCGGCTCATGACGGTTCCTGGCGTCGGCGTCGTGACGGCGTTGACCTACCGCCACACGATCGATGATCCTTCGCGCTTTTCCTCGGCCAGTGACGTCGGAGCCTACCTTGGTCTGACACCGCGGCGAAAACAATCTGGGGAAACAGATATAAACGGCCGCGTATCTCATTGGGGAGATCGCCTCTTGCGAACCTATCTCTACGAGGCGGCAAGCGTACTCATGCATCGAACGAAGAAATGGTCTTCGTTGAAGGCGTGGGGCCTTCGTCTGTCAAAGCGGATAGGTATGAAAAAGGCGAAAGTGGCGGTTGCTCGCAAGATCGCGGTTCTGCTCCACTGCCTCTGGGTTGACGGCACCAGCTTTGAGTGGGGCGGCGAAAAGATGGCGTGACAGATCCGCACTCGATCCCAATCGCGGGCCCGTTTCCGGAACCCGTGATGTCCCCGCCGGGACGGTGGTTGTGGTGACCTCGTTGAATCGGCTGACGTCGACTTCGAACTTCGTTGCACACGTTGAGGCGCCCGACCCGAACATCATCATGAGGCATTCGACCTCGGAAAGGACCATGACCCCGGCGATGACAGAGCGAAACTCGGATTGACAACCACCCGCAATTAAAGGGCCGATTCACAGTCGAGGCCGCGGGTCAGTCTAAGTATTCCAGAAGCCAAGGGTTGAGTGGGCTTCCCGATAGCTTCTGGTCGACTCACTTAAGTGGGAGCTGAAGCGGCCCGTGGGCTCAAGACGTGGAGGTGGCAATCGCGTGCGGTTTGGTCTCATCAGCGCATTTTTCAAAATGTTTCCGTGACTAATTCGGTGAAGCACCCAACGAAATTGAGGTAGTTGCCTGTCGATTGGTGATACCCGATGGCTTCGAAAGTCGCATAAAAGGGCAGAGTCGAACCGACTTGAAAAACCACCGGAATGTTCGCCACTCGCGCGCGTTAGCCGTCATCCACGACACTTCCGTGAGGGAATCAAGCAACGACAGTGTCTGTCAAACTAGTAAGCGCCGAGTTTTGGAAGGATGCGTTTTTACCGGCCGCAAACCTGGCGCCTCACTTCGCAAGGCCGCGGTTGCGCTGATGGTTTTCTGGAAAGCGGCATTTCTTCGGCGTTCGCGATCGACGCTCCAACTGCATGTCACAGCGCGCGGGCTTCGTAGCCGGGACCCGCGCCGCAGACGCATTGGTGTGGCGGAAAACTGTTCCATCTTTATTTGGCTTACTTCCAACCATTCGCGGACCACAAGCGGTCATCGCGCCGCGCCCTTCAAGCCCTACCAGCCCACAGCCTTCGTTCACAGCCGGAAGAAAAATCGCGTCGATTGATCCCGCCTGCGGGTTGCCCCGGTCGGTCGCTCAATTGAAAGCTTGGTACGAGGCGGAATTCCCATGTTCAATTCGAGCAAATGTTGATCCAACTCCTTGTCCGCGGTCGTCAGACGATGATTCAGCCGCAGATAGTCCATCCAGGTCGGCGTGCGGAAGGTTTCTGTCCAAAGCAAAGGATCCTGAAGATCGCGCGCGAGGTTCCAGTGCCGGGCTCCGACGCGGCTTTGCACCCGCCGTCGTTCCTGCATACGCTCCAGGAAAGGTTCGACGTTCGCCTCCGGTATTGAGTACTCGATCTTGACGACGATCGGTCCGCTTCTCGGCTTCAGGTCGAGAGCGAGCTGTGGCGTTTCGAAGCCGAAAGGATCCTGATCAGAGTCCTGCCATTGACGGATAGGCATCAGGAGCCCCGTGGCAGCGACCAATATGAGCGCGCCAGCGGAAGACTCCAGGGCTGTGGTAAGCGAATAATTCTCAGCCACTGAGCCCCACAGCCAACTGCCGGCCGCGATTCCGCCCGACAACAGGGCGTAGTGGATCGAGAGCGTGCGACCGACTACCCACCTTGGGCTTGCCAATTGGATACTCACGTCGAGCCCCGTCCAGGTGACGACCCAGCCCGCGCCGCCGAGCGCCAGCGCAATAGCCGCCACTACCACTGAGGACGTGAGAGCGAGATATAGACAACATGCCGCACAGGCAATGCATGCCAGTGTTGTCAGCCGCTCCTGGGACAGAGACCGCCTCAAGACATTGTTGCAAATGCCGACGCATAGGGCACCCGTCCCGAAGCCCGCCATCAGGACACCATAAACGATTGGTCCTCCGCCTAATTGATCGCGGGCGAAGAGAGGCAGGAGCGCGAGTATGGAGATGCTGCTCAGGCCAAAAAGCGCTCCTCGCGCGATTGCCGCCTTGATCTCCGCCGACAGGGCCGTGAAGCGGGCTCCGTCATGGATGGCAGTCGTCAATGGCTCGCGCGGGAGAGGCGAAGCGCGAACCTCCCATTTGCGGCGCCCTATGGTCCACAGCAGCGCTGCATAGGTCAGGGTCGCCACAGCAAAAGCTGTCAGCGGTCCGAAGGAGGCAACGACGATACCACCGAGCGCAGGACCGACGCTTCGAATGGCGTTGTATCCAACCGAGATGAGCGTGACTGCGGCTGGGACTTCCCGTTTTCGCAAGATATCGCCCACCGACGCGTGCCAGGCAGGATCGGTGAAAGCGGCGCCCGCTCCGGCCAAACAGCTGAAGGCGAGAACCATCCAAGGATTGAAAATCCCCAGCGCCGCAAGAACAGTCAGCATCGCCGAGGACAACGCTATCGCGCACCAGCCGGCGAACATGAGATTGCGGCGGCTGTAGTTGTCAGCCAGGGCCCCGGCGAAGATCGACAGGACGAATACGGGTAGTGTTGTCGAAGCCTGCACCAGGGCGACCATCACGTCCGAGGTCGAGATGGTCGCCATCAGCCAACTGATGGCGACGGTTTGGATTAGCCAGCCAAGGCTGGCGACCTGAGTGGCAAGCCAGATTGAACGAAAGGTCGCGTTCTCGAGCGGCGCAAATGTCGCCGACGAAGCCGGACTCGCATCTTCGCGCGCCACCCTGCTCATTGGGTTGAGCCTTCCTCGGTCTATCGGTCGCGTTAGAGGTACCCTCCCGGCGCACGTGCCCATGGAGGAATGGCCCCATGAGCGCATTTTGTCGTGGCAGCGCAAGATAATTCTTTACCGCTGGCCCTCTGGCGCAAGCGATTACTTCATCTGGAATTGCCACCAACACGCTTTCATGATTGCTGGGCCTATGTCACCTCCTCGCCTGCTGCCCGAAAAGAATTTCCCGGACTACGCATACCTGCCTTGCAAAAATCCACATCCGGTTCGCGATCCGTTGGGTCACAGTTATCAATGCGACCCGGTGACCGTTGTCACGGTCGAGGAATCACTCAGTTCAAACGCGTTCCGATGGGGAATCGACCTTTTCAACCACGGCTATTACTGGGAAGCTCATGAGGCGTGGGAGCCTCTATGGCATTCTGCCAAACACAGCGCCCAGCATCGCCTGTTCTTCAAGGGATTGATCCTGTTGGCAGCGGCCGGGGTGAAGATCCGCGAGGGAAAGCGGGTCGCTGCCACTCGCCATGCGACAAAGGCTGCAGCGCTCTTTCGTCAGGTGGCGCTTCTGCCGAGCCTGGCCTTCGAGATCGCGATCGGAATGACACCCGCCGCCCTCGCGGTAGAGGCCGAAGCGGCCATAACCTCTCCGACTGTTTTGCGAGATCCGATGCCTGGCCAGCTGCCTAAGCCCGTCTATGATTTCATTCTCGCACCCGAATCCCGGAGCGGCTGACCGGCAACTCCTACGGTACGGTTCAAGCATCTTCGTTACCTGGATGCGCTGCCGGTCTCTCCCGAGCAGTCCGACAGCTTCGATCCTGAAGCAGTCGGCCTACCGCTAGGCCCGGCTTTGGCGGAGCACCCAAGGCAGGCGCCGCTTCCATCGTTGACCTCGCGGCAAAGGAACATCTATCTGCCAGCGCTTTAACTTGCGGGTTCGCCTGCCTCCAGCCTGTGCGTTCGATGCTCCTGGCATCAGCGCTTCCTCAACAGTCGGCGGCTTGGGAGACGATCCGTCGGGCACGATCACGCCCTGGCCGTCCGATACTGTTTCACCGGTGGTGAGCATGGGCTGAGGAGGAACATCTTCGGAAAAAAGCGGCGGCGGCGGCGCTTCAGATCGCGGCTTCCGCCTTCGCTTCCGCGACGTCGTTCGCGATGGCAGCGAGGTCAATGCCGCCCCAGATCGACTGTGGCCGCTTCACCAGCCCACGCTTCTGTTTGATCTCGACGACAAAGGGTCGCCGCGGCTGCCTCATGGTGCTCTCGCGGATTTAGGGGAGTTGCTGATGTCCTCTAGGCGGAGCGCACGCCGTCGTCCACCCGCCGCCACGCATTCTCCAAAGGTTTTCGCAGATGTTGCCGCCGTCCAAGCCACGACGAAAACTGCTCACCTTCCACGCCTGGGCCTACGCTTCCGATCTCTTGTCCTGCTGTCAGCATGATCGTCATGACGATCATTTCACCCACGCAGTCGCCTTGGCCAGGCCCATCGCCAAGCCGCAGGAGATTCAGGATGCAATGAAGATGGTGGCCGCTCCTATCCATTCTTCCATGTTCCCGAGTGCATCAGACGCGTCCAACGCATTTTCGGAATCGATCACGAGCGATCGATTCATCCTGTTGATGGACAGCAGCGCGGTATGCAGGCCAGAGCGGCCGACCGTCGGCAGCGCTTTGTGCTGGCGCCCGRCTATCAGTCCAGTCGCCGGTCTCGGATGCGCCAGTGCGACGACACACTGACAGGACAACACAGGCCGACAAAGCGGGGCCATCGCATCCTCACTGCGAGGTCTTCCGGAGCCGCGGCAGCGAATCGGTTTTAGTTTACCAAAAGCCGCGGCTTTCCTCTTGAACCGTCATTGCCCTGACAACACATTCTGCAATCCTGCGCGGGTGAAGATGAAGCGCCTGTTCACGCGGACCAGTCGTTTGGCAGGTCGGGAGGAACCAATGAACCCTGAAGCTTTCAGCAACCCAGTTTTCGTGAAGCGTGCAACCTACATCGTCCAGGAGATTGCCAGCCTTGCGGACGCTATCGACTTCCTCAATGACTGGCCAGAAGATCGCCGGGACCTGATCCACGAAGCCGCGCTCCGAGCCTGCTATGATGCATATGACGGGCGAAAACCTGTAAGCGCGGCACGCAATGCCTTTTTCGGCTTTGCGAAACGGGCAGCCATATTGGAAGATGCAATTTCCGCCATGCAATCGCTCGCTGCCTGCAAGTCGGGCAGGGGAACAGTGCAGGTATAGGCACTGGCGCGGGGCACGCCGAAGGGGCATTGCGTTGAGATTTCACGGATAGCAGTAAGCAGAACGAGGACTCGACAGTAGCGGCGCAATCCCACCCAACGGCGGGCGTCGGCGCGAAACTCACCTCAAGGTTAGGAACCCGACGGTTTCAGCGGGTCCGGAGCCGCCGCCGATCCAGGAGCGACTATGCTTCACATGTTCGAAGATCGCTTGCGCGAGCCGATCCGCGATTTTGCAAGCAGATGCTTCAGATGCCGCCCATGCAGAGGTATTTCATTTCAAGGTAGTCCTCGAGCCCGTGGCGGGAACCCTCCCGCCCTATGCCGGATTGCTTCATCCCGCCGAAGGGTGCCGCTTCCGATGACATGCGTCCCGTGTTGATGCCCACCATGCCATACTCCAGTGCCTCGGCCACGCGCCAGACGCGCTGCAGGTTCGAGGCATAGAAATAGGCAGCCAGGCCGTAGATCGTGTCATTTGCCTCGTGCACAACCTGGTCCGCATCGTCGAATCGAATGGTTGGGGCGAGCGGCCCGAATGTCTCTTCCTGCGCAATCGTCATCTCGCTGGATACTTCAGTGAGTACCGTCGGTTGGAAGAAGGTGCCGTCCTTGCCAATGCGTTTGCCCCCGCAGCGAATTGTGCCGCCTTTAGCGACGGCAATCGGCGATATGCGATTCGATCTTAGTGAGCGCCTGCCTGTCGATGAGCGGGCCGACGGCGACACCTGGATCAAAACCGTCACCAACCTGAAGCTGGCGAACCCGTTCGACGAATTTGTCGACGAACTCATCGTGAACGCCCGACTGGACGTAAAGGCGATTTGCGGAAACGCAGGTCTGGCCGGCGTTGCGGAATTTCGCCTGGATCGCACCGTCGACCGCCGCATCGACGTCTGCATCGTCGAAGACGATGAAAGGCGCATTGCCGCCGAGTTCGAGACTGACCTTTTTGATCTGGTCCGAGCACTGGCGCATGAGCAGCCGGCCAACTTCTGTCGAGCCGGTGAAGCTGATCTTGCGGACCCTGGGGTTTGTACAGAGTTCGCGGCCGACGGCATCGCCTTCAGACGCGTAGATCAGGTTGACCACGCCTTCGGGAACGCCAGCTAGATGGGCAAGGGCGAACATTGCACCGGCCACTAGCGGCGTCTGTTCAGCGGGTTTCAACACGATCGTGCAGCC
>NZ_JBFUEK010000034.1:0-13733 GCF_056404235.1 Mesorhizobium sp. P2_E10
CCTCCAATCGGGTCGTGCAGGACTGGGGGACATATCTGCGAGACAACACCATGAGCACGACGATACTCGATCGGCTGATGCATCATTGCCATCTGCTTGAGTTCGATGGACGCAGCTATCGCCTCAAAGAGGCCGCTGAAGCCCTTGCTCGGGAAACAAAGTCAAACTAACAAGTCCACTTCTGTCCTGTCTTGCGGGTGGGGGATTTTGACTGACCCTACATGGAGGAATTTGAAGTGACCCGCGGGGGGACATAAGTGGGGTCAACGAGGAAGACATCTATTCCGGAATTCCCCGTCCGGAAGCGCTGGACTATCGTGTTCTGAAGGTCGGCAAAGGGCACACCTTCGAAAGAAACCTTCTTGCCAGACACCTTTTCGAAAGCATCGAAGAACGCGCTATAATCGGCGCCTCCAAAGCCGAAGAATCGCATCGTTTGGCTCTGCGCCATGGTCGGCAACGACCCAAGTAGTGGAAGCGACGACACCCCCAAGATGCCGGTCAAGAAGCCGCGCCGACCCAAGCGATGGTCCATTATAGTCATCTTGTTTCCTCCCATTCGTTCTGCGGAACCATAAGGAACCGCTCCCTTGACAAGGCGCACGCTAATTTATTTCTTGCAAGAATGCAATAACCGAATATTGCCAACCGCCCAAGCTGTGTGATAGCAATGACCCGCCTTGAGGAGACCGCATGATTCAGCCTGGTAGAACTCCACTTCATATTCAGCTCGCGGATATCATTCGGTCTCAGATCGAGAGCGGGCTCTTCAATGCTGGCGATCAACTCCCCACTGAGATGGAATTGATGAAGGAGCACCAACTCAGCAGCAGCACTGTGCGACAGGCGGTGCTTGCCCTTGTCGGTGAAGGCTTGCTTTATCGCCGGGCTGGCAAAGGGACGTTCGTTGCCAAGCGCCACATCGGCCGGGATCTGCTCACTTTTTCAGGCTTTTCGGAAGAAGCCGTAGCGCGGGGCTTCCGGCCGGGTACTAGGCACGTGACAGTCGACTGGCGTTCCGCTGACGCCTTGGTTGCAGCCGCTCTCAACGTGCCTACCGAGGAGAGTGTGCTGACCATCGAGCGCCTGCGCACGATCGACGACGAAGTCGTAGCGGTTGAGACAGTCTCGCTTGCCGCGGCAATCGGACGCCAGATCGAAAAGCTCGACCTTGCCGACACCTCTCTCACCGAGATTCTCGAGCGGCAGCTTGGCGTGGCTCTGGCGCGAGCCAGGCAGGAGATAAGGGCCGGCACCGCGCGTGCCAAACTGGCAAAAGCACTCGACGTGTCGAGCGGCACTGCGGTGCTGCAAATCGACCGTACCGCCTTCGATACGACCGATCGGGTTATTTACTTTTCGTCCTCGTCCTACCGGGCCGATCGCTACATTTACACCGGCTGGATCGAGCGCAAGAGCGCCTCGATCGCTCAGCCACGTCAATTAATCGGACGCAGCAGATGATGCCCACCAGCGAAGTTTATGTAGTCGGCTCGTACGGAGTCGCGTTTTGGATTGTGGGTGACGTGCCAGCGCCGGGCGAAACCCTGCTGGGGTCGGGCTTTGCCTTCGGAAATGGCGGTAAGGGCTCTAATCAGGCTATCGGAGCTGCGCGACTCGGCGCCAGATGCAAACTGCTGGCGGCCGTTGGTGCCGACAAATTCGGTGACGAGGCACTGCAACTTTGGCGCGCCGAAGGCGTCGACTGCTCGGCGGTGAGGCAGATGGCCGAGACGCCAACGATGGCCGGGATCATCATTCTCGACGCCGCAGGTGAGAACCGCATCATCACCGATCCCGGCGCCAACGCGCTGCTCACCGGGACCGATGTCGAAACCTTCGCCGCCACCTGGACGAGCCCGGGCATCCTACTGACACAGCTCGAGATCCCAGTAGAGACGGCGGCCCGCGCGCTTGCCATCGGCAAGGCGCGGGGACTGACGACCATCCTGAATCCCGCACCTGGGCGCGCCCTGCCCAAGGAAATCTTTGCCGACGTTGACATCCTAACGCCGAATCAGTCCGAGGCGCGCATTCTGCTGGGGCTCGACGTGGACGATCGTCAGGCTGACGCCGATTTAGCGGCAAGACTGCGCAGTCTCGGCGTGGGACACGTCGTCATGACGCTGGGAACGGATGGGGCCTTGGTTGCCGGCCCCGACGGACTGACCAAGATCGCGAGCTACCCAGTCGACGTCGTCGACACTACCGGGGCCGGAGATGCATTCAATGGGGCACTCGCTGCAGGGTTGGCCAGTGGATTGACCCTCGCTGACGCCGTTCGCCGCGGCACAGCAGCTGGTGCCCTCGCAGTCACGAAAAAGCTCGTGGTTCCGGCATTGCCAGATGAGAGTCAGATTTCAGAATTGATGAAAAACCGGGCCGCTTTTGCATGAAAATTAAGGTTGCTTTCCTTCCCACTAGTCCCCTGGCTATTGCCGGAGACGTGTGCATTGTCGTGGACGTGATCCGTGCCACGACAGCTCTCGTCGGACTTTTCGACGCCGGCAGCAATCGTGTGTTTGTTGGAGGATTTCACTCGGACGTCGCCAAAGCGCGCGCCGCCGTGGGTGAGAATGGCGTTATTTGCGCGGAGCTGGATGATGGATCAACACCCCTCGGATTCGATCATGAGCCCTCGCCGTCCCTCCTGTCCCGACTCGATCTGTCGGGCCGCTCCGCAATGCTGGCAACGGCAAATGGCACGCCAGCTATTCTCGCGGCAGTCCGCGAAGGCGCAGCCTTGATACTGCTTGGTTCGCTGCGAAACCTTGATGCCGTTGCCCGGCGTGCGCTCGCGGAGGCATCATCGCGCAATGCGGACATCACGATAATCTGCTCAGGCCAACTTCGGAACTCACGTGTTGCGATTGAGGATAGCTATTGCGCTGGGCTGATCGTTGCTCAGTTTTGTGAACTGGCGAACGATGACGCTGTTGAACTAGACGACTCCGCGTCGCTCGCTCACGGCTTCACAATCTCACAAGATAGTGCAGTGAATGTATTATTGGGCTCGATGACCGGCCGCCGCTTCATCGGCAACTGCAGGCAGAACGACGTGGAGTTCTGTGCGCTCATCAATGAATCGACAATCGTTCCGGTCGTTGCCGCGCAAGGCGAAGACTCCGATCATCCGGTCTATCTCCTCGATGCCTAATAGCGCAGACGCTATCGGATTGATCAGTGGCCGACCTCGAGTCCTGGCCACAGCAGATCTTAGCCCGGAAGGGATCGCCGCGCTCCGCGAAATAAGCGAGCTTACATTGCTCGGCTGGGCGGCCGGCGAGTGGTTCTGCAATCGCAAGGCGCTAATTGACGCAATAGCTGATGCAGAGGTTGTGATAGCGGGATACGAGCGTTTCGACGAGGAACTGCTGGCTGCCGCACCTCAACTTCGCGCCATCCTCTCAGTGCGCTCGGCCCCGGAAGCGAACATCGATGTGGCGGCCGCGACGGCGCGGGGCATCGCCGTCTTGCACACTGTCGGGCGCACGGATCACGGGGTTGCAGAGTTCACGGTTGCTCTCGCACTGGGGCTTGCTCGGCACCTTATCCCTGCCGGTGCATGGATTAGGTCCCGTTCCCCTGACTTCGACGCCGGGGAGAACTTCTATCGTGGCACGGTATGGGGTCGCGGCGCGGGTTCTCCGCAACTCGCATTCACCGGCATCGAGCTGCATGGTCGCACACTCGGTATCGTCGGCTTTGGGGCAATCGGTCGTGTCGTCGCGGAAAAGTTTTCCGGCTTTGGCATGAGGATCATCGCCCATGATCCTTATGTCGATAGCGCCGAGTTAGAAACCCTCGGTGTCGAACCGGTCTCACTCGACGAACTTCTGGCACGCTCGGGGATCGTCACGTTGCATGCGCGGCTCAGCACACAAACGCGCGGCATGATCGGTGCAGACCAGCTCGATCGGATGGGACCAGGCGCATATCTCATCAACACAGGCCGGGCAGGCCTCATCGACACTGCCGCACTAATGCGAGCCTTGGATCGCGAACAGATCGCTGGTGCCGCGCTAGACGTCTTTGACACGGAGCCGCCTTCGGCGAGGGATCCGCTTGTTACTCATCCGCGCGTCCTTGCGACGCCTCACATCGCCGCGTGGACCGAAGAAATGCGCGTACGTCACACCCGCAGCATTGTGCAAAATCTGCAGCGGCTCTTGGCCGGCAAACCCGACAATCTGTCGAACCCCGAAGTTCTCACGATGGCGGGGAGGACCGTGCCTTGAAAATCATAGATGTCGCCTCGCGTCTCTATCACATTCCACCGACGGTCTCTTGGGAGGACGCCACACACCGTGTCGCGAGCCTCGAATTCATCATCACCCGCGTGACCACTGATGCTGGGATCGTTGGTGAGGGCTTTGCCTACACAACAGGGATCGGCGGAAGCGCCATCCTGGCCCTGATCGATGATTATTGCCGAAGGATGCTTGTCGGACAAGATCCGCGACAGATCGAACGGCTTTGGTCGTTCCTCTATGGCCAATTGCATCGCAGCGGCACCGGGGGCATCAACACCCTCGCATTGGGCGCGATCGACATCGCGCTATGGGATATTGCGGCCAAGTGGTACGACGTTCCACTATTCCGTCTGCTCGGCGCGCGGCGTGACAGTATCCCCACCTATGGCAGTGGCATCGACCTCTTCCTTGACAGTGACGCTCTGCTCGACCAGGTCGATGGGTTCCTGGCACAGGGCCACAAGGCGGTGAAGATCAAGATCGGTCGGGACAACGCCGAAGAAGATCTCGATCGTGTCGCAGCCGTGAAGAAACTGATCGGTCCCAGGCGACGACTGTTCGTCGATGCCAACCAGCGCTGGAATGTCGCTGACTGCATGATCCGACTGCAGAAACTAGCCGCGTTCGACCTTGGCTGGATCGAAGAGCCTCTCCATGCCGAAGATATTCGTGGGCACGCCGACCTGCGCCGCTTCGGGTCGCTGCCCATTGCGATCGGCGAGAGCCTATATACGCGGCATCAATTTGCTGACTATCTACAGGCTAACGCCGTCGACATCGTCCAAGCGGACGTGTGTCGCGTTGGGGGTATTAGCGAGTGGCTGAAGATCGCCAATCTGTCAGCGTCCTTCCACCGCCCCATGGCGCCACATTACATGTCCGAATTGTCCGTCGCGGTGATGTGTGCGATCGACAACGCGGATATCCTCGAATGCGTGCACGGCGGAAGCTTCTCCGAGATGGGCGTGCTTCAGACGGCGCTTCGCCTCGAGAACGGAGTGGCCTTTCCATTTGAGGCACCCGGACATGGGGTGGTGTTCGACGACGAAAAGCTCGAACCCTTCGCTGTCGCATCTGCCGAACTGCGGAAGCGGAATCTGCAGAGTGCAAAGTAAATGCAGCTTCATCATGCGCAAACGGCGTTCGATTGCCACAACCTGCTGGGCGAAGGATGCAACTGGAGCGCATCGGACCAGAGCCTATGGTGGACTGATATTGAAGCAAAGTGCGTGTTCCGCTGGGACGACACCCGGAGGGTTGCAGCAGTGCGGCAACTTCCCAATCGTGCTGCGTTCGTCTTTCCACGCGCGCGTGGCGGGTTCGTGCTCGGCTTTCCTAAGTCTATTGTTATCACGGACAAGACCTTCACCCATTTCTCTCAAGTGGCCGAGATCGAGCCGCATCTTGCCCAAACCCGCGTCAACGACGCCGCGATCGACCCCTATGGCGGGATCGTCTTGGGCACATACAACGAACGCAGCCGCGAGCCAGTCGGAAGCGTATATCGCGTCGCGCCCGACGGCGAGATCATCACGCTCTTTGATGGCGTAGCGGCTGCCAACGGACTGGCTTTTTCGCCCGACGGCCGGATCATGTACTTCACCGACACAACGGAGCGCACCATCCGGCGTTTTGCCGTGGCTCCGCAGTTTTCGGGTCTTGCCGAGATAAGCCCGCTAGCAGGCCCTAACATCGCCCCAGGATCGCCTGATGGCGCCACCGTGGACATTGAAGGAGGCTACTGGAGCGCCAGGCTACGAGGCGGCTGTGTTGTCCGTATCGATCGAAACGGTTACCTTACAGATCGCGTCGATATGCCGAGTATGGCGCCCACCTGTGTGGCACTTGGCGGCGAATATCTGAGAACCCTGTTCATAACCTCACGACGAATCAGACAGTCGTCTGATGAACTTCTTGAATTTCCCGAGTCCGGCAACCTCTTCCGCGTTGAAGTCGGTCAGGCTGGCCGACCGCCCTTCAGTTGCAAAGTCTAACTCTGGGCTGGTTGCGATCGAGTGTTCGACTGCCGCGCAACGGCCCCAGGACGTTTCTGTGCACGGATCTCGCGTGGGAGCCAATATACGCCATCCTTCATGAGAACTCCGGCTTGGCTGCTGCAGGCGGAATGAAAGGGGCGTCGTAGCGGTGAGCGGAGGGACAGTGTGGGACGTCTTCTCTACTCTCGACGAAGATGCCGTAGCACTCTTTGATCGCGACAGCACCTCTCATCTTGAGACGTGGGCCGGCGGGCAACTGGGAGGTTAGTTGCCCACCAGCTTCCTGTCTGCGCCGCAACGCAGCCAGGATAACACGTGGTGATAGCGCCGATCTTTCGCTTCGCGGCCGCGGCCACCGCTGCTGCGCCAAAAGCAGTCTTTCGCGACGATCACGGCGGCGGAAAGGCCTTGAATTGCAACGGCCGCCATTTCGGCTTGCGACTACTGAATATTCCCCAGTAGGGTGGTCATGGCAGCGGTCATGGCGCTAGCATAGCGATCGGGATCCTTCACCTCAAACAGGAAGCGATTTGACTCCGCACTGGCGTTCGTCCACGTCGTCACGCCGTTCGCATCGCACTTGATTTGAATGGGGCGGAAGCCAAAAACCGCTTCGTCCGCATTGGACCCCGCAATAATCTTGCCCGCCTTGTCCACGGCTTGGGACACCATGTGGAAAAAACCGGCGGTGCACCACATGTCGCGATGGGCACGGAGGGTCAAGTAGCTCGATGCATCGCTCTGCGGCGCCAACAGCGGCTGTAGGTAGCGCGCATCCGTTCTCGCTTCAAGGGAATAGGTGAAGTAGCTTTGCAGGACGGGCGACAACTTTGTCAGAACGTCGCTCTGCTTGAAACGGTAGAAAGTACCGTACCGCTCGACCTTTCTCTCCGTGTAATCCCTCAGGGTCTGGAAGCATGGCATCCAGTAAATCGGGCACGGGATGTCGAACGTGGCGGCGTAAGCGGCCGCATTGAGCTCAACATTGTACTCTGTCCCTCCCTGCTTCGCGACATCGGGATGGCCCGTGCCTGCGTTGAGGTAGATCCCGGCACATTTGTTACGGAAAAGATCCGGATCAAGCTTGGCCGCAATGGCGAGATCGCGGCAGGAGCCGACGATGCTGATGTAGGCCGGCCCTTCGCTGTCGCGGAGATAGTTGAGGAGGAACTCCGCACCGGCGCGGTCGCGTCTGGGAAGGGCAGCAAGCGACGCCCGGTCATGCTTGTAGGGAACGGAGGAGCCGACCGCCATGTGAGTTGGCAACCCCGTGAGGTAGCTTAGCTGCGCAATGCCGGTGACGTCCGGACTGAGGCCTGGAGGATCAGCGGGCGGGAAATCGACCAGTACGCCGCCGAGCTCGAGTTGGCCCGATGCGGCAAGAGCATAGACGCAGGCGAGGTCCCAGTGATCGTCCGGATCGGCATAGGGACGAAACAGGTCGGTCTGGTGAAGCAGTCTTATGGTCATGCGGATCCTCCGGTTATTCTTTGACGCCCGACATTGAGATCGAGGCGGGGAAGAGACGCCTCACGGTAGTCAGTTTCTTGCAACAATGCAATATCCTAATATTGCCATCCTAAATGCTTTATGATACCAATGACTCGGCTCCGGGAGGCCGCATGGATCCAGCCCAATAGAACTCCACTTTCATGTTCAGAAAGCGGATACCATCGGCAAAGCGATGGTGCGCGAAGCACGCCGAACACGCGTCCCGCTATGCGCAAGCCCGCGGTCACGAGCATGTCGAATTCGAAGGCAGGGTTCGAGATGAAAATCGCCGCATTCGCCCCGAAAGGCGAAGTCAAGATGCAAATTGCTTTGCCCCAGTAGGAGATGCGAGTTGGCTCAGGTCACCATCAGGAACATCGTCAAACGCTACGGAAATGCCCAGGTCATTCATGGCGTGAATGTCGACATCGCCGATGGCGAGTTCGTCATCCTCGTCGGGCCATCGGGCTGTGGCAAGTCCACCCTGCTGCGCATGATTGCCGGTCTCGAAGCAATATCGGGTGGTGAGATCAGCATTGGCGGCCGGGTGGTGAACGATGTTCTGCCGAAAGACCGCGACATAGCGATGGTGTTCCAGAACTATGCGCTCTATCCGCACAAGAACGTCGCCGACAACATGGGCTTCTCGCTCAAGATCAAAGGCCGACCTAAGGCCGAGATCGACGCCAAGGTGAAGAAGGCGGCTGAAATCCTCGATCTGGGCAAGCTCCTCGACCGATTTCCCAAACAGCTATCGGGCGGACAGCGCCAGCGCGTGGCCATGGGACGCGCCATTGTGCGCGACCCGGAAGTCTTCCTGTTCGATGAGCCTTTATCGAATCTCGACGCCCAACTTCGTGTCGCGATGCGCGTCGAAATCAAGGAACTGCATCAACGCCTCGGCACAACGATCGTCTATGTTACCCATGATCAGATCGAGGCCATGACCATGGCCGACAAGATCGTGGTCATGAAGAACGGTAATGTGGAACAGATCGGCGCCCCGCTCGATCTCTACGACAATCCGGGCAACGTCTTCGTCGCCGGCTTCATCGGCTCGCCGGCAATGAACTTCATCAACGGGAAGATCGAGTCCAAACACGGCAGGCAGATCTTTGTGTCGGACACAGGATCCGTGCTGCCGGTCGAGGGAGGCAGGGCCAAGGACGGGCAGCCCGTCACCTACGGAATACGTCCCGAACATATCGATATCGCGCCGGACGGCCTGCCGGCAATTGTTTCGGTGCTGGAGCCGACCGGCTCCGAGACGCAGATATTCGCCAAACTTGGCGAAGATCCTATCGACGCTATCGTCAAGGATCGGCTGACGGTCCGTCCGGGTGAAGAAGTTAGGCTGATGATCGATCCCCGCCGGGTCCACATCTTCGACAAACAAAGCGGCGCACGCGTTTGACCCTTCGCTATTCTGCTTGCGGTGATCATCTGCAGCAATCTGGGAAGTGCGCAAGGATCTCGCGGCAACTTTCCGAGCGGCCGCTCTCAGTGGGCTTGAATTACCGGTCTCAACCGGAACACCATCAGGGTATGGATCTGGCGATCTGTGTCTTGCCTTCTCAACGGCAAACCTCACTAAGAGTGCGGCGGCTGCCGCGCCCGCAATAGGCGACCTCGCCTTCCTGCCGAACAACAGACTCGACACACTGTTTGAGGCGACGGCGCAATCCATAGAGGAGGCAATTATCAATGCCATGATGGCGACCGAACCCGTGGTGGGACGCGAGAAACGGCGCGTCGCAGCTATCGACCACGATGCTTTAAGACAGGTCATGTACAATTATAGGCGACTGAGCGCATGATCCGGACGGAAGAGCCTCAGCAGGCACTTTTGCGCTGCGCAAGAGATGGTCGTGCCTCAGAGCGCGGGGTATGAACGTCGCCAAGCGGCGCGGTACGGCCTGAGCCCGAGTTGCTGTTGCCCGCAAGCTCGCTGTCATTCTGAATCGCATGTGGAGCGATGGGACAGAATTCCGCTTCTGCCACGCACCCGGCCCCGTATCGGCATGAAGTTCCCGTGGGGACGATGGGCAAGGCGATCTCGTTAGCGGGCACGATCTTGGGACGAACTCTCTCGAGGTCGTTCAACAGATTGAGACGCCTCGCCCTACTGAGCCCATCAGGGGCGGCCTAACGTCAAGGAGAAGCGAGTTGTTGACTGATCGAGCATCCTTTTGACTGCTGACGAAGGGACGGTTTCCGGCGCAGCTTAAGTTACATCGAGGCAAAGATATTTGAGATCGGTGAACGCTTCGAGGCCATGGCGCGAGCCTTCGCGGCCGATGCCTGATTGCTTGACGCCCCCGAATGGGATCGGCGCGCCGGTGATCTTGACGCGGTTGATGGCGACCATCCCATAGTCGAGTGCGCGGCCCATGCGCTGCTGGCGCGCGCCGTTCTCGGTCACGACATACGCGACGAGGCCGTATTCGGTAGCATTGGCGCGAGCTACGACCTCCGCCTCGTCGTCGAACGGTGTCCCCGCCGCGACCGGACCAAACGTCTCCTCGCGCATGATCAGCGCCTCGTCGGAAACGTCAGCCAACAGCGTCGGCTGGTAGAACAGCGATCCCGCCGCGTGAAGCTTGCCGCCGGCAAGGCAGCGCGCGCCCCGGGCGAGCGCGTCAGCAACCTGTTCCTCGACCTTTTTGACGGCTCGCTCGTGCATCAGCGGTCCGATGTCGGTTTCGTCGGCAAGCCCGTTGCCGACGCGCAAGGTCTCGACGCGGCGCGCGAAGGCGGCGCAGAAGCGGTCATAGATTGGCCGCTGCACATAGATGCGATTGGCGGCGAGGCAATCCTGGCCCGATGTCGCGAATTTGGCGTCGACGGCGATGCTGACCGCCTTGTCCAGATCGGCATCGGCAAAGACGATCAGCGGCGCGTGCCCGCCAAGCTCCATCACCAGCCGCTTCATCGTTGGCGCGCTCTGTGCGGCGATCAGCCGGCCGATTTCGGTCGAGCCAGTAAAACTCATGGCGCGGACGCGCGGATCTTCGCACATCCGGCCGACGATCGTCGAGGCCTTGCCGGTGACGATGTTGAAGACGCCTGCCGGTAGGCCGGCGCGCTCGCCGAGTTCGGCCAGCGCCAGTGCCGATAGAGGCGTTTCCGAGGACGGATGCGCGACGATGGTGCAGCCGGCGGCAATGGCCGCGGCCGCCTTGCGGGTCAGCATCGCGGAAGGAAAGTTCCAGGGCGTGACGATGCCGACGACGCCGAGCGGCTCGCGCCGAACCATCATTTCCGCGTTTGGCAAATGGCTGGTGACGCTTTCGGCGTTGAGGCGCTTGGCTTCCTCGGCGTACCACTCGACGAAGGACGCGGCATACTCGATCTCGCCCAGCGATTCCCGTAGCGGCTTGCCCTGTTCCAAGGTCATCAGCAGAGCGAGGTCGTCTTTGGCGGCGATGATCAGCTCGAACCATTTTCGCAGAATTTTCGACCGCTCCTGCGGCAGCAGTGAGCGCCAGGCCGGAAAGGCGCGAGAGGCTGCATCTATCGCCTTCGTTGTCTGTCCGGCATCGAGCGCGGCGACGAAGGCGACGGTGGCGCCACTGGCCGGATCGGTGACTTCGAAACTTTCGGCGATCTCGCTCGCTGTCCACTGCCCATTGACATAGGCGAGCTCGCGCAACAGCCGGCGGTCGGCGAGGCGTTCAAGCCCGTCATGGCGGATCGTGCCGGCAAAGTGTGCGGACATGGTTGAGGCCTCTCGGGTCGGACTGATGCGAGAAGACTATTCGCCATTGGCAGACAGAGAGACTGTTTTGGTGACTGCCCACAGAGAGACTCTCTCTATTGTGGGCTCCGGCAAGAGGATTTCTCTGGGAATCCCGTTACGATTGACCCGGCAGCAGGTCGGCTATCGGCAAGACGGTCTCCTCCTTCACCGTCTTTGTTACGATGTAGGTGAAATAGCGGTCGATGCCGATTTCACGCTCGAGCAGGCCATCGACCAGCCGCTGATAGGCGTCGATGTCGCGCGCCATCACCCTTAGCACATAGTCGACGCCGCCGCCCACCGACCAGCAGGCGACGATCTCGGGGATGTCGCGGATGACCCGCTCGAAGCGGTCGAAATCGGCCTGGCGGTGGTTGGCCAGCGTGACTTCCATCAGCACGATGGCGACGGGCGCCACAACGCGCATGGCGATCCGGGCGTGATAGCCCGCGACGATCCCGGCCTTCTCCAGCTTGCGCAATCGGATCCAGCATGGAGTCGGCGACAACCCGACCTTGTCGGCCAGCGCCAGCTTGGTGATGCGTCCGTGGCGCTGAATGGCGTCGAGGATTTTCAGATCGATCGGGTCGAGTTTTAGGAACGCCATGCTACGTATCCATTTAAAGCGCCATCTGAGAACCCACTATAGGCTCACGCCGGACGAGTACCGCGACAACGACGAGGGCTCGGGCGCAAACCTGTAGAGCCGGAAAAGCCCGCGCCGGCGAAGCGAGCCCGCAAAAAGGTCGCGGCTTGATTTCAGCACTCGAGTTTTGTTCTGGGGCGCGCAACTGCCACTGGCATAATCTGCATTTGTTCGGAATATGAAAAGGCGGGCTCTACCCCGCCTTCCCTTTCAAGACAGCCTGGCTTCCCCAACAATTCGCGCCGACTGCAGCATCGGTGCTCAAACCGTCYAGTCGAGCCCTGTGCTCGCCCGCTCTGATCACGCGGCCGTCACTACATCCGGGCGTCCCGCATCCATCCGGTGTTGCCAGCAGCCAGGAGAAAAAAGTCAGCCGGCTTTGCTGAGGCTACCAGCCGAGGACTTCCCGGTGCGGCGGTCCTGTTCGATCTCATAGTTGATCTTCTGGCCATCAGCGAGGGTCGAGAGGCCCGCCCGTTCAACGGCGGAAATGTGGACAAAAACATCCTGACCGCCATTGTCGGGCTGGATAAATCCAAATCCCTTTGTGCTGTTGAACCATTTTACCGTTCCAGTCGCCATATGCGTTTTCCTTTGTAACAATTGCAGTGTGGGCAGGCCCTCAGGCCAGTCCCGATTCATAACCGAAACTTTTGCTTCAGGCGCAGCAATAAACGAGAAATTTGCAAGCCCCTGTTTGACCGGCGGCTGTAGCTCCTCATGGTCCGTCCAGCGTCCGCCCCATTGGGGCTCAGGACACGCCTTATGGCTCAATGCGATATCCGTGGGGGATGTAAGGCAGCGCTGCATGTTGATCGCTCGGGGCAAATGGGGGCTGTGAACGACGCCGTTGTCGGACGGTTGGGCCTGCCAGTATAAAACAGAAGTGGCCCGTCGGCCTTTCCCACAGCAGGTCCATGCAGCCCAGGGACGCAAGACTTTTCGTGAGCGGTGGTCCTATGCAACAGCCACACGTGCGCAGTAGATGTCCACCCGGCCGGACAGGCCAAGAGCCTTTTGGGGAATCGACATTGCCGCTGCTCCCGCCTTTGATCCGTCACCTCAAATCTCCTGACCTGTTTGGCAGCCTTGACCGGCTGCCGGCGCTTGGCAAACCAGTCAGTGAGCGGACATTTGAGGTGCTCAACCCGTCGACGGGCGAAGTGCTGGCCGAGCTTCCCGACATGGGCGTCGAGGAGACGCGCGCCGCGGTCGACAATGCCTATAAAGCGCAGCCTGGATGGGCGGCATTGACGGCCCGTGAGCGCAGCGACGTTCTGTGGCGCTGGCATCAGCTCATCATCGACCACGCCGATGACCTTGCCGCGATATTGACCGCGGAAATGGGCAAGCCCCTTGCCGAGGCCAAATCGGAAGTGTCGCATGCGGCGGCCTATCTGCAATGGTACGCCGAAGAGGCCAACCGCATCTATGGCGAGACGATCTCCGCGCCGTCGACCGATCGTCGCTTGCTGGTGATCAAGCAGCCGATCGGCGTTGTCGGCACGATCACGCCATGGAATTTCCCGGCCTCCATGGTGGCGCGCAAGATCTCGCCGGCCTTGGCGGCGGGCTGCACGATCGTGTTGAAACCCGCTGAACAGACG
>NZ_JBFUEK010000035.1:0-13114 GCF_056404235.1 Mesorhizobium sp. P2_E10
TWGCCGGCCTTATACTCAGACATTCCGAACATGCCGGTGCGCATGAAGAGCGGCGGCAGCAAATCGAGCATGAAGTGATATTCTGACGCGTTGATCTCGAACCACTCGGCTGAATAGGGAGTGCCGGAAAGCGGATCGATGCCGGGAGTGTCTTTGTGTCGGCCGAACAGTTGGAACATCTGCTCGCGAGTGGCGACGCCGTCGAGCACCTTCCTGAAGGGTGGATGTGCGGTCATGAGGTTCTCCTGAACGCAGCTCGGCCACGCGCGGCATCACCGCGCCATGGCAACTGCTTGTGTGTTGCGGCTGGCGACGGGCGGAGCCCGCGGCCGGCACGTGCACTGGCGATGATGGGGTTTGCAGGGGTTTAGGCGGCGCGTCGTTCGGAGGAACACGAAGCGTCTCGACCAACCCCGGTTATGGCACGGACGGCGGCGGCGAGCGCCGGAATGTCGCCCAGCATGCTGACTACGACGAAGTGGTTGGCCCCGCCGATATAGTCCTTACGGCCCTTGCAGGTCCTGATCAGGATGCCGTGACCGGAGGACAGTCCGAACTGGCCGACCTGGATATAGGCACGGTCATGGTGCAGGGTTATTTCACCGCAAACGGCGATGCCCGCCTTGTTTGAGCGCAGGTCAAAGCTGCCCGATGGCAAGTTTAATTCAGCGGCGAGTTTCTTCAGGCGTGAACGGGCTGTGGTGTGGAAACGTCTCTTCTGCTGCTCGTCGTAGGAGCAGGAWCTTTTCCAGTCGAACATGTCGATCTCCATGAAACAAAAACGCCCGGGCGCGCTATGGCGATCCCGGGCTTGAGAGTGAGTTGGAACTGATCGGTGGGAGCGGGAGGCCGACTATTCGGCGGCCTGGAGGTGGTCCGTTTCGTCGCCGTCGATGGTCACCGGCTCATCGGAGGACGGATCCGCATCGTCGGCGAGGAAGGCCGGCAGCTCGGCGGCATCGCCGTCGAGGGCTGCCTCGTCCGACATGTCGCCGGCAACCGCGTCGCCAGCATCGGCAGACACTTCATCGACCTCAACGCGCAGCGGCTCTGGCAGCCAGTTCGAGCCTTCGAGAAGACGGGCAGCTTCACGGGCCATGATGTCTTTCTTCATGTGGTCGATCAGCTGCGCGGAGTCTGCGCCACGCGCTTCACGGACAGCCTGTAGAATCCGCGCCTTGGTGAGCCTCCCGAGGAACTCGACCGTGGGCGTCCAGCCGGCGTCGACCATGTCGAACTGGAGCGAGCGGCCAAGCACGTCTGCATGCTCGAGCGCCTTCGCTCGCCTGTTCCAGGGTTCGACCACCGCATTAAGGGTCAGCGAGACGCAGTGCGCGAACAGCGCCTTGCGGCTTGCTTCATCGAGGCCGAGAAGGAAGTCCCACAGGCCTTCCGCCTCATCGGGCAAATCGCGGTCCCAGGCTTCGTGCCGCTCGGCGATTTCCTTGGCCCAGGAGGTCTCGGCAAGACCGTCAACCTGGCTGAAGCTGCCGCTCTTCATGCTGATCTCCAGGCACGTGTTCGGCGCGAAGCGATAGAAGACCTGCAGGACGAAGGCATGGAGTGCGGCGATGATGGCGATATCGACGTCGTCGGCGAGCGCGCTGCGTAGCGCCAGCGTGCGCTGCGCGGTCAGATCGAAGACGAGCCGATCAGGCAGTGGCTTGATGCCATCGTCCTCGCCGTCGTCGCTAGAGGCGTCGTTCACCGGCTGGCCGTTGACGACAACACCACCGCCGTCATCGTCGCCATTGGATCGGGTTCCGCCGTCGGCGCTCCCTTCCTCGCCCTCATCGACGTCGCTGGTCTCGGTCCGCGGCTCGTCCTCGGACCGCACGAAACCGGCATCGACCTGGAGCTTGCCGTTCGCGGCAAGCGTAACGAACGCACCGGCAATCGCCTTCTGGGCGGGATCGTAGCTTTGAGGACGATCATCGATCGCATCGAGCTCGGCACCCAGCTGGTCGAGCTTCGCCTCGATTGCTTCGTCGGCATCCTCGGCGTTGGCATAGTCCGCATCCAGCTTGTCGTATTCGGCCTTCAGCGCGTCGTAGCGTTCGATCTCCTCGGCGCTGAGCTCCTGCGCCTCGGCGTAGATGCGCCGCATGCCGGAGGTGTGGCCATAGGGAAAGCTGATCGCCGCCTCCACCCATTTCCAGCCTTCGGCACGGATCGCCTCGGCATCCCCCTTCAGCCTGTCGAAGACAAGCTGCTCTAGGAGTGCGGCATCCTGGAACCAGCCGCCGGAATCCTGCTCGAACAGGTCGCGCAGAATGACGCCGCCGGCTGCCTCATAGGCTTCGGCACCGACATAGACGGCCCGGCGATCATCGGCCTGCACCGTGGTCTCTGTCAGCAGGCGTCTTATGTAGTAGGGTTCCTGCGTGTGCGAGCTGGCAATCCGCTCCCAGACCTGCTCCTGGCGTACGTGATCGTCCGAGATCGAAAACGCCATGATCTGTTCGAGCCGGATTTCGTCCTTCTCGTAGAGATCGAGAAGTTTCGGTGACACCGTGGCCAGCCGCAGGCGCTGCCTCACCGTGGCCGGCGATACGAAGAAGCGGGCACCGATCTCGTCTGGATCGAGGCCCTGATCGCTGAGCGTCTTGAAGGCCCGAAACTGGTCGAGYGGATGGAGGTCGGCGCGCCGCAGGTTTTCGGCAAGCGAATCCTCCTCGGCCGAGGTCTCCTGCCCGCGGTTGACGATGCAGGGGATTGGCTCGTTCTTCGCCAGGCGCTTCTGCTTGATGAGGATGGCGAGCGCGAGGTAACGCCGGCCGCCGGCGGGCACCTCGAACGTGCCGGTCTCCTCGCCCTCACCGTCGAGCACGGGACGGACGTTCAGACTCTGGATCAGCTTTCGCCGTCCGATGTCTTCGGCCAGCTGCTCAATCGACACGCCGTCCTTGATGCGCCGGACATTTTTCTGCGACAGCATCAGCTTGTCATAGGGAATGTTCTCCGCGGCGTTCATCGCGATCTTCTGAATGGCGTTCTTTGCCATGGTCAGGTTCTCCATGACGGGCGGCCCGGGGCCTCTCCCCGAACCTCCAAGCCCGTCAAAAACCCTCCCCTCCCCCCWCTGCCTCCCGGCCTCACGCCGACCTGGCCCCGGCTCGCGGATCTCGACGCGACCGAGCCGCCCGAGGGGCCTCCAGCATGTTGGGCACCGGGTTCTATCCACGAAAAAAAGCGCCGTCCCCCTGCTTAGGAGGACCGCGCTGGAATTGATGGAGACGGCCCGGAGGCGAGAGTTTTCGTAGCCAGCCTGCGGAGGATCAGGCCGCGAAATCGAGAAGTTTCTTGGCTTTGCCCTCCATGTCCAGGCGGACATCCTGATGCGGCTTGTCACGCGCGATCCGCGTGATGCCCTGCACGAAATCAAAGATCGATTCCGGTGGTCGGCCTTCCTCCATGAGAACAGTATCGATGATCTTCGTGGTCTCGGACTTGGAGAAGCCGCGCTTGCGCAGGAAGTTTTGGCGGTCTTCGTCATCTCGGGCCACGATCCTTTGCCGCGCCGTCTTGATGCCGTTGACGAACGGCATGGGGGAGGAATCGGCAAACTGGATCAGGGCCGGCTCGGCTTCCAGTGCGAAACGGGAGGCCGCGTATTTTGAATGGCGGATGGTGATTTCCTCGAAATCTTCCACGCCCCACAAATTGCGATTCTGACAAACCGCGCGCAGATAGAAGCTGGCGATCCCGAGGGTGCGGGCTCCGACCTCGGAATTCCAGCAGTAGAAGCCGCGGAAATAGAGATCCGGTTCCCCATTTGGCAGCCGTCCGGCCTGGATCGGGTTCAGATCGTCGACGAGGAACACAAAGACATCGCGGTCTGACGCGTAGAGCGTCGTGGTATCGCGGGAGATGTCGACGTGCGGATTGTAGATACCTGTCGACCAGTCGAGCACACCGGGCACCTTCCAGCGGGTGTCGCCGGTACCGTTGCCGGCGATCTTTTGCACGGCGTCGACCAGTTCTGAGTCAAATATTCTGCCGTAATCAGGGCCTGTTACCGCCCGCAACTCAAGGCGTCCGTTCTCGATTTCCAGCGTCTTCACCTGTTCGACGCGGTGGTTGAGGAGACCATGCTGAAGGTTTATCGCCGCGAGCGGGGCCGGAAGCTGCCGCAGATAGGTAGCCGGTGCGCCGACCAAGGAGGCGAGTTGGCCAAAACTCCAATGCGTGGGGGCAACAGGGCCAGGCGCATCGGGCAACATTAGCCTCAGCCGCTCCGGATCGTCGCGGCTGGCCTCGACGCGGATCAGCTCACTTTCGACGATGCGGGTCTTGCTGCGCTCCGACCGGCTCTTCACCGCATTTCCAAGGTCGTTGAGCGACAGGTATCGCTCATCCGCCGGCCGGTTGAACCATTCTGACGACACGCGGCCAATACGCTGGCCGCGGTTGAGGTCGACCTTGTATCCGGCATGCTCGTTGCGCTTAGGCGCAAGAATTTCCATTTGGGTCATGGTTGTAGCTCCTCGGCGGACGCCGGGAGACTCTCTCCCGACCTTTACCCGCCACCGCACCCCGCCCGCCCTCTTTCTCTCCCGGCACCCGCGCGCCACTAGCAGCGTCGCCACTGCAGCAGCGGCCCCCTCAAGGCTGGCACCGTCCAGGAAAGCCCGAGCCTAAGACCAGGCGCCGCTTCACCTTCCGGACACGTCGGAATTCGCTGTGCTTCCTGCCGAAATTCGGCAGGCAACTTGTCTTGAGATTGGGCAACCGTCAGTTCTGTTCTGGCCCTAGCCACAAATGTATAAATTGACCCAACGTCATGATAGCGAAGACCGTGTCACGGTAGGAATTGAGAGTGTAATTGCATGTCGAGCAGGTTCGTCCGGCCCGTGGTGGTGCAAGTTGGCCGGCATGACCGTGAGCGCATCATATTCGATGTGAACGACGCAGCGGCGATCCTGCTGCGGAGTTTCCCTCATCAGACGAACAAGCGAAAACTGGCCATGGATGCATGTCTTCAGGTTCTGCGTGGTGAAGCTCAGCCGCCGGTAGCGAGACGGGCCTTCGTTGTAGCGGCGTTAGAAGCGAAAATCCTACGCAGCGACTGAGGTCGAAGCGAAACATCGCGCCTCTCGACAACGGGCAGGTAGACCGGCAATATTTACCTCGATCGGAGATGGCATATGCGAAATTTGCCGAGCGACATCGATGCTGACGTTGTGATCGAAGTCAGTCGGCTTATCGATGATGCCGAGGATCTCTTGCCTTTGCCGGTGCACGAACTGGTCAAGCGGATTCGTACGATACTGCAGACCCGCCTTTCCGACCAAGCTATCGAAGAACTGGTGGTCGAGATGGCATCGACACGCGGGTTGCCCATGGTCTTCGACAAGCCTGCAGAATAGTCAATTCTTCTACATCTCTTGTGAAAATATCGGCAAAAGCAGGCGGCGAAYTGCCATTGTCCTTCGAATGACCGGAGAGAATGGCAGGCCGAGAAACGGCCTTAGGTCAGTCTTCGCCAGCCGGGCTGGCGAATATAAGCCATCGGCTTAACCGCTCTGAGCATGGTTCTCAATTCACCGATGAAGTGGCAACGCGATGCTGCCCAATTCTGGCTGCGAGATCGCGCAATCACCGCCGGGCCTCGTCACCTCAGTTTACCCGTTTCTCGCGCGCAAGAAAAAGGCCGGACCAAGGTCCGGCCAGGCATGAAGGTTAAAACCTCCAGAGGGGAACGCGCCGGACGAATGGGAGGAAACATCCGACGCACCGCGCATATGGGTCAGCAAAGGTGACACTTCAACAACATGCCGGTAGGCCACCAGACATGTCCTCTTGGTGCACTGAAGCTTGCGTGCTTGATGCGATTGCCAATTTGAGTGCCTGGTTCAGCCAGCTTTGCTCAGGTTGCCGGCAGACGATTTACCGGTCCGCCGATCCTGTTCTATCTCGTAGTTGACCTTCTGGCCGTCAGCAAGCGTCGATAGGCCAGCGCGCTCGACAGCAGAAATATGGACAAACACGTCCTGTCCACCACCGTCGGGTTGAATGAAGCCAAAGCCCTTGGTCGCGTTGAACCACTTTACCGTTCCAGTCGCCATAAAGGTGTTTCCTTGCCGTAAGTGTCTACCTGTCCGCTGGCCGACCGCACTGGCCGCAGCTGTTTCAGATACATGCAGCAAATGGCCCTCATAGCAAGTCTTTGGCCTGTTTGACGACCTTTTGGCGCCAAGCGGTGGGGCGCTGACGCCACCTCGATAATTGAGCAGTGCCAGCATCGTATGCTTAGAAACAAGACTCTCGGAATACTGTCCCACCCTTGTGCCTTGTCGGTCAGACGCGCGGACAACCACCAAGACTGCTGCCGGTCGACGAAAACAAAGGCCCAAAAGGCCGCATTGGCTTTGAGCTGGGCGCAAAGCGACAAGCTGCGGGATCGGCGATCGTCATCCCGTCATCTTCGCCATGGCGCCGTTCGCCTTGAGCGCCGCCATCAGCATCGGCCCGACAGAGAACTGCCCTGACGTCGCCTTTTCGGTCAGTACCCGCAAATAGCCGCCGGCCGAGTTGATGTGCTGCGCCCTTTGCAGAATGCAGGCAATCACGATCGCCGCGATCTCTTGGCCCATCACATGGCACGCCTCCTCATACGCAGACGGCGAAACGCCCAGATATCCCCGCACCTGGGCGGCCGTTATCATGAGATCGCGCCAATTGCCGATCCCGTCGACGGCATAATCCGCAATTTCGGGGCAAGCCTTCAGCACCATCCCTAGTGGGTATGTTTTCGGCGCCTCTGCGGTCCTCGTCCTGGGCTCGGCCGTCGCCCCGCTTTTCTCTAAAGCAGGTTCAAATTCAAAAATAGAGTCGGTATTTGAATCAGATTGCTGCCGCTCGTTTTGAGAGTCATTGCCGCTCGGATTCGTAGATTTCATATGAATTTCCAGCAGCTTATCCACATCCTCACGCAAGGCGGCCAGATCGGCGACGATGGGCTCGATCTCGGCAATGCAAGCTCGGCGAGGAATTGCCTCCACAACGCCGCGGAAGCGCTTCCACAGGCCTCCCCAGTCGCCAGGGACGTCTTCATCAAGGGCCGCCTCTATCAGCTTATGGATGTCACGGCGGTGCAAGGTGATCCGCTCGCGCATAAGCCTGAGCGCCCTGTTGTCGGCGCGAACACGCTCGGCCGCCGCCTGGAATTCGTAAGCACGGGCCAGCAGCGGCGCCAGGGAGAAGCCAAATGCTTCCTCGATCTCCCCTCCCCTGCCCTTGCGGGCGTAACGCTTGCCGTTCGGGCTATCCCGACGGGTGATCAGCCCGCAGTCAACAAGAGCCGCCAGGTGCCGCCGGAGCGTGGCATCAGGCATCCCGTGCGCCCTGAGCGACAGCTGAGCGTTTGAGGGAAAGACGATGAGATCGTTCTCCTCACTCAACTCACTGTCAGGATAGAAAGATAACAACGCATTCAGGACGGCCAGAGCACGATCGCCGATGCCGACGATGCTCTTGCCTTCGCAGAGGTTGCGGTAGATCTGCCACTTGTCGACGACCCTGCCCTTGGGGATTTCACGTGAATCGTTTTGCGCTGCCAGCATGGCAAGCGACATCGGCCGCCGCCCAAAGGGCGTCGTTGCAATACCCGTGTCCATTTTCTTTCACCTTCGATTAGGCAAAAGAAATCTGCTCGCCAAAACGGCGCCACGACTCTTGACAGTGATTCGGGGAAATGCGATTCTCAGCTTGCGACAGACGAGAAGGGCTTCCGCGACGGTGACGTTCGGGGGCCTTTTTCTTTTGCGGTTTCAGTCTCCTGTTGAGGTCTGCTCCGACTTTCTGAACGCCTCATAGAGGTTGCTCAGATTATCGGAAATCCACGTACCAAAGCGGCTGCCGTCCATCTCCTTCACGGCGATCGTGATGGCCTTGCCTGCCTTCTTAACGCTGACGCTAACTGCTTTGTCCTCCGGGACCCAGGATTGTACTTGGGACTTCAGACCTACCTTGCGAACCGGCTTCCCCTTCGCATTCAGGGCTCCCAGCAGCCTTTCGAAACGTTCGTTGCTTTCCAACTCACCGAATTCTGGTTCGGACAAGATTGCATTAACCATTTCGAATTTCTTGCCGGCGAGGAGAGACAGCTCAACCCACCGCTCGCGGCCCACAGACGTAGCGGATCCAATCTTGCCGATCACAGACGCCGGAATTCTTGAGACGACTGATACCATCTTTGATACCGCAGCGGCGTTCGAGGCCAATGCTGACGAGATCACATCTCTGTCGTACCCCAAATCCTCAAGACGCTTTGCGAACATCGCCTTCTCGATGAAGCTAAGATTTGCACGAGCGGAATTCTCCTGACCCTGGGCAATTACATGGGCCCTGTCGTCGATCTCCTTGACGACTGCCCTTACCTTCCGTCCCAGCTCACGAGCGACTCGGACTCTGCGGTGGCCGAAGACAATCATGTAGCGGCCGTCGGAGCCTGGATGCGGACGGACAAGTATGGGAGAATCCTGCCCCCTTTCCCGAATAGCTTCCAGCAGCTCTTGGTACTGCTCCTGGTCGTCGCCCATGCGGTCGGAAACGAACGAGCCGTCGACTGCGCTTGGGTCGAGTTCCACGACATGCTCGCCCTCAAGATACGCATCCGCTTGCTTTGCCAACTCGTTGACCGAACGGATCATGGATTTTGACGCTCCGCGGATCGGATATGCTGCAGCCGCGGTAGATGACTCCCGCTCGCCGGCTTCCGTTTCTACGAGGCCAGAAAGAAGATTCTTACGTGCCATATTTTACCTCCAGGCAGCGTAGGCCGTTGAATACATTTGGAAAAGGTGCACTTTTGTCAGCAGACAAGTCAGCGCCCCCATGCTTCATGAATCAAAGCTACGATTTCGCCATTAACGACGTCCAAGGCTTCCATTGCCCGCTCGTATGTGGACCGGGTCATCGCATTCTTTTCGACTTCGTAGAGGGTCTGCTTGGTAATCCCCGCATCGGAAATCGCCGTTGATTTCAGCATCTGGTTCTTTAGGATGAATTCGCCGAACAGCGTATGCAGGAATGCCACCATCTGCGCTTGCGGCTGGTCCGTAGGTTCGAATCGAGTAACAAGGTAGCGATACCACTCCAGATTCACCTCGGCACCGGCCGCTCTGATCGGCTCCAGGATGTTCCCGAGCATCAGCAGAAACTGGCCCATGCTCATCACATCGAGCATCTGCGGATGGATCGTGATCAACACTGAAGTCGCCGCGGTCAGTGCAGTGATCGTCAGGTAGCCAAGCTGCGGCGGACAATCGATAACTATGACATCGTAGCGATCGTCGACCTCCATCAATGCCTTCGAGATGCGTGTGAAAAACGCCCTGCCCGCATTCGAAGACTTGTCAGTCATTGCCAGAGGCGTGTCGTATTCGAATTCCTGGAGCTCTAGGTTCGCTGGGACGATGTCCAAGCCCGGGAAATTCGTCGGCTTGATGATCTCGGAGAGAGGCACCCTCTCGTCGTCATAACGAATCGCGTCGTAAAGGGATTTCGTCTGGTCGAGTTCAGGCTGGAACCCATGCAATGAAGAAAGCGACGCCTGCGGATCGAGATCGACCGCTAGGACACGGTGACCGGTAAGCGCAAGGTATTGGGCGAGGTGGGCAGCTGTAGTGGTCTTCCCGCTGCCTCCCTTGAAATTAACCACAGCTAAAATCTGAAGCTTCTCGCTGGCCCGCCGATGGGGAACATACATGCGGGCGTCAGATCGACCGTACTGGTCCAGATACTGGCGCAGCTCAAGCATCTGTTCAGCAGTGTACGAACGTCTGCCCGACGTCGAGGTTTCAGGCACCGGTCCCTTTCCTTCAAGATGCAGTTTCTTCAGATGGCTCTGGGAAACCCCCAGATACGTGGCAACCTCCGCCAGCGAGAACGAACGAAGATTTTTCTTCGCGTGGGGAGGGAAGCGCTGCATCGAAAGCAGGTGCAACTTCTTCGATATTTGGTCGCCCTGATCGAGGATGCTTTTCTCGAACAGCAGCGGGATCTTTGTAGGAACGGGCGAGTTCACGTTCATTCGATCGAGACTCTCTAAAAACGATTTTTGACGTAAAAGCGCCAAGCAACCGTCATTATGTCCGATTCGTTCGCCCGGGCAAGAAATTTAAAGTTAACAAAAGCTTAACGACTGCGGAACTGGGCTCAATAATATGATTCATGCAACTGAATATGCTGCACAATTCGGCGATTTTGTCTGCGGACAAACCTACCATCCAAGCACAAATCCTGCTTACCCAGGCGTCACGCCCAGTTCTTATCGGCTTCCTAAGGCGCTCCGCACCGGTGCTTGGCAAGTGATCACGACACTCTGAGCCTATGACGAGTATTTGCAGATCAGACTCGACCGCGTTCTGACCCCACATTGCAAAGCGCCATGTTGTCTTTCACCTCCCTTGAAGACGCTAAGCAAAGCGTTCGAGGTGATAGCTCGTCGGAGGAGAGGGGGCAGCACTCATCAGTCCGTTGCCTCACGATAAGCGCCAAGTGGGAGGACGGAGTAATGGTGTCGAGTTCGCTCAATGGGGAAAGATAGGGCTTTTCAGAGCCCGGACGCCTTAGTGAGGTTGATCCGGAAACGGTCGCGACGCCGCTGGTACTTGCGGGTCATCTCGGCGCTGGCGTGGCCAAGCTGCTTCTGCACATAACGCTCATCAACCTCGGCAGAGGAAGCTAGGCCAGCGCGCAGTGAATGTCCGGAAAACTTCTGTCCCCGCTCGCCCTTGGAGAGATCGCCGCGCACGCCGGCGGCCAAGGCCGTGCGCTTGACCAACCGGGCCACCTCCTGATCGTTGAGCCGATCGACGCCGACCGTTTTACCCTGACCGGTAACACGGCGGAACAAGGGGCCATGCGCGATGCGGGCAAACCTCAGCCAGGTCTCGAGCGCGACAACCGGGCAGGTGGCGTCGGACGAACCGCGGCCGATCTCGACCTCGCGCCAGCCGGTCTTGCCGCGCAGTGTCACAAGAACACCTTTGTCGAGCACCTCGACCCAGCCGCGGCCATCCTCGGTTTGATCGCGGGCAAGATCGAGGCCGACGATTTCGGAGCGGCGCAAGCCGCCTGCGAAGCCCAAAAGCAGCATGGCGCGGTCACGCAGGCCACGCAGCGTGCCGCGGTCGAGCGTCTCCAGCATGGCAACAAGATCGTCGCGCAGTACGGCCTCCTTCTGACGGGGCGGGGCGGCGTGCGTGTTGCGGATGCCGGCGAGCACGGTGGCAATATGACGGTCCTTCCGGTCAAGCGCTTGGCCGCGCTGCGTGTAGTTCCAGGTCAGGGATGACAGGCGGCGCTCGATCGTCGCCACCGCCTTTTTGTCCCTTCCAGTGCCCGAAGCCTGCGCGGTGATATAGAGGCCGACGGTCTGCGGGTCCGGCCGCGATGGATCAAAAGACTGGCGCCGGCACCAGGCGCAGAAATGCTTCCAGTCGGCTGCGTAGGCGCGACGGGTGTTCGCCGAACTTGCTGCCTCGACATAATCGCGCGCACGGTCAGCGAGCTTTTCGAGATGCGTAGGCAACGATGTCTGTCGCGGGTCAAGGACCGGCGGGGGAGGGGAGGGGCCTTCATCCGGCCGCCCCATCTCCATGACGACGTCGACAATGTCCGGCAGGTCATCGGCGTCAATTGCGTCGGTGGACACTATCAAATTACGGGCTTTGCCCATCCAGCCTCGTCCATTCTAATGTCGCAGCAATGCGATTCTTGCGAGCGAAGGTGCGGCCAAAGTCCGGAATTGTCCACCGCGAGCTGTGTGACGGAATAGCTGCGGGAATTGCCTCCGCTCCGGTCCTGGTATCGCATCAGCGGGAGCGCAACGGGCCTTTCCGATCCAGGGATGGCCTCTCAGGGGGGTCTCCCCTTGCTTTCATGTTCAACATCCTTTATATTCCGTTCAACAGATGGAGATCCCAAGATGGCCATACGTGGCGCAGCGACAGCCGCAAGCGAGGAGCGGATTGCCCAGACCCGCAACCGTCTGGTGCTTGAGCAGGCGAGGGCGGTCGGCCTGCTTGGCGCGGCCAAGAACACACGCCTTTCCGGCAGGGTGCCGTCGGAATTGATCGAGGCGGCAAAGAAGCGCGCCCATGTGACCTCCGACACCGAACTGCTTGAGCTCGCCTTGTCGCGGCTGGCCCTGGAGGATGATTTTGGCGCCCGGCTCGTCGGCCGCAAGGGCAGCATCTCCGCGGACATCGATCTTGGCATTTGATCTAGGCGGCGCACTGCGGTCACTAAAACCACAGCGGCGTAGGGCAGGGCTGGAACGGCGACCAGATTCCGCCCTGTCCTGGGCAGGTGACCAGCCGCCTGTCGGCGGCGTATTGCTCCTCGACACCAGCGTCTATCTGGATGTCCTGCAGGGACGTACGCCAGAAGCGGTCGATAACCTTCTGACGTATCGGCTCTGTCACCACTCGGCCGTCTGCCTTGCCGAGCTCAGCCACGTGTTCGGCCGGCTCGACCCGGCGCACCCGACGACGAAGTCGGTCCTGGGAGCCGTTGCGGATACGATCGAGGATATTCCGGCGCACCGGCTGCATGCACCCGACGCCACCGCTTGGGGACGCGCCGGCATGCTGGCCGGCCTGTTGTTCCGGCTGAGCCATCTGCCGAAAGGGAAGGGGCATGAACGCCGCTTCCTCAACGATGCGCTGATCTTTCACCAGGCCGGTATGCTCGGGGCGACGGTCCTGACTGGCAATGTTGGCGATTTCGATTACCTCAGTCAGCTTGTTCCGTCGGTGCGGGTGATCTTCTACCGGGCAGCGCCAGGTTTGCGCCCGCAGGCTTAAAAGCGTCAGTGGGATGCACCAGCGCTATCGTAGCCATTCCAGGAAAGACCGTTGTCGGCTGACCGTTTTTCTTGGCGGGACACATTCCAGCTTTTCAATAGCTTACACGATTCAGATTTTTGAGACTGATTCACTTTTCGTGAACCACCGCCCAGCTTGCAACCAAACTGCCTTGCTGTCCATGCATTCCAACGGTTCGATTGCCAGGGCGCCATGCGGAGAACGACGATGACTAAGCAAAGGTACAAAAGCGACGCTTACGAGGCGATCCATAGCTCCGTTAAGGCGATGTATAAGGT
>NZ_JBFUEK010000036.1:0-9631 GCF_056404235.1 Mesorhizobium sp. P2_E10
TCGGACATGACGAACGTAGTCCTGCTGCGTATGCGGTCCCAGGCCCCGCATCAGCATGTCCTGCTGCATGCGCTGGCGAAGCGGCGTGATCGGAGCATCGGTCGACAGGGTAGCCATGGCAAGTTCCTCTCGTTGAAGGGAACTCCATGGTCGGATCGCGGTCTCTACCCGCTCAAGGCCTATGAATACCGCGCCATCTCAGAACAGGCGACACTCCCGCGAAGCGGGTTCGTGCATGAGGCGCAAAGCTGCCGTCCCTTTAGCGCGCACTGAACGGATCCGCGTCAAAAGGCGACCCATTGCCGGCGGACGATCCGTACTAACATTGGGGCTAATTAAACGACGCGCCATGATCGGCAAAAGCTCCAGCTCCGAGGCTGCCACGACGCCGTGACTAAGCGGCGGAAATGGGCCGGAAGCTTTAGATTCGCTTGTGATGCAGGAACAACGGTAGCGGACGATGAACTTCCGATGTCCGATGTCGTGAGTGACCCAATCGAGGCAACGATACCGGCGTCACGGCAATTCGATGCCGCTTTCCGCGCGGGGAGAGCCTGATGCAGCAACCTCTCCATAACGGATTTCGAGGGGATGAGGTTTACCGCTTTCCGCTGGCCATCTTCGTGGAAGCAGGTAGTCGCCGCAGGCTAAGCATCGCCGCGGCACCGATCAACGGTCCAGGCACCAGAAGCAGGAATGCCCAACGCCAGCCGCCAAGCAAGCCCGCTACGCGCGGGATCAACCCGATGACCAGCACGGTAAGGGCAAAGCCGAGCCCGAGTTGGATGGACAGCGCCGTGCCGACAAAGCGCCTGTCGCCAAGCTCCGTTACCGCCGCCGAGAACTGCGCGGAATCCCCGACGACTGAGATGCCCCAGACCAGTGCGACGAGGACGAACAGCCAGAGCGGCCCGTCAAAGACAAAGCCGATGGCCAGCGCACAGAAGCCGGACACGATCATCATTCCTGCCGTGGTCAGGCTGCGACCGAAGCGGTCGGACAACACGCCGCCAAGCAGGCAGCCGGCGACACCCGCCGCGATGGCGCAGAACGTCAGCAATGATGCGAAAGCCGGCGACGGTTGACCCTGCACTTCGAGCGCAGCCCGGGCATAGGTGAGCAGCCATGCCCACATCGCATAGAGTTCCCACATGTGGCCGAGATAACCGATATTGACCAGCAGCAACGGCCTGTCGCCGAAAATTGCCCCTATCTGGCGCGGATCGAAGATCGCCTTGCCGAATGGGTGCGGCCCTTCGCCAGCGAAGAACCAGAATATCGTAGATCCGATGAGTGTCGCGACGCTTGCGGCAAGAACCACCGATTGCCAGTCGAGCGAACCGGCGACTGCCCGGAACAGATGCGGCAGCGAGGAGCCCACCGTAAGCGCGCCAATGACGGCGCCCAGCGCCAACCCTCTGCCCCTTATGAACCATGTCGAGACCAGCTTGAGCGCTGGCGGATAGACACCGGCCAGCGCGACGCCCGTCAGAATACGGGTGGCGACGAGACCTATCGGTCCCGGCTGCAGCAACAGACAGGCGTTGGCGGCGGCGGCAAGCAGTGCGGAAACGGCCATCAGCCGGTTCAACTTGACGACGTCGGGCAGGTTGACGAGGCTCGAGACCAGCGCGCCGGCAACGAAGCCTATCTGGACGCCATTGGTCAGCCAGGCCTCGATGGCTCCGGAAAGGTGCCATGCGGCCTTCAGCTCGGGTGTGATCGCGGTCGCCGAAAACCAGGTGGTCAGCGACAGCATCACGGCAAGGCAGAGCAGGCCAAGGACACTCCAGCGATGCGCGTTCTCGGCGAAGATTGCCGGCGACACGGCATTGGAATCCCGCCAGAGCGCCATATCCAGAACTCAGGCCTTGGCCAACGGCACGGTGAACACGGTGGCGGTGCCGGTCAGGCAGACATCGCCGGCCTCGTTGCGCACCGAGGTCTCAATTTTGCAGATCGGCTTATCGGGGCGCACCTCCTTGATCTCGACGCGGCCGGTGATCATCTCGTCGACGCCGACCGCCTTGACGAACTTCCAGCCGACTTCGAGGAACACCGTGCCCGGACCGGGAAGGTCCTCGGCCACCAGAGCATTGAGGATGCCGGAGGTGACGCCGCCCTGGACGATGAGCTTGCCGAACACGGAGGCCTCGGCCAGCGCCCTGTCGTAGTGCAGCGGATTGCGGTCACCGGTCATCTCGGTGAAGGCTGCGATGTCTTCGGGACGCGTGCGCCGAGAGCGCTCGGCGAATGCGCCCACTTGCGGGCGTCCCTTGACGACGCCAATCCAGCCATCCTGTGTCTTTGCGTTCATGGGCTCACTCCAAGTTAGGTTGCGTTATGCGGCTGAGCCAGCCATCGCTGGATCACGCTGCCAAATCGTGACGGTAAGATCAGGTCGTGCCCTTTGTCAGGAACAAGTCCCGGTAGTTCGTAATCTTAAGCAGGTGGCGTCGAACGTCTTCGATGGATGGGCCTTGGCGGACTAGCGTCCAACGGTTCGAGGGCGGTAAGGTTTCCATTCCGAAGGAGCGATGCATTCTTTTAAATCCTTGTTTAAGTTCAGTGGTCGACCGCGGCTTTCTATTCGCGGAGCAATGTTCGTTGGCGTAGTCGCTTCGACCCCGGGTGGCATGAGCTGCCTCTCTCCTTTTAGACGAGCCTTAACTCGCCAAGGTCACGGTTGTCGTCGTTTGCCGCCCGTGCCCTGCGACGCGGCAGCCGGGGCATCTCGCGCCGGGACAACTGGACAATCTCGGCCTTCATCACCGTGCTGAGGTGCCGATGCCTGTCCTCTATGTCGAGCAACGTCCAGTTGAAGGATGCGATGGCATCGGTGGCGTCGAGGATTTGCCCGCTGATCAGATCGCGCTCGCGCTGGTAGACCTCAAAGGCCTCGGCGGTGTTATCGAGGATTGCCCGCGCCAGACTTTCGCTATCGCGCAGCGCATCGGAAATACCGTGCGAGGTGATCGGGTCGCGGAAGAACCCGGCATCGCCAACAAGCGCCCAGCCAGGACCATACGCCTGGCGCAGGAAACCCGGCGCGCCACGAAAGACATGGATTCTTCCGCGAGTTGCCTTCCCGGCCTGTGCGGCTAATTCTGGAGACAGTGCGTTCAGAGTAGCCATGCGGGCGTCTTCGTGGCCACCTCGAAAGCGTTCGTCGAACTGTTCTGTCGGCACCGAAGCTACGATGCAGGCGAGGCCGTCATTGGTCGGGAT
Source organism: Mesorhizobium sp. P2_E10 (assembly GCF_056404235.1). NCBI lineage: Bacteria > Pseudomonadati > Pseudomonadota > Alphaproteobacteria > Hyphomicrobiales > Phyllobacteriaceae > Mesorhizobium > Mesorhizobium sp. P2_E10. The sequence continues at coordinate 3,229 of NZ_JBFUEK010000036.1, forward strand.
GAACGAGCCGCTTACGCCCTCGCGAAAATACCAATGGTAGCTGCTCTCCGGCTCGACCGGCACGTAGGCGTAGAGATGGGCGGCCGAAACTTGGCCGCGCCGCAGTGTCTGCGCTCCACAGCGCTTCGCCACCAGCGACCCAATCCCATCCGCCCCAATGACTATGTCGGCTGTGACGGTAAGATGCGTTCCGTCAGAAGTGAGTATCTTGACGCCGCGCATCCTGGCATCGGCGCTGCTGACAAGATTCCCAACGACCGTGTCATGCAACACCTCGGCGCCGGCCTCGCGGGCTGCATCGACCAGCGTCCTGTCCAGCAGCGTGCGCCTGGGCGCAATCAGGCCGGGCAGCTGAGGGCTCGCGCGCAGAGGTATGGTGATTTCCTGATCGCCATAGTGGAAGGCGGTCGCGGTTATCAGGGGCGTGCCGGCGTCGAGCAGCCTCTTCAGCAGGCCCCAACGCGACAGCTGGAGAACCGCCGGGCGCATCAGCGCATGCGTCGACAACGTGTCCGATCCATAGGCCCTGCGGTCGAGCGCAAGGACTCGCAGCCCGGCTCGCGCAAGCAGCATGGCGGTCGAGGCACCGGCACAGCGAGCGCCGACGATGATGGCGTCGTAATGGGAACAGCCTGGTTTGGTGCGCATTTTGATGTCCTTACGCAGTGAGAGATTTCGGTGGCTATCGCTCGCTCGTCCGCGCCGACGCCGCCGATGTGATGGGATGACGCCCGCGCAGCACGGCCTTCGGCTAAGGAATGTTGGGGCGTGCTCCATCGCTGCTTTAGATCGCCACTGAGCGGAGACGCGACTTTATTTGGCTCGTTGACCTGTCGAGGTAGTCGGCGATATGGCTGCTGAGCTCGCGCACATCGTCCTCAGCGCCGTGGATGAAGCTCGATTTCCGGCGACGCAAGTAAGGCAGCCCCAACACATACACCCCGGGAACGTCAGCAACACCGCGACTATGCTTGAGGTCGCCCTTGCGATCTAAGATCGGCAAGTCCAGCCATGAAAAATCCGGCCGAAAACCGGTAGCCCATAGCACCGTGCGAATGTCTTCCCCGAGTTTGAGTTCCAGCTGCGACGTCTCACCGACTACGGTAGGAACGAAGCGTTCGGTGGGACCGATGCCGGAGGGGGCATTCGACTCTGCCCATTGGTCGATCCATGCGAGCAGCCTGTTCATCTTCAGGTCGGCGAGCGCGCAGACGTGGCGCAGCGATCCGGAAAATTGGGCTACCGAGTCGCGAATGCCCATCAGCCGCCCGACGATTTTGACGCCCTGTCCTTGCAGGACATTGAGGTCGAGCGTCGCGCGGTCGGGGGTGCCGACAAGCTGTGGCGACGGTACTCTTCGGGCGCGGTCGGGGTCGTCTACGTCTTCGATGCGCTGGTCAAGCACGCCCATCGCAAGCATCCACCATTGGATATCGCGACCTCGATAGACACGCGGCAGCCGAACGTGTTCGCCTACCGCGAGCGTGACGGACCGGCCGCTCAGCTGAATCTCCTGTGCCAATTGCAGGCCTGTAGCCGATGCCCCAACCACCAACACCCCGCCAGGGGCAAGTTGCCGCGGATTGCGGTAGGTGTGAGCCGATAGCTGTTCGACATTGGCTGGCATGGCCTCGGCCAATCTCGGTATGACCGGCTTGTTGAACGCACCAGTCGCGACCACCACGGCTTGGCACAGCCAGTCCCCACTCGAGGTCTCGACCCGAAAGCCGTGTCTGCTCTGCGCCACTCTGGTGACGGTAGTGCGCGTAAGAACCGGTGCTGATGTGTATGTGGCATAAGCGGAGATGAAATCAGCGGCCTGGCCGGCGCTCATGTAGCCGTCCGGGTCATCGCCCCGGTATGGGTAGCCGGGGAGCCGCGCCATCCAGTTGGGCGTAAGCAAACGCAGTGAATCCCAGCGCTCCGTGCGCCAGGAATTCGCGACCTCGCCCCGCTCGAGAACCACATGCCTCAGCGAGCGCTGACCCAGTAAATAACTCATGGCCAGGCCGGAGTGACCGGCACCGATGACGACGACGTCAACGGTGCCGGCGATCCCGCGCGATGCGCTTATGCTCATCAGGACTTGCTCGAGGTGACCGTTACATCGGTCGGGTTGGCGATCACGTCAAAGACGGCTGAGCGCTTCTGCGACTGCGCGACGAGAGCGGCGATGTCTTCCGCGCTGGCGTCCGCGTCAATATCGTAATGCACCTTGATGCCATCGAAACCATTGCGCACATCCAGATCAATGCCGAGGATACCCTGGATATTCATGCCGGCCTCAAGCGTCGCCTTGACTGAGTGCAGCTGGATGTTGCGGTTTTGCGCGACAGCCGCGATGCCCGCGGTCAGGCAGCCGGCCAGGCCGACCAGCACAAACTCCACTGGCGTCGCGCCGTTGTCTTCCGACGCGAAGACTTCCGGGTGATCGGACTCGAACTTGTAGGTCTGGCGATGCTGGTGTTCTGTGCCCAGGCCGAAAAATCCGGCAACCGTGGCTCGGTTGTGGGTGCCCTTTACCCATTCACTGGTTGCTCTCCATTTGAAGCGGGCGGCTTCGGGGGCATCCTTTAGCGCCTCACGGGCGCCAAGCAGGGCGGCTACGTTGACGCCATTGGTGGCGGTTTTTGTGTGCTTGGTCATTAGGTCGTACTCCTGTCGATAGTGAGGGGTCCGAATCTTTCAGCGGACGGGTTGTCTTCCCATGGGGGTGTTGTACGCAGCATGGGAGTGGGCGTGGAATCGCCGGATAAGACGCTATGCTGGCTTAACTCCGGCAAGGCCAAGCCAACGGATTGCAGAGGTTAAGGGCGATGGGCCTCGTTCAGAGGAACCTGCCCCAGGTGTTTGACGAGAGCCTTTTCGGACGGTGCGTAACCGGCCAGCCTAAGTCCTTTTGAATTTCCATCGGTAGGCTGTTCAGAACCCGTTCGGACTTTCGTGCTTCACGGGCATTTTTGAAGGCCGCCCCATACCGCGCGACCGTTTCAAACACTGACATGTTCTTCTCCTGTAGAGCCTTCGGTGTCTCGGGCTATGGCAACGCAGCCGCTAAACAGTCTGTTAAATGCTCCACATTTGTATCTGCAATGTTCCACTGAAACCGTCGTTTTGTAACAAAGGTCGCACATCTCGAAAACAGTTTGCTGTCAGAGGTTCGATCGCAGTTGTCGATCGACGCAGTAGTCTCGCAGCCCGCCAACGCCAAAAGAGCGAGGGCCGCGAGGGCTTGTGGCGCGGCGCTCCGTATGAATCCTCGTCCACCCTGTTTGTGTTTCTGGATCATGGGAATGGCGCAGATTTCCTCCGGTCAATGCGAAGAAGCAGTTGCGTCCTTGAGTCGGGAAGAAACGTACGGGACGGGTTCGGGGGAGCACCTGGTTCCCACGCTTGCCCTTGCCGGTCGCGTTCCTGAGGCACAGGAGGAAGCCCGCCTATTTGTTGCGGGCAATCCAAATTGGAAGGTCGGTGATTTGGTGGCGAACTCACCTTTCAGGAGCCCGAGTGATGCGCAGCCGTTTGTTGATGGCTGGCGTCTGGCGGGCTTGCCAGATTACGCGGCATGGCTGGCCTGGGAAGGACGATAGCTGACCTTCAACCGATGTCGCGACTTGGACCCAACTCGGACATTCGTTCCGCTCGCGCCCAATGGCCAGGTAATGACCTAAAGCGACCCCTTGTCGCCAACCGTGCAACGTATTTGTGAGTTCACGACCGAAACCCCGCCCCAGATCGACTCTGCCCTTTTCACCACCAGCTCCAGCTTGCGCTCCTCAAGGAGCCGCCTTGCTGTGGGATATCTCCTACTCAGGCAGGCCCAACCTTTGACAACCCTCGCCGAGCTTGTCCGCAAGTTCCGAGACCATGAGCTCAGAGAACATCCGGCAACGGAACGTCGGTTCCATCTGCAGACCAGTTCGGGCCAACGAGTTGGCATCGGACAGCTGTCCAGACATAGCCAGCGCAGCCGCAGTAACAAAGTAGAGCGAACTCAGGTTGGAATTGAGCTGCAACGCTGTCTGCAAATGCAAGGCAGCGTCGGCATACCGCTCAGACTGAATGGCTGCCGCGCCTCGCGCAAAGTGGGCCTGGTAGGCAAGGAAGTCGAAGGGGCTTAGTCGTAACGCCCGCTCTGCCAGAGCGGTCGCCACAGTCGGACGACCCGCGAACGCGTTTGTGAGTGATCCGAGATACATCGCTGTGGCGCAAGAGGGATTCTGTTGAAGAGCACGTTCGGTCGCGGTCAGGCCCGCCGCATGATCTTTGCTCAGCATGGTGGTGACGAAACCCGCGATTGCGAGGGCAGTCGCGTCATCGGTGCTGCTGACAAGCGCTGCACGAGCATGCCGAATGGCCGCCAACTTGTCGTTTTCGCCGAGACCGCCCCGCGCGAAGCACCATTCGTGACACCATGAAAGCAGCGCACGAGCTGCTGCATAGTTGGGATCAATGCGCAGGGCGTTCTCGAGATAACCTATAGCCACTCGCGCATCAGCAGGCATCTGCGACGTAGTGTAAGGCACGGCTCGAAGATATAGATCGTAGGCATCCAAGCTTTCAGGATGCTTCCGCCGGGACCGCTCTATCTCGGATTTTTGGACGCTCGGCTCGACGATTGCTACCACCTTTTCGGTTATGTCGTCCTGCAGTTCAAATACGTCCATGAGGTCGCCGTCGAAGCGTTCGGCCCAAAGGTGCGCACCGGTGGCGGCATCCAGAAGCTCGGCATTGATTCGCAGTCGATTACCGGCCTTTCGCACCCCTCCTTCCAATACATAGCGGACACCCAACTCGCTCCCGACTTGACGAACGTCAACGGACTTGCCCTTGTAGATAAAGCTAGAGTTGCGAGCGATCACCAGGAGCCACTTGATCCTCGATAGGCCGGTAATGATGTCGGCCACCATCCCGTCAGCAAAATAATCCTGGGCGGCATCTTCGCTGAGATTGGAAAACGGGAGCACAGCGATTGATGGCCGACCGTCGGCCTGCGCGTCTTGAATTCTCATCGCGTGATCGGGGGCTGGTTTTGCCGAGCATTCAACGGGACCCGTGAAGCGATAGCCCACACGGGGAACCGTCCCAATCCAGTCTCTGCCGCCGGGTGGTTGTCCCAGTAGCTTCCGCAACGCCGAAATCTGCACTGCAAGATTGCCTTCTTCGACTGCGGCCCCCTGCCACGCCGCCTCGATGAGATCCGACTTGCTCAGCACTTCGCCCGGACGCTCAAGGAGAGCAATCAGTAAGCGAACAGCGCGGTAGCTTATCGCGACAGGTTCCCCCCGGCAGAGCAGTGAGCCCGCCTGAGCGTCGAGCACGAAAGGTCCAAACACAAGCTGCTGCCCCGACATGAGGACAGTTTACAACTTTTCAGCGCCTTTCGGAACTATTAGCAGGCGCTTAAAGACTCGCGCCAACCGCCGGCTCATCTTTCTTCGAAGATCGGACGGGAGATTCAGCGATGATCCAAGTCACCTCCAACCTTAATATTGATGGCGAGAAACCAGCCGCACTGCCATCCCCAATGATCGCCCGGTCTGGGCGCGAAGCAGAGTTCCAAGACGCGCTCGATCGGTATTTGGCTAACTATAGAAGGCGGCAGGCTCTGATTACTCGGCCGGGCGCTTCTCGCGTTGGAGCGAAGTTACCTTTGGCGCGTAGGATCGCTGATTGGCTGGGAAGGAAATCCCGTGCGCGGAATCAGTCGTCCGCGCAATCAAGCCAAATGGCGCGGTTGTAGACTTCATGCTGCTCGATGAGCCGCTCGCCTACCATCATCTGACGCTTGCAATTGGCGGAAGCCGGACGAAGCGATTTGGCCTCACAGCATCGCGGTAAGTTCCAAGCCAAGAGAACGTCCTGGTTTGACGTCGCAGGGTATGCGCGGGCCTATTCTACCATGCTGCTGCCCCGTCAGATCGAGAACGATTCATCACCGGTCTCCGGGCACTCGAATTTCCGGTCGAATGATTTATCGGTTGGGAGATCCTCAGGGTCACCCACGCAAAATATCCTCGCATTTGTTCCGATCGCACATCGATTCTCGTCAACGTTTGGCAGCCGTCGCCAAACTTCTTTCGGAGCCGATCACCTGCCGCCAAGCAGTTTGGCAACGTCTGCTTTCGAGGCGCCAGGAAAACATCTTCGATGTCCGATATGCTGAAGGGTTTCGGGTGCCGTCAGGCGTACGAAAGTCTCTCATGCAGGAACCCGCGGGCCGCGGACGATTGCCTATGGGGATTTGTGCCTCGGGGTGTGCCAGCGCCTGTCGCGAACTTCCGCATAGGACGCGGTGGGCATGTCGTGGAAGCGGCTTCCGGGCCAGGTCGCAGAGCCTGTAGCGTTGATTCCGACGGGACTGGTGTGCGTGACGACCGGCGCCACGGCAACGTGCACATAA
>NZ_JBFUEK010000037.1:0-8807 GCF_056404235.1 Mesorhizobium sp. P2_E10
AGGATCCTGTGTGTTGGTTCGGGTGTATGGTTGAAGTGGGAAGGAGGCCGAGAGGATCCTGGTCATCCCTTTCGGGATAGTCCGCGGCATGGCTCGGTCCCTTCCCACCACTGAACCATCAACCTGAACAGTTGCACGGGGCTGTTAGCAGCAGACCCCGCACCACAGGAAGAGGCCTGGACATGATAGTGCAGAACTATGTCGGCTGCGACATCTCCAAGCAGCGGCTCGACTTTTTTGATGAGGCAAGCGGTCGTTGTCAGCGCATCGCCAACCAGGGCGATGCGATAGAAGCCTATGTGGCAGGCCTTTGCGCCGACCGGGACTTCGTCGTCATGGAGGCGACAGGGATCCATGACCGGCTGCTGCGCCATGCGCTGGCCAAGGCAGGCGTTGCGTTCTCGCGGCACAATCCAGCACATACCCACCATTACGCGAAGTCGACGACGCAGCGCGCCAAGACGGATCGCCTCGATGCCAGGATGCTGAGCGACTACGGTCGTCGCTACCAGCCTGCGCCCGAGCCGGCGCCCTGTGAGAAAGGCGAGCACCTTCAGTCGCTTGCTCGCCACCGCGACCATCTGGTCGAGATCAGGGCGAGGTTGAAGAGATATCTCAGCGAAGCCTTCGACGCTGACGTTGTCGACGACCTTCAAGATGTCATCGCCGACTTCGACACACGCATCGATGCGCTCGAGAGCCGGATCGTCAAAACCATTCGCCAAGCCGAGGACACCGCCCTCGACTATGCGCTGATGGTCTCCGTCCCCGGCGTCTCCACCATCACCGCCCTCTCTTTGCTGGCGCACATGCCCGAGCTCGGCCAGCGCTCGCCCAAGTCGATCGCAGCCCTTGCTGGTCTTGCCCCGTTCGACAATGAGAGCGGCAAGCTCAAACATAGGAGCAAGATCACAGGTGGCCGCCCGCGGGTCAGGCGAGCTCTCTACATGGCGGCGCTCGGCGCCATCCGCGCCAATGACCGGTTCAAAGCTTTCTACGTCGCCCTTGCCGCACGTTCCGGATCAAAGAAACTCGCCATCGTCGCCGTCGCAAGGAAGCTTCTGGTCACCCTCAACGCTATCATCAGGGACAAAACCGCATTCGCGTGAACACAGTTGCCATGCCGGGGAGAAATAGAGCGCATGCTTGACCGGGTCGACCGCCATGAAGCCGTCATTGCCGCCGCAATCATGCGGCACGCAGCCGCTGGCATAGAAGGCGCCGGATGCGGTCTTTTCGGTGCCGCCGCCAACCAGCAGGCTGGTCGCCATGTCGGGCATGCTGTCGCCGAGCAGCGTCTTGGCCGCCTTGTAGACGGCCTCGTTGTGGAAGGCATCGATGATGTTCTGGTATTTGGACGGGTCGATGTCCTTCCAGTCGGTGCCGGGTTCCGGCGCGTAACTCAGATCGCCTGAAATCGTCAGCCCGTCGGTTGGCGACCATTGCAGCGCCTGCTGCGAAGCGCCCGGCAGGAGATAGGGCACGAAATAGATGGCGTTGTCGGCGACCGCTGCCGGCGGCGCGCCGCATTCGTCCTGTTCGACCGTGGTGCTTTGTATCTCGCCGCCTTCCGGCTTCCAGACGATCACCGTGGCCGGCCCGCACTGGTTGCCACCATCGCCGACATTGACCAACGCGACGTTGACGCCGCCGACCTTGACCACCTTGTCGAAGAACACATCGTAATTGCTGGCCAGTTGCTTGCCGTCAAAGGCCAGCACCTTCTCGCCGTCCTGCTCAGGCTGGGTGATGGTCAGCTGGCCGCCCTCGAACGGGATCGGTCCCTGGGTGTCATCGTCGGAGGCGGCTGCGTCGTCGGTGCCTTGATCGCTCGTCCCCTGGTCGGCGGCAGGCTGGTCGCCTGCCGGCTTCTGGGCCGTGGCGGCCGGCGTCTGCGTTTGCGCAAGGCCCGCAATCGGCACCAGCACCCACACCAGCGCGCATGCGCCGGCAAGAAGCGAACGTGTCATGACTGTCCCTCCGTTCAGCCGCCACGAACCCGGCCTGTGGCGGCCGGGTCAAATCGTCCCGCTCAAGCCCAGGGGCGCTCGGCGGCGTTCTTCTTCTCGAACGAGGCAATGGCGCTGGCCTTCTCCATGGTCAGGCCGATATCATCGAGCCCGTTGAGCAGGCAGTGGCGCTTGAAGTCGTCGAGGTCGAAATGCACCACGCCGCCATCCGGGCCGCGGATTTCCTTGGCCTCGAGGTCGACCGAAACCGTCGCGTTGGAGCCGCGCGAGGCATCGTCCATCAGCTTCTCCAGATCTTCCGGGCTGACGGTGATCGGCAGGATGCCGTTCTTGAAGCAGTTGTTGTAGAAAATGTCGGCGAACGAGGTCGAGATGACGCAGCGTATGCCGAAGTCGAGCAGCGCCCACGGCGCATGCTCGCGGCTCGAGCCGCAGCCGAAATTGTCGCCGGCAACCAGGATCTGCGCCTTGCGGTAGGCCGGCTTGTTGAGCACGAAATCAGGGTTTTCCGAGCCGTCGTCATTGTAGCGCATTTCGGCGAACAGGCCGGTGCCGAGCCCGGTGCGCTTGATCGTCTTCAGATAGTCCTTGGGGATGATCATGTCGGTGTCGACATTAACGATCGGCATCGGCGCGGCGACGCCGGTGAGCTTGGTGAATTTTTCCATGGCTTTTGCCCGTGTTTTCGTTGCGGGAGGATTTGCTGACGCCGGTTTACACAAAGCTGCGGGCAAATAAAAGGCGGCTGTTTTCGGCCGGCCTTGGCCCTCGATCAAAAGATCGCGTGCGGCGTCTTCAAAACTGTCGGCCTGTGGTGCACCTTGGCCGGCATGAAAACACCCTCAAAGATCCTCTATTCCCCCGAGCCTGGGCTCGGCACCTCCGAGTTTCGCCGCGTGCTGGTGGAATCCGGTCTCGGCGAGACACGCCCTGTCAATGACGACGCCCGGCTGAAGACCATGCTGGCCAAGGCCAATCTGGTGCTCACCGCGCGCCTCGACATCGAAGGCAAGCCGCTGATCGGCGTTCTCAGGGCCGTCACCGATTTTTCCTGGGTCTGCTACATCTCCGAACTCGCCGTTTCGCAATCGACGCAAGGGCTCGGCATCGGCAAGGGCCTGATGGACGAAGCCCGTCGGCAGCTCGGGCCGTCCATCGCCATCAGCCTGATCTCCATGCCCGACGCCGTCGGCTTCTACGAACGCATCGGTATGAAGCGCATGCCCGACGCCTTCTGGTTCGGCCGCAAAGCCTGATGCCGTGAGACGCCTTCGGCGACACCTTCTCCCACAAGGGGAGAAGGTAGAAGCGCGTCTCAAATCACGTTCAATTCCCGGAACGCCCGCCCTTCGGCGACGCGCTCATAGCCAAACGCCGAGCAATCCACCGTGCAGTAGCCGCCATGCACCAGAAACTCGGCCAGCGCCTTGCCGACTGCCGGCGCCTGCTGCAGGCCGTGGCCGGAAAAGCCGTTGGCGAAAATGAAATTCCTGACCTCGGGATGCGGGCCGATCACCGCGTTCTGGTCGAGCGTGTTGTAGTCGTAATGGCCGACCCAGGCGCGCGTCGGCTTGATCGCCTCGAAGGCCGGAATGCGGGTGGCCAGCACCGGCCAGATCACCTCTTCGAACAATGGCCATTCCACATCGAAATCCTGAGGGTCGGCGGGGCCATCGCCCTCTTCCGGCTCGGCGCCGCCGGTGATGTAGACCGAGCCTTCCGGCCTGACATAGATGCCCGAGGGATCGACCAGCAGCGGCATGTCGGCATATTTCTCGCGCGCCTCGAAGACGAAGACGTTGCGCTTGCGCGGCTCCACCGGCAGCGCCAGCCCAGCCATCGCGGCAACCTTGCCGGCATTCGGCCCGGCGGCGTTGATGATTGTGCCGGCCTCCAGCTTGTCGCCATTGTCGAGGCTGACGCTGGTGACGCGGTCGCCCTGCCGCTCGATGGCGGTGACATCAGCGGTGATGAAGTCGATCTTTTTCGCGCGCAGCGCCTTGCGAAACAGCATCAGCATCGCATGCGCGTCGAACCAGCCCTCGCCGCTGCGGCCGTAGGCGCCGGCGGTGATGCCCTCGGCCGACAGCCACGAGAAGCGACGCGTAAGCTGGTCGGCATCCTCCAGCACGATGTCGGCGCCCTCGGCCATCTGCGCTTCGTAATTCGCCTTCAGGATCGGCAACCCGTTCTCGCCGGCGAGGATCAGATAGCCGCCTTCGCGAAAGCCGATATCGGCGTCAGCGCCAAAAGTTTCCGTCAGCCGCCGGAACAGTTTCAGCGTGAACTGCGACAGCCGGATGTTTTCCGGGATCGAAAATTGCTGGCGGATGGAGGCGCAGGACAATGTCGTCGCCGCATGCGCAAATTGCGGGTCGCGCTCGACCAGCGCGATCGAGCCGGAAAAGCCTTCCTCGCGAAGATAATAGGCGATCGAGGACCCGACGATGGCCCCGCCGATGATGACGATGTCGTAGCGCATTTTTTCTCCGCTTCGCCGCCTGCGTCCTTTACGCAACCGGCACGACAATCTCGAAGCGCGTGCCGCGCCCGGAGTCAACCAGGCGGATCGTACCATCATGCGCTTTCAGGAGGGCCAGCACGATGCCGAGCCCCATGCCGGTGCCGCCACTGTCGCGGCGCGTGGTGAAAAACGGCTCGAAAATTCTGCTGCGGTTGCTCGGCGAAATGCCGGCGCCGTCGTCGCTGACCAGGACCGTCGCCTTGCCGCCCGTGCTCGCCGCCGCAATCGAAACCAGCGTCGCGCCATGCCGCGCCGAATTGTCGATGAGATTGGCCAGCACGATCGCCGCATTCTCGGCCGATATGCGCAAGGTCAGATCGCCGCCCGCCTCAATGCGAACCGCCACCCTGTCCTCGGCCGGCAGCAGCGCCAGTGCGGCGCCGAGCGATGTACTTTCGCCGCTCGGCGCCAGATTTTCGGCGCGGGCCAAATCGAGCAGGCGCCGCACCAGGAGATTGAGCCGCCCGGCATCGGTGACGATGTTGTTGGAAAACCGCTGCCGCTCGGTCTCGTCCATGGCGCTACCGGAATCGCGCAGCAGCTCGGCCGCCCCCTGGATCGCCGTCAGCGGCGATTTGAGTTCATGCGAGACATGGGTGGCAAAGGTCTGGATCGAGTCGGAGCGCGCCTGCAGCTTTTCCGCCATGTCGAGAAAGGCGGCGGAAAGCTCGGCCATTTCGCGCGTGCCGTGATGGTCGAGCGGCCGTATCGCCGCGCGGTCGCCGGCGGCGATACGCTCGGTGCGGTCGATCAGCGCGTAGATCGGCCGGCTGACGGTGCGCAGGAAGACCAGGCCGATCAGCAGCGTGCCGCCAAGAATGGCGATCGCCGCCAGCGTTACCTTGCCGCGCTCGCCATAGAGATGTTTGATGATGTTGTTCGGCGTCCGTGACAGATAGACGACGCCGGCGACATGGCCCGCGATGGCCACCGGCATGGCGACGAAGACACGCACCTTGGTGCCGCGGCTGACCGAATAGAGCGGCGGCGTTGGCTGATCGGGGATGCGCAGCCTGAGCGCGCTGGCATAGTGACCGGCAAGTGCTGCGCGCACCTCTTCAACATCGCCGAGTGACAGGCCGATCTCGTCGCGCCCGGCGATGACGACACCAGAGGGGTCGAGCAGCCGGAAGCCGGCCAGCGTGGTTTTCTGCGTGGCGTCAAGGATGCCGGACAGGCGGACGCCGATCGCCGCATAGGCCGGATCAATGGTCGCGGCCGTCGCCACTGGCCGCGTCGGCAGGACATAATCGGAAGCGAGGTCGAGGCGCGGCTCGATCGGATTGTAAGGATAGTTCCGATCGCTGACACCGGCCGCCGGCATCGCCGCGCCGAGCTTCTCCACCGGAATGCCGGCGTCACGCACATCCTGCGCATAGATGGCGGCGAGCACGGCCCCTTGCGCGATCAGCTCGGCCTCGGTCTGGCGGATCAGCTGGTTCTCATAGAGCCGGAAGAAGAACAGCCCGACCAGCGGCAGCGCCATCACCATGATCAGGATGGCGACGACGACAGTGGCCAGGCGCGGCCGCCATTTGCTGCCAATCCATTTGCGGGCGCTCACGCGCTGCATCGGCCGAGCCGGAAGCCGACGCCATGCACGGTCTCTATGCCGTCCATGCAACCCGCCGCCGCCAGCTTGGCGCGGATGTTGCGGATATGGCTGTCGACGGTGCGGTCGGCGACATGGATGTTGGCGGCATAGGCGCTGGCCATCACCGCGTCGCGGTCGAGCACATGCGCCGGCCGCGCCAGAAATCCTCTAAGGATCGAGAATTCTATCCCCGTCAGCGCCAGCGGCTTGCCGTCGAAACTGGCGGCGTGGCTGGCCGGCACCAGGCTGAGCTTGCCATGCGCGAAATGCCGGTCGTCGGCCGTTTCCGGCGCCGGGCGGGCGCGCCGCAGGATGACGTTGACGCGGGCGACCAGTTCGCGCGGGCTGAACGGTTTGGTGACATAATCGTCGCCGCCCATTTCGAGCCCGAGGATGCGGTCGATCTCTTCGTCGCGCGCGGACAGGAACAGCACCGGCACATCGGAGCGTTGCCTGAGCCGCCGGCAGACTTCGAGCCCATCCATCTCCGGCATGCCGATGTCGAGCACGACAAGATCGGGCGCCCGACGTTCGATGGCCATCAGAGCGGCGGCGCCGTCGGCCACCGCTTGCGTTTTCATGCCGGCCTTTTCCAGCGCAAAGCAGATCACCTCGCGGATATGCGGGTCATCGTCGGCGACGAGGATGTGATGCGGCATGAATCTAGCGGTCCGGCATGGAAGGCTGGGAAGGTGGAGGAAGCACGAGCGGGCCTCTGTTGTCGAGAACCCTGGTCAGCCGCCAGCCGCGAAAGCTCCAGGCGCGCCACTTCTTTTGCTCGGCGATATAGTCGTCGGCCATCTGCAGGTCGACCACCCAGGTGGTCAGATGTCCGGTCTGATGCATGTAGTAGCGATCCAGTGCCGGCAGGGCGACGGCGCCGAATGAGCGCAGATACTCGGCATCGAGCGGCGTGCCGGAACCGGACATTTCAAGGGAATGGTCGACATTGTAGTTGGCGATCAGCGCCGCAAAGTTGATGAAGCAGCAGGCATAAAGCGTCGCCGATAGCGTCAGAAGATTGGCGGAGGACAGCCATTCATTGGATTTTCCAAGCGCAATGCGGGCGACAATGAGGGCAAGACCTACCGCCACCAGTCCCATCCAGACGAAGGCGGCGATGCGCCAGTAGGTCAGCGCATAGATGCCGATATAGAGATCGAGCCGCAGGATCGATGAGATGACCAGCACGATGTTCTGCGCCACCCAGGCATAGACCAGCCGGCGGATCAGCGGATCGGCCGAGGTTTCGCTGCCGGGCCGGAGCGCCGCCAGCACGAAACCGGCGGCAAGCAGCGCGGTGACGATGAGCGGATAGGCGCCGCGATGTGCATAGGAGGCGTAGCTCAGCCCGTCGGGCAACGCGACCCCGCCCCACAGATAGGTGGCGTCGAGCCCGGTCTGCAGCGCAAACAGGATGTTGAAGACGATCAGCGCGCGCAGAATGGCGGCCTTGCCGAAGATGATGTCCTCGATGATCGGTCCGGCCTTTGTCGCGGAGGGCGCGCTTACAGGCCTGGGAGGCATCTTGCGAGGAATGCGGCGCAGGAGACGCGGCAGGCGCGGCCGCAGGAAAGCCCAGACGACGACAAGCACCGCCAGCCAGAAGGCCAGCCGCATCAGCTGGATGAGGTCGAGCAGCGCCATCAGGTCGATGAGCGAGAACCAATAATCGATGACCGGATTGGCGGCGCCGAACAGCGCGAGAAACACCACGCCGAGCACCAGCGGCATGATCCACACGGCCAGCGCGGCGAAGCGGATGCGCCGCCGGCCAAACCGGCGCGCCGCCTGGCGCCAGCGGAAGAAGTCGCCAACGAAGCGGAAGGGTCCGGCGAGCAGGAACAGTGCCGCCTGGCCGGCAATGCGGGCGGGGCTGTATCGCAACCGCTTGGTCAGCGAAAGCGCAAACACCACAAGCGCTACAAGCGCGATGGTGACGGACAGCACGCTGACATTTTCGGCCAGCGGCAGCAGCGCGAGGAACAGGGCGGCTGGCTTGAGCCAGACCTTGCCGTCGCTGAATGCAGCGGGATGCACGGCCACGACCGCGCCGGCGATCAAGATGGCGAACAGGAAAACCGTGATGCCGACGGGCTGGCCATAGAAGAAAAAATCCGCCGGCGCGACCAGCAGCACGGCGATGCCGAAGCGGCTGCAATAGCCCGGCGCACCCGAAAGAAACGATGTCATGAGCGGACTTTCCTGGTGATACAACCGACATGTCTGGGTGTGCGGACGAAAGGGAGGAGCGTCGCCTCGCTGCGAGGCGGATCGACCAGCCACCAGCTTTCGTTGCGGAGCCGGTACGGCAGTAGCCAACGGGGGGTGTTTCGCTGTTGCATGGCGCTGTTGTCTTATGTCCCCATGGAAACGGCAGGGCGGAGCGGAGGAGGTTTTCCGCAGGAACGTGCAGTTTTCGTGCAGGACCTGCGCTTCCAGCCAGGCTCCTTTCTCTCCCTCGCGAAGCGGGGGAGAGCGACTATCTGGGGTGTCAAGTTGCATTGGCGAACTCGGCTCGCGCGTCGCGTGCTTTTGCATTGAGAATGACGAGCAGTTTTCTGGCTAGCGCGATGCGGATGAGCATTTTGGGTTTTCCCGCCTGTTGCAACCGTTGAGCGAAAGCTTTGAGATGGAGATCGAACTTGGCCACGATGGCCGCGACGATGAAGAGGATACCCCGCGGCCCGGTGCGTCCGCCACGCACATGCCTGTTGCC
>NZ_JBFUEK010000038.1:0-7500 GCF_056404235.1 Mesorhizobium sp. P2_E10
GTTTTAGCTCCTGGCAGGGGCTTGGGATCAAGCCCGAAAATTCAGTTGAGGGTGAGGCCGATAATCAGCCGATGATGCCCATGATGTCGGATTCCTTCATGATCAGAAGGTCTTCGCCATTGAGCTTGACTTCGGTGCCCGACCACTTGCCGAACAGGATGCGGTCCCCAGCCTTGACGTCCAGCGGGACCAGCTTGCCGGCTTCGTCGCGGGCGCCGGAACCAACGGCGATGATCTCGCCTTCCTGCGGCTTTTCCTTGGCGGTATCGGGGATGATGATCCCGCCGGCGGTCTTGGATTCGGATTCGACCCGGCGAACGACCACGCGGTCATGAAGCGGTCGGAAATTCGACTTTGCCATTTTGGATGTCCCTGGTGCGGATGTTGAACGGTTCTCCGTCGCCGGAGCGTTGTTAGCACTCACGGGTGGCGAGTGCTAACGCGGCTGTGGGATAGGCTGTCGGCTGGTACTAGTCAAGACGGAAGAGAGGGACGGGCGAAGAGCAAAAATCGCGTGGCCCTGCGAGCGCAAGACGCCCTCGCTGTTCGTGACTGCCTGTGACGGGCCTTAACACGCAAGCAAGTTGTAACGGGCTTGCAAAATTCGCAGAGCTTGGCCACAACGCGCTTCGCTAAATGGCCGGAGCACGGAGAGAACATGGTTTTCCGACTGAAGGAGCTGCTCGGCAAAAGGTTTGATGAAGAGGTGCAATTCTTCAAAGGCTGGCAGAAGGACAAGAAGGGCGTAGGAGCCCTCATCCCCACTTCGATTTATGCGGCGCGCCGGATGGCAAGCGTGGTCAACCCGCGGTCCGGAATGCCGATCCTGGAGCTTGGCGCGGGAACCGGCGTCATCACCAAGGCAATCCTGGAGAGGGGCATTAAACCGCATCAGTTGGTGTCGGTCGAATACTCCAGAAATTTCTACAACGGCCTGGTGCAACGCTTCCCGGGCGTGGACTTCAGATTGGGCAACGCATTTGCGCTGAATGAAGTTCTGGGTGAGCGCAGGGGTGAACAATTCGATTGCGTGGTCAGTGCAGTCCCGCTGTTGAGCTTTCCTATGGAACAGCGCGTTGCCCTGATTGAGGATCTGCTTGCCCGCATTCCTGCCGGACGGCCGGTAATTCAAATCACCTATGGGCCTCTGTCGCCGGTGATCAAGATGCCCGACCGCTACGTGGTTTCCCACTATGACTTCGTCGTCCGCAACATACCACCGGCACAGCTCTGGACCTATCGACGAGCAGTCTAGCCAAATCCGGCACCCGAAGGGCCGACTGCGCTGAGGTGTACAGGCCCCATGTGAAATTGCCCAGTGCGCTTTCATGTTTGCTGGGTCTATGCTGGATCGGCTCTCGAATAGAAGCCTACTTCTCCACTTTGTCGAAAACAGCTAGATCAGCGGTTGGCGGGATCTTTTCGGAAAAGAGGAAGGTCGCTGGGTTCAGTTTCAACGCCTTGGCGATCGCGGCAATCGTATCCACGCTGATGTTGCCGCTTGCCCGTTCCAGTTTCGTGAACGTCGCCTCCGCCACGCCGATGAGTTCGGCCATCTCATAGCGGTGCAAAGTACGTCGTTGTCGCTCAAAATCAATGATGCGCGCCAGTCGTTTGCGGATCGCATTTTCGTCCAACCGATGCGCCCATTCCGCAACTTTCTTACGGCCGGCGAGCAGCCCTGCAACAGACACTTGCAAGCCATTTGCCATGATCTGCAGCGTCGTCAACGTGACATTATTTTTCTGACGCACAGTCTGAATATAGGTTCGGTAGGCGAGTTTCTCGCCGTCGGCGGTCCGAAACAGCTCGGCCATATGCATATGGGATAGGCCGCGTTTGGCTCTCTCCCGCTCAAGCATCAGAGCAATGTTGACGCGCAACGGGTTGTTGACCACGCCTCCGTCGTCTCGTTTCATAAATCGATGTAGTCGCACAAACCTGCCTTTTTGACCTGTCCTTTTTCGCGCGGATCATCCATAGTAAACTGTCAAATCTGCAGCGAGGAAAAGGCTATGACCATACTAAAATTCCTGCTGGGGGGTGCCGTCGCCATCGCGGGCGCCGCAGCTCTTCCATCCCAATCAAAAGCGTCGGAATGGGGCTGTCAGGTCCTCCTATGTCTTTCCGGCGACTGGCAAGGCACCCCCTCGTGCCACCCGCCAATTTACAAGTTGATTGCGGCGATGGAAGCCCCGGGTTTTAATTGGCCGACCTGTCCGCAAGCCAACTCCAGCGCGGCGAGATTTGAGAAGTATGAGGATTGTCCGTCTGGCTGGCAAGCAGTTGCCAGCTCCGAATCCGATCGGCCGGGCTTAGGTCAAGAATGGAACATCTGCCGCATCGCGGCCGATAGGCTCTCCCTGCCCGTCGTTTTCAAAAACAACGCCCTCGGCAGGCATCATGGAGACGGATCACGTCAGGTCCAAGTCGAAATCGACGGTAAGGTGGTGACGGCAACAATCCAGACCGCGGGGAATAATCGAGGGCATTCCCTTGGTAATGGCCCCACCTACTACGCCATCCCTCGACCGATGCGCGGAAAGCCCTGGTTCATCGAGTATGATGACGCGAACGGCGTGCGCCAGGAAAGCTGGTTCAATCTCAACATGCCATGAGCCGGGCGATCACGCAGGACGATGCACGATGGGGTCGCAATTCAGGGAGGTTTGTAGTGTTCAAGGCGCTTCTCCTGTCCACGGTGATTTTGAACACAGGCGCAGTGTTGACGGCGGCGGCTAGTCAGAGCGACAAGCCGCGCTCAGGCGTGGACAATCCTATGTGGCCCGCTTCACTGACATGGGATTGCAAGACCGCCGCCAAAATCGTGTGTGAGCGTGATGGCAGTTGCTCGGTGGCTGAGGACCACACTGGATTTGTGCTGAACTACGGCAGCAACGAAGCTGAGTTCCCGGCCAGCAATGTCAGGATCAAACGCCACTATCAACAGACCGTGCAGGCAAGCCCTTTGCAGCAGGAAGTCAAAGTCGAACTGGCCGACAATCGCGTACTCTGGCTGACGGCCGTGGATGCCAGCCGCACTTATTCGCAAGCGTGGGTCGGCGCACTGAGCGAGTTGAAGGGTGGCGCGGTACTGATGGAATCCGAGGGTGTCTATTGCATGCCGCGTAAGTGAGTGCGCCGAGAGGGCAGGGGAGCGAAGGCCGATATGCTCTGACTTGGAACGCCGGCCGTTAAAAAATATTTCAGAGTGGTCCGGCGAAGCTAAGCTTCTCAGCTCTGAATCGCACCTACCCAGATCGGCGGATGGCGGTCGAGCCAACCATTGGCCGCTTCAAGCTGCGCGGACAGGGTTAGCAGCAAGTGATCCTGGCCTTGGCGCGCGACGAGCTGAATCCCGATGGGTAGACCATTTTTTGCATGCGATAGCGGTAGCGACGCGGCTGGTTGGCCGGTGACGTTGAATATCTCTGAGAAGGGCGCAAAGTTAAGGCCAGCCCTGATCCAGGCCTCATATTCGAAATCGGCAGATCTGCCGTCGATCACGCCTAGCGCTGGCGGTAGAGTGGCTAGGCTCGGTGTGAGGATCATATCGAAATCCTCGAAATGTTGCACCATGGCGACTGTCGCTTCATGTGCGCCCTGGCGTATCTCGGCAAGTTCGAGCGCGTTCATGCGTTGCACCTTCTGCAAGATGGCCCAGCTGGCGGCTTCCAGCTGATTGTGAGCGGGTCTGCGGCCTATTTCCTTAGCGCGCCGGCTGACCTCCCCTGCAACATCCATCATCCAAAGAGACGACGAGCCGATGTCAGTATCCAGCAGAGATGGGAAATCACGCTGCTCAATATGATGACCTAGCGCCTCCAGCTGTTTCGCCGCACTCTCGACTGCGGCAAGTATCTCTGCATCGACAGTGACACCGCCAGGCGCGCGGGTGACGCACGCGATCCTGAGCCTTTCGATCGGCTCCTTGAGTGCCGCGAGATACGAGGGTACCGACTTTCGCACCAAGTACCGGCCGACGAGTTCTGGTCCCGCGGTCACATCAAGCAACGCAGCACTATCACGCACCGAACGTGAGATGACATGGTCCGAATTAAGGCCAGAGCCAACCTCTGGATAGTGGGGGCCGACCGGATTTAAACCACGTGTCGGCTTTAGTCCGAAAAGACCACAGCAAGCTGCTGGAATGCGGATGGACCCGCCGACATCCGTGCCGTGGGCGACCTGTATCATGCCGCTCGCCACTGCGGCCGCCGCACCACCACTCGAGCCGCCGACCGTAACGCGCTTGTCCCAAGGATTGTAGGTGATGCCACGCCAGGTCGTCTCGGTCACGGCATCCTCAGCAAATTCGGGAGTGTTTGATTTACCCAGAAAGATCAGGCCGGCTTTGCGCCAGCGCGTGACAATTTCGCTATCACCCTTGGGCCGGGCCCCTCTGAAGAAGCGTGAGGCGAAAGTGGTCGGCCATTCCGCGACAAAGACATTCACGTCCTTGACAAGGAACGGCACGCCTGCAAGAGGGGCGGAATTATCGACATCCCGGGCTGCGTCAAGAGCACGCTCGGCATCGATTAAAAAGGCGGCGTTGACCTCTGGATTGATACAATCCACGGCGGCTAACGAAGCCTCGATGATCTCCAGCGGTGACGCCTCGCCTTTGTGCACGAGTTCTGATAGCCCCACGGCGTCGTGCCGAGCATAGTCACTGAGTCTCATATCTTCAGGCTTCCCCGTCCTTCGGCCACCCAGGCGATCCACGTGAGAGCGCATCGGCTGCAACGCAGTTTCGCGATAAATCGCGCCTTGCGCCAAGCTTTGCCTAGCGGGCCAGCTTAATCCAAGCGCGGTTAAACGCTGCAGATCATCCCGCACGTGTTGCTGGCGATTCCTAATACGTCCACAATCTTGCAAGAACTCGTCCCGCTTCCGGCGAGCCGCAGAATTTGTTTCAATTGTCTTGTGGGAGGCCTTCTTTCTGCCGGCATCAAATCTCTCACTTTACTGCGGAGCATTGGATGCAGCCATCGTTCGCCTCTTGCTATAGGCGGGACTGGCGCGATCGATCGAGGACCCAATCCATAACTGAATTAATAGCAATGGTGAGAATTGCGATCGCCGCGGCGGGGATCAATGGAGTGAAGATGAGGAAGGAAATCATCATCGCATTCTCACGGACCATCGAGCCCCAATCTGCCAACGGCGGCTGCAAGCCGAGCCCAAGAAAGCTGAGCGCGCTGATGAAGAGGAACACGAAGCAGAAACGGAGTCCGAATTCGACGGCAAGCGGCGGCAGAACGTTGGGCAGGATTTCTTCCTTGATCAGATACAGTGCGGATTCCTTGCGCATCTTTGCTACTATAAAATAGTCTTGGACCACCACCCCTAAGGCGACAGCCCTCGCCAATCGAAAGACACGCGTGGATTCGAGCACTGCGATGACGAGCACTAGCGTCAGAACAGACGTGCCGAAGATCGTGAGCATCATCAGCGAGGCAATCAACGATGGAATCGCCATTATGACGTCCACGATCCGCGACAGGATATAATCAATCCAGCCACCCAGCGCAGCCGCCAGCAGCCCGAAGACAACGCCGATGAAAAAAGTTAGGAGCGTTGTAACGAGCGCGATACCGACCGAATTGCGCGCACCCCAGATCAACCTACTGGCGACATCGCGGCCAAGGTTGTCTGTTCCCAACAGAAAATGGCTGCTCCAGCCCATAAACTGCCGTCCGACGATCTCGGTCTGGCCGTGAGGGGCAAGAAGCGGTGCGAACAAGGCCACTAGAACATAGACCGCGATCACCGAAACGGCGATACGTATCCGCCAGGGGACATACCTGCTGTTTCTGTTTTGACTCGTCATGCCCACGGTCATCCTCGTTCTTGTGCGCGCGGGTTGGCAAGTATCGACAGAATGTCGGCCAAGAGATTAAGTGATATGTAGGTTGCAGCAAAGATCATGCAGCAACTTTGTACAACGGGCACATCGCGCTTGGATACGCTGTCGACCAGCAGCAGCCCAAGGCCGGGATAAACAAAGGCGACCTCGACGATGACGACACCGGTAATCAGGTAGGCAAGGTTGAGCACCACAACATTTATGATCGGCACCCATGAATTGGATAAAGCATGCCGGACTATGATCACGCTGTGTCGTAATCCCTTGAGCTGTGCCATCTCGATATATGGGGTGGACAGAATATTAATGATAGAAGCCCGGGTCATCCGCATCATATGGGCGGTCACAACAAGAGTAAGTGTGATCGCTGGGAGTACCGTTCTGTAAAGCCGTTCCCAGAACGGCAGCCCGTCGTTGATATTGGAGATGCTGGGAAAAAGACCGAACTTGACCGCGAGTACGCCAATAAGGATGTAGGCTAAGAAAAATTCGGGCGTGGAGATCGCGGCAAGGACAAAGGAATTGGCTAATCGATCAAAGATTGAACCCCGCCAAATGGCAGTAAGAATCCCGAGGCCTAGGGCGATGGGGACTGAGATAAATGCTGCAAACGCGGCCAGAAATATTGTATTACCCAGACGCTGCCATATAGTTTGCGCAATGTCCTGTCCGTTGGCCAGCGATTTGCCCATATCACCGATCACAAAGCCGCCGAGCCAGTGCAAATATCTTAGCCAGGCCGGTTGGTCGAGATGCATCTGTTCTCGCAGCGTGGAAATCGCTTCGGGCGTGGCCGATTGGCCCAGAAGCACTTGTGCAATGTCGCCGGGAAGCAATTCGACGGCAAAGAATACCAGGAGCGAGACGATCAGCAACAGTGCGATGCCAATCGCCAGGCGACGCAGGACTAGGCGCGCGATGGAATTCACAAGCACCTCCGAAGATCATGGGTGGAAAATGGAGGTTGGCACCTCCTGCCGTTGCGGGCAGTATGGCGAGCTCGATCACTCATTGGTGTATTCCGTGCCACCCGAATTTGTGCCTTTGACAGAGAAATTCTCCGCATCGCATATGACCTTAATTGCTGGACAGTTTCCTCGTCTCCCAGGTCAAGATCAACGGACCGATGGGGTTCAGAAGCGTTAGTTAGGTAGGCACTACGGTTATGGGGCATGGGATTCGGGCCGCTTCCATCCGACTGACCCAGCACAGTCTTGCAATTTTGCCGACATTGGGCCTGAAAGAAAGGCCGATATTATGAGGCCTGAGAAGCCGCTCCCCGCAGTGTTGGCCGTAAGCCATACGATGCCACAATAATGTCCCGTCCGGCCAGGCCGCTCGGGACAACCGCTATCTGGCAAGGTCAGGCGAACCACCAGCGATCCGCGAGCTTGTATCCGTCCATGTCCCAGTTCACGGCGACAGGACCGTGCGCAAGCTTGTCGCTCTTGGCCAGTATGTCGGCCGCAAACACCGGGATGCACTGGCCCCCGTTCCCGCTCACGATTCGCTGCATCTCCACATACATGTCTCGGCGTTTCGTCTGGTCCAGCTCAGCACGTGCTTCCAGCAAAAGCTTGTCGAACCGCTCATTGGCCCAGAAGGCGTCATTGTAGGATGCGGCACTGTAG
>NZ_JBFUEK010000039.1:0-6532 GCF_056404235.1 Mesorhizobium sp. P2_E10
TTATGTGCACGTTGCCGTGGCGCCGGTCGTCACGCACACCAGTCCCGTCGGAATCAACGCTACAGGCTCTGCGACCTGGCCCGGAAGCCGCTTCCACGACATGCCCACCGCGTCCTATGCGGAAGTTCGCGACAGGCGCTGGCACACCCCGAGGCACAAATCCCCATAGGCAATCGTCCGCGGCCCGCGGGTTCCTGCATGAGAGACTTTCGTACGCCTGACGGCACCCGAAACCCTTCAGCATRTCGGCCGTAGTGACCAATTTTGCGGTCGCCCAAAAGCAGACAGCTAAACGACCACCTTGGAGTTCGCTCTGCGCCAGGGTCAGAGCACAGTCAGGGGTGTCAGGTGAGGTCGGGATGCTGTTGATTCAGGAGCGTCGACAAAGCCGGTGAGGCCGGACTCTAGTGTTGAAAGAATGCGTCAGACGATCAGCGACTAGAGGTTTGGACGCATCTCGATCGGCGACAGCAGTCGGCGTATCTGTTCGACAATCGTGCCGTCGTTATAGGGCTTGGAGACAAAGTGACTACCCTGGGGCAGCCGGCTCTGTTCGATGATCGACCTGCCGGAAACGACGATCAGCTTGACCGGCGGCCATCGGTTTCGGATGTAGTGGGCCAATTTGATTCCATCCATCGTGCCGGGCATGCCAACGTCTGTGAAAACCAGGACGATGTCCGTTCGTGCCTCCAGCAGCCGAATTGCTTCCTCCGCATTGCTGGCCTCAAGCGCCTCGTAACCGGCATGGACGACGAGGTCGACGGCCCCCATCCTGATGATGGCGCTGTCTTCGACGATCAGAATGACGGCCTTGCGGTCTACCGTGATGTCTCCAGCCTGCGCGGCACCAAGTTTCGCATTGGGCAACGGTTGCCCCGCGCCTGCGGATTTTGGGGTGGTCATCTGGCTATGCTGCCGCCGGTACGTCGGCGATGCCGTGGGCAAGGTGGGTAACCGTTACGAGAGTTCCGGGATTTGCGTCGGTGACGCTGATGTCGCTTTGCAAGTTCCGGGCAAGCGCCTCTACGATACCGGTGCCAAGCCCGGCCTTTGGGGCACTGTCGCCCATGCCGATCCCGTCGTCGCGAACTGACAGGTTCCAATCCTGCCCTTGCGCACGATAGTCGACCGAAATCTTGCCGGACCGGTCCTGCGGAAATGCGTGCTTCAGTGCGTTAATAACCAGTTCGGTAACTATCAGCCCCAAGCTGATCGAAATGTCGGACCTCACGACGCTGTCGTCGACGGAAACGACGATTGAAAGCCGGTCCCTGTCAGAAATCATCGACGCGCCAAGGCTTTCACTCAACTGCGTAAAATAGGTCCGCAGCGAAACGTTTTCCGCGCCTGACCGGGCGAGGTGCCGCTGCACGGCCGCGATCGACATGACCCTGTTATGGGCGTCACGCAGGTGGCCCCGAGCCTCTTCGGACTGGACCCTGCGCGCACTCTGCATCAGCACGCTCGCGATAATCTGCAAGCTGTTGGCGACCCGGTGCTGCACTTCCTGCATCAGTATTGCCTTGTCCCGAATAAGATCGTCCTTTTGACGGGCGTCCGCGCGAGCATCCGTGACATCGGCTACGGCCACTAGGAGGCGGATTCGGTCAGGATCACCGTCTTCGAGCACGCGCGCATTCACGACCAACTGGCGGGTCTTTTGGCCCGCCCGCCTCAGGTCGATCTCGTAGGCTTCGATCTTGGCGCTGCCGGCGGCGGTTGCCTTGAGCAATGAGTTCAGCTTCGGCATGTCCCATTCGCCTGCGCCAATCTCCGAGAGCAATTTGCCTGAGACCGTTGCGGGATCGATCTGAAAGGTCCGGCAAAACGAAGCACTAACAACAATGACCCTGAGGTCATCGGTCAGGAACAGAAGCGGCTCGTTCGATGAAACGACCACTGCGAGCGTGCTCGCGGCTTCCAGATGGGATGCTGAAACGGATGCCATGAACAGGCCCTCAAGGGCCGAAAGCTCGCGAAGCGAGCCATCACTCGGCAGGAACGTCGACCGGAATTCATGCCCGGTCGAAAAACATGAACCACCCTATCACATTGTGGGTCGTTCGCTATGTAATTTAACCGGCGGCCAACGGCGCAACTACTTCGTTGGCATACAGGGGGCCGCTAAATAAGAAAAATGAATCAATTTCCTTGTAAAAATTCATCAATCATAAGTTAAATTAGGATATTTCTGAAATATGCCTTGAGTAATGAGCTCGGCAAATACGCTCTCTAATCAACAAGATAGGGGCCGCTTCGGTGGCGAGGCCAATGAACGCTCATGCGCGCGCCGACAAGTCGGCATCTGACCAGCTCACTGGTCCAGATGCGAAGCCCGTTGAGCTGGAAAGCAAAACCCTGGCGACTCCCGCGGGCGCGGTCGAGCTACAGTCTCTGCTGGGCAGGCACTTCCGCGACAACGGCGACGACGCTGTCGCAGTACCCGCGGCGGCCCTGCCGGCGGCATCGAACTGGACGTCTCGCCTTGTCAAAAGCGCCGTCGGCCTGGCGTTGGTGGTAGCGGCCGGATGGATGCCGGTGCAGCGCCTCTTCCAGATTTCGAGCGTAGAGGCTGTCGTAAACGCCCGGCTCGTCACCGTGCGAGCGCCAATCGACGGAATTGTCCGACTCGATACCCGACATACGGGCCTTGGTGAGACGATAGATCTCGGCGACCCGCTGGTGACAGTTACGAACCCCCGTGCGGACCGTAGCCGCCTGGAGGCTGCAAGCGACGAACTCAGCAACGCCGAACAGGAACGTCAAGCTCTCTCCTTGAAACTGCTGAACCTCAAAGGCATTCGCGAGAGCCTGCGCACACAACTTGCAGCGTTTCATTCGAACCGTCTTCTCCAGCTTGATGCTCAGAACACTGAAGCCGATGCGGGCATTCAGGCATCAGTCGCCGAGCTGGCCAGAGCGGACGCGATCCGCTCCAGGCAGGCAACGCTTTCACAATCGGGGTCGGTCGCACAATCACGAATAGACGATGCCGAGCGTGACGCAAGGGTTGCTGTGGCCGCGGTTGCGGCGGCGCGCGCCCGTCGCGCGGTCCTAGTGGTCGAACGCGATGCCCTCAATGCAGGAACCTACCTTGGCGACGCCTACAACGACCAGCCGCGCTCGGCGCAACGCCTCGACGAGGTGGAACAGACCATCGCGGGCCTCGACGCCGATATGGTTCGGCTCGCCACGCGCATGAACCGTGCGGAAGATGCAATTAGCGACGAGGAGCAAAGCCTCGCTATGAACGTCCAAGCTCGGCTCATGGCTCCGGTCGATGGCACAGTCTGGGAGGTTCTTACCGCTCCGGGGGAGCAGGTAACGGCAGGTCAACCACTGTTCAGCCTTTTGAATTGCTCGGATGCGATCGTCACGGCGACCGTCAGCGAAGCCGTGTACAACACCCTGAGCGTCGGCATGCCAGCGACATTCACCTATAGGCAAGGCGGCGCGGCACTGGCTGGCAAGGTCGTGCAGCTCAGCGGCGTTGCATCTGCCTCGTCGCACTTCGCGATCATGCCATCCGCCTTGACAAAAGAATCCTACCGGGTGGCAATATCGGTCAGCAAGCTGGCCTCCGACGGTTCATGTCCTGTAGGGCGCACGGGTCGTGTCGTGTTCGAGCCAGCGGCGAGCTGACGGTACGATGGCGGTAGGCCACCCATGAACCCGATGATCTCTGTCTTAGCCGAAGGGCTGACACCGGCTCTTATCGCACTAGGCGGACTTCTGCTACTGCTGCCCTTGATCGATCGCGAGTCGCAATGGCGGGCCGTGCCGATCGTCATCGTGATAGTGCTGACGCTGCGCTATCTGATGTGGCGCGCAACCATGACGATCCCGTCGACGAGTGAACCCGCCGACTTCGTCGCCGGTTGGCTGTTCTTCGCTCTCGAATGTGCTGCCGCAATCGGATCGATCCTCTCATATATCACACTGACACGCATCAAGGACCGCTCACCGCAAGCCGACGCCAACACCGAATGGTTGCTTTCACGCGAGAAGGCGCCGTTGATTGACGTGTTCATCTGCACCTACAACGAGGAGCGCGATATCCTCGAACGCACTATGCTCGGCGCCATCGGCATATCCTATCCCAATTTTCGCGTCTGGGTTCTCGATGACGGACGGCGCGCGTGGCTTGCCGAACTCGCGACAGAGCTGAAGTGCAACTATCTGAGCAGGCCGGACCATGCGCACGCGAAAGCTGGGAACATCAACCACGCGCTGCGGCACGTTTGTGGGCTCGACACTCCGCCGGATTTCGTCTCCATCCTGGACGCCGATTTCGTTCCGACATCGGCGTTTCTCTCGCGTGCGCTCACGCTGTTTCGAGAAGAGGATGTCGGCATCGTTCAGACACCACAGCATTTCATAAATCCGGATCCGATTCAGGCCAATCTGCAGGCCTCCGATGCCTGGCCGGACGAGCAGCGCTACTTCTTCGACGTCCTGATGCCGGCGAAGGACGCATGGGGAACCGCATTCTGTTGCGGCACCTCCTCGGTGATACGCATGCAGGCTTTGGCCGAGGTCGGAGGCTTTGCCACCGAGTCGGTTACCGAGGACTATCTGTTGACCTTGCGGCTAAAGCGCCATGGGTATCGTACGGTCTATCTCAATGAACGCCTTTCGCTCGGACTGGCTCCTGAGGGAATCAAGGAATACATCACCCAGCGTAGCCGCTGGTGTCTCGGCTTCATGCAGATCATCCGCGGCGCAGATGGGCCGTTCAAGCGCAGCAACGGCTTACATTTCCTCGATCGCATGAGCCTCATCGAGAGCCTGCTTCACTGGACGGCCTCCTATCTGTTTCGGATTGCCGGCCTGGTGATCCCGATCCTCTACCTGCTCTTCGACGTCCAGGCCGTGAATGTTGGAACCGCTGACGGCATCGCGCACTTCGTTCCTTACTATCTTGCCCAGGTCGGCGTGATGGCATGGCTCTCGGGACAACGGGTGCTTCCGGTGATGTCCGACGTGTCACAGCTCCTTGCCGCGCGCGAGGTCCTGTCGGCAGCTGCGATTGGGCTCTTCCGACCAAAGGGGCAAAGATTCAAGGTCACGGCCAAGGGAGGAGATCGAAGCGAGACGGTGATCCAATGGCGGATGCTAATCCCATTCAGTGTGCTGCTCTGCCTGACCATCCTCGGTATTCTTGTTTCCTTCAGCGGCGACGGACCACTGCAGGATTCCAGCGTCGTTGCACTCTATTGGTGCTGGTACAATATGGTGATCCTAATCTCCACCATTGCCGTCTGCATCGAGCGGCCGCGACTGCGGCGCAACGAGCGGCTTCGCAGTGCACTGCCCGTTATCGTGACGATCGGTGCCCGGTCTCATGTGTATCAGACTGCGGACATTTCGCTGGGTGGAATGCGGCTGGTGGGCATGGTGCACGCACCGATTGGTACGGAAGTAGGGGTTCAGATTGGTGGTGCTCGGCTCAATGGACGCATCGTCAGGAGCTCTGGCCACGATTTCGCGGTCGAGGTCGATCGCAGCATCGGTGCTCGCGCCGCAATGGTCCGGCAAGTCTATTCGGGAGGCTTCGTATCGAGCGTGGGCCGTGTGCGACCGCGTCAGGTCGCCGGCAAGGTTCTGGCGCGACTTTTCAAGTGAGACGCGCTTGCGGCATTTAGCTCTCGCTATCATGGATGCTGCTCGACGCTGATGACCCCGCCAACACGCATCCTAGTAACGAGTGCGATGGCCAATTCGATTATTGGCTTAGGCCCCCGAAGCAACTCGTGCGATCGCTGGTTTTGCGGACATTCCAAACATGCACACGATTTCCGTACAGAAGCGGCCTTTGGGTTAATTGCTATCCGATGTTCACCCTGTGCGATGCCGGAAAATGGTCGTCTCCCGGACAGAAGTGCGGCTATTTTCCGTCCTAGGTAGCGGCGTCGGAGGGGATGTTTAGCGAGACCCAACCGGACTCTTGAGTTCCTTAGCTTTGTTAGCTTGTTGACAGACCGATCCAATGTGCCCCCAACCAACCCATGAAGTTCACATCCAAAGCGCCGTCATCAGAGGAATTGTCACCGTGCCGCCGACTATGGTCCTAGGCGATGGATGGTCGAGCGACGAAGGCAGCAGATTCACTGTTCTGGTGGCGGTATGAAACCATGGTGAATGTGTTTGAAGGAGAGTGACAGGAGCGGCTGCTACCCGCTTTCGCCTCCGAAAGCCGCCGGTCCGCTTCCGACCCCAAAAGCTGTCAGTCTGAAAAGCGCCTCAATGTCGACCGTTGAGGTCAGCTTTGCCACCGCCTGAAAGCAGATGATGTGGATGGCTCCCGCTCCCGGCATCTGAGTGCCAAAGTGTGGATGCTGTCAAAGCGACCACGAGCCAAGGGAGCCACCCGTCATGGAGATTATCACGATCGGCCTGGATTTGGCCAAAAGCGTTTTTCAGGTTCACTGTGTTGATGCAGTGGGCGATGTTGTCGTCCGCAAGCCGCTGCGCCGCCGGCAGGTACTGCCCTTCTTCGCGAAGCTGTCGCCCTGTCTGATCGGCATGG
>NZ_JBFUEK010000040.1:0-5065 GCF_056404235.1 Mesorhizobium sp. P2_E10
CCTGGCTCAACCGCCTGCTGGCGCTGCGCATAGAGACCCAGAACCTGCTGTTCGAAGTGTTCGAGCAACTGATGACGGCGAAGGTTGAGGGCGCGATCGCTGCCGGCTCCTATGACAAAGGTCTAGAGACCATCACGGCGGAGAGCATCGTCGTCACCGATCGTCGCACCGTCCACACCCACCCGGTCTCCGGCGCGCAGTCGCATGTGCTGACAGTCGCGCGCAAGGACCGTATCCAGCCGCTCGGCCTGGTCGACGCGCTGGCCATCGTCCGAGCGGAGCCGCAATCGGTCCTGCTGGTGAACGCCCGTTCCAGCCGTGCGGCAATCCAGCTGCCGACTGCGAGCCTGATGCTCGACGACGGGACGATAGAGCACCGCGTACGCTTGCTGCGGCCGACCGACGAGCTGCGCTTCGGTCTCGACGCCCTGGCCGAAACCCACTGGCAACCGGCGGACCGAAAGCTGTTCTGCGACCTGTGGCAGGCAGAAATCGCCGCCGTCCCGGAGTTCACCGCGAGCACCTTTCACATCGTGACGGGTCTGCTGCTGCCGATCTGGCGGCGCTTGCCGGATCATGATTGCCAAGTCTACCGCATTCAGACCGACGCCGGCGAACGCATCATCGGGCGACACATTGCGCCGACCCTTGTCGCGACCATGTTCCACAATCTGGGGCTTGACGATGTGCCCACCCTCGCGCCGGAAGACGCCTGGAGGGGGATCGTGGAAGGCAGGATCGGACTGCAACTCGCCGATAGCCTGATCCTGCGCCGCAGCCGCGTCATGAACGACTACCGTGTCGAATTGATCGGCTTCACCGACGCGATGATCCCACGGCTGAAGGCGCTGGGGCTGATCTCCGAAGTCATCTCCTGGAAGCTCCGGCTGTTCATCCCCACGTCCGCGCAAGGGGCCGCCATCTTTGGCAAGCTCCTCGACCGCCATACGCTGGTTGGCGTCACCGACCGTACCTCGGCGGCATAAGGGGAGGCGATCATGTCCAGCTCAGCCTCCGACCTGGCACACCGCCTTGGCGAACATGCCGAGGCGGTGTGCCGCGAATATCTCTCCAACGGCCACCGCTCCGGCAATTACTGGATGGTCGGCGATGTCCGCAACACGCGCGGCCGTTCGATGCATGTGCGGCTCAAGGCGGTTGGCGGCAAAGCAGCTGGAAAATGGGTCGACGAGTCATCGGGGGAGTATGGCGACCTGCTTGACGTCATCGAGCAGAGCTGTGGCCTGGTCGACTTCCGCGAGGTCGCGGATGAAGCACGTCGCTTCCTCTCCATGCCGCTGCCACCGTCCCAGCGCGCGCCCCAGCCCCTTGTCGCGCATCGCCAGCCTGCCGCAACACGCGGCTCGCCTGACGCGGCGCGTCGCCTGTTCGCCATGTCCCAGCCGATCGTCGGCACGCTGGCCGAACGATACCTTGCCGGCCGCGGCCTCCTGCTTTCCGCGCATGAGCGCGCGCTACGTTTCCATCCCGGCTGCTACTACAGGGATCTCGTGACCGGCGAGACGCAGACCCTGCCTGCGCTGATTGCCGCTGTCACCAACCTCGACGGGGAGATCACCGGCCTGCAGCGCACCTGGCTTGATCCTTTGGGTCAGAGCAAGGCGCAACTCAAAGATCCACGCCGCTCGCTGGGAGACCTCCTTGGCAACGGCATCTGGCTTGGTCTTGAGCCCGGCGTGCCCGTCCCGGCCATGACCGCCGGCGAGGGGTTCGAGACGATGGCCTCGCTGCGCACGCTGATGCCGGCACTGCCTGTGGCCGCCGCGACCTCGGCCAATCACCTCGCCGACCTGATCTTGCCGCCTGGCTGCCGTCGCCTCTACATTGCAGCCGATGCCGACGCCGCCGGCCGACACGGCATCGAGCGTCTCAGCCGACGCGCAGGCGAGGCTGGGATTCTCGCCCTGGTGTTGCGGCCCCAGCTCGGCGACTTCAACGACGATTTGCGCCATCTCGGCCCCGCCCATCTCGCGGCATGGCTGCGCGATCAGTTCGTCCCGGAGGATGCCTGTCTCTTCCTGCCGCCCGCATAAACGGCCCTGATAGGTAGCCGGGCGGGGGTGGCGTCACCGGAAGACTTTTAGGCATGGCGGCGGTCCGCCGGGAGAGGCCGCGCCCGCGGCCTGCCCGAGAGGCGACCCCTGCCACGCCCCGGTCACGGCCGCAACGGCTGCGCCGTCCTCCGCTCGCGCTCCGGCCTTCGGTGCGGCCGCGACCGGGGCGCGGCCGGGATGCGCTGTCAGGCCGCGATAGGCGCGGCCACAACCGACGGAGACACGCCATGACCTACGACATTCCTCTCGACGACGCCTACGAGCCCTCCCACGCCTCCTCGCCGACCGACCGCGTCATCCTCGAACTGCAGATGTACGGCCATCGCCCGCATCAGGACGAACCTGACCCTCGGCCGCTTCCCGACGACGGGGTGATCCGGGCCGGCCTCGCCGGGATCGTAGAAACCTTCGCCGGCATGCTCGGCGACACCAGGCTCGAGCCCGATCTCGACGACCTGCTCTGGTCCTTCGCGAACGTCTTCCACCGTGCCGCCGAGCGCGTCGCCCGAAGCCTCGACCGCAATGAGGAGGCGCAGCGTTCAAGCCAGCAGGAGCAGGACGGCTCCGAGGTGAAGTCCGTCGAGCTGGAGCGGCTGACCGCGGAAGGCATCAGCTATATCGAGCGCCGCAACGTGCTCGAAATCATGCGCGACGAGGCCGCCGACCTCTACGAGGCGCAGACCGGATCGGCATGGCGGCCGCGCACCGGCTCCAAGGTCAACCACCAGGCGATGACGTCGGCGGTGATCGACTCTCGCGACTTCCTCGCCGCCCGCCGCCACGCCGAGACCGAGGTGCTGGTGCCCGCGGGCACCAAGATCGCCTTCGCCGGCGGCCTTGAGTGCAACGACCATGAGCGGATCTGGGACGCCCTCGACAAGGCCCGCGAGAAACATCCGGACATGGTGCTGCTGCACGGCGGCAGCCCGCGCGGAGCCGAACGCATCGCCGCCTGCTGGGCCGAGAGCCGCAAGGTCACGCAGATCGCCTTCAAGCCGGACTGGAACCGGCACGCCAAGGCCGCCCCGTTCCGGCGCAACGACCAGCTTCTCTCGGTGGTGCCTTACGGCCTGATTGTCTTTCCCGGCTCCGGCATCACCGACAACCTTGCCGACAAGGCCCGTCGGCTCGGCATCCCCGTCTGGCGGTTCGCGGAGGGCGGCGCGTGAAGCGCCGCTTTCCTCGCAACCGCACCATCGAACCCGACCGGGCGCGGGCGGGTTTGGCCGAAGCGCACCAAAGCCTCGCGCGAAGCACGGCACCTCCGCTTCGGGCGCGCCGGCCTCGGCCGGCCGGGCTCTAGTAGCGGCGTCCCGCCGCTTCCCGCGCCGGCTTCGCCGTCTCGGCCTTCGGGTGACGATCCCTCGCGCAGGGCAGAGGGAGAGGGCGGCCGGTGCGGGGCGGGGGACGCTGGAGAGAAAGGAAAGTCACGATGTCGATGATATTCATAGGTGGATCACGCGAGATATTCGAGCTGCCGGAACCTGCCATCACTCGCATCGGCGCAATCGTTGCTGCCGAGCACGGCGTGCTGATTGGCGACGCGTCGGGAGCCGATGCCGAGGCGCAGGGCCTGCTCGCGGGCTACAAGTACGAGCATGTCGGCGTGTTCCATGCCGGCGAGGAACCCCTTAATAATCTGGGCGACTGGGCCGCCTACCATGTTCCTTCTCCTGAGGCTGCCAGAGGATATTGGGTCCACGCCGCCAAAGACCGGGAGATGGCGCGGCGCGCCGACTTTGGCATGATGGTCTGGGACGGCGCATCACCCGGCACGGCCGTCAACGTGCTTCGGCTGGCCATCGCGAACAAGCCGTGCGTCATTTACGATCTGGCCAGGGGCAGCATGGCGACCACGTACAATGTGGAAGACTGGTGTGCCATGCTCGGCCATGCCGGTCCCGACATTCGCCGCCAAGCCGAAGCCCGCATGACGCCGGACGAGCGTCTGGCGCTGCCAGGATGATATGGGCGCGGTCCGCCGACAGCCCGGCGGGTCCGAACCGATATGCTTGATCCGGCACCGAGCCCCAACTCCATTTGTATGAGCGGCCGGAGCCGGCCCCTTTCGAAACCGGCCCACGCGCAGAGCCGCAGGGCGTTGGGCAGTAGGATCATCTTGACCCGTCTCGCATCTGAAGCGGGTGCGAGCGCGCCGAACATCCTGGCTTGCGCGGTCATCCATCGTGGCTTCGAGGCATTGCTACCGAGGGCCGTGAAGTTCGCTGCCAGTCTGCTCCGATCTCGAAAACGCTGTGCCGCCATCCCGACCAGAAAGGCGGTTCACGCGCCATGCTGCTGTTCGAGGTATTGACGACGCATGCGACATGACCCGGGGGTGCGCGGCAAGCATGTTCCGGCGATCCGGCAGCGTTGCATGGACGGCCAAGCGATGGCCGCCTGAGTTCTTGTCCATCTGCCGCATCCGGGGCCATTCCCGTTTCATGTCGCCTTTGTAGACGACCGCCTGCTTTGTGCGGTCAACCCCCGTTGGGGGTACACTCGGCGAATATTCAGGAAAATTCGATTCCTGTTTTTTGTCTGCGGACAGGCGAAGGGCCTGCCCGCTATTTTTCGGAAAATAGAATTTTCCAGAATTTTCGCCAAGATGACCGCAGCAGGACGGCCCTCTCCTTTGGCGCCATCGGGAATGGTCCCGATGCATCCGAAGGAGAACTACCATGGCCACCACGATCGCAAACCTCACCACCAAGGCCGACGGCTCGATGGAAGGCGTCTTTGCCACGCTCCGGGTCAACGCCCCGATCACGCTCATCCCGAACACCAACAAGTCGCGCGAGGACGCCCCGGACTACCGGATCGTCAACAAGCGCACGGGCTTCGAGATCGGAGCCGGCTGGCACCGCGTCTCCCAGCGTTCGGGAGAGGAATACCTCTCGGTCAAGCTGGAAGCCCCCGAGATCGGCGTGATCTTCGGCAATCTCGCTCCCGCCCCGGGTGGTGAGGAAAACAAGAAGGTCATCCTCTGG
>NZ_JBFUEK010000041.1:0-4527 GCF_056404235.1 Mesorhizobium sp. P2_E10
AATACCGACCTGATCGTGCTTGCCCGCTACATGCAGGTTCTTTCCGATGCCATGTGCAAGAAGATGTCGGGCCGCATCATCAACATCCACCACTCGTTCCTGCCCTCGTTCAAAGGCGCCAACCCGTACAAGCAGGCCTACGAGCGCGGCGTCAAGTTGATCGGGGCAACGGCACACTACGTCACCACCGATCTCGATGAAGGCCCGATCATTGAGCAGGATACGGTYCGCGTCACCCATGCGCAGTCCGTAGAGGACTACGTCTCGATGGGCCGTGACGTCGAAAGCCAGGTTCTGGCACGCGCCATCCACGCCCATATCCACCACCGCGTCTTCCTGAACGGCCACCGAACTGTCGTCTTCCCGGCAAGCCCTGGAAGCTACGCGTCTGAGCGCATGGGCTGAGCGATGACGCATATCATCGACGGCAAACAGGTGGCGGCAACCGTTATTGAAGCGGCAAAGCAAGCGGCTTCTGATCTCGAGCGGACAAAGGGTGTGAGAGCAGGGCTCGCGGTGGTGATTGTCGGTGACGATCCAGCCAGCTACTCCTATGTCGGCGCTAAGGGCCGTATGGCCAAGGAATGCGGCTTCAACTCCCTCCAGCACACGCTGCCGGCGCAAACAACGCAAGGCGAGCTCGCAGGCCTCGTGGCCTCTCTGAACGAGGATGCATCCATCCACGGCATCCTCGTGCAGCTGCCGCTGCCGACGCATCTTGATGCGGATACGATCATCCAGTCGATCCGCCCGGAGAAGGATGTCGATGGCCTGCATGTCGTCAATGCTGGCAAGCTTGCAGTCGGTGACTTGGCGACCGGCCTGATTTCTTGCACGCCGGCGGGCGCCATGCTGCTCGTGCGCTCTATCCATGGCGAGGACCTGTCAGGCCTGATGGCGGTCATTATCGGCCGCTCCAATTTGTTCGGCAAGCCGATGGCGCAATTGATGCTTAATGCCAATGCCACAGTGATGACGGCGCATTCGCGCACGAAGGATCTGGCGTCCGTGGCGCGTGGCGCCGATATTCTGGTGATTGCCGTGGGCAGGCCGGAGATGGTGAAGGCGGACTGGGTCAAGCCAAGTGCGACGGTGATCGATGTCGGCATCAACCGGATCGGCGCGCCGGAGCGGGGCGAGGGCAAGACCCGGCTTGTGGGCGATGTAGCCTATGCAGAAGCCTCTGAAGTGGCCGGTGCGATCACGCCGGTCCCGGGCGGTGTCGGGCCGATGACCATCGCCATGCTCATGGCAAACACAATCATAGCCGCGTACCGCTCGAGCGGCCTTACACCGCCTTCGTTCTAAAAAAGCTACCAGTGGTTAAGCGGGTACGCTCTTGGCTTCGGCGAGCCAATCGACTTCTGGATGTCGACAGTGTCGAAGCGGCCGCTACCCCATATGTAATAGGTTTATTGATCAACTCATTAACGAGGTAAGCGATGCGCCAAGGCACCTTGCAATAGGCTGATGAACATGGAGCTTTCGCGCCATGACATTGGAACATGCAGGGGGCGATATGGTCGCCGAGTTAAGCGGCGCCGCGGCGGCCGAAGATCTTACAACGGTGCGCGGGCGCGTGCGGCAACGAAGGCTGTGGAGTTGCACGGAGAAGCGCGCGTTGGTCGATCTGGCGAGCGCGGCGGGGTCGTCGGTGACGGGAGGTGGCGGAGGCGTTCGGCGTAGCTCCGTCACAGCTCTATGCCTGGCGCAAGCAGATGGCCGGCGGCGAGCTTGATGCCGATCAGGCGATAGCGACCTTCGCGCGCATCGACGTGAGCGATCTGCCCGGTGTCGAACGCCCCGTCGCCGATTGCCCGGACCCGGCCGGCAGGATCGTCGTGGCCTTTCCGAGCGGCACGCGACTGCGGATTGATGGGACCGTCGATCCGACAGCGCTGCGTATCGTCCTGGCGGAGTTGACCAGGTGATCACGGTTGTGCCGACCGACCGGATTTACCTTTGCTGCGGTGAGACCGATATGCGTCGCGGGATCAACAGCCTGGCACGCATGGTGCAACAGGTGCTCGCGCTCGACCCGCATACCGGCGCGATCTTCTGCTTCCGTGGACGCAAGGGTCATATCATCAAGATTCTGGCGCATGACGACCAGGGATTCTGCCTTTTTACAAAACGGCTTTCCGAGGGTTGTTTCGCCTGGCCGACCACCAAGGATCAGGTGACTGTGTCGCTCACCAAGGCACAGCTTTCGCTGCTTCTGGACGGGATCGACTGGCGCCGGCCGAACAAGATTTATCGACCGCGTCTGGCCGGCTAAATTCGGTCATTTCTCATTGATTTTGTGTTGTTTTTTCTTCCGTAACGAGGGTCTTTCGGGTATGTAATTTGGGTGTCGGAACAAGATCCCTCAACCGCTGATTTCTTCGCTCGGATCGCCCTTCTGGAGGCGGCCGTTTCTGCCCGTGACATCACCATCGCCGAACGCGATGAACAGCTGCGAAGAGAGCGCGTCGAGGCCGCACTTCGCATCCAGCGCCTGCAGCTGCGGATCGATCGCTTCAACCGCAAGGCCTTCGGCCGCTCCTCCGAGAAGCTCGGCCAGATGCAGCTCGAACTCGAAGATCTCGAGACCGATTTCGCCGCCAGCGTGCCCGATATCGAGCTGCCCATCGTTGCTGACAGCGACAAGGTGCGGGTGTTGCCGGTTCGCAAGCTCAACCCCAACCTGCCGCGCAGGCGGGTCGTTCGCGAGCCGTCTTGCGCATGTTGCCCGGGCTGCGGCGGCGATCTGCGCGCCATGGGCGAAGATAGCGACGAGATGCTCGATCTGGTCGCCCAGGCCTGGCAGGTGATCGAGACCGTTCGACCCAAATACAGCTGCCGGACCTGCGATAAAATCATCCAGGCGCCCGCACCAGCCAAGGCCATTGCGCGCGGCAAGCTCAGCTATGCCGCGCTCGCCCATATCATGATGGCCAAGTGGGGTTATCATCTGCCCTTCTACCGTCAGGTACAGATGATGGCCGCCAAGGGCGTCGATATCGAGCGATCCACGCTTGCGCGCAGCGCCGGCTACGCCGCCGCCTTGCTCGATCCCATCTACAACCGCATCCGTGAGATCGGCCGTACCCGCACCAAGATTCACACCGACGACACGCGGCATCCACCTGGCGCCCGGCACCGGCAAGACACACAAGGGCGCGCTCTGGGTTTATGTCGCCGACGATCGAAACTCGGGTTCGAAGGAGCCGCCGATCGCCTGGTATCGCGCCACCATGGGCCGCGCCGGCGAGAGCGTGATGAGCGAGCTCGCCGGATTTACCGGCACGCTCCAGGCCGACGGATTCAGCGGCTATAACCAGCTCTACAAGGGCGGCGCCATTCGAGAAGCTGCCTGCCTGGCCCATCTACGTCGCAAGATATTCGACGTTCACGACAGCCAGCCGACCGAGCTCAGCACGACGGCGATGGCCGGTATCCAGGCGATCTACCGGATCGAGGAAGAGATACGGGGGCTCCCGCCCGCCGAGCGATTGGCCGCACGACGAATGCGGACCCGACCACTGGTCCGCGCGCTGCGACGACAGCTCAAGCGCCAGGGCAAGGGTTTGTCGCGCCATGCCGATATCGCCAAGGCCTTCGCCTATGGCACCAACCGATGGCGCGCGTTCAATCGCTTCCTCTACGATGGCCAGCTCGAGCCCGACAACCTGATCGCGGAGCGGGCCATTCGTGGATTTACGGTCGGAAGGCGCAATTGGCTTTTCTCGGGCAGCTTCGCCGCGGCAGAGCGGTCAGCGGTCGTGCTCAGCGTCATAGAGACCTGCAAGCTTTGCGGCGTCGATGCCGAAGCCTACATGGCCGACGTCACCGAGCGCATCCAGAATGATTGGCCAGCCTCGCGCTGGGACGAACTGATGCCGTGTTGGGGTGGACGGCTCCCAACGGCATCGCGATGTGCCAGAATGAGTTCGTTGAAAGCTCAATCGAGGGAGACCGTCCGTGGAAGAGATTATCCGAATTGGTGTCGATACGTCAAAGAGCGTTTTCCAATTGCATGGCGTGAACGCAGCCGAGCAACCAATCCTGCGCAAGAAGCTTTCGCGTAGGGAGATGGTGAAATTCTTCGAGAAAGCACCACCGACCACCGTCGCACTCGAAGCTTGCGGTGGCTCTCATCATTGGGCGAGGTTGTTAGGTTCCTTCGGCCACGACGTAAAATTGATCGCGCCGCAATTGGCCAAGCCTTATGTCAAGCGCGGCAAGAACGA
The DNA here is from genome assembly GCF_056404235.1 of Mesorhizobium sp. P2_E10. Lineage (NCBI taxonomy): Bacteria > Pseudomonadati > Pseudomonadota > Alphaproteobacteria > Hyphomicrobiales > Phyllobacteriaceae > Mesorhizobium > Mesorhizobium sp. P2_E10. Next base: position 4,233 of record NZ_JBFUEK010000041.1, read on the forward strand.
TGCGGCGGATGCGGAAGCCTTGTGTGAGGCGATGAGCCGACCCACCACCCCGTGGGTCGGTCAAAATCCCCCGGGTATGGTCACTTGAAACTCCCCCACCTGATGATCACCGGCAGCGCTACTGAACAGCGGTAGCCGGTAAGGCAGGACGTTTATTTTCATCCCCTTTCATACAGCGAGGGGACCGGGAGTTGAACGTCTTGAAGGCACATCTGCAAAGCACCGTACTAACATTACTTGATCGCAACACCAGCCAGCGCGAGATTCAAAGGCTAACGGGTGTCGACCGCAAGAC
>NZ_JBFUEK010000042.1:0-4483 GCF_056404235.1 Mesorhizobium sp. P2_E10
CGGGTTCAGTCCGAACGTCGCGATCGTCATGAGATGCGAGCTGGAATCCGCTGCCCACAGGGACAATTCCTTTTCAAAACGCGCCTGCAAGCGGCGATGCAATGCATCGTCGATGATGAAGGGAAAGCCGGGCAAATGCCTGATGACGAGTTTCTGACCGGAGCGGGCGGGAACCATCTCCTTCATCTCGCCCACCAGGACGAGCAACTTTCGGGGACCTGATTTAGGCGCGAGGGCCGTGCCGAGAGCCGCGTTGCGACGTTGCTCGATGGCTTGCTTGTTCTCGGCCCGAAACGGCTCGGGCACGAACAGGATATCCGCGAGTGGGCCGCCCCTCACCGTCATTTGCCCGGCAGCCTCGAGCAGATGCCAGCGGACATTCCACCAATGCCGTTTGCCGGCCCATCGGGATGTCCAGACCGTCAGTTCGGCCTCGTGCCAGAGATAATGAAGCAGGCCACGCAGCGACATCCTCCTGGGATCGGCCGTTACGCTGGCGGAACTTTGCCCCGCAGGCACCGATGCCGCACGGCTCCCCGTCTTCGACAGGCTGAAGTCCAACTTGAGGGCGGCCAAGCCGTTTTGCGGATCGAGCTGTATCGCGCTGCCCATCAGGGCGCCCAGCCCGGACAGTTCGTAAGGCGATTCATAGGAATCACAGGATGGATCATGCTCACCGCCGCTGAGCGGCATGCGCTTGATCAGATGAAGATCGCCGATGCGGGCGATGTACATCGGGCAGCCGGGCTCGCGGCACAGGCATAGCGGACGCTCGGTGCGGGCATAGGCACTCGCCAGCGCCGCCTGCAGGTCAGGCGCTGCCTCCTCGTAGACCGCACTGCCAATTCTGAACCGTCGCATCACCTCCACAGCTCCAGGTCGCCGCCGCATCCCTGTGCGCGCATTCAAGTCATGGGTTTGCAAAGAGCGCAACCCCTTTGGTGCATCGGCGCCAGAGGCAGAGGGGAGCCGGGAGGAGCGTGGCCCGGCTGACGTGGAGAGAGTGTCGGCGCGGGCGCCATTCCCCTCTCGCGAAGGACATTTCCATGAACATCGTTTCGACCACACCTGCCGTTGCCCGGACGGCTACTCCAATCGGCGCGCCGACGCCGGCCTCCATCGACACCGCCCAGGCGATTCATCAAGCGGCAACGCTGCTTCTGCCTTTCCTCGAGCAGGGCAAGCCTGTCACCACCGCCGCACTGCGCACCGCCATGACGACCAGTTTTGGCGGCAGCGATGCGCAAGGGTTCTGGGTCTGGAAGGACGCTTATGAGGCGCTCGAAGTCGCCCAGGTACTGTTTCTGCGCCGGTTCGGTCCGGCGATCCTGTCGCGGTCAAGCTCGCCCCACGCAATGCTGGCGATGATGAAGCGGATCGCCGATCTTCTTCCCACTCACACGCGGCGCTCCGACGAGAGCCGGGCCATGCAGCAGCTCTCCACGCCCTTGCCGCTTGCTTTCGTCACGGCGCACGCCGCGGCGATCGCATCTTGCGACCTCGTTCTCGAACCCTCCGCCGGCACCGGCCTGCTCGCCGTCCATGCCGAGATGACGCGCGCCTCGATCGCGCTCAACGAGCTTGCCGCGACGCGGGCCCATCTTCTCGGCCTGCTGTTTCCACGGTTTTCCGTGTCCCGGCACGACGCCGCCCATATCGACGATCATCTCGACGCGGCTATAAGACCGTCCGTCGTACTGATGAATCCACCCTTCAGCGTCGGCGCTTATGTCGACGGCCATGTCGCCGATGCAGCATGGCGGCATCTCTCTTCCGCATTCGCACGCCTGCGCGCCGGCGGGCGCCTGGTCGCCATCACCGGCACCGGGCTGTCTCCCGAAAACCCCAAATGGCGGCCCGCCTTTGAACGGCTGCAGCAGCAGGGTACCGTCATCTTCACCGCAGCAATCGACGGCCATGTCTACGCCCGCCATGGGACAACGGCCGAGACCCGCTTGACCATCATCGACAAAGTTCCTGCTACCGACCCGACCGGCTTCGTCCCGTCGCCGGGCAAGGCTATGGATGTCGGGACGCTGCTCTCCTGGATCTCCACGCTGCCGCCCCGGATACCGGGCGGCTTTCCGGACTCGATCGGTGCATTGTCCAGCGGCAATGCCGCCATGCACATGGGTGCCCGATCGGGGCCGAGAGCCGCACCCGTCGCTGTCTCAACGATTGCTCCCAAGGCCATCCAATCGGTCCGCCCGATTGCGCGGGCGACGCCCGCCCGTCAGGTCATGGCCAACAGCACACCGGCGGTSCCCCTCGTTTATGAGCTGCGCGACTGGATGCCGGAGGAGGGCGGCCGGCTCACCGACACGATCTACGAGCCCTACGAGCTCCAGTCCATTCACATCGCGCGCGCCAGACCGCATCCGACGCCGCTGGTACAATCGGCCGCCATGGCTGCCGTCGCGCCGCCGAAACCTTCCTATCGACCGCTTCTTCCTGATGCGATCATCGACGAAGGCCTGCTGTCGGACGCTCAGATCGAAAGCGTCATCTATGCGGGCGAAGCTCATTGCGGGCATCTCACCGGCGCCTGGACGGTTGACGAGACCTGCGATGTCGTCTCGGCCGCGCCAGAAGGTGCCGAGAACGCGGTCTGCTTCCGTCGGGGATGGTTTTTGGGGGACGGAACCGGCTGCGGCAAGGGACGGCAAGTCGCCGGCATCATCCTCGACAATTGGCTGCAAGGCCGCCGTCGCGCGATCTGGATATCCAAGTCGGACAAATTGCTTGAAGACGCTCAGCGCGATTGGGCAGCGCTCGGACAGGAAAAACTTCTCGTCCAGCCGCTCTCGCGCTATCGGCAGGGCACGCCGATCCGCCTTGCCGAGGGTATTCTGTTCACGACCTACGCAACGCTGCGTTCGCAGGAGCGCGACGGCAAAAAGTCGCGTATCGCGCAGATCATCGACTGGGTCGGGCAAGAGGCGGGGAGCGGCGAAGCCGCAACAGGGCCGAAAAAAGCATTCGACGGTGTCATCGTCTTCGACGAAGCCCACGCTATGGCCAATGCCGCTGGCGGCGAAAGTGAACGCGGCGACGTCGCCCCGTCGCAGCAGGGCAGGGCAGGCTTGCGGCTACAGCACTCCCTTCCCGACGCGCGTGTCGTCTACGTCTCCGCGACCGGTGCGACCGCGGTCGAGAACCTGGCCTATGCGCAACGCCTTGGGATTTGGGGCAGCGAGGATTTTCCATTCGCCAACCGCGCCGAATTCGTCGCCGCGATCGAGGATGGCGGTGTCGCGGCGATGGAAGTACTCGCCCGGGATCTCAAATCGCTCGGTCTCTATTCGGCGCGTTCGCTCTCCTATGACGGTGTCGAATACGACCTGCTCGAGCACGATCTGACCGAGGAGCAGATCCGCATCTACAACGCCTATGCAGATGCGTTCCAGGTCATTCACAACAACCTGACCGCCGCGCTCCAGGCGACCAACATCACCAGTGCGTCCGGCACGCTGAACCGCAACGCCAAGTCTGCGGCACGCTCGGCCTTCGAGAGCACGAAGCAGCGCTTCTTTAGCCATCTCATCACCTCGATGATGACGCCGACCCTGATCGGCGCGATCGAGCAGGACCTCGCCGACGGTCATTCGGCGGTCGTGCAGATCGTCTCGACCGGTGAAGCGCTGATGGAACGACGGCTGGCCGAGATCCCGGCCGAGGAATGGTCCGACCTGCATGTCGATGTGACTCCGCGCGAATATGTCGGCGGGTACTTGATTCACTCCTTCCCGACGCAGTTGTTCGAGGAATATTCGGACGCCGAAGGCAACGTCTATTCGCGGGCTGTCCATGACGAAGATGGCAATCCCGTCCAGTGCCGGGAGGCCGTTCGCCTGCGCGACGAGATGATCGAAAAACTAGCGTCGCTGCCGCCGGTCGGCAGCGCGCTCGACCAGATCATCCATCACTTCGGCACCGACACCGTCGCCGAGGTGACCGGCCGCTCGCGCCGCATCGTGAAGAAGACCGGCCGCGATGGCATCGACCGGCTTGCCGTCGAGAATCGCCCAGGCTCGGCCAACCTCGCCGAGACCCAGAGTTTTATGGACGACGACAAGCGCGTGATGATTTTTTCGGACGCCGGCGGCACCGGACGCTCGTATCATGCCGATCTCGGCGTGAAGAACCAGAGGCTGCGCAAGCACTATCTGCTCGAAGCCGGCTGGCGCGCCGACAACGCCATTCAGGGTCTCGGACGAACCCACCGCACAAATCAGAAGCAACCGCCCTTATTCCGACCGATGGCCGCCAATGTGAAGGCGGGCAAGCGCTTCCTGTCGACGATCGCACGACGGCTCGACACGCTGGGCGCCATCACGCGCGGCCAGCGCCAGACCGGTGGTGCCGGGCTGTTCCGTGCCGAGGACAACCTCGAAAGCCCGTACGCGCGGGCCGCACTTCGCCAATTCTACATGCTGCTGTATCAGGGCAAGATCGACGGCTGCTCACTCACGACGTTCGAGAC
>NZ_JBFUEK010000043.1:0-4227 GCF_056404235.1 Mesorhizobium sp. P2_E10
CGGCAATGGTTGGGATGGGCATGCGAGGGCCGAGCCAAGGTCACATGCCGTGGGATGGGCATGCGAGGGCCGAGCCAAGGTCACATGCCGTGGTCGACGAACCTAGCCTCGCCCGAGCAACGGGCAAGGCCAGAGAGTTTGTTGCCAATTAGCCAGCCCGGTCGTTCCAAAGCGTACGTCGTTAGCCGCACGGACAACCGTGTCTTTGTCAAGATTAGGCGAACCACCAACGATCCGCGAGCTTGTACCCGTCCATGTCCCAGTTCACGGCGACAGGACCGTGCGCAAGCTTGTCGCTCTTGGCCAGTATGTCGGCCGCAAACACCGGGATGCACTGGCCCCCGTTCCCGCTCACGATTCGCTGCATCTCCACATACATGTCTCGGCGTTTCGTCTGGTCCAGCTCAGCACGTGCTTCCAGCAAAAGCTTGTCGAACCGCTCATTGGCCCAGAAGGCGTCATTGTAGGATGCGGCACTGTAGTAGCCTTCGGTAAAAATCCAGTCGGCGGTGGGTCGTCCGCTCCAGTAGGACATGACCCAAGGTTTGACACGCCAGACATTGCTCCAGTAGCCATCGCTTGGTTGACGTACGACTTCGATCTCGATGCCCGCGGCGCGCGCACTTTCCTGGACGAGAACGGCCGCATCCACGGCGCCTGTAAAAGCTCCTTCGGAGGTGTTGAGCTGAACCTTCAGGCTGCCGAGACCGGCTTTCTTGAGATGGAATTTCGCCTTGTCAGGATCGTAAGCGCGTTGTGGCAGTTCCGCTGGGGTGGCAAAGTCGTGAAGGCTGTTCGGAACAGGGTGGTCGTTGCCCAGATAGCCGAACCCATAAAGAACTCGGTCCAGCAGAAGCTGACGATCCATTGCGTATTTGATCGCCTCGCGAACATCGTTGTCCTTGAAGGGCGCCGTATCACAGCGCATCGGCAGCGTGTAGTGCWWGTAGCCATTCTGGACCACCAGTTCGATGCCAYCAACTSCGSCCAGCAATCCGGCCGTGGAGCGGTCGACCGCGTTCATTACGTCAATGTCCCCGGTCCGAAGGGCCGAAGTGCGGGCATTGATGTCCTCAATCACCAGGGTTTCGACCTCGTCAAAATTGCCGTGGCCTGCCTTCCAATAATTGGGATTGCGCTTCGCAATCGACCGGACGCCATGCCGCCACTCCTGCAGGATGTAGCCGCCCGTTCCGTTACCCTTGTCGAAGTCGGTATCGCCATTCTGGACTATCTGCAGGCGAGGATCGGACAGCAGGACCGGGAAATCGGCGTTGCCCGAAGAAAGAGTGATGATGACGGCGTCCTGACCGTCTTTCGCGATCTCCGAAATGCCACTTAGCACAGAATTGAGCGCAGACGGCGAGCCTTTGCGTAGGTGCAAGCCGAACGAGTAGATAATATCGTCGGCGTCCAGTGTCTTGCCGCTGTGAAACTCGACCCCTTTGCGCAGTTTGAGGCGCCACCGATCGGCAGCAGGCYGCACCGCCTCCCAAGACTCGGCTAGTTCCGGCTGAAGCTGTCCCGAGCCATCGATTTCCAGCAATCCGTTGCGAGCCTGACCAATCAGCGCGCCAACCATCGCACCCGTGATCGCAGTCGGATCCAGGGAATCGGTCGAGGATCCGCCGGAAACGGCCAGACGAAGTCGCCCACCGGGTTTTGGCTCTTGTGCCCGCGCCAATCTGGCGGGCAAAAAGAGCCCGGCAGCCGTTGCGGCAGCGCCGGCAAGCACATCACGGCGATTTGGTCCTGCAGGCCTAAACGGTGAATGCGACTCCATATCAGTTTTTCCTAAATTAGAGGACGTAATCTTGCACGGCTGCGTAGCGGAAGGCTCAGCTGGCAAACCTTCTCTTTGCGAAGCGGGACGCGTCGCAGTCCAGAGGGTTGGTCAACTGGTCAAGTAGTTTCGTGAGACCGCGTGAGTCCAGTGAGTCGAAGGTCAACGCCTGCCGATGAAGTTCCTCCGCCCGGTCACTCGTGAGTAAGCCGGCGGTGAAGGTGTCATACTTGCCCCTGAGCTCGTTGTCCGTCAGGGGGTTGTCGGTATCACCCTTCGGGCTGCGCGGTGCCGACTGGAGAGTACGGCCATCCTTCAGATGCAGGACGACATCGGCCCACCTCTTCCCGACACTGATCCGCGTATAGTGCTCCGTCTCGACCAGCTCGGTCGCCTGCGCAATACGGTTGATTTCCACATCCTCAAGGATTGCGGGCGCAAGTTCCTCGGGCCCGATTTTCCCGCGCGCAATCATGATCGCGACCGGAAAGACGATCGAGTAGGTCATTTCATCGAGCGTTGAAGGATTATGGCCAGCCAGGCGGACGGCATAGTGGAAGGTATTGATACGCACCTTTACGACATCCTGGCTACGAACGCCGTGCGCGACCATTAGTTCTTGCACTGCATCGATCGCTGGATGAGCCCAGCGACAGACCGGGTACAGCTTGTAGTGGGTGTCTTCGACAATCCGCCATGACTTGCCGAGGTCACTCCACCAGGCATCAACTGCGTCCCCTTCTATGGTCACAGCTGGTGCGCCGGTAAATCCCAGCTCCGCCAAGTAGGCCGCCATAACGCCAGAGGGCGCCCCCCACCCCACGCCATCCCTCAGCATCGTCGGATGGTCGATGCAGCGCATCATCTGGCTCCGCGGACCATGGTATTCAGCAATTCCGGCAGCGTGACGGATTCGGTCGACATCCAGCTTCAGCAAGCGCCCCGCGCCCACTGCGACGCCGATAGCGGTCCACGCGCCTGAGGTATGATAGTCCGAAGCGGTACCGTGCAGTGCAAGGCCAGCCCGATAGGAAATCTCGTAAGCCGTGGCGAGTGCAGTCATCAGGTCGCTTCCTGTAACCGACTGGCCACCGGCTTGGAGCGAATCCGCAACTGCAAGAAGCGACGGAAAAACAGCCGATCCGGCGTGCCCCTTGCATGGGCTCGACCCATCGTGACCGTCGATTGAATCAACCGTAAATGCTCCGGCGAACRCTGCGCCTGCTGGGCTCACCGGACGGCCGTCGAACAGCAGGCGAGCCGCCCCTGACTGCGGAGCGGCGCGCCACAAACGGTCAGCGACATCCTTGGTGATCTGCGCAATCTCTGTCGTTGACCCCACTGTGGCCACACCTATTGTGTCGGCAAAACTGCGTCGCAGTACGGTCCGGACATCCTCCGGAATATCGTAATAGTTCAACGCGACAGCGAACTCGGCAAAGTGCCCCACGCGGATACCTCCACAGCTGCCTCGGAAGCGGCAGGCGCCGAGGGATTGACGTCAGGATAAGAATCCATCGGCAGACCTCGCAATTGAATTGAATTGGTTGGCTGAGATTTTTTTTCAGAGGCGTCGTCACAGCTTCGCCAACGACAAAGGATCCAGCTGCAAAGGAGTCGATGGCCACAGTAGCCGAGGCCGCCGGCGATCCCATGCTGGGATTAGATCGCTTTTAAGACAAGGCATCCTCCGATAGGAGCGGCACTATTGATATAGGCCCTGTTCCGACCGACGTTTTGACATTGTCGGTTTCGAGCGATACCCATTCCACCTGTCCAACAGTGAGATGACGAAGGGGCGTCAGAGATGTGGTTGGAAGCTTCAGGCTGACGGTTGCTGTTCTAAAGCATTTCGTGCGCCGGGTTCTCTGAGCGTTCGCATTGAGAGAGCATTCATGGATCCGGAAGATTTCGCCATAGGACCGCACTGTCCCGGAAGACCATTCGCAACCAAATGGCCTCCGATCGAAGGTCCTTCGGTCCAAGGGTCTGGAGCGGCCCAGCAAGCTTCACCCTTGCGCGGACCGAATTGTTGGCAACGGATGAAGGCCGCCTACGCGTCGGCCTGGGCGCTCGATCTCATGGCAGGGCAGCGCTGTTAGCATTGGCCGCGATTTAGTGACGCCAGCAGCCGGGGGAAGGAAAGGCTCGCCGGATAGTTGGCCGAAACCGTGGCAACCACCCGCAGCGAACCGCATCAAACGCACGAGGCCATCGTTTCGAGGTCTTTGCCGGCGGCAATGGTTGGGATGGGCATGCGAGGGCCGAGCCAAGGTCACATGCCGTGGTCGACGAACCTAGCCTCGCCCGAGCAACGGGCAAGGCCAGAGAGTTTGTTGCCAATTAGCCAGCCCGGTCGTTCCAAAGCGTACGTCGTTAGCCGCACGGACAACCGTGTCTTTGTCAAGATTAGGCGAACCACCAACGATCCGCGAGCTTGTACC
>NZ_JBFUEK010000044.1:0-2717 GCF_056404235.1 Mesorhizobium sp. P2_E10
CCCCGCGGGTCACTTCAAATTCCTCCATGTAGGGTCAGTCAAAATCCCCCACCCGCAAGACAGGACAGAAGTGGACTTGTTAGTTTGACTTTGTTTCCCGAGCAAGGGCTTCAGCGGCCTCTTTGAGGCGATAGCTGCGTCCATCGAACTCAAGCAGATGGCAATGATGCATCAGCCGATCGAGTATCGTCGTGCTCATGGTGTTGTCTCGCAGATATGTCCCCCAGTCCTGCACGACCCGATTGGAGGTGACGATGACGCTGCGGCGCAGTTTGTAGCGCTGATGGATCAGGGTCTGCAGCCATGCGCCGGCGTCGTCGGGGATGGCGCGTGCGAGGAACAGATCGTCGAGCACGAGGAGATCGCAGTCGATGATTGTTCGCATCCGGGCCTCGCGTTGCGCGGGGGCGTTCAGAGCGTGGCGGTGGAAGAAGTCATCGGTCTCGAGATACTGGACCTTGTGGCTGTGCAGGATCGCCTGATAGGCAATCGCCTTGGCGATGTGGGATTTCCCGGTGCCCGGTTTGCCAACCAGCATCGCGTTCTCGCCGGCGGCGACGAACGCCAAGGTGTGGAGCTGGAAGCAAGTTTGGCGCGGCAATTTGGGATTGAAGGACCAGTCGAATTCGGCGAGCGTCAGTTTTTCATCGAGCCCGGATTGCTGATATCGCCGCTCGATAAGGCGGGATTGGCGACGATCCAGTTCGTCCTGCAGGATCAGGGAGAAGGTCTCGAGGAAGGGTTGGTTTGCGCCCTGCGCCTGCAGCACGCGCGTCTGCAGCGTGTCGCGGACGCCCGACAGGCGCAGCTGTCGCAGGCAGCGTTCAATTTCGGGTATGGTCATCATGGGGTTGGGTCTCCAGTTTGAGGTGAGAAGGGGTAGCGGGAGCGCTCGTGGCGGCGAAGCTGGTCGGGGTTGCGCAGGCGCCACGAGTGCGGGGTGGAGAGGCGCGGTCGTCGTCAGCCCCGGCCTGCCGGCCATTGTTGCCGGCATCGTGTCGCACAGCACGGCTGAAGAGGTCGCCATATTCGGCGGGGGCGCGGATCAGTGGATGATCCTGGGTGAGCTGCGATGCCGGCTGTGGGACTTCTTCAACCTGTTGGAGCGCCTGCTCAAACAGCCGCTCGACAGTCGCGCGTACGTGCTTGTAACGGTAGATGCGGTTGCTGATGGCATGAGCACAGGCCTGCTCGACCATCCGTGTCGGATACTTCCGGCTCAGCCCGACAATGCCCCACATCGCGCGCTGTCCGGGGCGTCCCTCGGCATCGAACATGTGTTGGCACAGGGCCTTGGTTTGTGGGCCGATGCGACCGGCGTTCGCCAGCAGCACGGCGGTTTGCCGTGACGGATTGAACGGCCGTTCGTTGATCGGCAGGACGACAGAACCGGGGTGCGTCATCCGGGGATGAATCCGCAGCAGCGCATGGGTGTGGCGATCACGGATCTCGATCGTGGAAGTGTAGATACGCACGACGACCAGACTGCCGATGGCCGCGGGCCGCGCGGCGTAATAGCTGCTGTCGACGCGTACGGTGGTGTCGTCGCAGACGGTCCGAACGACTTCAGTGAAGATGCGGAAGGGTGCGACAGGCAGCGGCCGCAGGTGCGGCTTCTCTTCCTGGAACATGGCCTCGACCTGACGGCGAGTGCTGCCGTGGATGCGCTTGGAAGCCCAGTTCTCCTCCCAGTGCCTCAAGAACTCGTTCTGGGCTTCCAGCGTCTCGAAGCGCCGTCCGGCCAGCGCGGTCCCCTGGGTATGTTGAATCGCATTCTCGACGCTCCCCTTTCGATTGGGGTCCGCCACGCGGGCCGGATCGGCGACGACGCCGTAATGAGCCAGCATCGCACTGTAGATCGGATTGAGCTCGGGCTCGTATAGATCGGGCTTGAGGACGCCTTCCTTAAGGTTGTCGAGCACCACATAGCTGACCACCCCGCCAAAATACCGAAACGCTTCTTCGTGAAGCTGCGCCCAGACTTGCTGGCTGGATTGCCAGACCACCCGCCGGAAGCTGCGCCGCGAATAGCGCAGCGTCATCACGAACAGACGGGGACGACGGTACCGGCCGCTCTTGGGATCGATCGTCAGCGCGCCCTCGCCATAGTCGACCTGAGCCTCCTCGCCGGGGAGAAACTCAAGACGATCAAACTGCTTGGGATCGCTTTCTCGCAACGTGCGCACAAACCGCTTGACGCTTTGGTAGCTGGACGGAAAGCCAAACTGATCGACCAGGTCCTGGTAAATCGCCTGCGCATTCCGCTTCAGGCGGACCTGTTCTTCGATCCACGCCCGATGCAGTTCGCAGGCCGAGCGGGCCAGGCTGCTGGTGACCGTCGCTCCCGACACCCCAAAAGCCGGTGGTCGGGGTGGAGGAATTTGGTCCTCCGCGCTTGCCGAGCCGGTGGTCACTTCCCCGGGGGAATTTGCCTCCGCACCAGCCCGCTGCGCTCCGTAACGCCGAATCGTCTTGCGGTCGACACCCGTTAGCCTTTGAATCTCGCGCTGGCTGGTGTTGCGATCAAGTAATGTTAGTACGGTGCTTTGCAGATGTGCCTTCAAGACGTTCAACTCCCGGTCCCCTCGCTGTATGAAAGGGGATGAAAATAAACGTCCTGCCTTACCGGCTACCGCTGTTCAGTAGCGCTGCCGGTGATCATCAGGTGGGGGAGTTTCAAGTGACCATACCCGGGGGATTTTGACCGACCCACGGGG
>NZ_JBFUEK010000045.1:0-2269 GCF_056404235.1 Mesorhizobium sp. P2_E10
TTGCGTTGATGGTGGTCTCCGAGAACTGGATTCCCTACGAGACGGTCCCGGAGAAAAGGCTCGTCGATGGGCTCGCCCGCCTTCGCGAGAAGAGCGTGAAGGGATTGCGCTTTGACCTGCAACCCGACCAGCCGATCGCCAATGCGTTGCTTCAGAACAGGGACGACCCGATAGCGCTCTTTGTCGTTCCGGCCGGAGCGGACGAAAACTACGAAGCGTCGCTCGACGAAATGATCGCCGCGCGACCTGAGATCGGCTCCTGGGTGTGGCGGGTCGGCGAAGGCGATATGCCGCCGCTACCGTTTTGAGTGTCGGCGGAATTTCCAGCGATGCTCACGATGCCTTAGGCCAGGCCCAGCTTCTTCTTGAGCTCGGCATTTTCCTTGCGCAGACGCTCGGCAAGCAGGTTCTTGAGGCGCTTGTTTTCTTCTTCGAGGGCGACAAGATCGCCGAGATCGCCGTTGTCTGAGGAAGGTGCGGCAGCCCTCTTCCAATAATAGTAGGTCTGCTCCGATATGCCGGCCTGGCCGACCGCAATCTTGCTGGTCGCGCCGGCAGCGATCGATTTCTCGATCTGGGCAAGTTTCTGGGTGCGTTCATTCTCGGAATATGTTTTGCGGGCGGTCTTAGCTACCACGGGAGCTTCTGCGGCCGCGGGCGCAGGTTTCGCTTCGTTCTTGCGGACCGGCTTTACGACCTCTGCCTTCGGTTTCTTTCCTCGCGGAACTTTCTTCTTGGATTCAGGCACTTCCACTTTGGCTGGGGCAACTGTCGTCTGAACAGTCTGAGCGTCCTGAAAATCGGCCATCATATACTCCGCTTGTGGTTTATCCCCTTCTTCAGCATCAAGTGGTCCTATACTGAAGTCAATGACCTGGGAATTTGAGAGCTGAGCAGCATAGCCCGGCGGCGTCATCTCCGTGGCAATCTTGGACAGGTCGAGATCGCCCCAGATCGAATGGCTTGGCTTTTGCTTCCCGCGCCTCTGTTTCATTTCCACCGTGAATGGCCGGATCTGGCGCTTCATAGTCTGTTCCTTGATGTGAGCATGACTTGCTAGCCAAGTCGCAGTTTGGGTTAGCGAGTACCCGACGTATCATATCGCTTTCGCCGTGCTTTATCGGAGAAGCCCCGCAACGAGCAAGCGGTGTGTCATGGCCCGGGGCAATCGGCTCAATCAACGGGGGCAAACCTGCCTACCGAGAGAGAGCTGCCTCATCCACACGATGCTCAGGCGTCTAGCCGGCGGTGTGCGATGAGTGCACTATCCAGCTGGAGCGATTGCAATCCTTATATTCTTGGGAACTAATGTTTTCATGGCGGCGGATGAGCTGGACGCGCTTGTTTTCGGGATGGCGGTCGACAGCGTTCGTGCGCTTTCTGTTCCTTTCGCGGAAAAAGTCGCGGAAGTCGCCAACAGAAGCCTGGGCGTTGTGCTTTTCAATTTGCGCATCGATGGCGACATGGAACTTCAGCGCGTCGCCGCCATCCGGTATCCAAGCAATCAGACAGGGGTTCTGGTGCTGGATAAGCAGGGCATGTTGACCAGCCATTGCATGGTCAATGGCACTTTCTCCAGCTTTATCGCTCCGTTGGAGGACTGGAGCACGCTGCCGCTCGCAGCGCAGGCCAGGACGAGTGTCGCCGGCCCGGCCAGCCTGTTCATCGGCGCTTTACGCAATGCCGGATACCTCCCGCGTGGCAGGCACTGACCTGAAGTTTTGCTGAGGGCTGGATGCTTATATCCTCGGGGCAGTTGGCCATAAGGTCAACAGCTGAGGATGGGCCGTACGCGGGTGCGTCCATTGAGCGAAAGTCGGTCACCGTGATGGAGAGGTTTCGCCGTCGAGGCGCGGTTCTTATCGATGTCCATCGTCGCCTTCCTTCGTCAGCTCCGACGCAATCGCACTTTGGACAGGAACTCGTCGATCTCGAGATCCGACAGATCATCGAGCAGCCTGAAGGCAGCATCATGCCTTCCGGGGTTGACGAGAATCGTGCGTTTGCCGCGATGTTCGGCCCACCCGGTCTCGGGGACTGCGTTGCGGGCGGTCCCCCTGAGTTCGACAGGGGTTATGTTCCAGATCGCCTCGAGCTTTTCCGAGCGGGTCATGCTGTCGCTCGCGCCGGCCTCGTGGGCGATGATGGCGGCGCGCATCTTGTCTGGCGACTGCCGATCTGTGAGATCGCAGAAGCCATGAAACCAGCGCTCGCGGCCTCGGATCCGGACCGCGAAGAATACGCTGGTGACGTTGCCGGCCTTATACTC
>NZ_JBFUEK010000046.1:0-1665 GCF_056404235.1 Mesorhizobium sp. P2_E10
GCTTCCCTACCGGCAAAGGAGGTTGCAATGAGCCGCTACACCATCACTGTCACGGGCATCGTCACCGGACAGGGCCGCTCGGATCCAGACGCTGTCATCGGCTACGATCCACCGCTTCGGACCTACTTCCTGCAAGCGTTCCCGCACGAAGAAACCGACGAGCCCGCGCTCTGGCTTGGCACCCGCGACCGCGCGTTCGAAGCGCTTGAGGATCTTCGCCACGCAGCCATCTCACACGGCTACGACTTCATGCCGCTGTCGCCCAAATTGGCAGCAAAGCTGGTCGACGACAAAGTGGCAGCCAGCGGGCGTCCGGAGCGGGACGGCATCCTCGGGGAACTGCTGAAACACCCCAACCAACCCAAGTAGGCAAACACGTCTCAGGGCTCGCGACGGAGCGACCGTCGCGGGCCCTTTTTTTGCGCGTCGCAAAAGAGCCATGAACATCACCCGTCGCAGCATGCGACAGCGACTCCAAACTGCCGATTATTCCTTCGGCAGTTTGTGCTTATGAACGCGGATATAATCCTGCACAGCCTTTCGCAGCAGCTCGGTCATGCTGTGCCCGTTGCTGATCGCCAGCAACTTGAACCGGCGCTGCTCCACGGCCGTCAGATAGTACCCGCAGCGGACCATCTCCTCGTCGCGAATCTTCTTGCCGGCGACGGGATCCTTTTTCTGACCCTGCCGCAGCAGCTTGCGAAAGTCAGGCGTTGCACCCGATGCCGGCTCGGGCGTCTGTGGCATGGCCAATCCGGCATTTGGCTCCAACTTGTGCCCCTCGCTTTTTGTTGATGAAATGAACATGCTCGGCAGCGCCGGCGGCTGCGTGGAAATCGCCTTCATCATGCGCGCTTTCTTGTCGTCACCGGGTTTCGGTGCGGTTTCTTCACTCATGCCGCATTCCTTGTGGCTTCGATGAAGGTTTGCAGGAGGTCGTCGAAGACCCCTTCGCTCTCGGCAATCGCCTTCGCATCAGGTACCGCAGGGCTGTAGAGGGTCTGCCCGGTCTGAAGGTCGCGGTAGGCAACACGATTGTGCAGGACGTGTTCTGCAATGGGCGTGCCGTTGGCCTGGATAATGGAGCGCAATTCCGTCAGGGCTCGCGCCCTGCCATCGATGATGGTCTGCTTGGTCAGCACGAATATCGCAGGCAGCGGTCTACCCCGGCTCTCGACCGCCAGCGGAATGTAATGGTMGGTGATCTGGATGGCGGCGGTCACATCGTCGAGGGCAAAGTAGACTGGCACGACGACAATATCGGCCGCGAAGAGCCCGGCCATGAGATTGTCATTTGTGGTGCCTTCCGTATCGATCAAGACAACGGAGCGCTCACCGTTATGAGTGGCTGCCGCGCCGAGGATTTCCTGCGGGGTCATCGCGCTCACCAGCTGCAGGCTATCAGGGCGATTGCCAGCGTCATCCAGCATCTGGAACCAGCGGTTCATGTTCTGCCGCCGATCGCCATCGATAAGAGTGACCGAATAACCCCGATGCAGAGCGACGGACGCCAGGGTGCGCAGCATCGTCGATTTGCCAGTGCCGCCCTTTGGGATCGCAGCGGAGATGATCATGGGGCCTCCTTCCGGCGTTGGCTGACTTGTTTCCTTGTTAACGTGGAAACAAGTCATCATGGACACATGGAACGATATTTCGGTCTAGACA
>NZ_JBFUEK010000047.1:0-1525 GCF_056404235.1 Mesorhizobium sp. P2_E10
GTGCGAGCATGCGGCAGCGTCGAGATCACTGACTTCCGACTGGCGACATCGCGCCCGCGCCGGGTACACGAGCGACTTCCGTTCATCACGTCGCCCCAGCGGCTACCCTGTCAACTAGACAACCAGACGGGATCGCTTCTGCGCGTCGGGCGGATCGCGGCTGATAGCCGCGCATCCGCTTGGCGCGCAGCAGCTCGAGGAAAAGGGCGACGGCTTCGCCCTCGCTATCAAAGGAGTGCTGTACCGTGCGGCCGGTGGTTCCGATCCGGCCCCAACGCCGGACCAGGCAGGTCTGGCCGAACAGGGTCTCCTCGATCGACAGCGCATAGAAGCGCGCCATGTTCCGATCCGCGTCGCGGCGTTCGATACAGAGGCGATAGAGCTGCGCGATCATTGCAGACAGAATCGCGCAGCCGGACGCGCGCGTCCAATGAATGGTTTGAATCAGCAGACGCGGATCGATTCGCTCTGGTGATGGATGGAACCGAACGTCAGTCGTTCAACAGCGTCTTTGATGGCCCTTCCCGGAGAGATGTAGCCAATCCACGTTGGCCCGTATCGTGCGCGGTCGGTCGTACGATCGACGCTGATGGACGCGTCTGGCTACTTCGGCTGCCGGGCAAGGAATTCCGTTATCAGACCCTGAACCACCTCCTGCATGGTTGTCCTGTTGCGCGCGCAATGGACCTGCAGCTCGATCATCTGCGAGACCGGAATGCGCGTGTGCAGCCGGGCTGTCCCGCCGTCTGCCTTTGGCCTTTCAATCTTCGCTTTCGCCTCTCTGGCAGACAGGGTTCTCGTCTGCTGCTCCAGGTTGTCCGTTTCGCTGATGCTGGATTCCACTATGGCAGCCATGTTGCGCGAGAACGGATCATCCGAACGGGCACGCGGTTTCAAGGCGGGCAGCGGCAACTGGTTTGCGGTCCGATCGCTTTTCTCGTTCATGGCGTGGTGGCTCCGTTCAGTTTGCGGATGATCTCGGCAGTCAGGGCATTCGTCTGGTCGCGAGCGTCCTCGACGGCCTTGTTCACAGGCTGCACTTCGTAAAGCGTTCCGGCGGTTGCGATCGAGGCGAAGGTCGGCCGTTGCGACAGAAAGGTCTCAAGCACGCTGGCGTCGGCCTGCCGCAGCAGCTGGATCGCTGTGCGGAAGGCCATGGTGTTGTGCTCGATCCCCGAAACCATGTTGAGCATCACCGCGTAGGGAATCTCGCGGTGGCGCCCTCCAAGTGAGCGGATGTGCCGGATCAGACCGAGGCATTGCTTGACATCGAAGACGTGCGCTTTCGTCGGAATCAGCACGAAGTCGGCGTTGGCGACGGCCGGGCCGAGTGCGGCCACGGCCGTGCCCTGCACATCCACCAGCAGCAGGTCCTCGGCGTCGGATTGCGCCAGGCGATCGATCAGTTCGTCGGTCGAGCCGATGGGGATGACGTCGATGTTTGAAAGCGCGTACCCGGCGCGGCGACTGTTTTTGCTCCACTCCACCGCGGACAGTTGCGGATCGGTGTCGAGCACCGTCACCC
>NZ_JBFUEK010000048.1:0-1522 GCF_056404235.1 Mesorhizobium sp. P2_E10
CACATCCAATCGGATGTCAGTGAAATCTTCTCCTTACGAACAGGCCCGCCAACGGGAACACGGGCCGCGCAAGCGGCCCTTTCATTTGGGGGCTCTTGATTCCGGTAAGGTAAAACTTACCTCTAAGGTTGACGCGGGGTGGAGCAGCCCGGTAGCTCGTCAGGCTCATAACCTGAAGGTCACAGGTTCAAATCCTGTCCCCGCAACCAAATCCCAAAACGGCCCGCATCATGYGGGCCGTTTTGCTATTCAAAGGCCGGCGACCAGGCGAATTCTGTCCTCATTACAAGTTACAAGGCCCGCAAGAAGCCAAGCCTGCGTTGCCAAAGCACTCCCCAAAGCACAAAGCCTCTCCCGTTCCCCAAGCCAATTCTTCCGACGCCCAGCCTCTCGAAGCGAAATCCCTCGCCGGCGGCCCTTGCGAGGCGTGGCCCGATGCGCGCGCACTGCTAATCTTTGCTATCTATTGCTACTGGTTTCTGGTCGGCAGCATGATCTCTCCAGGAGGTTGCCATGCCCAACTACGCCCTGAGAGCTTCATCAGGAAGCAGCTCGAATCAGGCCGCTACAACAATGCCAGTGAGGTTGTTCGGGCCGGCCTGCGTATGCTCGAGGATTTCGAGGCGGAGCGGGAAAGATGGTTGCGCGAGGAAATCCCGGCGCGCCTGAGCGAGCTCCAGCAGGATCCGGCTAAGGGTATTCCTGCCGGGACACTTTTTCGCGGCTCGAGGCGCGTCACCGCGCGAAGCAGGCGAAAGCCAGGTAGGCAATGGAGTACCGGGTGGTCTTTCCGTCCCAAGGCGGAAGCTGAACTCGAACGGCTCTATGAGGACACAGCCGACCACGCGTCGCCGGTGATTGCCTGGAATTTCATTGTCGGCATCCGCGACCACTGCCTGGGCTTGTCGACTTTTCCACAGCGCGGCACAGAGCGGGTCGAGATCATGCCTGGGCGGCGGATCATCGGCTATTGGCGCGCCGTGAGCTTTGCCCTTGCGGTCGAGGGCGAACAGGTCTTGATCCTGGGCATCTTTTTCGCCGGCGGCCGGAACATCACGGCGGAATTGCTGGAAAGCCGGCTCTGAAACGCTGCCCAGGGCGGCGCGGCTGTCCGATAATTCCCCAGGCAAGGCAGGCGACTTTCAAGCCGATGGCACGCGCCCGCCGCAGAGGGGTGGCGAGCCCTCCATTGAAATGATAGGCAGCGGAACGCCACTCACAATTTCAGCCAAGCCAACTCACGAATTTCGGCCCCGTGGATATCTCCGCGAGAAATCGAAAAAACATGGTTGAGTGGTGTTGACAGTTTGGATGGGTGGCGACTATATACGCCTCACGAACGAGGGCGGTGCGCCGCTGGCGGCGAAGCAGTTTGCTTCTGAGAAAGCCCTTGTGAGAATTCAAGAGAGCCGCGTAAGCGACACTCGGACGGCCCCGAAGCCAAAAGCGTACCGGGCCACGACATCGCGTCTGCGGCGTCTGTTCTTTGAAAATTGAATATTGAAGAAAGAGAAACGTGGGC
>NZ_JBFUEK010000049.1:0-1169 GCF_056404235.1 Mesorhizobium sp. P2_E10
TTGATGGTGACGACGATGCCGGCACCGACGGTGCGGCCGCCTTCACGGATGGCGAAGCGCAGCTTCTCTTCCATGGCGATCGGCACGATCAGCTCGACATCGACCGTGATGTTGTCGCCCGGCATCACCATCTCGGTGCCTTCCGGCAGCGACACAATGCCGGTCACGTCCGTCGTGCGGAAATAGAACTGCGGACGGTAGTTGGTGAAGAACGGCGTGTGACGGCCACCTTCGTCCTTGGTCAGGATGTAGGCTTCGGCCACGAACTTCTTGTGCGGCTTGACCGTACCGGGCTTGGCCAGAACCTGGCCGCGCTCGACACCTTCACGGTCAACGCCGCGCAGCAGCGCGCCGATGTTGTCGCCAGCCTGGCCCTGGTCGAGCAGCTTGCGGAACATTTCGACACCCGTGCAGGTCGTCTTGGTCGTCGGACGGATGCCGATGATCTCGAGTTCCTCGCCGACCTTGACGATGCCGCGCTCGACGCGGCCGGTGACGACCGTGCCACGGCCCGAGATCGAGAACACGTCTTCGATCGGCATCAGGAACGGCTTGTCCAGCGGACGAACCGGGGTCGGGATGTAGGCATCGACCGCAGCCATCAGCTCGCGGATCGCGTCTTCGCCGATCGTCTTGTTCGAATCTTCAAGAGCCGCCAGCGCCGAACCCTTGACGATCGGAATGTCGTCGCCGGGGAATTCGTTCTTCGACAGAAGCTCGCGCACCTCGAGCTCGACCAGTTCGAGCAGCTCGGCGTCGTCGACCTGGTCGACCTTGTTCAAGAACACCACGATCGACGGCACGCCGACCTGACGGGCAAGCAGGATGTGCTCGCGGGTCTGCGGCATCGGGCCGTCGGCGGCCGAAACGACCAGGATCGCGCCGTCCATCTGCGCGGCACCGGTGATCATGTTCTTCACATAGTCGGCGTGGCCGGGGCAGTCGACGTGGGCATAGTGGCGGGCAGCCGTCTCGTATTCGACATGCGCCGTCGAAATGGTGATGCCGCGGGCCTTCTCTTCCGGCGCCGCATCGATCTGGTCGTAGCGCTTGTATTCGCCAAAATACTTGGTGATCGCCGCCGTCAGCGACGTCTTGCCATGATCGACGTGGCCAATCGTGCCAATGTTCACATGAGGCTTGTTACGCTCGAATTTACCTTTTGCCAT
>NZ_JBFUEK010000050.1:0-1163 GCF_056404235.1 Mesorhizobium sp. P2_E10
GCCCCCTTGTATCTGCACGAGAGAGATTTCGTGGGATTGAAGCGGTTGAGCCAAGGTCCGGGCGGCCGCCCGGACCTTGGCTTGGTGAAGTCGCCCGTACCACCTGAGGTTACAGCCGCGGGAGAGCTTGGGATCTTCGCCTTCGTCACGCACGACCGAACAGTCGCTTGGTTCCAACCGTACGCACAAGGCAGGTTACCGTGAACAAGATCATTTGTGGAGTTGATGTTTCTAAGGATTGGCTGGACGCGCATCTGTGGCCCGGCGGGGCAGCAGAGCGCTTCGCCAACGACGCGACGGGGATTGCAGCTCTTTGGCTGTTCTGCCGCAGCCATGGCGCAGACCACGCGGTGATGGAGGCGTCGGGCGGCTATGAGCGGCTGGGCTTCATGCTTTTGTGGGCGCACGGCATGCCGTGCGCCCTGGTCAATGCCAGAAGCGTACGCCGCTTCGCCGAGGCGATGGGCTATCTGGAGAAGACCGACCGGATCGACGCTGCCGTCATCGCCCATTATAGCGCAGTCAAGAAGACGGTCCCGACGCCACCGCCCAGCACGACCCAGCAGCGGCTTGCTGCGCTGGTTGGGCGGCTTTGCCAGGTTGTCGGCGATGCGACGGTCAACAAGCAGCGCAGAAGTGCCGCACGCGATGCCGAGACATGCGCCAGCATCGAGGCCATGCTGACCTTCCTCAAGCGCGAGGAGCGGCGCCTGGAAGGCGAGATCGCCTCGATGATCGACGACGATCCGCTTTGGGCCAAGCTGGAGCAGGCCTTCCGTTCGCTCAAGGGTGTGGCCGGCCGCACCGTCGCTCGCCTGATGGCCGAACTGCCCGAGATCGGCCTCATCTCCAACAAGGCCATCGCCAAGCTGGCAGGCCTCGCCCCAATCGCCAACGACAGTGGCAGGCGCACCGGCAACAGGCATGTGCGTGGCGGACGCGCCGGGCCACGGGGCATCCTCTTCATCGTCGCGGCCATCGTGGCCAAGTTCGATCCCCATCTCAAAGCTTTCGCTCAACGGTTGCAACAGGCGGGAAAACCCAAAATGCTCATCCGCATCGCGCTCGCCAGAAAACTGCTCGTCATCCTCAATGCAAAAGCACGCGACGCGCGAGCCGAGTTCGCAAATGCAACTTGACACCCCAGATAGTCGCTCTCCCCC
>NZ_JBFUEK010000051.1:0-1026 GCF_056404235.1 Mesorhizobium sp. P2_E10
CGCGCAGCCAACGCCACGCACCGGCTTGGCGACCTGATCGTGATGATGATCGCGGCAAGCCTGTGTGGCGCGACCAACGCGACGGAGTTTTCGTTGTTCGCGCAAGAGCGCAAGCAGGCGCTATCGCGTTTGATCGAATATGAAGAGGCGCCCAGCCATGACACCTTCTCGCGGCTGTTGCGCCTGCTCGATCCTGAGGCCTTCGGACGTGCGTTCGCCGCCTTTGCCGCAGGGTTTGCCCAAGCCCGCCAAGGTGTGGTCTCGCTAGACGGCAAGGCGCTGCGGCGGGCCTATGAGAAGGGCCTTGCGRCCAGTCCGCCTCTGACGGTGTCGGCCTTTGCCAGCCAGACGCGGCTGTGTCTGGCGGCTGCATCGCCCGGCGATGGAGAGAATGAGGTCGAGGCTGCCCTCAAGGTCGTCGAACTCATTGATCTTGCTGGACGATTGGTCACGGCCGATGCGCTCCACTGTCATAAGCGCATGGCTGAAGCCATCATTGAGCGCGGCGGCGACTACCTGCTTGCACTCAAGGGAAACCGCCGGCATTGGCTTGCTCGGGCCAAACAACACTTGGCTCAGACCACCCCCGCCATCGCGGAGCAGACCGAAACCAGTCATGGCCGCAGCGAATGGCGGCAGGCAGAGGTCGTGGCGGCAGCCGAGCCAATGATGTGCGGTCACAAAGCCTTCATCCGCATCACCAGCCGGCGCGATCAAACCAAGCCGCTGACGCGACTGTTCATGGCCTCTACGCTGCTGTCACCGCAGCAGGCAATCGATCTCACCAGGGCTCATTGGCAGATCGAGAATGGCCTGCACTGGATGCTCGACGTTCATCTGGATGAGGACCTCAGCCGAGCCCGCAAGGACAACGCCCCCGCCAACACCGCACTCCTCAACCGCCTCGCCAAAAACATCCTCCAACTCGCCGACACAGACAAAGTCCCCATCAGCCATCGCATCAAGAAATGCGCATGGAATGACGGCTACCTAATCAACGCTCTAACTCATATGCGATAGCCCTGC
>NZ_JBFUEK010000052.1:0-901 GCF_056404235.1 Mesorhizobium sp. P2_E10
CGGCGGGGCAGCAGAGCGCTTCGCCAACGACGCGACGGGGATTGCAGCTCTTTGGCTGTTCTGCCGCAGCCATGGCGCAGACCACGCGGTGATGGAGGCGTCGGGCGGCTATGAGCGGCTGGGCTTCATGCTTTTGTGGGCGCACGGCATGCCGTGCGCCCTGGTCAATGCCAGAAGCGTACGCCGCTTCGCCGAGGCGATGGGCTATCTGGAGAAGACCGACCGGATCGACGCGGCTGTCATCGCCCATTATAGCGCAGTCAAGAAGACGGTCCCGACGCCACCGCCCAGCACGACCCAGCAGCGGCTTGCTGCGCTGGTTGGGCGGCTCTGCCAGGTTGTCGGCGATGCCACTATCAACAAGCAGCGCAGAAGTGCCGCACGCGATGCCGAGACATGCGCCAGCATCGAGGCCATGCTGACCTTCCTCAAGCGCGAGGAGCGGCGCCTGGAAGGCGAGATCGCCTCGATGATCGACGACGATCCGCTGTGGGCCAAGCTGGGGCAGGCCTTCCGTTCGCTCAAGGGTGTGGCCGGCCGCACCGTCGCTCGCCTGATGGCCGAACTGCCCGAGATCGGCCTCATCTCCAACAAGGCCATCGCCAAGCTGGCAGGCCTCGCCCCAATCGCCAACGACAGTGGCAGGCGCACCGGCAACAGGCATGTGCGTGGCGGACGCACCGGGCCGCGGGGTATCCTCTTCATCGTCGCGGCCATCGTGGCCAAGTTCGATCTCCATCTCAAAGCTTTCGCTCAACGGTTGCAACAGGCGGGAAAACCCAAAATGCTCATCCGCATCGCGCTAGCCAGAAAACTGCTCGTCATTCTCAATGCAAAAGCACGCGACGCGCGAGCCGAGTTCGCCAATGCAACTTGACACCCCAGATAGTCGCTCTCCCCC
>NZ_JBFUEK010000053.1:0-566 GCF_056404235.1 Mesorhizobium sp. P2_E10
GTATAATGTTGCATTGTGAATTGACAAGATACGCAATTTGGGTCCAAATTGGCTGAGCAGGTCATCGCTTCGCTTTGACCTGGACCGTCTTCGACGGGAGGCCCATGCGCCATAGCGAGGAATTTTGGACACCAGCGCCGCCCACAAGGACACCCGAAAGCGCCACCGGATCGATATCGGGCCGGAGGCGGGCGCGCTCCTGGATGAGGCCTGCAAGGTGTTCCAGCTTGACCGAGTGGAGACTTTGCGGCGCATTATCCGGGCCAGCCTGGATGTCGGTCCCGCTCTGTCAGCTGAGAATTCACGCACTGTCGCGGCGTTGGCCTCGCAAGTCCGGATGGTCGGCCGAAACCTCAGCCAGCTTCTCCATGCCATTCATTCCGGCCACGCTGCCCCCATGGAGGCGGCGTTGCCGATATGGGAAGCACTGGATGAGAGGGTGAAAGCTGTCGACGCCGAATTGACGGCGATGACGATCGCGCATGGCCTGAAACTTCGGAAGGCGGCGCATCTGCTGGATGGTGAGGGCGCGTGAACCTCGACCAGTCTTCCATACAGGCCATAGC
>NZ_JBFUEK010000054.1:0-535 GCF_056404235.1 Mesorhizobium sp. P2_E10
GGCGCAGACCACGCGGTGATGGAGGCGTCGGGCGGCTATGAGCGGCTGGGCTTCATGCTTTTGTGGGCGCACGGCATGCCGTGCGCCCTGGTCAATGCCAGAAGCGTACGCCGCTTCGCCGAGGCGATGGGCTATCTGGAGAAGACCGACCGGATCGACGCTGCCGTCATCGCCCATTATAGCGCAGTCAAGAAGACGGTCCCGACGCCACCGCCCAGCACGACCCAGTAGCGCCTTGCTGCGCTGGTTGGGCGGCTTTGCCAGGTTGTCGGCGATGCGACTGTCAACAAGCAGCGCAGAAGTGCCGCACGCGATGCCGAGACATGCGCCAGCATCGAGGCCATGCTGGCCTTCCTCAAGCGCGAGGAGCGGCGCCTGGAAGGCGAGATCGCCTCGATGATCGACGACGATCCGCTGTGGGCCAAGCTGGGGCAGGCCTTCCGTTCGCTCAAGGGTGTGGCCGGCCGCACCGTCGCTCGCCTGATGGCCGAACTGCCCGAGATCGGCCTCATCTCCAACAAGGCCATCGCCAAGC
>NZ_JBFUEK010000055.1:0-520 GCF_056404235.1 Mesorhizobium sp. P2_E10
GGTCAGCGTGAACACCAGCGCGTTGCTGCCGGCCGTGCGGCCCTCGACGACATTGCCATTGAGGACCAGGTTCACCGCCTGGCCGGTTGCCGTGTCGATCAGGCCCGAAGGACCTGCCACCACGCTCAGCCCATAGATCAGCGTGCCGGCGCCATCGGCGCCGAAGGCCGAGGTGAAGTTGGCGGCGAAGTTCGCCGTCGCGTCCGTCGCAAGCACCGTCTCGTCGACCGTCAGCACAGGCTGGGTCGCGGCCGAGGCCGAGATCGAGGGACCATCGTCCTTGAACACCAGGTTCTGGCCGATGTCGACCGAGGCCGTTGCCGAGTCGCCGTCCTTGTCGGTGATCGTTGCCGTCACCTTGATCAGGTTGTCGGCGCTGAGGGTGGTGCTGTCATCGGGGTTGGCGGTGTTGGGATGGACCACTGCCCTCTGCTGATCGAGTGTCACGTCGCCATTGGCGGTGTTGACGGTCAGCGTGAACACCAGCGCGTTGCTGCCGGCCGTGCGGCCCTCGACGACA